>JBBSGP010000069.1:0-11556 GCA_038253885.1 Gemmatimonadales bacterium | reverse complement strand
GTGTCACGCAAACGCCGCCGGTTGGGTCACCGGCGGCGCAGCAAGTGTAGTGCAATCAGGGGCCCGGCACTACTGCGCCCCACTCCGCCGTGACGGCTAGGCGCCGACCTCGTCGCCGCTGTCCGTCGGCTCGGCTGCTTCCGATGTGTCGGCCTCAGCCGCTTCCCCCGGCTCGCCGGTCTTGAGCCGCGCCGCGATCGCTTCGGGCTTGGCCCGGCGACGGCGCGGACGGCGCCGGCGGCGCTTCTCTCCCTCATCGGCCGGCTCCGAGCCGCGATCCGAGCTGTACGTCGTCTGGCCCTCGCCGTCCTCGTCTTCCTGCTGCCTCTGCGGGGCTGCCTGGCGGGCCTCGGAGACCGTGTCGGCGATGGCCCGCGTGATGAGCTCAACGGAGCGGATGGCATCGTCGTTCCCGGCGATCGGCACCGTGATCAGATCCGGATCGGCATTGGTGTCGACGATCGCCACGATCGGAATGTCGAGCTTGTTCGCCTCGGTCACCGCGATCTTCTCCTTCTTGGAGTCGATCACGAACATCAGGCCGGGGATCCGGCCCATGTTCTTGATGCCCGACAGGTACTTGGCCAGCTTGTCGCGCTCGCGGCCCATCAGCAGCTGTTCCTTCTTCGTGTAGTTCTCGAACTCGCCACCGGCCTCGGTGCCGGACTCCAGGTCCTTGAGCCGGCGCACCTGCTTCTTCACCGTCTGGAAGTTGGTGAGCAGACCGCCGAGCCAGCGCTCGGTGACGAACATCGCGCCGCACCGCTCGGCCTCGGACTGAACGATCGCCTTCAGCTGTCGTTTCGTGCACACGAACAGCACGCTATCGCCGCGCATCACCACCTCGCGCACGAGCTTCTGCGCCAGCTCCAGCTGGCGCATCGTCTTCTGCAGATCGATGATGTGGATGCCGCTGCGCTCGGCAAAGATGAAGCGGCGCATCTTCGGGTTCCACCGCCGGGTCTGATGCCCGAAGTGGACGCCCGCTTCCAGAAGATTTTCGAGGTTCGGCTGAGACATGAGTTCGAGATCCTATCTCTTCGAGAACTGGAACCGCTTGCGCGCCTTTGGACGACCGGGCTTCTTCCGCTCGACCGACCGCGCGTCACGCGTCAGCAGCCCGAGATCGCGGAGCTTGCGGCGATGTGCCTCATCGATCTCCACCAGGGCGCGCGCGACGGCGAGGCGCAGTGCGCCTGCCTGGCCGCTCTGCCCGCCTCCCTGAATCGACGCCTTCACGTCGAAACGACCCAGCGTATCCGTGGCTGTGAACGGTTGCTGGATCGCCGAGACCAGCGACGGTCGCGGAAAGTAGTCGCCGAGCGTCCGCCCGTTGACATCCCATTTTCCCGAGCCTGACCGGAGATAGAGCCGGCACACGCTCTCCTTCCGCCGGCCGATCGTGTGAGTAACCGCATCCGCCATTAGTCGTTATTGTCCGGCTTGAGGTTCAGCACGATCGGCTGTTGCGCCGTGTGCGGGTGGTCCGCGTCGGGATAGACGCGCAGCTTGAGGCGCAGCTTTTGCCGGCCAAGTGCATTCTTGGGGAGCATGCCGTAGACAGCTTTCTCGATCACGCGCTCCGGGTGCTTCGCCATCATCGACGCGTAGGGGGTGAAGCGCTCGTGACCCATGTAGCCGGTGTGACGGAAGTACCGCTTCTGCTCCGCCTTGCGGCCGGTCACCCGGACCTTGGACGCGTTGATGACGATGACGTTGTCACCGGTATCCATGTGCGGGGTGAACATCGGCTTGTGCTTGCCGCGGATGATGCGCGCGACTTCGGTCGCGAGCCGGCCGAGGACGAGACCATCGGCGTCCACGACATACCAGCGATGCTCGATGTCCTTGGGTGTGGCGGTGTACGTTCGCATGGATTCTGACGTGTGCAATCGGTGAGCGGATCGGTCGGAGGCGCGCCAAAACCGGCGCGCGTTGGACGACGCTATTTTGTCTAGGCGTTCTGTGACAGACATGTAAGCTACGAAAGGAGTTAACCCTTGTCAACGGATCGGCGTTACCAACCCCCGCTCTTCCTCGCCCTCGCGGTTGCCACCGTGTCCGCCGTGGCTACCGCCTGCCGCAGCCCGACCGTCACCTCCATCGACATGCTCTGCGGCGGAGCCGCGGTGCAGGAGAGCCTCGAGCTCGTGGTGGACAGCGTGCGACCCCAGGGAGGTGCTCCTCTGGAGAGACTTCGCGGCTCTCGTCATCGCCTCACGCTGACGCTCCTTGCTGCGCCGGCATCGGCGCGGCCCTGCCAGGATCAATCTGGCGAGGGAACGTTCGACGCCGCTCTCCCCGACGCCATGGCCGCGGCTGTACATCGACCGCCAAGCGTGCACTGGCAGGTTCAGGGGACCGAGGTCCAGGTCAACCTGAACCCGAACGTTGCCGACAACAATTTGCTGATCCGGCTGCCGCTCGACGGACGCGATGGTCGCTGGGAGATCAGCACGCTGGTCGGCGCCGTGGCGCTCGGGCGCGCTGTTCACCGGATGTGAGCGAGGCCTTCTCGCGCTCACTCCATCTCGACGAGAGTGGCTCCTTTTTCCACCGCTGCGCCCACCGTGGCGCGAACGATCTTCACTCGGCCGGCGGCGGTCGCGCGCAGCTCGTTCTCCATCTTCATCGCCTCCATCACCACGAGTGCCTGTCCGATGGACACCGAATCGCCTGGGCTCACGTGCACGCGAACGATCAGTCCGGGCATCGGCGCGAGCAGGCTCGCGGGCCCAGTCACCGACGTCGCCGCCCCGGACAGATCGCGGATCGCGCGCGCGCGCTCGTCGAGCGCCTCGACCTCGTACGTGAAACCGTCGATCCAGAGCACGTAGCGTCCCCGGCCCAATCGGCGGCGCACGACGACGCGATGAATCTCTCCGCCGATCGTCACCACACGGGTCGGAATCCCTCCAACGTCCGCGACCGCCGCCGGTGACGTGGTGGCATCGAGCGTCGCGCCTTCCGGACCGAGATCTACGGTCACACGCCGCTCCCCGACCGTCACGACATACCTCATGCCGCCTCTCTCGTGAGCTCGCACACGGTCTCCACGTGCGCGGTCTGCGGAAACATGTCGAACCCCACGAGTGAGGCGATCCGCCATCCCGACAGACGGGCGAGGTCGCGCGCGAGCGTGGCCGGATTGCAGCTCACGTAAACGATGCACCGCACAGTTGCCGCGGCGACGGCCAACGCAGAGGTCACGTCGGCGTGCACTCCGGCACGGGGCGGATTGAGCACTACGACGTCGGCGGGGAGAGCTGTCGGGAGGTGCTCCTCGGTGCGGCCGTGCAGGGAGCGCGAGCCGGCCGGCAATCTGCTCGCGCTCCAGCGCGCGGCGTCCGCATCGATCTCGATCGTTGTCACCTGCACTCCCTGCCCGGCGAGAGCGATGGCCATCTCGCCGACGCCGGCGTACGCGTCCACCACCGTCTTCGGCTGATGGGCGAGGATGCGATCGAGCACGTGCCGCTGGAGGACCGATGCAACCCCGGCGTTCACCTGTCCAAACGTCGCGCCCGGCGGGCTATCGCTGGGCCGCTCATGCAGCAGCGTCCGATGACCTCTCTCCGGTTCCCACCAGAGCGACGCGAGGGAAGGCACCGCGCCAAAGAGCTTCCCACTGCTCGGCCACGATGACCCGCCGTTCACGGTGAAGGACGCGGTCTCCCCATCGAGCCGCACCGCGCCGCGCAGCTCGCGGGCGAGAGGGAGGTGTCGCGCGGCGGCCAGGATCTCCTTCCAGACGGACAACACTTCCACCGCGGTGATCAGGCAGTCTCGCAGCTCGAAGACACGCTCGGGCGCGTCGTGGGGATGCAATCCGGCGATCCATTCGTCGCCGGCGGCGCGGCGTCGAAGCGCGAGAGTGAGCTTGCGACGATAGCGCCACGGCTCGCTCGCCCGGACCTCGGGTCCCGGCATCGCGATGTCGCGCCGCCCGATCCGAACGAGGGCGTCGCGGATGATCCGCGACTTGGCAATGCGCTGCGCTGCGTAGTCCAGATGCTGAAGCTGGCACCCACCGCAGCGATCGTTCACGTAGTGCGGGCACCGCGGCTCGACCCGCTGGGCAGAGGGCGTGAGCAACTCCAGCAACCGTCCGCGAGCGAACGTCCCCCGCGGCGTGATGTCGGCGACAACGACGTCTCCGGGCGCGGTGCGCGGGACGAACACCACGAGCCCGTCTGCTTCGGCGCGAGCTACACCGTCGCCGCCGGCGGCGATGGACTGAATTGTCAATTCAGCTCTCGGCATCAGCCTTCCCGCATCCCGTCGCGGCGAGCAACCCGGCGCCACCCTTCCGAGTCCGGCTCCCTCGCCGGTCCCGGGGCCGGTCCGCCCCCCCCCCCCGCGAGGCGGCCCGCTCGATCTTCGTGCGCGAGAAGCGCGGCCGCGATCGCCGCGACCCGGATCCCTTCTTCCGGTGCGGGTCGGTGAATGAGTGACGAGAGTCTGCGCTCCAGCCACTGAATCTCGATCTCGCCGCGGCCGAATTCCTCGTCCTCCATCACCCGGAGGTGGAAATCGCGCGACGTTTCGACTCCCTCCACCGTCAGCTCCAGCAGAGCGCGGCGCATGCGCCGAATGGCAGCGTCGCGAGTCGGAGCCCACACGATGAGCTTGGCGAGCAGCGCATCGTAGAACAGGCCGACGTCGCTTCCGACGGCGATGCCTCCATCCCACCGCACGCCGGGCCCGCCGGGAACGCTCAGGTGGCTCACACGTCCGGTCGACGGAAGAAAGTCGTTCGCCGGATCCTCACTGGTGATCCGGCACTCGATCGCCCAGCCGCGCGGACCCAATTCCTCCTGCGCGAACGGAAGCCGCTCGCCGGCGGCGATGCGGAGCTGCCACTCGACGAGGTCGATTCCCGTGACCAGCTCGGTTACGGGATGTTCGACCTGCAGCCGGGTGTTCATCTCCAGAAAGAAGAAGTTTCCATCGCTGTCCAACAGAAACTCGCACGTGCCCGCGTTCACGTAGCCGGCCGCCCGCGCCACCCGGACCGCGGTCTCTCCCATTGCCTGACGGAGCGACGGCGACACCGCGACACTGGGCGCCTCCTCGATCATCTTCTGATGCCGGCGCTGCAGCGAGCATTCTCGCTCGCCGAGGGAGAGCATCGTACCGTGTGAATCGCCGAGCAGCTGGATCTCGACGTGTCGGGGACCGACGATGTACTTCTCGACATAGATCGCGTCGTCGCCGAAGGCGCTCCGTGCCTCGCGGCGCGCCATCTCGAGAGCGGAGCCGAGCTCCGATTCGGTGCGCACCACCCGCATGCCGCGGCCGCCGCCGCCGGCCGCGGCCTTGAGGAGCACCGGATATCCCATGCGCTCGGCGATTCCGGCTGCTTCCGCCGCCCCGGTGAGAGGGGTCGTGGTGCCGGGCACGACCGTCACGTCGTGGGCCATGGCCAGTGTTCTGGCTGCCGTCTTGTTACCGACGGCGGCGATCGCCTCGGCTGGGGGACCGACGAAGATGAGGCCGGCGTCGCGAACGGCCCGGGCGAATGACGCCCGCTCGGAGAGGAATCCGTATCCGGGATGGATCGCCTTCGCGCCGGTGTCGAGCGCGGCGCGGATGATCGTCTCGGCGTTCAGATAACTCTGCGCGGGCGGCGCGGCGCCGATGCGCACCGCCCGGTCCGCCTCGTGCACGTGAGGGGCGTTCGCATCGGCGTCGCTGAACACCGCGATCGCGCGGATGCCCAACTCCCTGCACGCTCGGACGATCCGGAGCGCGATCTCACCCCGATTGGCGATCAGCAGCGCGTCGAACATCTCACCCGTCGAAGCTGGCGCCCGTCTGACAGCTCGTCACTCGGTATCCGCGACGTCGAGAATCGCCGAGAGCGGAGCCCGGGCGAACTGGGTTCGGCCGACGAACGCGTACAGAAGCCGGCGGCTGCGCGCGTCGATAAGGAAGCATGACGGATGGGCCTGGTTGAGGGCATCCAGTCCGAGGGGATGCCAGACCCCGTACTGTTTGACCGTCGACCGGGTCTCGTCGCACAACACCGGGAAGGGATAGGTGGCGGGCAGGCGCATCATCGAGTCCCTCAACTTTGCGCAGCGCTGCGCCAGCACCATCGCCACGCCGATCCCGCGCCCCAGAAGCTGCGGGGCAACCTGTTCCAGCTCCCCGAGCTGGCCGCGGCAGTTCGGTCACCAGAGGCCGCGATGGAAGACGAGCAGTAGGCCGCGGTTACCCTCCAGCAGCTGGTCGAGCGTCCACTCGCGTGCAGCCACCGGCTCCAGCAGGGCGAAGGCCGGTGCGGCATCCCCGATCCGCAGCGTGCGGCTGGGTCGCGGCATCAGAGGGGGATGTTGCCGTGCTTCTTGGGCGGATTTCGATCGCGCTTTCCTGCCAGCGTCCGCAGAGCCTCGATGAGCCGGGGTCGGGTGTCCCGGGGATCGATGATGTCATCCAGAAAGCCGCGACCGGCGGCGATGTAGGGATGGGCGAATTTCTCCACATACTCCTCGATCTTCCGGTCGGTGGCGGCCTGGGGATCGTCGCTCTCCGATATCTCCTTCCGGAACAGGATTTCGACTGCGCCCTTCGGCCCCATGACCGCGATCTCGGCGGTCGGCCACGCGACGTTGAAATCGCCGCGAATGTGCTTGGAGCTCATCACGTCGTACGCCCCACCGTAGGCCTTGCGGGTGATGACGGTGAGCTTCGGTACTGTCGCCTCACAGTAGGCGTACAGGAGCTTCGCGCCGTGTCTGATGATTCCGCCGTGCTCCTGGGCGACGCCCGGAAGGAATCCGGGCACGTCCTCGAACGTCACGAGGGGGATGTTGAAGGCATCGCAGAAGCGGATGAACCGCGCACCCTTGACCGACGCGTCGATGTCCAGAACGCCGGCCAGCACCGCCGGCTGGTTGGCGACCAGGCCAACGCTCGTGCCGCCCAGATGGGCGAATCCGCAGAGGAGATTCATCCCGTAGTCGCGGTGAACCTCGTAGAATTCGCCGTCGTCCACGACCCGGCGAAGGATGTCATGCATGTCATAGGGCTTGCCCGGATGGTCCGGGACGAGCTCCGCCAACGCGCCATCGCGCCGGTCGAACGGATCCGTTCCCGCGCCGCGCGGTGGATCATCGACGTTGTTGGATGGGATGAAGCGAAAGAGCTCACGGATCTGCTGAAGACAGGCGAGCTCGGAATCACTCGTGAAGTGCGACACTCCCGACGTGCCGCCGTGTGTATCGGCGCCGCCCAGCGCCTCCATCGTGACATCCTCGTGCGTGACCGTCTTCACGACATTTGGTCCGGTGACGAACATGTAGGATGTGTTCCGGACCATGTAGATGAAGTCCGTGATTGCCGGAGAATACACGGCGCCTCCCGCACAGGGCCCGAGAATCGCCGAGATCTGGGGCACGACACCGGAGGCCAGGGTGTTCCGCAGGAAGATGTCGGCGTACGCTCCGAGCGATACGACCCCCTCCTGGATGCGCGCACCTCCGGAATCGTTCAGACCGATGACGGGAGCCCCGTTTCGCACCGCGAGATCCATGATCTTGCAGATCTTCTCAGCATGCGCCTCGGACAGCGATCCCCCGAAGACGGTGAAGTCCTGCGAGAACACGTACACCAGACGTCCATCGATTCGGCCGTGTCCGGTGACGACGCCATCACCGAGGATGCGCTGCGCGTCCAGTCCGAAATCGTGGGACCGGTGGGTGGCGAAACGATCCATCTCGATGAAGCTGCCCTCATCCAGCAGCACGTCGAGTCGCTCGCGCGCCGAGAGCTTGCCCTTCTCGTGCTGGGCGGCGACCCGCATCGCCCCGCCGCCCAGCTCCGCCTCGGCTCGCATGCGCTCGAGCAGATCGAGCTTCTCTCGCATCGTCATAGGCGCGGAAAGGTAGTCGGCCGGCGAGCGGGCATCTAGGCTGAGCGGCCGGTTGGGACGTCACACCCGCGAGCACAGCGTGATGGCGAAAGCGCCTCGCCGATGGTCCGGCGAGGCGCTCCGATCCGCTCGTGGCGCTGACCGGCCAGCTACTCCAGGGTCGCCTCGGTCGGCATCTCGATCGGGATGTCGAGGGGCACGCCGTCCTCCGAGTCCATCGGGATCACCTTTGACGGAGTCTCCGGACGCGGCGGCTGCTCTTCCGGAATGTTCGTGACCGCGAGCACGATTCGACGGTGGATCGGGTCCACCTCGAGAATGCGCATGTCGAGATTCATCCCCTCGTACACGACGTCGGCGGGATTGCTGACCGGCTTGCCGGTCGTCAGCTGGCTGATCGGCACGAAACCCTCGATGTCGTTTCCGATATCCACCACGACGCCCTTGTCCATCAGCCGGACCACCTTCCCGCTCAGATCCATGCCCACCGGATAGCTCTCGCCGATGCGGAGCCACGGGTCCTCAGTCGCTTGCTTCAACCCCAGGGAGATCCGCTTGTTGTCGGCGTCGATGTTGAGGATCACGACATCCACCGTGTCGCCCTTCTTCACGACCTCCGACGGATGCTGGACGCGCTTCGTCCAGCTCATGTCGGAGATGTGGATCAGCCCGTCGATGCCCGGCTCGATCTCGACGAAGGCGCCGAAGCTGGTGAGGTTGCGGACCTTTCCGGACAGGCGGGTCCCGACCGGGTAGCGGAGCGGCAGGGCCGTCCACGGATCCACCTCCGTCTGCTTCATTCCGAGTGAGATCTTCTCCTCGTTCGGATCGACCTTGAGCACCACCGCCTCGATCACTTCGCCGATGGACACGAGCTTCGACGGGTGACGGACGTTACGCGTCCAGCTCATCTCGCTGATGTGCACCAGACCCTCGATGCCCGGCTCGAGCTCGATGAAGGCGCCGTAATTTGTGATCGAGACCACCTTGCCCTGGACTCGTGTGCCGACCGGATACTTCTCGGCAACATCCTTCCAGGGATAGCTCTGGAGCTGCTTGAGCCCGAGCGAGATGCGCTCGCGCTCCCAATCGATGTCCAGGATCTTGACCTCGAGCTCCTGGCCGATGTGCACCATCTCGGACGGATGCGAGATGCGCCCCCACGACATGTCGGTGATATGGAGCAATCCATCCACGCCGCCGAGATCGATGAACGCCCCGAAGTCGGTGATGTTCTTGACCACGCCCTTCCGCACCTGGTCCTTCTGAAGCTCCTTCATCAGCTTCTCGCGCTTGCCTGCCCGCTCGACCTCGAGGATCACGCGACGCGAGACGACGATGTTGCGCCGGCGCTTGTTGAGCTTGATGATCTTGAACTCGTACTTCTGCCCGAGCAGCTCGTCGATGTTCGGGACGCGGCGAAGAGCGATCTGGGATCCCGGGAGGAACGCGTCGACGCCCATGAGGTCGACCACCACGCCGCCCTTGATCTTCTTCACCAGGGTGCCTTCCACCGGCAGATCGTTCTCGTACGCCTGGCGGATGCGCTCCCAGACGCGCATGAAGTCGGCCTTCTTCTTCGACAGGACGACCGATCCTTCGGCGTCCTCGAGATGCTCGAGCAGCACCTCGACCTCATCACCCGCCTTGAGGTCCGGGAAGTCCTTGAACTCCTCCAGCGGGACAGTGCCTTCGGATTTGAAGCCGATATCGAGCACGACCATGTTGTCGCGAATCTCGAGCACGATGCTCTTGACGATCTCGCCTTCATCGATGGACGCGAGAGTCCCGTTGTACATCTCCATCATCGCGTCGCGCTCGTCGTCCGTGTAGTCGTCTTCGTCCCAGCGATTGTCGCGGCTGCTGAGAAGGCGCAGCTCTCCCTTCTGGGATTTCTGCTTCTCCTTCTGCGTCATCGGTGGGGTTGGGGTTTCGAGCTCGGTCATAACAGACACGTTCTCCATGAGTCGCGGAATTCACCTCGCCGCGCCGAGGCAGGATGTGGATGGGGCCGAGCCCGCCGGCGCATGGTGCGCGCCGCCAGTCCGGGGGAATCTGTAAATGTAGGAAGCAGGCGTAGTTGGGTCAATGGGAGAGACGTCGAGTCACTGGTAGAGACCAGTAAACGACGTGGAGGTAGTGAGCCTGCCCGACCGTCATGCCGAATTGGTGGCGCCACACGGGGGACGCCGCGGCCGTCTCCAATCCGTGCTGGTGCTGTAGGATCCACTGTGGCTTCACCCTCGGGCGACTCTTCGGTCCGAGGAGTGGGTGACGCAGCACTTCCGCGATATCATCACACCCCGACTCGCAGCGAACCGCCAAACGGATTCATTGTGGGCGCGTACCAACGCTGTTAATGTGCATTCCCCCGTTTAGGAGCCTCACCTTCGCAGGATCAAAAGCGTATCTAGGTAGCGCCCGTGGCGCCGAGTGGCATAAGTGGGACCTACACGTTCATAGCCCGGCGTCCGCCCAGCAGACATTTGGCGATACCCAAGACGATCAGACATGGGCGCACTATATCACCGCACTGTCGAAGCTCCCCGGCGAGATCAAGGCAGTGGGTATCAACGACTACTTCGGGATCGAAGGTTACCGGCGCGTGCTCGAGGCGCACAAGAAAGGGTTCCTTCAGAATCTGGATCTGATTCTACCGGTCGTGGAATTGCGGCTTGCGTCATTCGTCGGAAGTAACGACCTGAAGAAGCTGAACTTTCACGTGGTATTCTCGGACGAGCTATCACCTGACCAAATCGAGGAGTTCTTCCTCCGGCAGCTGAACGTGGAGTTGCAGCTCGAAGATGGGGAGCCGTGGTATGGCTGTGTTGGCACCAAGTCCGGGCTGACGGAGTTAGGTTCGGCGTTGAAAGCGGCCACCCCGGACAGCGTTCGTTCGAACCATTCGGTGCTCGAAGTGGGCTTCGCCAGCGCAGCAGTGGACCTCGGTACGGTACGCAACGCGATCGGCCAGTCGGTATTTCAGGACCGTGTTTTGACTGCTCTCGGCGTCGGCGAGTGGAGTCAGATGCGCTGGGACGGGGCAGGCGCTGCGCAAAAGCGTGACGCGATCGAGCGCGTGGATTTCGTGTTCACCGCAGCCCCGACCATCGCCCAATATCAGATGAGGCGCGAGCAGCTCGTCGCCGCTGGCGTGAACTCGCGTCTCGTGGACGCGAGCGACGCGCACCATTACGTGACGTCAACCGAACCAAATCGGCTCGGGGAAACCATGACTTGGATGAAGTCGGATCTTTCGTTCCAAGGGCTGCGACGCGCGCTCAGGCGCTTCAATGATCGAGTCTTCGTAGGCAACGTCCCCCCGAAATTGGAGCGTGTCCGGCGAAACAAGACGAAGTACATCAAGAGCCTAACCGTGCGAAAGAAGGAGGGATCGTCATTGAAAGAAACATGGTTCGATACGCAGATCGAACTCAATCACGATCTGGTGGCTGTGATCGGCAATCAAGGAAGTGGCAAGAGCGCCTTAAGGAAGCTCTGCACAACTCGAGAATTTGGCAGTAAGAGGATGGTGTCCGGGATGTGCGATGGGTAGGTTGAGGCACCATCCTCAATCGACGGGGCGCTGCGATGAGTGATCAGACGACGTTCGCCGGACTCGCGTGGAGCACGAAGGGGAAGGTCACCCGCCGCGAGCAGTTTCTGGCCGAGATGAACGC
>JBBSGP010000068.1:0-11914 GCA_038253885.1 Gemmatimonadales bacterium | reverse complement strand
CGGAATTGCGCCAGCACCTCCTCCACCATCCAGAGCGTGTCGCCGAGGGCGCGCCGTCGTGCCGAATCCCCCGGTGTGCCGGTGCCCGCCTGGAGCTGCTGTCTCATCTCTCGGACGCGGCGCACGACCTCATGCGTCTGCGTGAGCTTGTCGCGGACCGCAATCAGAAAGCGGAACTGCTCCGCGAGATCGGCCGCCGTCGCACGCACCCGTGGATCCTTCACGATATCGAACCGCGTGGTCGCCCTCCGCTCACCCGCGACCAGCGTCGCCGTGTACGGGCCTGGAGTGGCGAGGGGCCCGGTGGGGCTTCCCTGGATGACCACATCGCTCAGCACCGTCGCGGCGGGATATCGCATGTCCCACATGAAGCGGTTGATTCCCGCCCCCGCCCGGAAGCGATCAGCGCTCGCGCCCCCCCGCGCCCGGCGTCCGCCGCGATCCACCGTGGATGAATCCGCGCCCGGACGGGCGATGAAGCTGCGAATGGTCCGGCCGGCCGCGTCGGCGATTGTCAGCGTCACCTCGGTCTGCGGTTTGTTGGCAAAGTAGTAGCGGAACACGACGCCGCTGGGCGGGTTGCGGCCCGCGGACGGGTCGCCGCCCTCTCGCCCCGCGAGCGCCGCGTCACCGTGAAAGCGGACAGTGCGACGCGGATGGAAGAGATGCATCGGTGCGCGGGTCACCGAGTCCCCGAGCTCGTGCAGCGCCGCCACGTCGTCGATCGCCCAGAAGGATCGCCCGTGAGTGGCGGCGATGAGATCGCCGTTCCGGATCGTCAGGTCGTGGATCGGCACCACCGGCAGGTTGAGCCGCAGCGACTGCCAGCTCGCGCCGTCGTCGAAGGAGATGTAGACGCCCGTCTCGGTCCCGGCGTAGAGCAGCCCGCGTCGGGCGGGGTCGGCCCGGATCACACGGGTGAAATCGTTGTCCGGGATCCCGCTCACGATCTTCGTCCACGTTGTGCCGTAGTCGGTCGTGCGGTACAGGTAGGGATGGCGGTCCTGCAGCTTGTAACGCGTCGCGGCCAGGTACGCGGTGCCGGCATCCAGCGGCGACGGGTCGATGATGCTCACGAGCGACAATTCCGGCAGATCGCGGGGCGTGACGTCCTGCCAGTGGCCGCCCCCGTCCCTCGAGACGTGCACCATCCCGTCGTCCGATCCGGCCCACAGAACTCCTTTCCGCAAAGGTGATTCGGCGAAGGCGAAGATCACCGAATACCACTCGATGCCGGTGTTGTCGCGGGTGATCGGCCCCCAGTAGGGACCCACGTCCTCGTGGCCGTAGGAGGGAGTGCGCTCGAGTCTCGTCGAATCGTGACGGGTCAGGTCGGGGCTGATGACACTCCAGCTCTGTCCCCGGTTGGTGCTGCGGTGGACGACCTGCGAGGTCACATAGAGCGCGCTCTGGTCGTGCGACAGCATCACCGGATAGGTCCAGTTGAAGCGGTAGGTGATGTCGCGCGCTCCCCAGCCGTACCAGGTCGTCGGCCACGGGGAGATGTCGCGCCGCTGGTGGGTCGTACGATCGTAGTGCTCCAGCCAGTGATGCTCGGCGGCGAAGATGTCGTTCGGGTTCCGCTGGTCCACGGCGATGTAGCCGGACTCGCCGCCGCCGATGGTCTCCCACTCCGCCTGTGTGATCGCGCCGAAGTCCGAGCGGCTGGGGATCGAGATACCTCCTTCGTCCTGCTGCGGTCCGTACACACGGTAGGGGAACTGATCGTCCGTGGTGACGTGATAGAATTGCGCCGTCGCCTGATTGAGCTCGCTCGACCAGGAGAGGCCGCCATCCAGGCTGATCGTGGCGCCACCGTCGTTGGCCTGCACGAGACGGCGTGGATCGGCCGGATCGATCCAGAGATCGTGGTTGTCGCCGTGCGGCGGACGGATCTCGCTCCACGTCTTTCCGCCATCGCTCGACTTCCACATCTGGACGTTGAGAACGTAGACGACGTCGGGGTTCCGCGGGTCCGCGAAGATGTGGTGGTAATACCAGGGGCGCTGAGTGAGATTCGCGTCGTCGCTCACGCGCTGCCAGGTCGCGCCGCTGTCATCGCTCCGGAACACGCCCTTGTCGCCGTATTTCGCATCGACGATCGCGTAGATCCGCTGCGGGTTCGCCGGCGACAGGGCAAGGCCGATACGTCCCTTCGTCCCTTTCGGAAGACCAGGGTTGGTGGTGATCTCGGTCCAGCTATCGCCGCCGTCGGTGGACTTGAAGAGCCCGGTGCCCGGGCCGGCG
The DNA here is from genome assembly GCA_038253885.1 of Gemmatimonadales bacterium. Lineage (GTDB taxonomy): Bacteria > Gemmatimonadota > Gemmatimonadetes > Gemmatimonadales > Gemmatimonadaceae > JALZAQ01. The sequence goes on along the minus strand of JBBSGP010000068.1, from coordinate 9,667 downwards.
CTGCGCAGCCCCCACGGAAAGCGCCTCTCGTCAAGCATGGACGCGTAGAGAACCGCGGGGTTGGCCGGGTCCATCGTGAGATCGATGGCGCCGGTGTTCTCGTCGCGATAGAGGATCCGCTTCCAGGTCGCACCGCCATCCGTCGACCGGAAGACGCCCCGGTCGGCGCTCGGTCCGAACGCGTCGCCCAGAGCGGCGACGTAGACGATGTCCGGATTTGTCGGGTGCACGCGCACGCGCGCGATGTGGCGCGTCGCCTCGAGACCGACGTGGCTCCAGCTTCGGCCGGCGTCGGCGGATCTGTAGACGCCATCGCCATGCGAGACATCGCCGCGGATGCAGGCTTCTCCCATCCCGACGTAGATCACCTTCGGATCCGAAGGCGCGAGCGCGATCGCGCCCACAGCCCCGGTGGCGAAATACCCGTCCGAGATATTCCGCCAGACCACCCCGCCGTTTTCGGTCTTCCAGACGCCCCCCCCGGTGGACCCCATGTATGCGACCTGCCGGTCGCGCGGGTCCCCGGCCACGGCCAGAGAGCGGCCACCTCGGGATGGACCGAGCGACCGCCACTCGACGAGGCCGAGAAAGCGCGGATCCATCGGTCGTGGCTGGGCGGATGCCGGCGTCGCCGCGCCGAGCAGAGCGGGGACGGCGAGAGCAACCGAGCGCCAGGAGACACCGCGAAGCGACATGGGCCGAGCTCCAACGAATGATGATGTGAGGGAAGGTCTAATATCCGCGCGCGGCCGCCGATGGGAAGCTGCCGGACCTCGGGTTGCCTTCGGCGCCCTCGGAGGCGTAACGTGTTCGGCCACGCTGCTCGCGCACCTCCCAGTCCATCGGCGGTCGAGGATCCATGCGCCTCAAGTCATTCATCTCCTTCGTGCTCCTCATCTCTCCGTCGCTTGCCGCCCAGCCATCCAGTGCGGCGCGGCAGCCTCCTCCCATCCCCGATTCGGTCCGCACACTCGGAACCGCGGCCTACCTGCGGTCGCTGCGCTGGCGCAATGTCGGCCCATTTCGAGGCGGCCGGGCCGTCGCGGTGGCCGGCGATCCCCGGCACTCGCGCGTCTTCTACTTCGGCGCGGTGGACGGCGGCGTGTGGAAGACCATCGACGGCGGGGCGAGCTGGCGCAACATCACCGACGGCCGCTCTCCCATCGCCTCGGTGGGCGCGATCGCGGTGGCTCACTCGGACCCGAACGTGCTCTACGTCGGGACGGGCGAATCCGATTTTCGTGAGGACCTGACCTACGGCGATGGGATCTATCGCTCCACCGATGGCGGTGAGAGCTGGAAGCATCTCGGGCTCACCGACACGCGCCACATCGCGGCGGTACGCGTGGATCCCCAGAATCCGGATGTCGTCTTCGTCGCCGCCTTCGGGCACGCCTTCGGGCCGAGCGCCGAGCGCGGCATCTATCGTTCGCGTGACGGGGGCACGACGTGGAAGCGGGTGCTCTTTCTCGATGACAGCACCGGCGCGATCGACCTCGCGATGGACCCGGGCAATTCGCGCATCCTCTACGCCGCGATGTGGAAGTTCCAGCGGTACCCCTGGGGAATGGAAGAAGGCGGCGGCAAGACGGGCCTCTGGAAGAGCACCGATGGGGGCGACAGCTGGAAGGAGCTCTCCGACAATCCAGGGATGCCCACCGGCCCCAAGGGACGCATCGGCATCACTGTCTCGCCCGCCAACCCCCAGCGGCTCTGGGCAAGCGTCGAAGCGGCCGACTCCGCGGGAGGGATCTTTCGCTCCGACGACGCCGGACGCACATGGCATCGCGTCAACGCCGAGCAGAAGTTTCACGTCCGCCCCTGGTACTACTCCGGCATCTTCGCCGACACCAGGGACGCCAACACGGTATACGTGCTGAATCTCGGCACCTGGCGGTCGGTGGACGAGGGAAAGAGCTACACGCGCATCCGCGTGCCCCACGGCGACTGCCACATCCTGTGGATCGATCCCGACGATCCCAATCGCATGATCACTGGCAACGACGGCGGCGCCGAGGTGAGCTTCGACGGCGGCGCGAGTTGGTCGAGCGTCATGAACCAGCCGACGGCGCAGTTCTACCACGTCACCACCGACAACCAGTTTCCCTATCGCATCTACGGCGCGCAGCAGGACAACAGCACCGTCTCCCTTCTGAGTCGCTCCGATGCCGGCGCGATCACGCGTGAGGACTGGCACTCGATAGGCGGTGGCGAGTCGGGCTACATCGCCCCGTCGCCGGCTGACCCCAACATCGTCTTTGCCGGCACCTACATGGGCACGATCACGCGCATGGATGTGCGCACCCGGCAGGAGCGCGACATCACCGCCTGGCTCAACAACCACGATGGCATTCCGGCCAGCGACGTGAAGTACCGCTTCCAGTGGACGTTCCCGATCCTCTTCTCGCCGCACGATCCGAAAACGCTCTACATCACGAGCCAGTACGTGATGAAGACCACCAACGAGGGACAGAGCTGGCAACGGATCAGCCCCGATCTCACGCTGCACGACCCGAAGACGCTCGGCCCCGTAGGTGGCCCGGTCACCCGCGACATGACGGGCACCGAGTGGTACGCCACGATCTTCGCCTTCGCGGAGTCACCCGTCACGGCCGGCGTGCTGTGGGCCGGCTCGGACGACGGGCTCGTCCACCTCTCCCGCGACGGCGGAGCCAACTGGAGCGACATCACCCCGAAGGGGATCGGCCGGTTCACGCGAATGAGCATCATCGAGCCGTCGCACTTCGATGCGGGCACGGCGTACATCGCCGCCAACCGGTACCAGCAGGATGACTTCCGTCCATATCTCTTCCGGACGACCGACTACGGGAAGACATGGACCACGATCACGCGCGGCATCCCCGACGGCGCCTATACGCGCGCCATCCGAGAGGATCCCTCGCGTCGCGGCCTTCTGTACGCCGGCACCGAGACGGGCATCTACATCTCGTTCGATGACGGTGCGAACTGGCAGTCACTGCAGCTCAACCTGCCGCGCACATCGGTGCGCGACATCACGATCCATGGCAGCGATCTGATCGTGGCCACCCATGGCCGGGCGTTCTGGGTGATCGACGACATCTCTCCTCTGCGCCAGATGACCGACGCTATCCGGGCCGAGGCCGGCCACCTGTTCGCCCCGCAGCCCGCGACCCGGTTCGGTGGCGGAGGCGGACGCACGCTCGGAGCGGGCGAGAATCCGCCGGCCGGCGCGATCATCGACTACCATTTCCGCGACAAGCCGACCGGCGATGTCAAGCTCGAGATCCTCGACCACGCCGGCACGGTGATCCGGACCTTTCACAGTGCCGGCCTCGCGAAGGACTCGGCCGACACCACCAACCTGACGCCGGGAGGCGAGCCGAAAGCAGCAGTGCGCAAGCGCCGCGACTCGGCTTCGGCACGCGACTCGGCGCAGGGAAAGAAAGCGCGCATCGAGGAGGGCACGGACAGCGTGTCGTTCGCTCCCAGCGACTCGATCGTGCCGACCCGAGCCGGGAGTAACCGATTCATCTGGAATCTGCGCTACCCCGATTCCCGAACGATCGAGAACATCATCGTGGATGAAGGCACGACCAGCGGACCGCTGGCGGCGCCGGGCCAGTACAGCATCCGGCTGACCGCCGGAGGACGGCCGCTCACCCAGCCCCTCACGGTGATCGAAGACCCCCGCATCACGGTGTCGCAGGCCGATCTCGATGCCCAGTTCGCGATGACTCTCAAGGTACGCGACGAGATCAGCCGGGTTTCGGACGCCGTCAGACGAATCGAAGGAATGCAAAAGCAGATCGACGCCCAGCTCCAGCGAGCCAAGGGGCAAACGTACGCGGGTCAGGTGAGCCCGATGGCGACGAAGCTGCGCGACAGCCTGGAGTCGGTGCGGTCAGAGCTGGCGGAAGTGCACTCGCACGCGGACCAGTCCACTCTCAACTATCCCATCAAGCTGTACAACAAGCTCCTCTCGCTCAATCAGATGGTGCAGAGCGCCGATGCCCGCCCCACCGATCAGGAGGGGGCGGTGTTCGAGGAGCTTTCCTCCCAGGTGGAGCGGCAGCTCGGCCGCCTCCGCGTCCTGGAGTCACGCGATGTCGCGAGCTTCAACAAGCTGATGCGGGATCTGAACGTGCCGGCGGTGGGGGTTCCGGAGAAGACAACGGCGGTGCCCTGAGGTCCCGACGACGACCGCTGGCGGGAACTGCGCACCGACAGTCGGCCGCGGCACCCTGATTGCATTGGTATCGATGCGGCGACTGAACTCGCCGAAAAGCGACACTCACCGGATCGGAGATGATAACAGTGGAAATGGAAACGCTGAGGGACCTCTACATCGAGGAGCTCAAAGACCTCTACAGCGCCGAGAGCCAGATTCTGAAGGCGCTTCCGAAGATGATCAAGAAGGCCACCAACCGTGAGCTGAAAAAGGCGTTCACGGACCACGAGCGTGTGACCAAGGAGCACGCCAGGCGCCTCGAGCGCATCTGCCGCGAGCTCGGTGAGCGGGCGAGCGGAAAGAAGTGCAAGGGGATGGAAGGGGTGATCGGGGACGGCAAAGAGCTGATGGAGGAGGACGCCGAGCCCGAGGTGATGGATGCCGGCCTGATCTCGGCGGCGCAGCACGTCGAGCATTACGAGATCGCAGGGTACGGCACGGTGCGCACCTATGCGCGCGAGCTCGGCTACGACGACCAGGCGAACCTGCTGCAGAGGACGTTGGACGAGGAGAAGGATGCCGACATGCTCCTCACCCGGCTGGCCGAGGGAAGCATCAACCTCCAGGCCGAGCATCCCTCGGGCTCCGAGAGCTCGAATGGGCGCAAGGCGGCCCGCGGCGGCGGCGGCGCCAGGAAGGGAAGCGCCAAGCGCGCCCGCGCGCGCAGCTCCCGCTGATCGGTCCGCGGGTCGATGTGACGAGGCCCCGCGAGGAGATTCGCGGGGCCTCGTCACATCAGATCTCCTCGTTCACCACCCGTCGGAGCGTGCGCTCGTCGATGTTTCCGCCAGAGAGCACGATCGCGACACGCTGACCCTCCAGCTCCGCGCCCAATGATCGCACGCCGGCGAGACCGGCAGCCGCCGCGCCCTCCACCAGATTGTGGGTGGTCCGGAGGATCAGCCGGATCGCCGACGCCAGCTCGGCCTCGGTCACGGTGACGAATCCCGCGAGCGCATCGCGCAACACCGGGAAGGTGAGGGGCGACATGCTGCGCACGGCGATCCCATCGGCGAAGGTATCCGCGCTCGCGGTGGAGACGGGATGGCCCTGACGCCAGGATTGATAAGCGGCGGAGGCGCCTGACGCCTGCACAGCGTGCACCCGCACCGCCGGCCGCACCGTCGCTGCGACAACCAACGCCCCCACCACCTGCGAGCTTCCTCCGAGCGATAGCACGATGGCGTCCAGCGCAGGCTCCTGCTCGAGCAGCTCCGCCGCCAGCGTTGCTGCCCCAGCGAGGATGTGCACGTTGTTTGTCGAGTGGATCAGAGTGAGCCCGCGCTGGCGCACGATACGGTCGGCCACCGTCACCGCCTCGTCGTAGTCGGCTCCCTCTTCGATCAGCTCAGCCCCGTATCCGCGCATCGCCTCGTTCTTCTCTGGGTTGTTGCGGCGGGGAACGCAGACCGTGACCGGAATTCCGAGAATGCGCCCCGCGTATGCAAGCCCCAGCCCATGGTTGCCCCGCGTGGCCGCGATCACGCCGCGCTCCCGCTCCGCGACCGAGAGCGCTGTCATGGCCGAGAAGGCGTTCCGGATCTTGAACGAGTTCGTGGGCTGGTGGTTCTCGTGCTTCACCAGGAGCCTGATGCCGTGTCCCACGGCATCATCCAGCGGCGCATACGATCGGAGGGGCGTCGGCGTGAGGAAAGGACGCACCCGCTCGCGCGCCGCGCGCACGTCCTCGAAGCTGATCGGCCAGCTCATCGCGCCGGCCGGTGGCGGATGCCGACGCTCCGAGGCGGATCGCTCACCGGCTGCGCCGCAGGGCGAGCGTTCCCGGCTCGATCTTCCCCTGCCCCGTGCATTCCCCGGAGATGCTCTCCGTTCCGACAACAAGGTTTCCGGCGTTCGCCAGATCCGCCACCGCGGCGAGCGTTCCGCGACAGCTCTTCTCCGGATAGGTGAACTCCACCGTGAAGCGGAGCGCGTTTCCGGTGCGCGTTCCGGTGACCGTGCCCGAGAGCGCCGGAGCAGCAACCCGAAGCTCGCCGGCGAGCGAGCCGCCGGTGGATTGCCGAAGCTCGAGGACGGCTGGCATCCGGCGGCGCTGGTGAATGATCTCGCCCACGTACTTTCCGCTGGCGTCGGCCGCGGTGACCGTGTCTCGGCGCGGCTCGGCAGGATCCGGCAACGCGAAAGCGATCACATAATCTCCCTGCTTCGACTTCAGCGTACCGTGGCCCCCGGCGGAGATTACGACGTACTGCCGGCCGTTGATGCGGTAGGTCATCGGCGTCGCATTACCCGCCGCCGGCAACGCCGCCGACCAGAGCTCGCGACCGCTGTCCACATCGAAGGCCCGCAGGTGCTGGTCGAACGTGGCCGCGATGAAGGCGAGCCCTCCTCCGGTGATCATCGGACCTCCCAGCGCCACCGAGCCCCAGCCCGTTGAACCCGGCACCTTGTCGAGCTGCGGAAGGGAGCCCAGCGGAACCCGCCAGCGCACGGCTCCGGTGATCAGATCCACCGCGGTGAGAGTCGACCATGGCGGGGAGTTGCACGGCACGCCGCTCGGCGAGAGCAGCCACTCGCGAACCATGCCGTACGGGGTGCCGGCTTGCGGCGAGACTTCCTTGCCGCGATTGCCGCTGCGGGTGGCGGCGAAATCGGCGCGCGGGATCAGCTTCACGATCGTCGCCAGCCGATTCGTCGGCAGAACGAGCAGAGAGCGCCCCGGATCGAGCGCGGCACTACTCCAGTTGGAGCCGCCGATATTTCCGGGATAGATGAGTGTCCCTTCGAGCGACGGCGGAGTGAAGACGCCCTCGGAGCGGAGCCCCTGGATGCGCGCGCGGCACCAGGCCTTGTCCTGCGGCGTCACCCCGAACAACTGATCGGCGCCGAGGCGCTGCGGCACCAGCGGCGCCGGCAGAGTCGGAAATGGCTGCGTTGGCCATGCCTCCTCTCCCGGCACGGTGCTCATCGGCACCGGTCGCTCCTCCACCGGGAAGAGCGGCGTGCCGGTGGCGCGATCGAGAAGAAAGAGATGACCCACCTTGGTCGCCTGCGCCACCGCCGGAATGCTCTGCCCGTTGCGCTGAAAGGTGAACAGCGTCGGCTGGGCCGGCACGTCGTAATCCCAGAGGTCGTGGTGCACCACCTGGAAATGCCAGACGATCTTTCCGGTGGAAGCGCGGAGAGCCACCAGCGAGCTCGCGTAGAGATTGCTCCCAAGTCGCTCTCCCCCATAGAAATCGGGACTGGCGCTACCCACCGGCACGAAGAGCAGGTCGCTCGCGGCATCGGCGGCCATGACGGACCACGCGTTGGCCGCACCGGTGTGGGAAAAGCTGGTCCCTTTCCAGCTCGTCGTATCGACGCGGGCGGAGTCTCGCGGGATCGGATCGAAGCTCCACCGCAGCGCTCCGGAGCGCGCGTCGAAGGCGCGCACGATGCCGCTGGGTGCGTTCGCACGCGCGTTGTCGGCGATCGCCGAGCCGGCGATCACGAGATCACCGATCACCGCCGGCGGCGATGTCACCTGATATTCACCTTTCCACGACGGCTCGTTGATGAGGTCGCGCGACAGATTCACCTGGCCTTTGACGCCGAAGCCGACGCAGAGCGCGCCAGTGATGCCATCGAGGGCGATCAGCCTGGCGTCGATCGGGGCGACGAAGATCCGTCTCCGGCAGGGCGATCCCGGCCGCGCCGCGCTGTCCAACCAGGTCGAGGCCCCGCGATTGGTGAAATCACCGAAATCGCCCCCGAGATCCACCCGCGGATCGTAGCTCCACCGCTCCGTGCCGCGGGACGGGTCGAGCGCGATGACGCGGCCGAAGGGAGTGGTGACGAAGAGCGTGCCATCCACCATCAGGGGGGTGGACTCGGAGCGCGTGGATCCATCGCCGATCGCGTAGTCGCCCGTTCGATAAACCCACGCGATCTCGAGCCGGGAGACGTTGTCCCGATTGATCTGCGCGACCGGCGAGAATCGCGAGCCGCCCGCGTCGTGGCCGTAGGAACCCCAGCCATCGCTGTCGGGTGCGACGGGGGCGGCCGCGAGCGGAAGCGCGACGCGCGCTGGCTCACCGGTGCGGCAGGAGCAGGCGAGGACGGCGGCGATCATGGCCGCGAGAGCCGTCGAGCCGTGTCGGAAGATCGGAGAGTGCATGTGGGACGATGGGCTCCCGGCGCGCCACCGGCAAGACGGTGCGCGACGAGCGCCTCTTCTAGTCACCGCGCGCACGCGCTTTCCGCCGCCGCATCGACGAGGTGTGCCCAGCAGAGCGAACGCCGGCGAGCCCCTCGAGCACCGCGAACCAGAATGGCGCCCCGAGTGACACCGCGAGCGTCGTGATGAGGAGACCCCCGGCGTGCGCGACTGCGCCTTCTCCCACCACGGCAGCGCTCCACCCCAAAGGCAGGCCACGAACGACGAGGCTATCGAGCAGCGCCCGAGCATCGGCCGCCGGAATCGGCAGCGCTACCCTGGGGAGCGTCGTGGCGATGGCGACGGCCGCGCCCCGCAACGCCGAGCTGGAGGCGAGCGATCGTGCGATCGAGAGCGTGTCAGCGTTCGTCAGCACGGTGATGACGAGCGCCACCCCGACCGCCACGGATTGCGCCCATCGCCGATAGACGGCCGAGGTGCGGGCCATGACGTCATCGAACCAGTGCTCGACGCCCGCGCGCAGCGCCGTCAGATCGCCCGCCGCCTCGTCGATCAGGAGAAGCATCGAGCGACGCAGTGGCTCCGGCAACTGCGTCACGGCGGCGCGGATCTGCGCCATGCAGAGGGGATGCCGAGCGTCGACCGGTGCGATGAGGTCGAGCAGGGCCAGCGCGAACAGGCGTGGCGGGATGTGCGCGGGACGCGCCCGGCCGGAGGAGCCAGGCGCTTCGAGGGACAGGATGAGCGGGTGCGCGTACAACGTATCCGCTCCGACGCGTGGCACCAGCCGCGGATCGCCATGCCGACTCCGCGCTCCACCCTCCAGCATCCGGCGGACAGCGGCGAAGAGGGTGCGGGAGCGGGCACGTGAGATCCGCGCCACACTCTCGGTCACGGTCATGCAGCAGAGGCCGAGCAGCAGGTACACGAGCACGATCCCGAGAACCACGTCCAGCATCTCGCCGCTGATCATGAGCCCTCCTTCCCTTTCGATCCCCTACGGATGCGCGGCTCCGTCCGGTTTCCGCGGCCATGCTCCTGTCGCGTGGTACGCGTCTTGACTCGACGGCTACCATGACCAAGGAGACAGGGAAGACCCGGCGCTCCGAGCAGCGGTGGCCGGACGTTCTGTGGATCGTTCGCCATGGCGAGAGCGCGGGCAACGTCGCCCGAGCCGCAGCCGACGCGGCGGGGCTCCCGACTATCGACATTCCGACGCGCGATGTGGATGTGCCGCTCAGCGCGCTGGGAGAGCGCCAGGCGACGGCGCTCGGGCGCTGGTTCGCCGCACTGAGCGCCCATCAACGGCCGAACGTGCTCCTGTCCTCGCCCTATCT
>JBBSGP010000067.1:0-12201 GCA_038253885.1 Gemmatimonadales bacterium | reverse complement strand
CTCGCGCGAAGAGCGACCGGCGGCGGCGCACCAGTAGCCGGCCCCCGAGAGTTTCAACCCACGCTCTCGCGCGAAGAGCGACCTAGCCCGGCCTCGCGCTCGTCTCGGCTCGCCTTCGACGTATAGTTTCAACCCACGCTCTCGCGCGATGAGCGACCATGGTGCAGACCCAGCCGTTCACGATCGAAAGGTTTCAACCCACGCTCTCGCGCGAAGAGCGACCTGGAACATCGTGCAGCGGGGCGCGGACGGGAAAGTGTTTCAACCCACGCTCTCGCGCGAAGAGCGACCGGCGGCGGCGCACCAGTAGCCGGCCCCCGAGAGTTTCAACCCACGCTCTCGCGCGAAGAGCGACTGCTGCCGGGCGAGGAGGGCGACGAGTAATGCCGTTTCAACCCACGCTCTCGCGCGAAGAGCGACTCCGCGCCGTCGCCGCGCTCGACGCGCAGACCCCCGTTTCAACCCACGCTCTCGCGCGAAGAGCGACCTCACCGCCCTCGTGGATCTCCATCTCCATCAAGTTTCAACCCACGCTCTCGCGCGAAGAGCGACTTGTTGCACCGTGACGCTGGGACACTATCAGAGGTTTCAACCCACGCTCTCGCGCGAAGAGCGACCTCCGGGCGGCGGCGCGACGTCCCGATAAACACGTTTCAACCCACGCTCTCGCGCGAAGAGCGACATAGGCCGACGGTGCATGAGTCAAATGTAGCACGTTTCAACCCACGCTCTCGCGCGAAGAGCGACGGCCGCGCGTGCTCGTACCAGCTTCGCGCCGCTGTTTCAACCCACGCTCTCGCGCGAAGAGCGACAGCCACCGATCCATCCTTTTGCAATCACAACAGTTAGCAGGCAGGTTGCGCGAACCTCCTGTTTCCGGCACCCGCTCGGCAGACCTTCACTCGCCCGATCGACCAACTTGACTGCGCATCACGTACCTGCCGGAAGCGCGAACCCTAGACGAGCGAGTTGCGTGCTTCCGGTTCGCGCGCCTCAGCCGATCAGCGGCCCCGCGAGATCGATGCTGGGCTTCGCGCCGGTGTGTTCCACTCGGCGACGCCAGTTGCTGCCAAGGAAGTAGTACCGCAGGCTGTCCGTTGACGGATCGATGAGCCGCTCCAACCGCCCCTGCAACTCCGCCCACTGCGTCGGATCGATCCAGCACTCGAACACCGAGTTCTGCACACGCTGTCCGTAATCGAGACATGCCTTCGCGACGCGGTGCAAACGCCGCCGCCCGGCGGGTGTCACCGTCGCTACGTCGTAGGTGACCAGCACGAGCATCATTGCCTTTCCTCCGTGCCTATCTCATTTCCAGACGAATGGTGGATACGCATCCAGATCTCCACGGAGGTGCCGCGCGAGCAAACGCGCCTGCAGGTGCACGATGAGACCGAGCGTCGTCTTCTCTCCCAGGAATGGATGTGTAAGTACCTCCTGCTTGCGGTCCTGGTACGCGGTGATCACCGTCTTGCGCGTTTCCTCATCCATCTCGATGCCGCCGGCCTCGTTGGTATGGAAACCGTCAGGTCGCACCTGCTGGCGGTTGATCAGCGACACCGCCAGCCGGTCCGCGAGCACCGGGCGCAGCTCTTCCATCAGATCCAGCGCCAATCCCGGCCGTCCCGACCGGTCCACGTGAAGAAAACCGACGGCCGCGTCGAGCCCACTGGCCTCGCACGCACTTCGTGCATCGTGGCCCAACATGGCGTACAAGAATGAGAGCAGCGCGTTGACGGGATCGAGGGGCGGGCGCCGGCTGCGGGCGCGGAAGGTGAATGCGTCGCGCTGCGCCGTGAGCAGGTGGGTGAACACACCGAAGTAGGTCGCCGCGCTGTCACCCTCGACGCCGCGCACCTGGTCACACGAGTCGGCAGCACGCGCGCGACCTGCATCGGACACCAGGCGCGCCGCGGCCAGTGCGAGTTCCGATGCGCCCACCTCATTCGGGTGGTCGCGCACCGCCCGGAGCAGCACCGTGCGCGCATTCGCGATCTTCGCCGCGATGATGTGGCGTGCGATTTCGGCGCGGCTCGCGGGATCATCAGCTCGCCGATATTGCTCGCGCCTGAGCAACACGTTTCCGGGCGTGAAACCGACCACTCGCGCAAGAAATCGGCCGTTCTCCGTCAAGTAGCTCATCGCGACACCGGCCTCAGCGCACATCGCCATCAGCGCCGGGCTCGCCGAGATCCGCCCGAAGCAGACGATGCCGCCGAGGTTGACGACTGGGATTCGGAGGCGCGATTCGCGCTCCACGCGAACGTCGATCGCCTCGCCGTCCTTAGCCAGGTATGCGCCCTGCGTCGTCACGAACAGCGTGTTGAGGTGCTGCTTCATGCTTCGACTCCCGATGTGTCGACAAGGCTCGCCGCGAGCGACCGGTCGGCGAACGCGCTCGCCGTGCGCGCTGAGCCGGTGACGTCAGGAAGGCAGAGCTGGAGCAGCGAGCAGCTGTCGCACTTCGGCTCGCGCGGAGCGCGGGGCGTCATCCCGGAGGCGATCAGCACGTGGAGTCGCGCCGTCGCCTGCTCCGTCGTCTCACGTAGCTCTGCGTCGAACGCGACCTCGAGCCGGCGGCGCGTCGTCCCATAAAAGAGCGCGCCCGCGACGACCGGTCGCCCGAGCATCTCCTCGAGACAGAGCGCTTGCGCACAGAGCTGGACGCGGTCCGAGTCATCGCGCTTTGGCTTGCCGCGCTTGTATTCGACGGGCGCGATACTCGCTGGTGTACCATCCGCCGCCACATGAAACTCGACGACGTCCGCCCGGCCGACGAGCCCCAGGCGTAGCGAGCGCACGGCGAGGGATCGCACTGTGCGCAGGTCGCCGCGCGTCTCGGCGGTGTGGCTATCGGCCCGGACATGCAGGTGCTTTCCCTCGACGGTCAATCGGTTCTCGGCCCACAAGCCTTCGATGTGGATCAGGGCGCACTGGCGTTCGCAGAAGAGCAGGTGCTGGAGGGCGCTCAACGGGAGTAGGTCGTCTTCGGCGAACACGGCTACACCCATTCCTCCGCCGTGACTCCCGCTGGCATATCTCCAACATCGACCGTGATCACGTAGTCGTCAGCTGACCGCGGCGGTCGCTTCTCCGCGATCAGTTCCGCCTTCGCCTGAACCGTGATGCGGGCGAAGAGCTGGTCGGCCCGGGCGTTGCCGAGCTGGTTCTCGTGGTGGAAGGCGATACATCGCACCGGCCGCATGAGCCCACGGGCGGCGGAGCGGTCGTGCTCGAACATCATGTTCAGCGCTTGCTTGAACAAGCCAAGGTCGTCCTCGGAGAACCCCGTGCCATTGCGCTGCGGATCGGCGAGGGTGGCATTGATGTAGCCGAATCCGCGGTACAGGCCATAGGGCACGGCGAACTTCCGGCCCATTTCGCGATCCTTTTTCTCCGCGTCCTCCTTGCTGGTGACCGCGCAGCGCGTGATCGCGAACTCCATCGATACGATGGGGCTGATGCTCCGTGCGGTGGTGAGCTGAACCGGTCCCCGCACCTGTCCTGTGTTGACCTTGGTTGTCATCACCGCCCCGAATGTACGGATGTCGTAGAAGTTCTGGCACATCCAGGCGGTCAGCTGCCGCGCCTTATGGTCGTCTCTCGGCAGCTTCTTCGGCACTGGCTCGAGCTTGAGCGCATGATATGCCTTCTCGTGCTGTTGGTTGAGCACCGCCCGCTCCTTCACATAGATGTCATGCGGCGGCTCCATGCCGTGCACCAGGCCGACGAAGTTCCGCACCTTGCGCTTCAGGCAGACGTCGGTGACAAGCCCCTGACCGGTCTCCGCGTCCACGCGCGGCAAATTGCCGGCATCGGGGTCGCCGTTCGGGTTGCCGTCGGTGATATCGAACAGGTAGACGAAGTCGTAACGGTGCTGAATAGGCGTGTTCATTCGCTCTCTCCCTTGGTTGTTCTGCTGGTGTACAGATCCCGACGTTGATGGTAGTAACCGACGGCGAAGAGACCCTGGTCTTCGAGATTCAGATGCGCCGCGAAACCGTTGAGCTTGTCCATCACTTCGCCGAGCTGCTTCTCGTAGTAGATCTTCTGGCCGGTCTCCATCTTCGCCAAGTGATGCTGGCTGAGTCGAATCAACCGCGGGAACACAATCGCCGGAGTGGCGCTGGCGGCAGAGAAGTAACGATCCTTGATGGTCGAGTTAAGGTCGCCGCCCGAGCTGTCGGACTGGATTTTTTCCAGCAGCGCGAACAGCCGGCCAATGACGTAGGCAGCTTCTGTTCTGCTCGTGTCGAGCGCCACGGGCACCTCCTTGGGTTGGCCTTGTAGTCGAGAGTTGCGGACGAGGCACGTCTTGATGGCCGCGATACGGGGATGGGTGATCGCGCCATCGGCGCGGAGGCGATTGATCATGGCCATGAGCAGCATCTGTGGGTATGGGCCGCCAGTGAGCACCGCGCTCGCGACTGCGCCGGCCAGGGGTTTGGGAACCTTGTTGCCGTCGTAGCGCTTCAAGCGGCCCTGCGAGTCGGTCTCTGCCCTGCCCGCTGCTTGAACGATTCGCCTAACCGATGTCGGCTGGTCACCGTCGCGTGCTTCTGTCAGTTCCACATCGAGCATATGTTGCGCGAGGCGAGCCTTCATCTCACCGACCGTCGTGTCGGCCCAGACGCGCACGCTGATGCGCGATGCGTTGGGCGATAGCCCCAACACATAGAATCGCGTACCGTCATCGTTCATCGCATCGGCGCCAGCGTGCCCCTCGCGGAGCTGTGAGAGAAAGAGCTTGACCTGCTCGGCGCGCGATCGATCTTCGGGAGGTGCATCATCGGCCGGCGGCGGAGCGTCGCCCCAGACCTCGCTGATGAAGTCTTCCAACGGTGTTGCGCGCTCGGCCCAGAAGACAACAGTAGTATCGCCAAGCGATACGCGCCGATCATTGCGCCCGAGCAGCAGGTTGAGCGCGTTCGTGTACTTGAACGTCGCTCCGACACTGACCTGCGCGTTGAAGCTCTGCTCCCTGCCGAACGACCTGTACGCGTTCTTGTTAAACGACACGAGCAACGCACCCGATGTCTGCGCTCCGTGTACTCCCTTGATCTTCGGCTCGTGCAGCCGGGCGATCGGCGCCTCAGCGCCGGTGACGAGGCATGTGCCTCTGGGCGAGTCACCATCACCCGCGTCTTGAGCGGCCCAGAATTCCACTACCGCAGGATCATCGTGAACGAAACGATGCTCGCCCGCTATGCGGAACACACCGAAGCTGCTGGTGATGTCCCTCAGCTCATCGGCGTGACTCGCCGCCTCCTCCGTCGACCAGCGGCGGAGGAACGTGCATACTGCGCTGAATGCCGAGCTGTTCAGCTCCATCTCGACTGCCAGGTGGCGTTCGCGAAAGCCCTCGAACGAGTCGCGCGTGCGCTGCGGCTTTGGATCGTCGATCTTGAAGCCGAGGAGGTAGGCGGCGTTGTTCCACAGGAAGCCGGGGTTGATGCCTGAGCCTGATGCCTTTGATTTACCGGGCACGAGCAACTGCCTTGGTATCGGTTTCTTGCGACCGGCCTCGAGCAGCGACTGGAACTGTTGCAACGATCCGTCGGGCTCGAGAACGACGCAGAAGCTCACCTTCTGCCGCGAGTATCCCGGCTTGGGCAGTACGGCGGCATATACTTGGTCGCTCGCGAGGCGGTCATAGTACTCGACGAGTCGCTGAAGGATCATCTCGTCACCTCCGCGCTCTCGAGCGACGGCACGACCACGACGCCGTCCACCATCACCGCATGAAAGAATCGCGGCGCACAACCATTCTTGAAGTCGATGTCGTGCAGCATCCATCCCAGGTCGCGCGAGCCACTCAGGCTCTCGTGCGTCGACGGAATCGCAGCATCCGCCTCAATGAGGGCGAAGTCGGCCGCGAACTCCCGACAGCCAAGGTATGGTCGAGTAAAGCACTGCCCTCGGCGCGCGCGACGGTTGAATACATCCAGATGCTTCGCCTGGTTCGACTCGCCACCGATGATCTCGAAGCGGGCCTCGATCACGTAGGCGACATCGCGTAGCAGCAGCGCAGCTCGTTGCTGACGAGTGTTGGGGTCATCGACGTACAGGCCCAGGCTACCAGAGCCAGACCGCATCGCATTGAAGGCGGTCCTGGCGTTGATTGTCGCGCTGACCTCGTTCCTCCGCATCGACGTGAACCGGATCGGGTTCAGCACGCGCAAGCGGTCCACCACCCAGCGGATCTCCGGCTTCCAGTAGATCGCCTCCACGATGCCTCGTGCCGCCGACGGCGTGATCACGTCGTAGCTCACCCGTTCAACCTTCATCTCTGGCCGGGTAAAGCACGCGAGCTCGCCCCAGCAGTGCAGCTTGATTCCGTGCGACACGAATGACTCCTCCTATTGATTCAGCAGAGCCGGGTCGATTCCCACCGCCCCCGGAGACAACCCCTTCGCGGACGAGTAAGCGCCATCATTGACGAGCAGCCACAGCCCCGAGTCGTGCTCGAGCACCACACCATCGGCTCGTAGTACGTGCAGCAAGTTATCACGCACGCCCACGATATAGCGTTGCGCATCCCGAAGCATTGTGAAATCGGTGTCCCCATTCTTGAGCAGACGGTCGCGCATCGCACGCGCGTCGGCGTCGTACGGCACGAGGATCTGGTTCT
The DNA here is from genome assembly GCA_038253885.1 of Gemmatimonadales bacterium. Classification (GTDB taxonomy): domain Bacteria; phylum Gemmatimonadota; class Gemmatimonadetes; order Gemmatimonadales; family Gemmatimonadaceae; genus JALZAQ01. Next base: position 5,570 of record JBBSGP010000067.1, on the reverse strand, counting down.
GCTCGTCGCGGATGATGCGATAGCGCAATGCGGCAGTGCGAAACATGAGCCGTACTTCCTTGCTCCTGAAGTCGTCGGTGAGTGCCGGCATCACTTCGCACTTGTCCCAGTTGTGTTGCTGAGACCAGTAGAACAGGCGAAAGTATTCCTCGATCGCGGTGGGGACGATGGGATCAGGATGCCGGCCCGCAAGCTCTTGGCCGCATTGGGCCGCGCCGCGCAGCAAGCCCGCGGGAGGGAGGCTCGCAGTCTCGAACACATAGACGCGGCCGAGAACCGGTCGACCGTCCTGCTCGAGCTTTCCCTCGCGGTTACAGCGGCCAGCGGCCTGCGCGATCGAATCGAATCCGGCGGGGGCGCGGTAAACAGCTGGAAAGGTGATGTCGACGCCAGCCTCGATTAGTTGAGTGCTGATGACTCTGCACGGCTCTCTCGCCTCCAACCGAATGCGAATCTCGGCGAGCACTGCGCGGCGGTGCTCGGCGCACATGAACGTGCTGAGGTGATAGGATCCCTCTCCGCCAGATCGTGCGACCAAGGCGTCGTACAACTTCGCCGCGTGGGGGCGGGTGTTGACGACGCATAGCACCGACGACACGCCGGCAAGCCGATCAACCAGTTCGTCGTCACTGAGCTTACCGAGCCGGGTGACTTCGACCCGACGCAGCGCGTTGAACAGTGCCTGCGCGTTGGGAATAATTGGTCGTACCCCCTCCAAGCCGATTGCGAATTCCTGGTCGCGCCTTTCTAATGCTGGCTGTGTGGCTGTGCAGAGGACGACAGTGCAGCCGTAGTGAGCGACCAACTCGTTGAGCGCCAACAGCGTCGGCTGAAGCAGCTCCACGGGGATTGTCTGCGCTTCGTCAAGCACGATGACGCTGCGGGTGATGCGGTGCAGCTTCCGGCATGGTGTGCCTCGAGCCGCGAAAAGGCTTTCGTACAACTGGACGTTTGTGGTCACAATGAGCGGCGCGTCCCAGTTTTCTGCCGCCATCTTGTTCTCACGTGTGTCCTTCGCAGGAAGGACATCGCAGTGATGCTCGATCAACGCGTCGGCGAATTGGCCGAGGGCGTCGCGGTATACGTCGGCGGTCTGTTCTATGATGCTGGTGAACGGGATGGCGACGATCACGCGGCGGAGTGCGAATGCCTCAGCATGCCGAAGGGCAAATGCGAGTGAAGCATATGTCTTCCCACCACCGGTGGGAACGTTGAGTGAGAAGAAGCCCGGTTCGAGCTGCGCGGCTGCAACGCAATCGGCAAGGACGCCAGCCCTCAATTGATTGACGGACGTGCGATCTGCCGACGCCTGCAGTTGCCGAAGGAATGCTTCGAGTGCGACACGCAGCTCACCGATTGACGGCTTTGCTTGCTGTCGCAACGCCGATTGCATCGGATTGCAGAATTGCTCGGTAGCGGTTCGATCGGCGTCGATGAGGGTCGAGAAGAGCAAGCGGGTGAAGAACGCGACTTGAAAACCGGCGTCTTTTGTGGTCGGGCGAAATGGCAACTTGAGCAAAGGCACGAGCTTGTCCTCTGCCGACACAGTCGCCGCAGGAACTGCCCGCTGCAGTCGCGCATGAAGGGTGGCCCCGCGAGTTGTTTCCTCATCGGATGTCGCATCGGGCAAGCTGCCGTGGTGGCCCGCGATGCAGAAGGCCAGTAGCTGACCGAATGTGTTCCCGATAGTCTTTGCCGCGTGCTGAGCGCCGAACGTCGAATGATCGACGCGGCCTGGTGCGGTCTCTTCCTCCCCGGCGTTGATGTCACCGGTGTGGCCAATGTAGCGCTGAAACTCGTCGGATCCCTTTCCCAGATCGTGCCACCGGCCAAGCAACTCACCCCACGCAGCCGCACCGAACGCGGCCGCGAACGATTGCGCGAGATTAGCTACACACTGAGCATGATCTGCGAGCGTCTCCCAATCGCTCCGAGGATGACCCGGCAGGCTGTGAGCGAAGATCGGTGACGGTTCGGTGATCATTAGCTGAGCAAGGCTTAGGTAGCGCCGGTTCGAGCTGGAGATGCAGCGGGTTTACGCTCGATGATGAGCAACCGATCACTCGTGCGGGCGAGCAGATGCTCGGCTGGAGCACGACAGAGCGCCGAGAGAGCGTCCTTTGATGATACAACGTGTTCGTACCGCTGTCTCGCCTCATACGGGCCTGGATTCGATTGATGACTCGCAGCGGAGGTTTCGGTCATTCGAGAAGTATGCTGGTGCCGAGTTACTCAACGGCGGCCCTGCGCCGCGAGGTGGGCACGCCGTTGTGGAGTGGCGTAGCGGTGGGCAACCTCGCGTTCCGCTGGCGACATCCCTACTTTCGCCTGAACCACCTCAGGGTCTCCCATGCGCCACTCTCCACATCCCCGACGTCCAGGCATCCGCGGCGCTCCGCTGCGGCCCTTCCTCGCTCTGCTCGCTATCACGTCGGCGGACCCAACGCGCGGTCGTGCGCAGCAGATGTCCACGCCGTTGCGGCAGTCCTCGCTCGACAGCAGCACCGCCCGATCAGAGCCGCTTTCACTGCGCGATGCATCGCGAAAGGATCGCTGGCTCGGTGTCGGCGCCCGCGACGTGCGGTGGTCGCTGGATGGATCGGCTGTCTACTTCCGGTGGAACCGCGCACCCAGAGCCGAGGAGGATTCCTCGGCAGACCCGTGGTTCCGGGTGAATCGGGCCGGGACGCGTGCCGAGCAGCTCTCGGACAGCGCGGCGTGGCGAGTGCCGGCGGCACGGCCGAGCTGGAGCAGGGATGGCCGGCACGCCGCGTGGAGCACGAACGGATCGGTGATGCTCTGGGCCGCCGATGGGGGCTCGGGGCGGCCAGCGCTCCGTCGCATTGTCGCCGCAGCTGCCGATGCACCCAGGCATGTGCGCTTCTCCGACGCGGATCGATCGGTGGATTTCATGCAGGGTGAGGATCTCTACCGCTACGACCTATCGGCGGGCGAGCTGCGCCGACTCACGCGCCGCCACCCCAAACGGACCGACCAGCGTACGGAGGAGCAGCGCTGGTTGGTCCAGCAGCAGCTCGACCTCTTCCAGACGCGGCGCGACAGTCACGCTCAGGACAGTGTGGCTTCCCTGCGCCGCCGAGCATCCGACGCCACTCCGGTGCAGGCGATTCCGGCCGAAGATGGCGTGCGGCTGGACGACGTGGAGCTCTCACCGGACAATCGCTGGCTCACGTTCCGATCGGTCCGTGAGGACAAGCATCGTCCCGTCACGCACTATCTCGACTACGTCACCGCGTCCGGCTACTCCGAGGTACGTGACTCCCACGACAAGGCGGGAGAGCCGCGCGATGAGGAGCGGCTCGGCATCCTCCGCTACGATCCGTCGTCGGATCCCGATCGCGCGACCGTGATCTGGGCGACTTCCTCCGACGCCGGTACCCGGCCGGTGGTGATGCACGCACCGTCGTGGAGCCTCGAGGGTGATCGCGCGGTGGTCCAGATCTCCTCGCAGGATGGCAAGGATCTGTGGATCGGCGTGCTGGATCCGGCGGCGGGATCCATCCGCACCGTCGACCACCAGCGCGACAGCGCCTGGCTCGGCGGGCCGCCGGTGGTGGCGCAGCGGCTGCAGCCAGCACTCCTCGAGTGGCTGCCGGGCGGCCGCTTTGTCTTCGCATCCGAGCGGAGCGGATGGAGTCATCTCTATCTCGCCCGCACCGACGGGGGAGGTGCCATCCAGCCGCTCACGAGCGGCGCGTGGGAGGTTCGCTCCGCCGAGCTGTCGCGCAATCGCAGCCGATGGCTGATCGGCGCGAGCAAGGAGAACCCGTCGGATGACGCGCTCTATCTCATGCCCGCGGCAGGCGGCGCGCTCGTGCCGGTAGCGACAACGCCCGGACGCCACGCCGGCTCCCTCTCCCCGGATGGCCAGCGCCTCGCCGAGATCTACAGCGAGACCATCCAGCTACCCGATCTTCTCTTGCGCGATGCGCGCGCCGGCGCGCCAGCGGCGCGAGTCACGGCCAGCGGCACCGACAATTTCTTCGCCCACCGCTGGACGCGCCCGACCATGGTCTCCTTCCCACACCCGGACGGCAAGCCGCTGTACGCCGCGCTCTTCTCGCCGGCGAAGCCGAACGCCGAGCACGCCGCGGTGATGCACGTGCACGGAGGTGGCTACCGCCAGTTCTCGCATCGCGGCTGGTCGGTGTACGGATACAACTCCCACCTCGGAATCGTGAACTATCTGGTGGCGCAGGGATACACGGTTCTCGACTTCGACTACCGCGGCGGTGCGGGCTACGGCCGCGACTACCGGGCCGGTACGTATCGCGATATGGGCTACACCGACGTGGATGGCGCCGTTGGCGCGGTGGACTGGCTCGCGAAGACGCAGGGCGTCGATCGCACCCGTGTGGGAGTGTTCGGCGTCTCGTATGGCGGTTTCTTCACGCTGGCGGCGCTCTTCAACCGGCCCGGTCTCTTCGCCGCGGGAATCGCCAACGCCGCCGTGTCCGACTGGGCACACTACACGGACCAGTGGACAACACCGATCCTCAACCGGCCGTTCGAGGATCCGGACGCCTACCGGAGGACGAGCCCGATCTATCACGCCGAAGGGCTCAAGGATCCCCTTCTCATCGTCCATGGGCTGATCGACGACAACGTGCACTTCCAGGATGCCGCGCGCCTCGTCCAGCGACTGATCGAGTTGGAGAAGCCGTTCGAGGTGATGTACTATCCGACGGAGCGGCACGTCATCGCGAGCGAGAGTAGCCGGCTCGACTTCAACAGGCGGCTGACGGCGTTCTTCGACCGCCATCTGCTACGGCGCTCGGACGAGAGGCAGGCGCGCACCACCTCCTCGCATTGAGCCGCATGGCCGCGCGCGCTGGACAAGCCGGGCGGCGGGGTTCAGACGATGGTAACGGAGCCGTGAACGCGCCGCCGGAGGTCAGTCCCCGGCTTCCGGCACCGCGTGTCCCGCCCCCACTCCCACCGCTAGCGGGCCGCGGAACTTCCCGACCAGCCACTCCCTGAACTGATCGAGGATCTCGTACATCGTCGGGATCACGAGGAGGGTGAGCAGCGTCGATGTGATCACGCCGCCGATGACGGCTCGTCCGAGTGGGGCGCGGAAGTCGGCCCCTTCTCCAAGGCCAAGCGCCACCGGCATCATGCCGGCGATGAGCGCCAGGGTGGTCATCAGAATCGGTCGGAGCCGGATGCGCCCTGCTTCGATGAGCGCTTCCCGCCGGGACATGCCGCGCTCGCGTCCCCACTTCGCGAAATCGATCAGCAGGATCGCGTTTTTCGCGACGATGCCCATCAGCAGGATCACACCGATGAGGCTCATGATGTTGAGTGAGTCGTGCGTGATGAGCAGCGCCAGCACCACGCCGATGAGGGAGAGCGGCAGGGAGAGCATGATAGCGATCGGGTCGAGGAATGACCCGAACTGCATCACCAGAATGAGGTACATGAGAAGCACCGCGATCCCGAGCGCGATGAAGACGCGCGTGAACACCTCGGACTGATCCTTCACCTCTCCTCCCTGCGAGATCCGGTAGCCCGGCGGAAGGGGGGTTTTCGAGAGCCGCGCCATGACG
>JBBSGP010000066.1:0-12557 GCA_038253885.1 Gemmatimonadales bacterium | reverse complement strand
CAGAAACTCCTCGCAATTGCGCACGCCATAGGACATGCGGTCCCACCGGGAGTCGGGCATGGCGGTCGGGGCGCCTTCGGCGAGAATCCAGCGCGAGATCTCGTCCGCATGCCGGAGAGACCGCTCGCTGTCTGCCACCTCGACGCGGACCAACCCCCAGAGCACGTCATGTCCGGTGGGGTCGCGGAGGCGGAGATACCAGCTCAGAACGCTGCGGCGAAAGCGAGGCGCTACACGAAGGACACTCGAGCGCTCCCCTCTGCCGAGGCCGAGGATTGTGCGAAGCGCATCCCCACTGGCGTAGAGCGTTCGGTGTCTCTTGATCACGCCCACGGCGGTGGAGGCGCGAGCGACGTGTTCTCCTCCGCTGATCGAGCCATCGACATACAGCGCCCGGCTCTCGCTGGCACACCACGCTTCCGCGAGCTCTGCCTCGGCGCTTTCCCGGTCACGCTCGACGGCGTGCCGTGTCTCCTCGAGCACGTGTAGGGGGTGCAGGGACGCCGACGGCGCGTCGCCTCCGGACACGGAGACGTCGACCAGCAGCTCGTCGGGCAGGATGCCGTCGAGGAGAGCGCGCGGTACATGGGCGAACGGCACGTACAGGCGCCGGCGAACGATCGGCTCGCGCCAAGTGCCAAGGTGACGGTCGACCCGCTCGCGGATGACGGCCGCGACAGTGCCCACGACGATCGGGAAGAGCTGCTCGTACCAGCAGACGGTGTGACTTTCCTGCACGCCGTCCAGGAATGCGCCGAAGCCTCCGCCTTCTTCCACCCGTTGATCCACGCGCCGGGAGCGACATTTTGCGTCCTCGACGACCTGCGCGTCCACCAGATGAGGCGCCTCGGCCTCCACCGCCATGCGCTCGAGGGGTGCTGCTCCCGCGGCGACGGCCCGCAGAACCGGCGATCGGCGGGCCAGTTGATGCAGAGCGGCGCGAAGGCTCGCATCGCTTGCGGGAGGATGAAAAGTGATCGTCGCGCTCCTTCCTATGTTCCGCTCCCCCGGCCACCCGATCCCATTCCGCACATCCCAGCCGTGATCAGGCGCTCGGCACTGCTCGCAACGATCCTAACGGCTGCCCTCGGCTGCGACAAGGCGAAGTCCCGTACGGACACGCCAGCATCGGCGCATCGGGAGGCGCGCAACACGCTCGATCTCTCGGTCCACCCGACCATCCTCTTCCAGGTGTTCGGAGGAGGAGACGACCTGCGAATGATTCCGATCGCAGCGCTCCGGGACGGGCGAATCGTCCGAATAGTGCTCTCCGACGCAGGGTGGCATCGATTCGACGCCCGCTATCTGCGGAAGGGGACGAAGTACACGGTCTATCGAGATGGACAGGCGAACGGAACTGTCGAGGTGAAGCGCGGGATGTGGGAGCCGGGGTCCTCGCCCCTCTATGATCTGCCCAACTGCACTCTCCCGACGCCCATCGCCGCCGTGACCGTGGATCCGGTTCCGCAAACCGGAACCGTCGAGCTTCTGGCATCGAATGGCGACCTCGGTCGCGCGCACCCGGTGAGATCCATGACCAAAGAGGAGATCCGGCTCAGCGGGAGAACGGTGGGATACCGGGCCGGCAAGGGCGCCGACCTCGGCCGAGCTACGCTCGACAGCCTCGACTTCGAGGCGATCGCCATTCCCACCGGAGTGGCGACCGTGCCGACCCTGATCGCGGCGTTCAGCGATCCCGCGATCGGACGGACACCGGTGACGGTCGCAACCACCGCTCACCTGTTCGTGATCGCCGATATCGACTCGGCGGGAGAGTACCAGCCGACGTACATGCAGCGCGTGAACGGCCCCGTGGAGATAGCCGAGTTTCGCAGCTACTATGACCATCTTCCGCTCACTGGAGGCTCGACCGACAACATCGTGCTCCAGGGATGGCACTTCGGGGAGGGCACCTTCCTCTCCATCCTGGCCTTCGAGCAGGGCCGCTGGTTCGAGCAGTTCCGCACGAGAACGGGTTGGTGCCTGGACGAGAAATAGAGGACGCTGGGAGTAGGGTCTCGTGGCCGGCCCCAATCACTTCACCACGCCCACCGCCACTCCATCTCCTATGGGCACGACGATGCCGAGCAGACGGGGATCGGAGGCGAGCTTGCGGTTGAACTGCTGCACGCCACGCAAATCGGCATCATCGCCCGGCTCATCCAGTACGCGTCCCCCGCGGAGCGCGTTGTCTGCGATCACCACGCCGCCGACGCGCAGCAGCCGCACCGCCCAGTCGAGGTACGTCGGGAGCGGCTCCTTGTCCGCGTCGAGGAAAACCACGTCGAAGCGCTCGCCATCGAGCGCGGGGAGCAGCTGGCGCGCATCTCCAACGCGCACCTCTACCCGATCCGTGAGCCCGGCCCGGGCGAGCTGTCGGCGAGCGAACTCGGCGTGCGGCGGCTCGCGCTCGAGGCTGAGGATCCGTCCGCCGGGCCCCATGGCTCTCGCCATCCAGATCGCGGAGTAGCCACCGAGGGTGCCCACCTCCAGCACCCGTCGTGCTCCGACGGCGACCAGAATCAGCTGCAGGAAGCGACCCGTTTCGGGTGGCACCGAGATGGGAGGCAGTCCCGAGCGGTCGGCCTCCTCCCGCAGGGCCCGCAGCAGCTCGTCTTCTGGCGCGAACAGGCCGGCGATGTAGTCGGCAATGCGATCACCCACGTCGCACCGCGCGGTCCGGCGAAGCCGACTCGGTCACTCCACCCCGATGTCCCACGCCTGCTCCAGATCCTTCGCCGAGTACGCCCGAAAAGCCGTGAGCGTCTGCGTGCGCTCGATGCCAGGAATTCCGGAGATCTCCTCGGTCACGACCTTGGCGATGCGCTCGTACTCCGGCACCCGCACGATGGCGACAATGTCCCATTCGCCGGACACGGAGTACACCTCGCTCACACCATCGGTGCTGGCCAGGCGCAATGCGCACTGCGAGATGGATTTGGGCTGGCAGCGTATCAGCACGATAGTAGTGATCACTGGTCCACCGGAAAGGGAGGCACGTTGAGGAGCCAGAGCCCTGAGATCGTGTCGTGGCCGTCCAGGTCCAGGAGCACGTCTCCGGCGATACGAAGCGTCCGGGTCGCGCGCTTCCCTCCCAACCGGAAATGGATGGTGCGCTCGGCCTGATCCGACTCGGCGATGAGGGTGGTTTCCACCTCGACCAGAGCGATTCCCGGCTGTGACTTCCGCATCGGCACGAACGCTCTGGCGTGCAGCGGTTCGGCAGGAGGCGTGAGAACCGCGACTTTCCGTACGTCGGGCCAGACCGCGACTTCGACTCCGATGATGAGTCCGGCCTGGACATCCAGGATGACGCAGGCCGCGTCGCTGCCGGTCAGCTCGACCGAGCCAGACATCCCATCGCCGGGCGGCTTGTCGGCGACACTGGCGGTGAGAATGTCCGTGTCGAAGTCCCACCGGTAAGTCACCTCGGACGGTGCTCCCTCCGCCGGCTGGACCTGCACCGCGATGTTCATCGCTCCTCCTCGATCCGGTCGCCCAATCTGTCGCGGCACGCGGGGAATGCGAGCACGCCGTCACGCATGACGTGGCAATGAAGCGCACAACTCATCGTGAGCCGCGACGATCCGCCGCGCGCCCTCCATCACCTGTTCGATCGGCGCCGCATACGACATGCGGACCCATGCCGGCTCCAGAAACGCCGAGCCCGGCACGACTGCAACGTCGTGATGCTCGAGCAGATGAGCGGCGAACGCGGCACCCGGGTCATCGTCCGTGGAGCACGCGCTGACATCGAGAAAGATGTAGAACGCGCCCTCCGGATAGACCGCCGGAACTCGATCGTGCAGATGGACGAAGGCAGCATTGCGGCGGCGGCGAAACTCCTCCACCATGCGCCCGATCGCGACCTCGGCAGGCTCAAGCATCGTCAGAGCGGCCAGCGCCGCCTGTTGGGACACCGCCGACGCATTGGAGGTGACGTGCGACTGCAGCGCCGTCATCGCCGCCGCCACCGGAAGCGGCGCGATCGCCCAGCCGATGCGCCAACCCGTCATGGCATAGGCTTTGGCCACTCCGTCCACCACCACCAGCCGATCGCGCGCGTGGGCCACGGCCAGCAGCGACGGAGCCACTCCGGCATAGCAGATGTGGCGGTAGATCTCGTCGCTGATCACCCACCATCCCGCCCTCGAGGCCAGCTCGAGGATCGCGCTCAGCTCCTCGATGTCATACACCGCTCCGGTGGGGTTGCAGGGAGAGTTGATGATCAGGCCGCGCGTGCGCGACGTGGCGGCGCGGTCGAGCTCGGCGGCCGTGACCTTGAAACCGTTCGTCTTGCGGCCATGTACCGGAACGGCCGTGGCCCGCGAAAGCCCCAGCATCTCGTAGTAGCTGGTCCAGCCGGGGGTGGGGACCAACACCTCGTCACCGGGCCCGAATAGCGTGAAGCAGGCGTTGAACAGGGACTGCTTGGAGCCGGTGCTCACCACGACCTCGCCAGCCGCGAGGGGGGGAGCCGCGGAGGCGGTGCTATCGCGCCTGGCGCGCGCCGCGATCGCTTCACGCAGAGGCAGAACCCCTTCGGTCGCCGTGTAGCGGGTCGCTCCCGCATCGATCGCGCGCTGCGCCGCGGCGCGGATGAAGGAGGGCGTGTCGAAATCCGGCTCGCCGGCTCCGAGATCGATGATCTGGCGTCCCGCAGCTCGCAATGCTCTGGCGCGAGCCGCGGCGGCGAGGGTCGCGGACTCCCGCATGTTCGCGATGTTCGGCGAGGGTACGAAGGCCGCAGAGGGTGCCTCGGCGGTCGCGGCGAACGACGTGAGAAGCGTCATGCGAATCCGGTGGAGGAGAGATTATACTTTAGCCTACGCGGTCTGGCCGCGCCATTGACAATGGAGGACAGGTGGAGCGAGAACGACCGGTGGAGGCCGAGCGAGAGCTCGCTGGCGTGGCACGCAGCCAGAATGCGCTGCACCTGCTGCCGCACGATGAAGGGTCGATCGAGGCATTTCTCGCTCCGGCGCTGGCGAAGGTGGATTCGGACGCCCGGGAGACGCAGCTCCTCGTTCTCACCCCCGATCCCGGGATGGCTCTCGCCGTCGCCCGCGCGGCCATCCGCTCGGAGCACGGGCAGTCCCTTCGGGTTATCCCGCTTGCCGGTGTGAAGCGCGCCGAGCGTCTCCTGCACGCCAGTCCCGCACCCATCGTCGTCGGCGCGCCGGGGGAAGTGCTGGCTCTCATCCGCGCCGCCGCGCTCAAGCTGGAGCGCCTGCGCGTCATCGTCATTGCGTGGGCGGATTCCATCGTCGATCAGGGGGGCGCCGAAGCGCTCGAGGCGGTGATGGCGGAAGTGCCGAAAGAGGCCGCCCGCAGCATTGTCGCCGCCACTACCGGCCCAGCGGTGGAGGAGCTTGCCGAGCGCTACGCGCGACGGGCACGACGGTCCGCTGACGTGACGCCGGCGCCCGCGGCTCCGGTGGACATCCGATACAGCACCGTCGCGTCGGTATCGCGTACTGGCACGTTGCGACGGTTGCTCGATGACCTCGATCCCCAAGTCGCAACCATCTGGGTTCGCAGCGACGATTCCGAGCGCGAGCTCAAGGATTTCGTTCGCTATCTGGGCCATATGCATGGCGATGAGCTGGTGCGCATCGCCCGCGGACGCGAGCCAGCGTCCCCCGGCCTGTTGGTGCTCTACGACTTGCCCGCCGACCGCAGTGAGCTGAACGCGCTGCTCGGCGCCGGCGCACAAGCAATGGACGTGGTCGCCCTCGTCCAGCCCCGGCAGCTTCCCGCGCTCCGCGCCCTGGCGGGCGGGGGACGGGTCACGGCTCTCTCGCTGGCGGGTCCGAGCGCGCTGGCGCACTCCCGTGAGGACGCGATGCGGGACGAGCTGCGGGTTCTGCTGTCGGCTGGCGTTCCGGCCCGGGAGATGATCGCGCTGGAACCGCTGCTCGCCGAGTATGACGGCGTCGAGATCGCGGCCGCGGCGCTGAGGCTACTCGAGCGCGCGCGGGAGCGACCGGCGACGAGCCCATCCACACGCGGCAACGTCGAGACGGAGCGCGCCATCCCGACGGTCGCCTGGACGCGGCTCTTCATCACGGCGGGCACCCGCGACGGCGTCACGCCCGTCATGCTGGTGGGTGCGATCACCAACGAGGCGGGTATCGCCGGGTCGCAGGTCGGAAAAGTCGAGATCCGGGACGGCCATTCGCTCGTCGAGGTGGCTTCGAGCGTCGCGGATCTGGTGGTCGCCAAACTCACCGGCGCGAACATTCGAGGTCGCCGGGTGATCGCTCGTCCGGAGCGCGATCGGGCCGGGGGAGCGGGCGGTGGGGCGAGCAGCGGGCCGGACAGGTCTCGCTCTGGTAGCGGTCGTCCGCCGCGGGCAGACGGACGGAATCGCCCCGGTCAGGGTCAGAGCGATCGGCCCCCGCGCCGGAATGGGTGACGGTGCAGCTCGTCGCGCGCAACGGATCGATCGAGGTCATCTCCGGCGTCATGTTCAGCGGCAAGAGCGAGGAGCTCATTCGCCGCGTTCGACGGGCGATCATCGCCCGGAGAAGAATCCAGGTGTTCAAGTCGCATCTGGATGATCGCTACAGCGGGGTGTTCACGGTCGCCAGCCATGACGGCCGCACCGTGGAAGCGCTGCCGGTTGATTCCGCCCTCCAGATATCGCAGCAGATCGACGCGACGGCGGACGTCGTCGCCGTGGACGAGGCTCAATTTCTCGACAACGGAATCATCGACGTCGCGACGGCCCTCGCCGCCGCCGGAGTACGCGTCATCCTGGCCGGCACCGACACGGACTTTCGGGGCGAGCCTTTCGGACCCATGCCCGGGCTGATGGCGGTGGCCGACCTGGTCGAGAAGCTGCAGGCGATCTGCGTGGTCTGCGGCGGCCCGGCGACCCGGAATCAGCGTCTCATCGGCGGTCGCCCCGCCCGCTACGACTCCCCGACAATCATGGTAGGCGGTCAGGAGACGTACGAGGCCCGTTGTCGGCACTGCCACCAGCTGCCAAGACGGCATGAAGACCAGGTAGACCTCCTCTAGGCCTCGGCACCCGTGTTGGTTGCACAGCCTGCGCTTCCCGACTTACTTTGCCAGCCATGCTCCTCACCGGACTCACGGGCAACATCGCGAGCGGAAAGTCCTCGGTCGCTCTGCTTCTGGCGGAGCGCGGCGCGACGATCATCGACGCAGACATCCTGGCTCGGCAAGCAGTCGAGGGAGGAACACCGGCCTATCGCGCGATCGTCGAGCGCTGGGGCGGCGAGATCCTCGATGACGGCGGATCGATCAATCGCGCCGCGCTCCGGCAGGTCGTGTTCGAGAACCCAGAGGAGCTCGAGGCGTTGAACGCGATCGTTCATCCCCAGGTCGCGCGGCTCCGTGACCAGGGCATCGCCGAGGCGCGTCAGCGAGGCGACCAGATCGTCGTCTGCGACATACCTCTCCTGTTCGAGCGGCGGCTGGTGGACGATTTCGACAAGATCGTCCTCGTTGATGCCCCGCGCCCGAACCGATTGGAGCGCCTGGTGCGCGATCGAGGCATGTCGCAGTCAGAGGCGATGACGATGATCGCCGCGCAGATGCCGGCCGAGCTCAAGCGCGCGCGCGCCGACTACGTGATCGACAACGGTGGATCCCAGGCCGAGCTCGTCCGACAGGTGAACGAGGTCTGGGCTGCCCTCGAGCGCGATTCGGCCGAGCATGCGCCCCACGAGAGCGAGCGCGCATTTCCTTGACAGGTTTTCGGGCCACCGGTAGACTACGCGCCCTGAACCCGTAACCCGGTTTGGTGCATGTCGAAGATCCCGGCCGACCTCCGCTACACCCAAGAGCACGAATACGTCCGGAAGTCGGTGGCCGACGTCGTGCAGATCGGCATCACCGATTACGCGCAGGGTGAGTTGGGGGACGTTGTCTACGTCGAGCTGCCCAAAGTCGGCGACCGATTCGGGAAGATGGATGTCTTCGGAACGATCGAGGCGGTGAAGGCAGTCTCGGAGCTCTTCTGTCCGCTCGCCGGCGAGGTCGTCTCGGTGAACGATCGTCTCGACAAGGAGCCCGCGCTCGTCAACAGCGACCCCTATGGAGAGGGATGGATGATCACGCTGAAGACCAGCGACCCGAAGGAGATCGACGGCTTGATGAGCGCCGAGAAGTACTCGGCGCACGTGAGAGAATGAGCTGACCCGCGCTCAGCCTGCGTAGGCGTCCGTCGGCACGCAGGAGCAGATGAGATTGCGGTCTCCATAAGCGCTCTCGACGCGACCGACGCTCGGCCAGAACTTTGCGACGAGCGTCCAGGGGGCGGGGTAGGCCGCCTTTTCCCGACCGTAGCCGTGAGTCCACTCATCGGCGGTCACGCGACGGAGCGTGTGCGGGGCGTGCTTGAGGACGTTGTCCTGTCGATCGGCGATGCCGAGCTCGATCTCGCGCGCTTCCTCCCGAATCGAGATGAGAGCATCGCAGAACCGGTCCAGCTCCGCCTTGGACTCGCTCTCCGTGGGCTCGATCATCAGGGTTCCGACAACCGGAAAGCTCACTGTCGGGGCGTGGAAGCCGTAGTCCATCAATCTCTTCGCGATGTCCTCGACCTCGACTCCCGCCGATTGCCGGAGCGGGCGGGGATCGATGATGCACTCGTGGGCAACGCGGCCCTCGGTGCCCGTATAGAGCACCGGGTAGTGCTCCTTCAACCGATGCGCGACGTAGTTGGCGTTGAGGATCGCGACCTTGGTCGCCAAGGTCAGTCCGGCTCCTCCCATCATCTTGATGTAGGCCAGCGAGATCGGGAGGATGCTGGCGCTCCCCCACGGCGCGGCGCTCACCGTATCCTCTCCCTTCGGCCCCCCCACCGGCACCACGGGATGTCCGGGGAGGAATGGCAAGAGGTGGGACGCCACGCCGATGGGTCCCATGCCCGGGCCACCCCCGCCGTGAGGAATGCAGAACGTCTTGTGCAGGTTGAGGTGGCAGACGTCCGCGCCGATGTCGCCGGGCCGCACGAGCCCGACCATCGCATTCATGTTGGCGCCGTCCATGTACACCTGTCCGCCGGCTCCGTGAATGATCTCGCACACCTCTCGCACGGACTCCTCGAACACGCCGTGCGTGGACGGGTACGTCATCATGAGCACCGAAAGATCGTCGCGATGCTCTTTTGCCTTGGCACGAAGGTCCTCGAGATCGATGTTGCCGCTGTCATCGGTGCGGACGACGAGGACCTTCATGCCAGCCATGACCGCGCTCGCCGGATTGGTACCGTGCGCGGATTGGGGAATCAGGCACACGCTCCGGTGACCCTGGCCGCGCGCTTCGTGATAGCGCCGAATCACCAGCAATCCCGCGTACTCCCCCTGCGAGCCGGCATTCGGTTGAAGCGAGACTCCCGCGAAGCCGGTGATCTCGGCCAGTGCGCCCTCGAGCTGTCGAAAGAGCTCGTGATATCCCTGTGTCTGCGCCGGCGGCGCGAACGGGTGCAGCTTCGAGAACCCCGGAAAGGTCACCGGCATCATCTCGGCGGTCGCGTTCAACTTCATTGTGCATGATCCGAGAGGGATCATGGAGTGCGTCAGCGACAGGTCCTTCGACTCGAGATGTCTCAGGTAGCGGAGCATCTCCGTTTCGGAGTGGTGGGTGTTGAACACCGGATGGGTGAGGAACGGGCTGGTGCGCGCGAACCGCTCGTCGTAGCGCTCGTCTCCCGCCACGACGTCGGCCAGCGTCTCGGCCGGCAGTGACGATCGGGCGCCGCCGTCGAAGAGCGATACCAGCTCCGCCACGTGCTGCCCCGTCGTCGTCTCATCGAGTGACACGGTGATCGTGCCGACCGAAAGCCGGCGGAGATTGATCGCGCTGCGCTCGGCTGCGGCCATGATGTCATCCGCCTTCTTCTCGGCGACGTCGACCCGTACCGTGTCGAAGAATTCCTCCTCACCGATGGCGATACCGCGCGCGCGCAGCGCTTCGGCCAGAGCCACCGCCAGTCCGCGTACACCGCGCGCGATGCGAGTGAGACCTTCCGGACCGTGCCAGACGGCATACATCCCCGCCATCACCGCCAACAGCACCTGGGCCGTGCAGACATTGCTGGTTGCCTTTTCCCGGCGGATGTGCTGTTCGCGCGTCTGGAGAGCCATCCGGAGCGCAGGTCTTCCGTCGGCGTCACGCGACACTCCGATGATGCGACCCGGCATGAGACGCTTGAACTCGTCGCGGGTGGCGAAGAAGGCGGCGTGGGGGCCGCCATATCCGAGTGGCACTCCGAATCGCTGCGAGTTGCCGACCGCCACATCCGCACCCCACTCCCCCGGAGGTGTGAGGAGCGTCAGCGCGAGCAGATCGGTGGCCGCGACGACGAGTGCGCCGGCGGCGTGCGCGCGCTCCGCCAGGTCGCGGAAGTCACGGATGATGCCATCGGTGGCCGGGTATTGCACCAGGATCCCGAACACCTCGGCGCCGAATTCGACGGCGCGATGGTCGCCGACCACCAAGGTGATCCCACGCGCCCGAGCGCGCGTGCGGACGATCGCGATCGTCTGGGGATGGCAATCGCTCGAGACGAAAAAAGCCTCCCTGCCCGCCTTACCTCGCTGACCGTGACACAGGACCATGGCTTCGGCCGCGGCCGTCCCTTCATCCAGCAGCGAGGCATTCGCGATGTCGAGGCCGGTGAGGTCCGAAACCATCGTCTGGAACGTCAGCAGCGCCTCGAGCCGGCCCTGCGCGATCTCGGCCTGATAGGGCGTGTACGCCGTGTACCAGCCGGGGTTCTCGAAGATGTTGCGCTGGATAACCGGCGGCGTGAAGCAGTCCGAGTAGCCCATGCCGATGTAGCTGCGAGTGAGCCGATTGCGTGCGGCGAGCTGGCGGAGCTCCTCGAGCACCTCGCGCTCCGTCACGCCCGCCGGAAGGGCCAGCGGATGATCCATGCGGATGCGGGCCGGGATGGTCGCCGCCACCATGGCGTCGAGAGAGTCGTAGCCCAGCAGCGCGAGCATGTCCCGCTGGTCGGCTTCGCTCGGCCCGATGTGCCGGCTGACGAAGCTATCCCGGTACCCGAGCGAGGGAGGCGGAGTGGCGATGGTCGTCATGGGGTGCCTCGAGGACGCCGATGCGCCCGGTGAGTCGGCGGAGCAGAGCGCGCCCGCGTGCGTGCGTGGGGGGGAGGGACGCGCTGAAAACTACATGCTAAACGCACCAAGGCTACCCTGTGTTGCCTTCGCGCAGCGGCGTTCGAGCGGCGGCTCCGCCCGCCTTGCCGCACGACCCGGACGACGCGTACTCTTTCCTCGATGCGTTGGCGCTACCTGCTCTCCGCGCCCCTTCCCGGCCCTGACAACATGGCGCTGGACGACGCGCTGCTCGCCCGCGCCGAGCGATCAGGGGAGGGCGTGCTGCGCGTGTACGGGTGGTCCCAGCCGACCCTGTCGCTGGGCCGGAATCAGCCCGCGGCCGGACGCTACGACATCGAGAGCGCGCAGGCGCTGGGAATCACCTTCGTTCGACGACCGACCGGTGGACGGGCGGTCCTGCACTGCCGCGAGATCACTTACAGCATCACCGCGCCAACCAGCGCGATGGGTGGGCTGGGCGATTCGTACGGGAGGATCAACCGGCTGCTCGTCGACGCTCTGCGCGCGCTCGGGGTATCGGCGACCGTGTCTGCACCGACCGGCCCTTCCCCCCTTCCGGGTATCGCGCCCTGCTTCGAGACTCCGGTCGCCGGGGAGATCGAGGCGGAAGGGCGCAAGCTGGTCGGAAGCGCGCAGGTGAGACAGGGTCTGGCGTTGCTACAGCACGGCTCGATCCTGGTGGACGACGATCAGTGGCTCGCGTCGGCCTTGCTCCGCGACGGGACGGACGCCCCTCCGCGGGCCGCCACGCTCCGCGACTCGCTGGGTCGTGCGCCGTCGCTGCAAGAGGTCGGCGACGCGTTGCGGGACGCGCTATGGCGTCTCGAGGGCGCGGAGCCGCTGTTCCTTGCCGCCGATCGTGAGCTCGATACCGATATGCGCGCCGCGCTCGCGCGATATGGCGATGAGCGATGGACCTGGCGGCGTTGACAATCACCGCGTAACACTCACCGGAGATCGCACCACCAGATGCTGGATCCCACTCCCACACCGGCTGTCCTTCCGATGACGCTCCGCTTCGCGCCACTCGTGCTGATTGCCCTGGCAGTCTCGTGCGGCGGCAGCGAGACGGCATCCAGAGAGGCCACTCCCACCCCAGCATCGGGCGCGAACGCCAGTCGCACGCCGTATGGGGGAACGCTCGTCATCGCGAGCGCGGGTGAGCCCGACTTCCTGAACCCGGCGCTGACCAACAGCGGCCTGGGATACCAGGTCGTCGATCAACTCTTCGATCGCCTGGCCGATCTCGGCGATTCCATCAATACACTCGGCGACCGCGGCTTCGTACCAGTGTTGGCGGATTCCTGGCGCTGGTCCCCCGATTCGCTCTCCATCGCCTTTCATCTGAACCCACGCGCGCGATGGCACGACGGCAGGGCGGTCACCGCCCGTGACGTCGCGTTCACCTACGGCGTACACGTCGATCCGGCAGTCGGGTCT
>JBBSGP010000065.1:0-12650 GCA_038253885.1 Gemmatimonadales bacterium | reverse complement strand
CATCGCTGGCATCTCACACGTGATCAACTACAACGTCCCGAGCCAGCCGGAGGACTACGTGCACCGCATCGGGCGCACCGGAAGGGCTGCCGCCACCGGCGACGCCTACACCTTCATGGACACCGACGAGATCGCGATGGTTCGGACGATCGAGCGCGTGCTCGGTCAGCCCATCCCCAGAATCTCGGTGAACGGGTACGACTTCGGAACGGCGGCCGACTGATGCGACCGGGCCGCGCGGTCCTGATGATGACGCTCGCGATCGCAGCCTGCGCTGGCACGATCGCGCCTCCGCCCCCGAACACGCCTCCGGTCCTGAGCGCCAGCGTGACCGTACTTGGCTCTCCGATCACGATCGCGGCTCGGGCGTCTCGAATCCTGCAGCGCTATGCGTACAACACCAAGCGCTTCAGCTCCGACTCGACGTGGGGCTATCGCTCGGTGGATCAGATCGCGGTGCGGATCCGCTATGCGAGCCCGGCGCAGGATTCCACCCGCGCCTTCGTGGAGATGTGGGGGAGGTGCGAGGTCAAGGCTGTCTGTCTGAGGGATGAGATGGCGAGACTGGCGGCCGGATTGGGCAGCGAGGAGCCGCCGCCCAGCGAGTGAGGATGCCGTCGAGGCCTACCTTGACACCACCACTCCCACTGCCGCCGCGGCCGCGATGAGCGCTGCGGCCGCCAATCCGAGCGCCGCCAGCGCGGTGCTGCGCCACCGGGCCTCCGCCGCCTGGATCGCCTCCACCAGCTGATCGTCGCCACGCTTCTGCTCCGGCGCGAGCAGGGACTGCTGCATCACCTTCTTGGCCCCCACCACCTCCTCCATCGCGCTCACGAAGTGGCGCTGGTGGATGCGCTTGTCCGAATCCGCTCCTTGCTCGGCCGCCGCCATCGTCGCGGCCTTGAGAACGGCGTTCTTGATGTCGCCGCCGCTCACCGCGAAACGCTCAGCCAGCGCGGCGAAGTCCACATCAGACGCGAGCGGTGTCTTGAAGGGGTGGATCTGCACGCGCCAGATCTGCTCGCGCTCCTCCCGACCCGGCATCTCGAAGAGCACGTGCGTCCGGATGCGCCGCTCGAATGCCGGGTCGAAGTTGGCCGCGAGATTCGTCGCGAAGATCACGACGCCATTGAACGACTCCAGCTCCCGAAGGAGCACGTTCACGACGGTGTTCGACTCGCGCTGGTAGGGCTGGTTGAGCCCCACCGAGCGCCGCGCGGCAATCGAGTCGGCTTCGTCGAAGAAGAGGACCGCCTGCTGCTCCGCCGCCATCCGGAACACCGCCGCCACGTTCTTCGGCGTCTCGCCCGCCCACATCGATTCCATCTCGGCGTAGCGCACGACGAGCAGCTTCTTGCCGAGCGCGTGCGCGATCGCCTCGGCGCAGATCGTCTTCCCCGTACCAGGAGGCCCCGCGAAGTTGAAAGCCAGACCCAGCCCGGTGGCATGCCGCTCGCCAAGACCCCACCGAACGAAGATGAGGGCATGGCTCTCGACCTGTCCGAGCGCCTGATCCAACGCCTGTCGGGTCGCCGGCGGGAGAATGACATCGTCGAACGTGCGCTCTGGCACGATCGTCTCCACCGTACGCTTGCCGCCGAAGCGGCCGGAGAACAGATCGAGTAACGGTGAGGGCATGACGTCCCGAGAAGGCTGGAAGGCGGTGGCTCTGAACCCGCTCGCCAATGAAGCACGCCGCGGGCCATCACGAGCGTTGACGAGACCATCCGCGGTGTCGACCGTTGCCCGCGACCCCTTCCTCTCGTCGATCAGCGATGGCAGCCCGTCCGGCCGAGGCTCGGCGCTCGTGCCATCCCATGAAGAGAGGAGTCGCGGTGGAGAAGTTCGCGCGCTATCAGTGCATCGGGGGACCTCGCGACGGCGATTCGGTCGTCATTCGTCGCGAGGCGCGCTCCGTCACCCTCGACGGAACGATCTACCGAGTGCGCTGGTGGATCAAGCGCGACGAGAACGGGCTGCGACTCTGGGAACGGGAATGCCTGGTCGTGGACCAGCATCCGGGGGGGCGATAAGAGCCGCCCGCCGGACGATTCGATCCGCCCGAATCCGCGGCGAGCGCTGTAACGCCCGATCCGCTCTGGTGACTCTCTTCCATGCGGACCATCGGCGCCATCGCGAAAACCGGTGCCGTCGCGCTCTCTTGGACGAGGAGGACGGATGACCATCGGTGAATCGCGACCCGTGCTGTCGCTCTGCTTGCTGCCTCTCCTTCTCTGCGCGACGGCGCTCTCTCCCGCCACGCCGCGGGAGACACACCGACAGCACAGCGCCCGGGCGGCCGCGTTCTGGAAGCCGAATACGCACATCTTCGCCGCCAACAAGGCGCTCGACGATGCGGTGGCCGACGGAAAGGTGACGATCCCGCCTTACGGTGCGATCGCCGTCAACCCGGAGGCCCTGCGCGCGATCAAGGCCTTCCCCGATGCCTACCGAGCCGGCGTCGTCGGCCCTGACGTCTTTCCCGACATCTACGTCGGTCAGAGCTTCGTGCACGTCGACCGGTCCAGGAAAGCCGAGCGCTGGGTCTCCGACGACTGGCTGCGCCACATCTTCCTCGCCGCCCGGAGCTGGCCAGACGGCGCAGGGCGCGATCGAGCGCTGGCGTACGCCTACGGATTCCTCACGCACGCGTCCGGCGACCTGTTCGCCCACAGCTACGTGAACCACAAAGTGGGCGGCGCCTGGGACTACAGCAAGGATTCCACGGTCTACCGCCACATCGTGCTCGAGAGCTACGTCGGCGAGCATACTCCCCCGACCACTCTCACCACCGACGTGTGGCCCCGTTTCGTCTCGGAGGCGCTGATCAAGGACCCTGCCGTCCGAGCCCACACGCAGGCGGCGGTGCACTATCAGCGCTTCCTCGCCATCTACGATTGG
This sequence comes from Gemmatimonadales bacterium, assembly GCA_038253885.1. Taxonomy (GTDB): domain Bacteria; phylum Gemmatimonadota; class Gemmatimonadetes; order Gemmatimonadales; family Gemmatimonadaceae; genus JALZAQ01. The sequence continues at coordinate 9,749 of JBBSGP010000065.1, read as the reverse complement.
CTTGGACCCTCCATCGACCGAGCGACGAAAGAGCTGTGGGATGGAGTGAACAAGGATCTCCCGTACTGGGTGGCTTGTTCCGCGCATCCCGTCATCTGCGCGAGGAAGGAGCAGATGGAGTTGTGGAAGGCCGACATCGATCGCGGGCTGCGCGCTCTGGTCGAGGCCAGTGAGACGCTGGGAGAAGGAACACTGAGTAACGACATCGGAAGTGGTGTTGCCGCGTACATGGAGTGGGTCGACGTCTGGGTACCGAAGATGTTCGGTGCCCACGCCGTGGGTGAGGCCGCTTCTGCGATGAGCGAGTTTGCCGAGTGGGCGGCCAAGTGGGACCCGCTGGCACCGGCCTTCAAGGCGATACACGAGGAGGCCATGCGCTTCGTGAAGACCGAGTTTCCGAAGGAGTTCGCGCTATTCGAGAAAGCGAAAAATCCCGCCAGCTACCTCACCACGGCGTTGGGCGCTGACACCGCCCGCCAGGTTATCGCCGACATGCACATGGGTCCGGCTCCCGACAGCCTGCTCGATTGGCGGAAATTCGAGCCTCTCTACAACTCCGTGATCATGGCCAAGCTCGCCCTGCTCGACGGGGACGGGCTGAACGAGCTCAGCCGGCGCGCCGGGATCACGACACCACTCTTTCCCCCTGGAGCCGGCACCAACGTCATGATCGGTTTCATGCGGATGCTCGACGGCAACGATCAGTGGGTTCCGGCCAGCGTTTACGGCCAGCCGTACGTGGCCTATTCCAGCGGCGGAACGCCAGTCAAAACGTCCATCGGGTTGGGCCCGAGGACGGCGTCGCAACCCAGCGGTCTGCCCTTCTTCGCCGATTCGGTTGCCCGAGAGAAAGTGTTCAAGATCATCTTCAAGGGCTTCGGTCCCGGTCCTGGCTCCGATATTCCCATGGAGGACGTGACGATCGTTCGCCTCCCGACCAGGGGTGACGGCCACAGTGCGCTCGGTCGCTCGCGGGAGCAGATCGACCGGATGCGTGACCTGGTGGCGATCATCGAGAAGAAGATCGGCGGCCGGGCGGAAGGAGCGGCCGGGGTCGCAGCCCCACGCATCGGTGCGGCGGCGATAGGAGGGGCCCGCGCCGCGGCATCGAGCTGGACCGAGCGGTGCTGCTCCCGCGAGCTGGCCGAGCTGCGCGACGCCGAGCGCTCACTTGTCGCGGCGAACGTCGCATTGCGGCGCGCGCCGGCGCTCGGCGGCCGCGTTGGCCGCGCGGCTCTCCTCGGCGCGGAGCTCGAGGAAGTCGTCCGACCGCTCACGGCTGCCATCGATCGCCTCGCCGCCGCGACCGATGCCGCCAGCGCCGGCTCGGCACTGCAGGCCATCTCGATTCAGCTCGGGAAGCTGTCGGACACGACGAGCAGTCCCTGACGGATCATGGCGCCGCACGCGGCCTCACCGCCGCTGCATCAGGACATTCACCGGAACGCCGTCGGTTGCGACGCACGCTCCGGCGCGATAGCTCTACGCGATGTCACCTCGCCTCTTCGCCGCGGTCGTCCGGGCCGTCGTGCTCATCGCGCTCCTCGTCTCTCCGATCGTAGCGCAGCAGTACTCGCCGAGCCTCTACGCCGGCATGCGCTGGCGGTTGATCGGACCCTTCCGCGGAGGCCGAACCATCGGAGCGGCTGGGGTGCCCAGCCAGCCCAACGTCTTCTATATCGGCGTGAACAACGGCGGCGTCTGGAAGACCACTGATTACGGACGCACGTGGCGTCCCCTCTTCGACGATCAACCCACGGGCTCCATCGGCACGGTCGCCGTCGCTCCATCGGATCCGAACATCGTCTACGTCGGCAGCGGTGAGGGCGTGCAACGCCCCGATCTCTCGACCGGGGACGGCGTGTACAGGTCTTCCGACGCGGGAAAGACGTGGACTCACCTCGGCCTCCGCGACGGGCAGCAGATCGGCTCGATCATCATCGACCCGAAGGATCCGGACCGGATCTTCGTCGCCGTCGTCGGGCATCCGTACGGTCCGAACGAGGAGCGCGGTGTCTTTCGCTCGATGGACGGCGGAAAATCGTTCCAGAAGGTGCTCTACAAGGATGAAAACACCGGCGCGATCGCTCTGGCGTTCGACCCGGCCAACGCCCAGACCGTATACGCGGACATGTGGCAGTCCCGCCAAGCGCCATGGGAGAATGGGGTCTTTCAGGGACCGGGGAGCGGCCTCTACAAGTCAACCGACGGAGGCGCCACCTGGTCCCAGCTCACGACCGGCCTTCCGACGTTCGAGCAGGGCCTCGGCCGCATCGGCTTCGCGATCGCGCCGAGCAATCCGCTGCGCATCTACGCGCTGGTGGAAGCGAGCGCGCAGTTCGGCGGCACCTACCGGTCGGACGACGCGGGCGGGTCGTGGAGAAAGGTGAATGGCGAGCCACGCATCTGGGGTCGCGGCTCCGACTTCGCGGAGGTGAAGGTCGATCCCAGAAATCCCGACGTCATCTATGCGGCCAACACCTCGACCTATCGCTCCACCGATGCCGGCGCGAGCTGGACCGCGATCAAGGGCGCTCCCGGGGGCGACGACTACCACACCGTATGGATCAACCCGGACAACAGCCAGATCATCCTGCTCGCCAGCGACCAGGGCGCCACGATCACGGTGAATGGGGGGGAGACGTGGAGCTCCTGGTACAACCAGCCCACCGCGCAGCTCTACCATGTGACAACCGACAATCAATTCCCGTACTGGGTGTACGGCGGACAACAGGAGAGCGGCTCCGTCGGGATCGCGAGTCGCGGCAACGATGGGCAGATCACCTTCATGGACTGGCATCCCGTGGGAGTGGAGGAGTACGGCTACGCGGCTCCCGATCCGCTCGACCCCAACTTCGTCTACGGCGGCAAGGCGACGCGCTGGGATCGCCGCACTGGTGATGTGCAGAACATCGCGCCGGAGGCGGTGCGGTCCGGCAAGTACCGCTTCATCCGCACGATGCCGATCCTGTTCTCGCCCATCGAGCCGCACACGATGTATCTGGCGTCACAGCTCCTCTTCAAGACGACCAATGGCGGGCGCAGCTGGCAGACGATCAGCCCGGACCTCACCCGGCCGGACTCCGTGGTCCCGAGGAATGTTGGCGTCTATTCCGGTTCGGCGACGGCGAAGGTCCATCACGGGGGGGTCATCTACAGCGTCGGGCCGAGCTTCAAGACGACGCGCACAGTCTGGGTCGGCACGGATGATGGGCTCATCCAGCTCACTCGCGACGGCGGAAAGAGCTGGAAGAACGTCACGCCGCCAGAGCTGACGCCCTGGAGCAAGGTCGCGCAGCTCGTCGCATCGCATTACGACGACGTCACCGCGTATGCCGCGATCAACAGCTTCCGCCTTGACGATTTGCGCCCGCACATCTTCCGGACGCACGACGCGGGAAAGAGCTGGACGGAGATCACGTCCGGGATTCCCGACGGGGGCGCCATCAACACGGTGCGCGAGGACCCCGTTCGCAAGGGGCTGCTGTTTGCCGGGAGCGAGCGAGAGGTGTTCGTCTCGTTCGACGACGGCGACCATTGGCAGTCTCTGCGCCTCAACATGCCGGCGAGCTCCGTTCGCGACCTGGTGATCCACGACGACGATATCGTCGCCGGCACGCACGGCCGCTCCATCTGGATCCTCGACGACATCACGCCGCTGAGACAGCTGACGAAGGAGGTTGCCGAATCCTCCGCCCACCTCTTCAGGCCGCAGGTCACCTACCGTATCCAGCGCGACCAGTGGACGGACACGCCGCTGCCTCCGGAGGAGCCTGCGGGGAAGAACCCCCCGGATGGGGCGGTCATCGATTACTGGCTCGGGGCCGCCTCCAGCTCACCCGTGGCGATCGAGGTCACGGACCGCCAGGGGAAGCTCGTGCGCCGCTTCTCCAGCGCGGACCGTGACAGCATCTCGCCGACGGCATTGCAGATGAACGTTCCCACCTACTGGGTACGTCCTCCGCAGAATCCCGGAACGGAGACCGGGATGCACCGCTTCGTGTGGGATCTACATTACCCGCCCCCGGAGGTTCTCGAGCGGGACTACCCGATCTCGGCCATCCATCGCGACACCCCGCTGACGCCGCACGGACCGGCGGTGCTTCCCGGCACCTACACGGTGAAGTTGACGGTCGGTGGGCGGAGCTTCACCCAACCACTGGTGGTGAAGATGGATCCGCGGGTGGGTGCCCCGGTCTCCGGCCTGGCTCAGCGCTTCGCCCTCGCGCTCCGCCTGCACGCCGAGCTCCGCGAGGACTGGATGGCGCTCAAGGAGGTGCAGTCGCTGCGTGAGGAGCTTCGACGACTGCGCGGCCGTGCCCAGGGAGCGGTGGCCGAGACGATCGCGAAGCTCGACGACAGCCTCGCCGCCCTCGTGGGAAGCGGCGGTGCAGGGCGCGGCAGCGGGGAGGATGAGAATCTCACCCGGCTCAATGCGGAGTTGATCGCCGTGTACAACGTGATCGAAGGCGCCGATGCCACGCCGACGACGCAGGCTGTCGCCGGAGCGGCGCGGCTGCAGACCATCCTGTCGGCACAGCTCGCGAAGTGGCGCGAGATCAGGACACAGGATCTGCCGGCGCTCAACGCGCAGCTCAAGGCCGCCGACCTTCCGGCGGTGGGTGGCGAACCCTGAGCAGACGCGACGGCCGGCGCGCGCGGGCCAGGTCGTCGCTCTGAGCGCGGATGAGCGCCCGGAGGAGCAGAGCGCGCTCGGCGTCACGCTCCTCGCGGGAGCCATCGAGCGAGAGTTCTTCTCGCGGCCGGACAACCGAAATACGCGGGAGCAATGGGACTTCTCTCAGCGCCTGACCCGTCCGAGCCGAGAGACCGTGACGGTTTCGGCCGCGGCGCCGCGGGCCAGGATGATTCGCGTGTTGGCTGCGCCGTAGCCCCGGCCCGTCGGACCATAGGCGATGGAGTCACGGCTCGCGACCATCGCCACGCCGAACTCCTGTCCCACGTCGCGGACGAGCTCCGTGTCCGCGGCCGCGAGCAGCAACACGCGCGACGCGAGCGTGTCGAAGCGGACGGCCACCGTTCGCGAGCCGAAGATGGCTCGGCTCCGCGCGACCGCGAGCGCGGAGACCACCTGCTCACGGGCGCTTCGAACGGCCACCGAATCTCGCCCCCGCCCGAGCCGGGGAATGGAGATGAGGAGAAGCAGAGAGATCAGGACCAGAACAGCCATGATCTCGATCAGAGTGGTGCCGTGGCGCATGGCTTTCCTCGCGGGTACGGTGATGCCGGGAGATAGCATCCCCCTCCGATCACCACGTCATCGCATCGTCGCGGACTGGCGCTCCCGCACTCCGAGCATATTCTGGTGCCGTCCTGCGCAGCCTCTCACCGTGGCCGGCGCCCGCGCCTGTCGACTCTCCTTCAGCCTTCTTCCATGAAACAGCTCGCCGTCGCCATTCTCGCGCTCGCCGCCGCATCGACGGCGTCTGGCCAACCCGATCCGCATCCGACGCTCACCGTGGGCGGCGTCACCGCCAGGCGCGGCGAAAAGGTCACCGGCGTGATTGTCGTCCCGGCCGGCTCCGACTCCGGGTACTCGATGCCCGTCGCGATCGTCCATGGGGCCCGTCCCGGTCCGGTGCTCGCCATCGCGTCGGGCGCTCACGGCACCGAATACGCGTCGATCATCGCCGTCGAGCGACTGATCGCGGAGCTCGAGCCGGCGCGAATCGCCGGAAGCGTGATCCTGCTCCCGCTCATCAACGTCGCGTCGTTCGAGCAGAAGGTGCCACACGTCAATCCGGTCGACCGAAAGAGCATGAACCGCTTCTACCCGGGCTCGATGACGGGAACGCAGACGGAGCGAGCGTCGGCGCTGATCACCCAGCAGGTCGTCGAGCAGAGCGACCACCTGATCGATCTCCACGGCGGGGATCTCGATGAGAACCTGCGGCCCTACAGCTACTGGACGGTCACCGGCAACGCGCGCCAGGACTCGATCTCGCGGGGGATGGTTCTCGCTTTCGGCCTCGACCACATCATCGTCTCCACGGACCGGCCGAAGGATCCGGCGGCGTCGCGTTACCTGGAGAACACCGCCACCGCGCGAGGGAAACCCTCCCTCACCGCCGAGGCCGGCCGTGCTGGCCGAACCGATGCGGCCGACGTCTCCGCGCTGGTGAAGGGATCGCTCGGGGTGATGGCGTATCTCGGAATGATCGACCGCCCCGTCCGCCCCGTCCGACGTCCGGTATGGGTGGACAAGGTGGTGACCGTGTCAAGCGAGCAGACTGGAATCTTCTACCCGCTCGTGGATCGCGACGCGCGGGTGATCGCCGGACAGAAGCTCGGCTATGTCACGGACTACGTGGGGAAAACCATCTTCGAGGCGCTCTCGCCAGCCGCCGGGCGCATTCTCTTTATCCGGGCCGTGCCTTCGATGACGAAGGGCGAGACGATAGCGAACGTCGGAGTCCTGCGCGGCGTTACTCCCTGACGCTGGTGGCTGGCGGGCCGCGATCGGTGACGGATGACCGAACCGTTGTCTGAAATGTTTCCAACCCCTATCTTAGCCCGCCCATCGGCCCGATCGCGCCTGGTGTGGCACACCCGCCAAAAGAGGAGTATCCCCCATGCTTCGTCGCGCACTTCTCGCCGCCGGCGCTCTCGCCACACTGGGCGCGGCGCCCACGCCGTACGGATCCGGAATCAGCTTCCGGATGAAGACATCCACTGGCAGCGCCGCCTCGGCCTCCGTGACCAAGGTCCAGTTCCTCGACGGCATCCTCCGCTTCGACTCCGATTCCACGAAGCAGGGTGGGAAATCCAGCTACGTCCTGGTACACCCCGCCAAGAAAATGCTGTTCATGGTGCTGCCCGACAACCGCCAGTACATCGAGATCAACTTCGGCGACACCACAGGCAAAGCACTCGGTGCCATGGCGCAGATGATGGCGGCTACCACCGTGGTCTCCGACGTCCAGGTCTCGGGTTCCGCTCTCGGCAGCGGCGGGGTCGTCAACGGCTACCCGACCAATCGCTACCGCATCACCACGAGCTACTCCGAGGTCGCCGACGGAAGCCAGGGCCAGCGCAAGGTCCGCTCGGTCGAGGAGTTCTGGGTGACGAGCAAGCTGAAAGACATTCCTGATCCGATGGAAGCTTTCACACGCGCTTTCGGCGGGCAGGGTGGTATGCCCTCGATGGGCGGCACGGTCAGCGACCTGATGCGCAAGCGCGGCGATGCGCAGCGAAAGCTGTTCAAAGGACTGCCGATCAAGGCGGTGAGCACGACGGCGACCACCGAGCGCGACGGAACGACGAAGGAGGACACGTCGACGACCGAGATTCTCGATCTGAAGCAGACGGCGCTCGAGGCCTCGGCCTTTCAGGTGCCCGCCGGCTACGCCAAGATGGACATGCAGGCGTTCATGAACATCGGCAATCAGATGAGGAACGCCCTGAAGGGCCTTGGAAAGCCGGGCGCAGTTGCCGGACAGACCGGCGATTCGACATCGGTGGCCGACGATATCGCCGCCGCCGCCAAAGCCCAAGCGCAGCAGGCGGTGGACTCGACCAAGCAGGGGGCCAAGGACGCGGCCAAGAACGCAGCCAAAGACGCCGCGAAGGACAAGGCCAAGTGCGCTCTCACCGGCCTGTTCGGAAGAAAGAAGTGCTAGACCGGTGCGGGGGCGCACCGTGACCCTGGTGCGCCGCCGCCCACCGCCGGCCCTGGTCGTCATGATAGCCGTCCTTTCCATGGCGAGCTGCCAGAAGGGGAGCGGCGACATGGCGATGGGACAGAGCGTGGTGGACCTGGGAGATGCCGTCAATTCGCTTCGCCAGGAGACCGCCGGCATGCAGACCGAGCTGGATTCCCTTCGCGCGCAGGTCGCGAAGCAGGACACTCTGCTGCAGCGTCTCGTGTCGGCCGTGAACTCGATGCCCGTGTCGAGGTAGCAGGTCGTTCGGGAGGGGGATAGCTTTTACCGCCATCCCCCTCCCGAGTCCCCATGCGCTTCCTTTTCGGCCTCCTGTTTCCCGCGCTTCTCGCCTCGCAGCAGGCTCCCGACAGCGCGTACACAGCGCGGATCAAGGAGCTCACCCCGACCGATCCCCGCTGGAAGTTCACCACCGAGCTGGTGGACCATCTGCCGGCCTCGCCCACGGTCCCGAGCCCGCTCAAGGTACTCGGCTACGTCCCGGGCACCATCGGCAAACTGTCGCACGTGACCGACATCAACCGCTACTTCAAGGCGCTCGCCGCCGCGGCACCGAGCCGCGTGAAGTATTTCACCGTCGGCCAGAGCGACGAGGGACGCGAGATGATCCTCGTCGCCATCGCCAGCGAGGCGACGATCGCGAAGCTCGACGATTACAGGGCGAAGATCGTACGCCTGTCGGATCCGCGAACGGTCCAGAGCGCCGAGCGTGCCCAGCTCATCCGGGAGGCCAAGCCCATCTACTGGCTCACCGGCTCCATCCATTCCCCCGAGACGGGGAGCCCCGAGATGCTGATGGAGCTCGCATACCGGCTCGCGGTGGAGGAATCGGATTTCGTCAAGGACATTCGCGACAACGTCATCACGCTCATCACGCCGGTCACCGAGGTGGATGGCCGCGACCGGATGGTGGATCTCTACCAGCAGACGCGCGAGCTCAAGCTCGGCCAGCTCGGGGGCGGGCTCATCTATTGGGGGAAGTACACGGCGCACGATAACAACCGTGATGGGATGGTGCTGTCGCAGAAGCTATCCCAGAACGTGATGAAGGCGTTCATGGAATGGAGGCCGCTGGTCGCCCACGACCTGCACGAATCGGTGCCCTTTCTCTATACCAGCACCGGCACGGGGCCGTACAACGACGAGTACGACCCGATCGTGGTGGACGAGTGGCATACGCTGGCATACCAGGAGATCACCGAGCTCACCCGTCGCGGCCTTCCAGGCGTGTGGACACATGGCTTCTACGACGGTTGGGCGCCCAACTATACGATTCTCGCGGTCGCCAACCTGCACAACAGCATCGGACGGTTCTACGAGACGTACACCTCGTCGGGAGCGGACTGCCAGACTGTGAGGCTGCCACCGGCCGCGACTGAGCGCCGCTGGGATCGCCCGAACCCTCCCGTGAACGACGTCCGGTGGTGCATCCGGTCGAACATCAACTACCAGCAATCGGGAGCGTTGGTCGCACTCAAGTACACGGCCGACCACGCGGTGACTTTCCTCGAGAATTACGTGAGCAAAGCGGAGCGGATGATCCGTCGCGGGCAGACGTCGGCACCCTATGCCTTCGTCATCCCGCGCGGCCAACGTCATGCGTCGGAGGCGGCAGATCTCGTGAACCTGTTCCGCGCTCACGGCACGGAGATCCACGTCGCCACCCAGGATTTCACGGCCCGCGCGCTCGCCGGGGAGGGAGTGCCGCGCATGCCGAGCCCCGTCGCCGCCGGCGGTGGTGGTGCACGGGACACCTCTGCGACGAGGGAACCGAGCGACCCCAACGCCCGGCGCGCTCCCGGCGACACGGCGGGAGACAGCGCTGCGATGAGGAGCCGCGCGGGCGCGACGAGGGCGGAGCGCGGCGCGCCAGCCGGCACCGTCACCGTGCACGCGGGCGACTGGATCGTGCGCATGGACCAGCCCTACACCGCCACCGCCCGGACCCTGCTCGCGCTGCAGCGCTACAAGGCCGATGATCCGCCGCCGTACGACGACACCGGCTGGACGCTCGATCTGTTGCGGCACCTGACGACGTACAAGATGGCCGACTCGAGCATTCTGTCT
>JBBSGP010000064.1:0-14010 GCA_038253885.1 Gemmatimonadales bacterium | reverse complement strand
GGGTCGACCAGGCGGCTCAGCGCAGAGCCTCGGTGACACCCCACCCTGAGTGACGGACGCCATCACCCTCACACCCCAACCAACCAAAGGGGACATTTCTATCCGCCCGGCGAAGGGGACATTTCTATCCGCGCTTGACAACGGTATAGCGGACGCTTGACACTTTTCTCCAAGGAGCCTAAGCTTCGTGCTGACAATAGAGTAAGTAGAGCGCTCCAACCGCTCTCACCCTGGCGGCCCTCGCACGGCGAGCGTGCTGCAGGAGTCCATCGAATCAGCGGACGCGCGTCCTTCGGGAAGCGTGTGTCCGCTTCGCGGGCTCCCAGCGGGGTCCGCGATTTGTTTTCTCCGTCTCGAGGAGTTCCGCCTATTCAGGACAGCACCAAGCGCGTCCGCGTGAACCGGCAGATCCGCATCAGTCCGCTGCGTGTGATCGCGCCCGACGGCAGTCAGATGGGAATTCTGGATCTGGAGGCGGCCCTCATTGCCGCCGAGCAACAGGGACTCGATCTGGTAGAAGTCGCGCCCACGGCGCGTCCGCCGGTCGTCCGGATCATGGATTACGGAAAGTTCAAGTTCGACCAGGCCAAGCTCGCTCGGCAGGCAAAGAAGAAGCAGCATGTGATTCACCTCAAAGAGGTGAAGTACCGGCCTGGCATCGATGATCACGATTTCGACACCAAGACACGGCACGCCCGCCGCTTTCTCGAGGACGGGAACAAGGTGAAGGTGACGATGATGTTTCGCGGCCGGCAGGTCGCGCACCCCGAGCTCGGCAAGCAGGTGCTGGATCGGGTGTCCGCGGATCTCGCCGACATCGCGAAGATCGAAGCAGACGCCAAGCTCGAAGGCAAGAACATGACAATGATCATCGCGCCGAAGTAGGCGCGTCACGACGGGATAAAAAGCAATGCCGAAGATGAAGACCCACAAGGGCGCCAAGAAGCGCTTCACGGTGACGGCGACGGGAAAGGTGAAGCGCGGCCACGCCTTCAAGAGCCACATCCTCACCAAGATGTCCTCCAAGCGAAAGCGCCATCTTCGCCGGCCAGACCTGATCGCCACCAAGGGCGACAGCAAACGTATCCGGCGCCTGCTCCAGGCTTAAGGAACAGGAGACCACTACCATGCCACGCGTCAGATCGAACGTTGCGCGCCTGAAGCGCAAGAAGCAGGTGATGAAGGCGGCTCGGGGCGCCTTCGGTGCCCGGAGCAAGTTGTGGAAGGCGGCGAAGGAAAACGTCGAGCGCGGCTGGCGCTACGCCTACCGCGACCGCAAGAACAAGAAGCGCGAATTCCGGCGTCTCTGGATCGTGCGCATCAACGCCGCCGCCCGGCAGCACGAGATGAGCTACAGCGTCTTCATGAGCGGACTCAAGAAAGCCGGCATCGAAGTGGACCGGAAGATTCTCTCCGACCTCGCGGTGCGCGAGCCGGAGGCCTTCGCCGCTCTCGCCGCCGCCGCGCGGACCGCGCTCGACGCCGCATAATCGAGCGCCGGTGACCTCACCGGAATTCCTCGAGGCGATCGACAGCCTGGAGGCCGAAGCGCGCGCATCGATTGCGCTGGCCGGATCCGCCGACGCCCTTTCCGACGCGCGGACCGCGCTTCTCGGACGAAAGAGCGGACGTCTCACGGAGCTCCTGAAGGCGTTGCCGAGCCTGCCACCCGGCGACCGGCGGGAGGTGGGCGCGGCGCTCAACCGCGCCAAGGGAGCCATCGAGAGCGCCCTGGGCGAGCGTCAGCAGGCGCTTGTCGCGGCGGAGCCGGCTGCGCCCGAGATGGACCTCAGCTTGCCCTCCCGCCGACGCTGGCGGGGAGCCAAGCACCCCGTCACCCTGATCCTCGAAGAGATCGAGTCGATCTTCCGTGAGCTCGGCTTCACCGTCGCGCTGGGCCCGGAGGCGGAGACGGAGTGGTACAACTTCGGCGCCCTGAACTTTCCGCCCGAGCACCCCGCGATGGACATGCACGATACCCTGTATCTCGACCAGGGATCGCTGCTACTCCGAACCCACACCTCCCCGGTGCAGGTGCGCACGCTCCAGCGCTACCGCCCTCCCATCCGCATTCTCGCCCCGGGAAACGTCTACCGCCGCGACCCCTTCGACGCGTCGCACGCACCGACGTTCGTGCAACTCGAGGGCCTCGCCGTGGACGAGGGCATCAGCTTCGTCGACCTCAAGGCCACGCTGACCCGTTTCGCCAACCGCATCTTCGGCGCGACCAGGACCCGTTTCCGTCCAAGCTACTTCCCCTTCACCGAGCCGTCGGCGGAGATGGACGTCCAGTGCCAGCTCTGCGCCGGCAAGGGATGCGCTGGCTGCAAGGGGAGCGGGTGGATGGAGATCCTGGGCTCAGGAATGGTGCATCCTGCCGTGCTCGAGGCCGCAGGGCTCGATAGCGACCGCTACTCCGGATGGGCGTTCGGCATGGGCCCGGCCCGCATCGCCATGCAGCGTTACGGCATTCCCGACATCCGTCTGCTCTACGATTCCGATGTCGGGTTCCTGGAGCAGTTCGCGCAATGAACGCATCGTATCGATGGCTGGAAGATATTGTCCCGACGGGTCTTAGTGCTAGCGAGCTAAGGGACATTATCACAATGCGATGCGCGCCGGTCGACGAGATCCGGTCGGCCAGACCTGACCTCGACGCTGTTGTCATCGGACTCGTGGCGGAGGCGGCACGCCATCCAGGCTCGGACCATCTCTGGGTCACTCGTGTCGACGCCGGCACGGGCGAGCTGTTGGATGTCGTCTGTGGAGCATCCAATGTTCTCGCAGGAAAGCGCTATCCCTTCGCGGCCGCGGGCACCGTTCTCCCCGGTGGCCTCCGCCTCGAGAAGAAAAAGATCCGGGGTGCCATCTCCAACGGAATGCTCTGCTCGGCTCGCGAGCTCCGGTTGGGCGAGAGCCATGAGGGAATCCTGGAGCTCGACACGGATGCCGCCCCGGGCACGCCACTCCTGGCCGCGCTGCCGTCCCTGGCCGATAGCGAGCTGGTGATCGACGTGGCGCCTGTCCGGCCCGATCTGCTCTCCCACGTCGGGCTGGCGAGGGAGATTGCGGCCGCCCGGAAGCTGGCCTGGTCGCTCCCGTCGGTGACGGGCGCGGACGACACCCCGGTGCCTGGACCACTGGTAGCTGTCCGCTCCGCAGTCGCCGGCTCGGTCAAGGTCGAGCTGCTCGACGATGCCGGCTGTCACCGCTACATGGCTGTCGTCATCCGCGATGTCACCGTCGGGGCAAGCCCCGAGTGGCTTGTGAGTCGCCTCCAGAGCGTCGGCGTGCGCTCGATCAACAATGTGGTGGATGTCACGAACTACCTGCTCCACGAGCTCGGCCAGCCGATGCACGCCTTCGACATCGCCCGCCTGCAAGGCTCGTCCCTCCTGATCCGCCGGGCACGGCGAGCAGAGCGGATGACAACGCTCGATGGGGTGGAGCGGGAGCTTACAGCCGAGATGACCGTCATCGCGGACGCCGAGCGGGCGCAGGCAGTGGCCGGCGTGATGGGCGGATCGGAAAGCGAGGTCGGCGAAGCAACCACCGATGTCTTGCTCGAGGTCGCGACATTCGACGCCGCGTCCGTTCGCCGCACTCGGCGCGCGCTCCGACTCTCGACCGACGCGAGCTTCCGCTTCGAGCGCGGAACGGACATCGAGCTGCCGCCGATGGCGCTCGAGAGGGCGGTCCAGATGATCATCGGCGTAGCCGGAGGACGCGTCGATGGCCGGCCCGTGGACGTGTACCCCACGCCGCGGCCGCGGCGACAGCTGGAGCTCCGGCTGGATCGAGTGCAACGGCTACTCGGCGAGAGCGTGTCGACGGTCGACGCGGCCGTGATGCTGGAGCGAATCGGCTTCGAGGTGGAGCGGCGTGGACCAGACCGACTGATGGTCTCGGTGCCGTCGTGGCGGGTCGATGTGAGCCAGGAAGTGGACCTGATCGAGGAAGTGGCGCGTCTTCGCGGATACGAGAGCTTCTCTGACGAGCTCCGTCCCTTCCGCCCGGGAGCCGTTCCCGATGCCGCGCTTCACCTCACAGCCCGAAAGGTTCGAGACACATTGGTCGGGGTAGGCCTGCTCGAGGCACGCACGATGCCATTCGTTCGGGGAGGCGATGAGGGGTATGTCCGCGTGGTGAATCCGCTCGCGGAGAGCGAGGGATTTCTCCGCCGCCGGTTGCTGGACACGCTTGCGCGCCGTGCCGAGCACAACCTCGCACACATGCACGGCGATATCCGGCTCTTCGAGATCGGGGCGGTGTTCGCTCCTGGATCGCCTCATCTACGCGAAGATGCGCGCGTGGCCGCGCTCGTCATGGGCCGCCGGCATCCTCCGCACTGGAGTCAGGGTGAGCAACAGCCGCCGAGCTTCGACGTGTGGGACGCCAAATGGCTGGGCGAGCTGGTTGCGTCAACCGCTGAGCCCGGACTGAGCGTCGAGATGACCCCGGGCTCGGGTGACGTGCTCTGGGATATTGCGGTGTCTGGTCGTTCGCGCGGCACGGTGGAGCGCGTTCCGCTCGACGGCCCCGTCTGGGCGGCACCCGCATTCGGGGTGGAATTCACCCTCGAGGAGCAGGACGCGTCGGCCATCGCGCCGCCGGGGCGCTCGAATTATCTCTCATCGCCCGTCAGCGCAGACTCTACCCAGCCCTTGGGGATGAAGAGCAGTGCGACCGCAGCGGTGGGCGTTCGTGCGGTCGCTAGCCAACCACTCGGGATCAGCTCCAGTCCTGCCGTGACGTACCGGCCGTTGCCGACGACGCCTGCGACCGACTTCGACGTCGCCCTCCTGGTTCCCAACGACATGCCGGCGTCCCGCGTCGAGGCGGTCATGCGGTCGACCGGCGGGGACCTGCTCGAATCACTGGTGCTCTTCGACGAGTTCAGGGGGGAGGCGGTCCCGTCCGGCTACCGGAGTCTGGCCTGGCGCTTGACGTTCCGCCACGCGACGCGCACGCTACAGGCGAAGGAAATCCACGGCCGGCGGGACAAATTGCTGCGCACCCTGGAAGGAGAGCTCGGTGTCCGACCCCGAACGTCCTGACATTCACGCGTTCCACGAGCTCGAGCAGCTCATCCGCGCGCTGGGAGACGAGATGGCAGGTTGGCGTCGTCGGGCACAGCACGCCGAGGCGAAGTTGAAGGAGCCCGCGACAGATGCTCCGCGCAGCGGTGGGGGTGTGGGACGCGGAGGCCGCGATGCGAGCTTCACCTCTCTCGAGCGCGAGAACGCCGCGCTCAAGACGAGGCTGGAGGCGGCACGGAAGCGCACGAGCGCTCTTCTCGATCGCATGCGTTTTCTCCGACAACAACATGGCATGGGAGTAGAGAAGTGAGCGACAAGAAAACGAGCGTCAAGGTGACGATCGTCGGAGAGGAGTACACCCTTCGCTCGTCGACCTCGCCCGAGCGCACTCAGGCCGTAGCCGAATACGTCGATGCGGCCATTCGAAAGGTTCTCGGTGGAAAGAGCGTGGTGGATCCGTCGAAGGCCGCGATTCTGGCAGCGCTCGAGATAACGGATGAGCTCTTCCAGTCGCGCGAGTCTCACGAGGAAGCGGCCGAGATGATGAGAAGGCTGTCGGCGGACGTGCGCCGCTGGCTTCCGCCGACCAAGCGGGTCAGCGGCGCGTCGCCATCGCGGTAGGCCGGGCCCCCCCGCGCAGTGCCAGTTCCGTTGCCTTTTGTTCGGCCGGGACATAGTTTCCTTCAAGGTCCCCGCAGGTCGCGTAGGCTCAAGTAGACGTTGGAGTTAGCCTTTCCCATCCTGCGCCCTTCGCCGGCGCCGGCCCGGACTGGCCTCCCAACATCGCTCGCGAGTCGCCCTCCTGCCGTGGCATTTCCGTCTCCGCGGTGACGTCGCCGCGTTGGAGCATAGATCAGATGAATCAGACCGCGCTTCTGGCCGCGTCGGGCGTAGCCGTACTCATCGCCGCCGCGGCCTTTTTCATCCTGGGACAGCGACGTGGGCAGGCCGCCGAGCGCGCAGCCCAGATCGCCGCGAAGGCGACCGCGGAGGAGAGTTCGCAGCGCATGCTGGCGGAGGCAGAGCGGGAAGCCGAAACCCTCCGAAAGTCGGCGGTGGTGGCCGGAAAGGAGGAGACGATCAGGCTCCGCGAGAGCTGGGAGCAGGAAGCGAACAGGAGGCGCGACGAGCTGGAGCGGGGCGAGCGTCGCACGCAGGAGCGGGAGACCACGCTGGACCGGAAGTTCGATGTCCTCGACCAGCGGGAGAAGGAGCTGAGCCGCCGGGCCAGTGAAGTGGGCCGTAAGGAGAAATCCGTCGGTGACCGGGAGGGCGAGCTCGACAAGCTCGTGAGCGAAGGACGCCGTCGCCTCGAGCAGCTGGCCGGTATGACGGCGCAGGAAGCGAAAGCCGAGCTGATCCACCGCATGGAAGAACAGGCGCAGGCGGACGCCGCGAGCCGCTTGCGGGAGATCCGCGAGAGTGCGCGTCGCAACGCGGAGCGCGAGGCCCGAAAGATCGTCACGCTGGCCGTCCAGCGGATAGCGGCCGAACACACAGCGGAGATCACGGTCTCTTCCGTCGCGCTTCCGAACGACGAGATGAAGGGACGCATCATCGGTCGCGAAGGACGGAACATTCGCGCGTTCGAGTTGGCGACAGGCGTCGACGTGATCATCGACGACACCCCCGATACGGTGGTCGTCTCCGGCTTCGACCCGGTGCGGCGGGAGATCGCGCGCCTGGCGCTCAGCAAGCTGGTGGCGGATGGGCGGATCCATCCGGGCCGGATCGAGGAGGTGGTGGCCAAGTCCAGAAAGGAGGTGGACGCCGGGATCGTCGAGATGGGTGAGCAGGCAGCCTACGAAGTGGGCGCGCACGGGCTTCATCCCGAGCTGATCAGGCTGGTGGGGCGCATGCACTACCGCACCAGCTATGGCCAGAACATCCTGCAGCACTCCAAGGAAGTGTCATGGCTGGCCGGGATCATGGCCTCGGAGCTCGGCCTCGACATCACGATGGCGAAGCGCGGTGCGCTTCTGCACGACATCGGGAAGGTGCTGACCCACGAGCACGAGGGTACGCACGTGCAGCTTGGCGTGGAGCAGGCAACGAAATACGGCGAGCATCCCCTGATCGTCAACTGCATCGCCGCGCACCACGACGACGTGCCGCACGAGAGCGAGGTGAGCGTTCTCGTCCAGGCAGCCGACGCGATCTCCGGGTCCAGGCCAGGAGCCCGGAGGGAGGCCTTCGAGACCTATGTGAAGCGACTCGAGGGATTGGAGAAGATCGCGTCGAGCTATACCGGCGTCGAGAAGGTCTTCGCGATCCAGGCGGGACGAGAAGTCCGGGTGATCGTGAATCCGGACGGTGTCGATGACGCTCGGATGTCCGCGCTGTCGGAGGAGATCGCGCGGCGCATCGAGACCGAGCTGCAGTACCCCGGCCAGATCAAGGTGGTGTGCATCCGGGAGACCCGGGCGGTGGATTTTGCCCGCTAACCTCATCGACGGAATCGCGATGGCGCGGACGATCCGGAACGACGTCGCGCGATGCGTCACCGACCTCGTCGCCGAGGGGCTGAAGCCGGGACTGGCGGTGATCCTGGTGGGAGATGATCCCGCGAGTGCGGTATACGTGCGGAGCAAGGGCAGGGCCTGCAACGAAGCGGGGATGCATAGCCTCACCATTCGGATGGCGGCTGACAGCACCGAGCAGGCAGTGCTCGCGCAGGTCGAGGCTCTGAACGTCGATCCGGGCGTTCATGGCATTCTGGTCCAGATGCCTCTCCCCCCGCAGATCGATTCCGACAAGGTGATGCGACGGATTCTCCCGGAGAAGGATGTGGACGGTTTTCATCCGGTCAACGTCGGGAAGATGCTGACCGGTGATGGGGATGGCTTCATCCCTGCCACGCCGTCGGGAGTGATGGAGATGCTCCGGCGGTCCGGAGTGGATCCCGTAGGAAAGGAGTGCGTGATCGTGGGACGCAGTAATATCGTCGGAAAGCCGATGGCCGCGCTGCTCATCCAGAATCACCGCGGCGCGAATGCGACGGTGACGATCTGCCACAGCCGAACGACTGATCTCGCCGCTCACACTCGCCGAGCGGATGTGTTGATCGCGGCCGCGGGGAAGCCACGCATGATCACGGCGGCGATGGTCAAGCCCGGCGCCGTGGTGATCGATGTCGGGATCAACCGTATCGCGGATCCGTCCGCGAAGAGCGGCACGCGCTTGGTGGGCGACGTCGACTTCGAGGGTGTGAGGCAGATCGCCTCGCTGCTGACGCCGGTGCCCGGAGGTGTCGGCCCGATGACGATCGCCATGCTGCTGGTGAACACGCTCCGTGCGGCCAAGATGTCGGCCGGGATGGAGGCGGCGTGACGCGCGTGGGCTCACGCGACGCGTGGCCTGAGCCATCGCTCGGATTGCACGGAGGCGGAGATGTCTCGCCCGGCTCGAGTCCCGGCCGGCCGGTGAGGGTCGGGACAGTGACTCAGGCCGCCAAGGATATTCTGGAAGGCTCTTTCCCCCCTCTCTGGGTGCGCGGCGAGGTGCTCGACTTCAAGGCCCACCGGAACGGCCACTGGTACTTCTGCTTGCGAGACGGATCGGCTCAGATCCGGTGCGTCGTGTGGTCTCGCGATCAACTTCGAATTCCGGCCGCGCCGGATGAGGGGATGCAAGTCACGGCGCTCGGGCAACTGACTGTCTACGCCGCGCGCGGCGACATGCAGCTGACCATCAGCGACCTGTCGGCGGAAGGCGATGGTCTGCGGCGAAAGGCGTTCGAGCAGATCCGCGCTCGGCTGGAGCTCGATGGGCTGCTCGCGCCGGGGAGGAAGCGGCGCCTGGCTCGGCTCCCGGCACGAGTGGCGGTGGTGACCAGCCCCACCGGAGCGGCGTTTCGCGACATCGTCGCCGTGATTCGCCGGCGGTGCCCGGCGGTCGAGATCGTGCTGGTGCCGGCCGCCGTGCAGGGTGACAGCGCGCCGGCCGAGCTCGCGGCAGCCATCAACCGAGTCAGTCGTTGGGGCCAGGCTCAGACGGTGATCGTCGGACGTGGTGGCGGAGCGCGCGAGGACCTGTGGGCATTCAATGACGAGCGTGTCGCGCGCGCGCTTGCGGGCTGCCGTGTCCCGACCATCTCCGCCGTGGGACACGAGGTGGACGTCACGCTATGCGATCTGGTCGCCGACCTGCGAGCCGCGACGCCTTCGGCGGCGGCCGCGGCGGCGGTGCCCGTGCTCACGGATGAGATGGAGTCTCTCGAGGCGAAGGCCGGCCTGATGCGCCGGGCGCTCGAGCGCCGTCTGCGGCTGGGCACGGAGCGTCTCCAGCGGGCGGCACGGGTACTTCGACAGAGCGCTTCTCACGACAGCGAGCGACGGCGAGCGAGCCTCGCGTCGTGGTCCGGCCGATTGAGCGCGCTCAGCCCGCTCGCCACTCTCTCTCGCGGCTACGCTGTCGCACGCGACGCCGAGGGGCGAGCCCTCATCGAGGTCTCCCGGTTCGCGGCCGGAGATCCCTTCTCCCTGTTGTTGCGCGACGGCGAGGTGGACGCGATCGCGTCGAGTGTTCGCCGCCATCCTTCCTCCTGATTCCACTCCTCCGCCACGCCATGTCCTTCGAATCCGAGCTCGCCCGCATCGAAGCCATCGTATCCGAGCTCGAGCGGGGTGAGCTCGAGCTGGATCGGTCGCTGGAGCTGTTCAGCGAAGGAGTGGAGCGCCTTCGCCTGGCGGCGGCTGCGTTGAGCGGAATCGAGGCCCGCATCAAGGTGCTCACCGAGCGGTCTGACGGAAGCTTCATCCTGTCCGAGCTTGATCGCTGACTCGATCGACCATCTGGTACGCGACCGTCACGCGGTAGACTCCGAGCTCGTGGCGCTGTGCGACCGGACTCTCGGCG
The DNA here is from genome assembly GCA_038253885.1 of Gemmatimonadales bacterium. Lineage (GTDB taxonomy): Bacteria > Gemmatimonadota > Gemmatimonadetes > Gemmatimonadales > Gemmatimonadaceae > JALZAQ01. The sequence goes on along the minus strand of JBBSGP010000064.1, from coordinate 4,114 downwards.
CGCTGCCCGGGCGTGTCGCCGACGCAATTCGCTACAGCTTGCTGGGTGAGGGCAAGCGGCTGCGGCCTCTCCTGATGCTGGCGACGTATCGAGCCGCTGGCGGTGCGCAGGTCGGGAGGGCGGTCGCCGTCGCATCCGCGGTGGAGGTCGTACACGCCTATTCTCTCGTTCACGACGATCTCCCGTGCATGGACGATGATGACGTCCGCCGCGGCCGTCCGACGACTCATCGCGCGTTCGGCGTGCAGATAGCCGCTGCCGCCGGACTTGCCATGGTGCCGCTGGCAGCGCGGGCAGCCGCCGATGGTGCACGTGCGCTCGGGTTGCTCGGCTCCGAGCGCGGTGCCATCGTTCGGGAGCTCATGCGAGCATCCGGAGGAGGGGGAATGGTGGGAGGACAGCTCCTCGATTTAGCGGGCGAGGGACTGGAGCTGACGCTGTCCGAGCTCGAGCAGATCCACCGCGCGAAGACCGGGGCGCTCATCGAGGCCGCCGTACGCATCGGCGGCCTCGCGGCACGAGCAACTCCGGATGCGCGGAGAGCGTTGGATCGTTACGGCGCGGCGCTCGGTCTGGCGTTCCAGATCGCCGATGACGTTCTTGACGCCACAGCCACGACGGGACAGCTGGGCAAGACGGCGGGGCGGGACGCGGTTCTGCGCAAGAACACCTATCCGGGATTGCTCGGGGTAGAAGGAGCGATCGCCCGGGCGGCCCTCCTCGCGGATGAGGCGTGCGACGCGCTGAGGCCGTCCGGGCTGGTGACGCCCGCCCTCGAGCAGTTGGCGCGCTTCTCCGTGGCACGGCGATTCTGACCGCGCGAGCGCGACAACGCACCCTCTCACACGGGAACGAATGACGCTTCTGGATCGGGTTCAGTCCCCCGCGGACCTCGAGGGCATGTCGCGCGATGAGCTGCGCGCGCTGGCGGGCGAGATCCGCGAGTTCCTCATCGACTCGTGCTCGCGCACCGGGGGACACATCGGCGCCGGTCTCGGAGTGGTGGAGCTGACGGTCGCGCTTCACCACGTCTTCCGGGCTCCGCGCGATCAGCTGGTCTGGGACGTCGGCCATCAGGGCTACCCGCACAAGCTCCTCACCGGCCGCAGGGCGCGCTTCGAATCCCTTCGACAGGAGAGCGGCCTGTCCGGCTTTCTGAAACGCGACGAGAGCGAGTACGACGCATTCGGGGCTGGTCACGCGGCCACGGCGATCTCGGCGGCGTTGGGGATGGCGGTGGCCCGAGATCTCACCGGCCAGGATTTTCGCGTGGCCGCCATCCTCGGCGACGGGGCGCTCACATCGGGGCTCGCGTACGAGGGTCTCAACAATGCCGGATCCTCGGACCGCGACATCATCGTCATTCTCAACGACAACGAGATGTCGATCGCCCCGAACGTTGGCGCGATGTCACGCTATCTCGGGTCCGTTCAGCGAAACCCGATCTATAACCGGCTCCGGAGCACGATCGGGCACGTCGTCGACGAGCTCCCGGGTCCGCTCGCGACGATGGGCACCCTCGTCCGCAAGTGGGAGGAAAGCATGAAATCCTTCCTGACGCCGGGGGTGCTGTTCGAGGAGCTGGGCTTCCGCTACTTCGGCCCCATCGACGGACACGACATCGACCAGCTCGTCGACACGCTGACAGCGGTACGCGATCTCCGCTCCCCGCGGCTGGTGCACGTGATCACGCAGAAGGGAAAGGGTTTTCCAGCCGGGGAGAGCACCGAGAAGTGGCACGCCCTCCCGCCGGATCACGATCCGGCGACCGGAAAGCAGAGGGCGCAGTCTACTGCAAACCCGGCGTACACGGCCGTCTTCGGCCGGGGGCTCACCGAGCTGGCCGCCGAGAGGAACGATATTGTCGCCATCTCGGCCGCCATGCCCACCGGGACCGGAACCCACGTCTTCGCGCGCGCCCATCCGGATCGTTTCTTCGACGTCGGCATCGCGGAAGGCCACGCTGTCACGTTCGCCGCCGGGATGGCAACCCGAGGAATACGTCCGTTCGTCGTCATCTATTCCACTTTTCTTCAGCGGGCGTACGACAACATCATCCACGACGTGGGAATCCAGAGGCTGCCGGTGGTGTTCTGCATGGACCGAGCGGGGCTGGTCGGCGAGGACGGACCCACCCACATGGGGCTATACGACATCGCCTACATGCTCGCGATTCCCGGGATGACCGTCACCGCGCCCAAGGACGCGCGGGAGCTGCTGGGACTGCTGCGAACCGCGAGCGACCACAGCGGAGGCCCATTCTCGATCCGGTATCCGCGCGACGCCGCGCCCGATGTGCCGGGCGCGCTGGCCCAGATTCCAGCGGTGCCCGAGGGAACGTGGGAGGTGCTTCGCCAGGGACGGGACTGCGCGATCCTGGCGGTGGGAACGATGGTCCTCCCGTCGTTGCGAGCTGCAGAGATATTGTCGGCGGAAGCCGATGGATTCGATCTCACAGTCGTCAACTGTCGCTTCCTCAAGCCCTACGACGAAGTGACCCTGGCGGCGGTTCTGGCGAGCCACCGGCGGATCCTGATCGTCGAGGAAGGGACGGTCGTCAACGGCTTCGGAGCATACATGGCGTCGGTCATCGAGCGCATGGAGCCGACCGTGCGCCTTGCCCTCCACGGCGTGCCGGACCGCTACGTGGAGCAGGCTGCGCGGAAACGGCAGCTCGCGCTGCTTGGCCTCGATGCTGAAGGCATCGCTCGCCAGGTGCGGGCGCAGCGCGAGCACGAGGTGATGACGGAGTGACGACGGTCGGAGTCGTCGGCAATCGTCGATACGAAGGGCTTCCGGCGATTCTCGAGACGCTGCGGCATCGTGCTCCCGAGCTCGGGCTGTCTCTCGCGTTCGAGCCGGAGCTGCACGAGCTGAGTCCCGAGAGCGACCGGCTCGACGATCTCACGCCTCTGGATGCGCTGCTCACCCTGGGTGGGGATGGCACAATGCTCCGGGGAGCACGGCTTCTGGCGGGCCGGCCGATTCCGGTGCTCGGGGTGAACCTGGGCCACCTCGGCTTCCTGACCAGTTGCGGCGCCGACGAGGTGGAAGGAGCGCTGGAGCGGCTCGCGAGCCGCGACTATGTCGTCGAGCGGCGCATGACGCTCGAAGCGTCGTGCTCGGGCGCCCGCGCGCGGCAGCACTGGCGCGCGGTCAACGACATTGTTCTCCACAAAGGCGGATTCGCTCGCGTGGTGCTACTGCGCATCAGCGTGAACGGCGAGCCCATCGGAACCTACGCCGCGGACGGAATCATCGTGGCCACGCCGACCGGATCAACTGCCTACAACCTTTCCGCCGGCGGGCCCATAGTGGTTCCGACGGTCGAATCCATCATCGTCACGCCGATCTCGGCCCATACGCTGGCGGTGCGACCGGTGGTGCTTCCGCCCACGGCCACCGTCGAGCTCCAAGCGCAGGACGGTCCGAGCGAGCTTCTCGTGACCGTGGACGGGCAGGTGGGTACTACCTTCGGCGTCGGAGAATCCTTGGTCGTACGGCGCGCCGATCAGCCGGTGCTCATGGTCCGCTTCACCGACGCCAGTTTCTTTGCGCGCATGCGCCGCAAGCTGGGTTGGGGCGGACTCTGGGAGCGGGACGAGACGTCTCCATGCTGACGCAGCTCAGGATCCGTGATTTCGCGATCATCGACGAGTTGGCCCTGTCTCTCGCGCCCGGCTTCAATGTCCTCACGGGAGAAACGGGCGCGGGCAAATCCATCATCGTCGGTGCGCTCGGGCTTCTGCTCGGGGAGCGGGGGAGCGTGGATCTGGTCCGGACCGGCGCGGAGCGGGCGACGGTCGAGGGCGTGTTCGACATCGCCGATCGTCCGGATCTTCTCTCCGCGCTCGACGAGCGCGGGATCGAAATCGAGGAGCATGCCCTTGTCCTGCGCCGCGAGGTCACAGCGGGCGGTCGTACGCGCGGCTGGATCAACAACTCCCCGGTGACAGCAAGCGTGCTCGGGGATGTGGGGCGGATGCTGGTCAATCTCCACGGGCAGCACGAAGCGCAGGCGCTGCTCGACGAGGAGTCTCAGCGCCGGATTCTCGATGCATTCGGAGGAGCCGGCGAGACCGGGGCTCGGGTGAGCGCCACCCACGAGTCGCTC
>JBBSGP010000063.1:0-14611 GCA_038253885.1 Gemmatimonadales bacterium | reverse complement strand
TAACTAAGAGTTACGCAGCAAGGGCCAAGTTGGAGTTGGCAGTTGTGATTTTTCCCGAGTGTTTTACCAGGTAACCCGAGGACCTGGACACGCAGCACCGACTTCACGACACATGTCGAGCCTAGTTCGCCCCCTGTACGCCAATCGACCGCCGACCGCTCCACCGGCCCGCAGACCAAGTAATATAGCTCGCGTCGCGGCGCCGTTCAACGTCCGACGCGTTGCTCGGCGAAACAGCCAACTCCTTAAGTGCCTCTTCCGGAAGGAGTTGCAGCAGCCGATCTAACGCAGTTTCTTCCAGCCCGCTTGGCGTCGTACAGGGCCCGGTCGGCCGCGGGGAAAAACGCCTCCCGGATGCGCACGCTCTCGGGAAAGCACGCCACCCCGAAGGACGCCGTGACGGGGATCGTCTCCCCTCCAAAGGTCCCTGGAGAGGCGGCTACAGCTCGTCGGAGCCGCTCCGCCACGTCGACCGCGCCGGGGAGCGCTGTGGACGGAAGAAGAATCGCCAACTCCTCTCCGCCGTAGCGAGCGCAGAGGTCGATCGTACGGATCCCCGAGTTCACGGTCTGAGCGACGTGGCGCAGCACCGTGTCACCTCCTTCATGACCGTACCGGTCGTTCACTTTCTTGAAGAAGTCGACATCGACGAGGATGAGCGACGTCGGATGGCCGTAGCGATCGCTCTCCGCGAGCAACTGCCCGAGTCGCTCGTCGAAGACGCGGCGGTTGGCCAACCCGGTAAGGCCATCCTGTCGGGCCCGTTCGCTCTCCTGTGCGAACTGGAGGGTGGTCTCGAACGCCACGCTGGCCGCCGTGGCGAGGAGCATCAGCGTCTCGACTTCCACGGCAGAGATCTGCGCCGCCGCGTCCCCCTCCACCGCGATCGCCCCGACGGAGGCGTGGCCACGCTCCAGATGCACGATCCCGATCGAGCCGATGTTGCGCTTCGCTTCACCCTGTCCGTAGAAGACCCGTTGCGCCGACGCCCGGAGCTCGGGAATGGCGAATCGCTGCCGCTCGCGGCAGGCGGTGGCGACGAGTGAATCGGCGGTCACGGGAAACTGCTCGGGGACAGGATGGCCGGGAGAGACGGTGTGGACCTGGCCCGTTCCCGTGACCGCGTCCCAGAGGATGAAGGCGGCGCGCGATGCGGACGTGACCTGGACGGACGTTTCGCAGATGGCCCGGCCGAGCGCGGGCAGGTCTCGGTTGTTCTGGATCCGTTCGGACGCCTGCACGTAGGTGCGCGCGCGATCGCGATAGCGCCGCGCGGTCCGGCCCTCCTCCAGAAGCTCGAGCAGGCCCGCGAGGTGGGACGCGTACCGGCCGAGCCACGGCTTGGCGCGCTCCTTTGGCAGCTTCCGGCGGTTGGCCGCGTATATGCCGAGTGCGCCATGCAACAGCGCCGCCTTCCCCACGGGGCCGGTCACGAAGAGAGCCGGTTCGGCATCGTCGTTGGTGGTCACGATGCGCTCAGTGGCCGCCCACCGAACCAGTGCCATGAGTCGCGGGTTCCCGGCCACCTCGGGGTCGACGTCGGTCTCGCCGGAGGATGCGGCGACCTCGAACGAACCGTCGAGCGGGTCATGACGCCAGAAGATCACCTCATCCGCGCCGAGCGCGTCGCGGGCGTCCCTCAGGTAACGGCGAATCACGTCGGGATCCGCCCGCGCGTCTTCGTCGCCGAATTCGTCTGGGGGGGGGGCTACGCGGATCGGCGCTTCGCGCTGTCTATCGAGAATTGTCCGAGAGGCGCCAACCAGAGGCGGGGGCGAAGTGGAGGTCGGTGTGACGCGGCGGGCTATCGTCCCCGATCGGCGGAGCGTTCGCGATGCGCGCGGAAGGTAGATGGCGGGACCGACTGCCGCGACAAGGAGCAGAGCCGACGCACCCGAGAGGACGGTGTAGAACTCGGCGCTCCCCGCCGGCGGCGCGCTCAACAGGGTACCCGCCAGCCCCACCAGCGCGCCAACTACGGCGAGCCCGAGTCCGAGCCGCCAGGAGACGGCAGCGACGACGCACGCCGCGATCGCGGCCGTCAGCGAATGCGCGACCCCTCCGGCGATGGAGGCCAGCGCGAGCATCCCTGCGAGCAGGGGGAGTTCCGGAATCGGGGAGGGCCGCGACGTTTCCAGTGGCGGTGGAGTCACGCTCGCACGGCGATGCTCCGCGGCACCGCGGCCCCCGCCCCGGTCACGCTGCGGCCGTCTCCGGTTCGGTCGCGATGCCGTCCAACACGTCACCGCGACGCAACGCGTCGAGATAGTCCCCGAAGATCTGCTCCACTTCGCCGAGCGCAGTGACAGCGTGAAGTTTCTTCCGCAGCTCGGCTGACCCGGGCAGTCCCTTCACGTACCAGCCGAGATGTTTGCGAAACTCGATGGCGGCACCCCGCGGATCGGTCTCGTAATCCGCGGCCATGCGGGCATGCTCGACCGCGACGTTGAAGCGCCCGGCGATCGGTGGCGCCTCGATCGCCGCCTGGCCGTCCAGCAGCGCTCTCGCTTGCGCGAAGATCCACGGCTGGCCGAACGATCCGCGCGCGATCATCACGCCGGCGCATCCCGTCAGTCGCTGCATCCGCACGGCATCATCCGCCGTCCGGATATCCCCATTACCGAGCACCGGAATGTCGAGCGCCTGGACCACCGCCGCGATCTCGTCCCACCGGGCGCTTCCCGTATACATCTGAGCACGTGTACGGGGATGCAGGGCGAGAGCGCGAGCGCCGGCGTCCTGACACCTCAGCGCGATCGCCACTGGATCGCGCAGCTCCTCACTCCATCCGCTGCGGATCTTTACCGTCACCGGCAAATGAGTTCCGGCGGAGACGGCCCGAATGACACTCTGTACGAGACCCATGTCCTTGAGGCAGCCGGAGCCCCCGTTCCGCTTCACGACCTTCTTCACCGGGCAGCCGAAATTGATATCGATGAACTCCGGCGCGAAAACATCGGTGACGAGGCGCGCCGCTTCTCCCATCGCAGTCGGATCGGCGCCAAAGATCTGCACGCCGATCGGCCGCTCCTCCTCGCCGAAGCGCAGCTTTGCCAGCGTGGCCTCGTTCTCGCGTCGAATCCCCTCGGCGGACAGAAATTCCGTGACGACGACATCCGCTCCCCAACGCCGACAGAGCCGACGGAAGGGTGACTCCGAGACGCCAGCCATCGGAGCCAGGTAGAGCGGAGTGCCGGCGGTGACGGGAAACGGGAAGTGCATCCCTGAAAGTTAATGAACGCCGGAAGTGCAAGCAACGTCGACGTTTGACACCGTTTCGCGTCATTTGTATGTTCGGCCACTCTGCCGTGCGGGCGCACTCACGCCCTTCGCGTCCTACCGAGGATAGTGATGGAATTACGACAGTTTTTCAGCGAAGACGCGATCAAGCTCGAGCTCGAAGGAAGCAACAAGGACGAGATCCTGAAGGAGCTGATCGCCTTGCTCAAGCTCGACGAGAAGTCGGATGGGATGCTCTACAAGATGCTGAAGCGGCGGGAGAATCTCGGATCGACGGGCATCGGCCGCGCCATCGCGATCCCCCATTGCCGATCCCTGGTGGTGAGTAAGCTCCGCGTTGCGTTCGGTCGGAAGACGACTGGAGTAGACTTCAAAGCGATCGACGAGAAGCCTGTCAACTTCCTGTTTCTGATCGTGGCCCCGCCACTCGAGGTGTCGAACCAGTATCTGCCCGTTCTGGGCAAGATTGCCCAGTTCAGCAAGGAGCCGGACGTGCCGCAACGGCTGCTCGGCCTCAACGAGCCAAGGGAGTTTCTGGCGCTGCTGGAAGAAAAGGGAGTGTAGACCGGGACACCCGCTCAGAGACTGGCGCGCGGCGCCGCCTCACTCCCACTCGATTGTCGCGGGCGGCTTGGAGCTGATGTCGTAGACGACGCGGTTCACGCCGTCCACCTCGTTCATGATCCGGGATGAGATCGCGCCGAGCACCTCGGGGGGAAAGGGGAACCAGTCCGCGGTCATGCCGTCGGTGCTGGTCACCGCCCGCAACGCACAGACGTTGTCATAGGTCCGCTCGTCTCCCATGACTCCCACGGTCCTGACCGGTAAGAGAACGGCGAATGCTTGCCAGATATCATCGTAGAGGCCGGCCTCGCGGATCCCCTCGAGATAGATCGCGTCAGCGCGGCGAAGGACGGTCAACCGCTGCGGCGTGACCTCACCGAGCACCCTGATGGCCAGACCGGGACCGGGGAATGGGTGACGTCCCACGAGTTCCTCGGGGAGCCCCAGCTCGCGGCCGACGCTCCGGACCTCGTCCTTGAACAGCTCACGCAACGGCTCGATGAGCCGGAACCGCATCCCAGGCTTGAGGCCTCCGACGTTGTGGTGGGTCTTGATCGTGACCGACGGTCCACCGCTCGGCGATGACGACTCAATGACGTCCGGATACAGCGTGCCCTGCACGAGGAACGGAGCACCCACTCCGTCCCCGACCGAGGCCGACGTCTCCTCAAAAACATCGATGAACGTGTGACCGATGCGTCGGCGCTTCTCTTCCGGCTCGGTCACGCCGGCGAGCGCCGCGAGAAAGCGCTCAGAGGCTTCGACGGTGATGAGCTCGATGCCGAGGTGCGTGCGGAATGTCCGCTCGACCTGATCGCGCTCGTGTAGCCGGAGCAGCCCGGTGTCGACGAAGATGCAGGTCAGACGCTCACCGATGGCCCGGTGGACCAGTGCCGCCGCGACCGCCGAGTCGACGCCTCCGGAGAGCCCGCAGATGACTCTCGAGCTCCCTGCCAAGTCGCGGATCCGCTGCACTTCCTCCTCGATGAAGGATCCCGCAGTCCAGGTCGGCTCGGCATGGCAGATGCCGAAGAGGAAATTCGCGATCAGCTCTCCGCCCCGGGGGGTGTGCCGGACCTCGGGGTGGAATTGCACGCCAAAGATCGGTAGCTCCCGATGGCGAAAAGCAGCGACTGGCGCGTTGACACTGCACGCGAGCACGTCGTAACCAGGCGGGGGCGATTCGACGTGATCGCCGTGGCTCGCCCACACCGTGATGGATTCTCCCGCATCGAAGCCCGCGAACAGCGAGTCGGAGCTTGTGACCTGCAGCTCCGCCTTTCCATACTCGCGTCGTCCAGCCCGGCGCACTCCGCCTCCTTCGAGGTGGGCGATGAGCTGCATGCCATAGCAGATGCCGAGCACCGGCGCGATGTGCAGCAGGGCGGGATCGGCCGAGGGAACGTTCTCTCCGTAGACGGAGTTGGGCCCACCGCTGAGGATGATTCCGGTCGGATTCCAGTCCCGGATCCAGGCGACGCTTCGGGTTGGCGGGTGAATCTCGGAATACACGCGCGCCTCACGCACCCGGCGGGCGATCAGCTGGGTGTACTGCGAGCCGTAGTCGAGGATCAGAATACGACTCGGCATCAGCTCAGTCGCCAAAGCCGTCGAGACGGATCAGCTCGACGCGCCGCGCAGCGATGTCGAGGATGGCGGCGGTCGGGGTGCCTCGGAGCCAACCACACGATTCTCCGGGATTGACAATCAGCGTGGAGCCCGACTCGCGGATCTCCTGGCGGTGCGTGAAGCCGTGCACGACGATGCCGTGATCGTCGAGCGATCGTTGCGCCACCTCGCCGATGTCATGCACGACCAGGATGCGCGTTCCACCGACGTCGAAACTGTGCGGCGATTCATAGAGCTCGCTTCCCATCCCGGTCATCGCTTCAGCGCGTAGCCCCTCGTGATCGCCGTCGTTCCGCCCGAAGACACCGGCGAGCGGCACCCGCGTTTCGAGCAGCCGGCGCATGGCGAAGGGAGAGCAGTAGTCGCCGGCGTGCAGCACCATCTCGACGTGCTCGTCGGCGAAGCGCTGCATGAGCGCCACGATGGCGGGAAGCCGGTCATGTGAATCCGACAGCAGTCCGACGCGCATCAGGCGGTACTCCAAACGACGTCCATCGGCTCCTGCGCGATCAGCTGCTCATACGTCTCACGCTGCGCCACCACGGCGAACCGGTCGCCATCCACCAGGATCTCGGGGATGCGAGGGCGCGAGTTGTACGTCGATGCCATGACGTATCCGTAAGCGCCCGCGGACCGGATGGCCAGAAGGTCTCCCTCGACCACGTCGGCCATGCGCCGGCCGAGCGCAAAGAAATCCCCGCTCTCGCACACCGGGCCTACGATGTCGTACACCCCGTTCGCCTGCGATCCGCGCACGGCCTCGATGCGGTGGTAGGCGTTGTAATGCGACGGGCGAAGCAGGTCGTTCATTCCGGCATCGGTGATGACGTAGTCGCGTCCGCCACTTCGCTTTCGATAGAGGACGCGGGTGGCCAGCAGGCCAGCGTTGCCGACGAGGTACCGTCCGGGCTCCACGATCAGGGTGAGGCCGGATGCGACCACCGGCGGAAGGATGGCCGAGGCGAACGCTCCGATATCGGTGGCCTGCTCGGCATCGTACGTCACGGCCAGGCCACCGCCGATGTCGAGATACCGGACGTCGCCGGCCAACCCCTCGGCGCGCAGCTGCGCGTACAGCTCGAGCAGTCGGAGAACCCCGTCCAGATGCGAATCGATCCGTGCCACCTGCGAGCCGATGTGCATGTCGAGCCCGGCCAGGATGATCTCGGGGTGCTCGGTCGCGGTGCGTGCGGACTGGATCGCCTCGTCGAACGGAATGCCGAACTTGTCCCCCTTTCCACCGGTGCGGGTGTAGTGATGCGGTGTCTCGATCGTCACCTCCGGATTCACCCGGATCGCCACCGGAACGCGCCGTCCGGCGCGGCGCGCAACGTCCGCCAGAAGGTTCAATTCCCCCTCCGACTCGACGTTCACCAGCAGGACGTCAGCGGCGATCGCCTCCTCGAGCTCGCGCTCCGTTTTCCCCACCCCACTGAAGACGATATCCGGTCCTGTGAATCCGGCTCGTCGCGCTCGAAACAGCTCGCCCCCGGAAACGATGTCCACACCCGAGCCCAGCGACCGCAGCAGCGAGAGGATGGCGCCGTTCGAGTTCGCCTTGACGCTATAATGGATTCGATGTGGCACGGGATGAAGGGCGGCGTCGAGCCGCTGGTACTGCTCTCGGATCTCGGCCGCGCTGTAGATGTAGGCCGGGCTTCCCACCGCCGTGACGATCGTATCGACGGACACTCCTTCGCAGTGCAGCTCGCCTCCCACCCACGGGAAGCCGGACACTAGTACGCTTTCGCCCACAGCGCTTCCGCCGTCGCGTTCTGACTGCATCGCAAACACGTCGATGGTGTGTCAGCCGACCGGAACTCCTTGTCGGGAAGCACACGGATGGTGGCCTTCGTTTCCTCCTTGATCAGCGCCTCGCATGCCGCGTCACCACACCAGCCGGCATAGACGAAAGCTCCATCGCCCTCCATCACCTCGCGGAAGCGATCCCAGGTGATCGCGCCCCGCAAGCTGTTCTGCTCCCGCCGATCGCGGGCGGCCGACAGCATGTCGCTCTGGATCTGTTCCAGCAGCGCGGCCGCTTCCTCGACCACGTTGTCGAGGGAGACCGGCATCTTCTTTCCGGTGTCTCGGCGCACCAGCACGGCCTGGTTGGCGTCGAGATCTCTCGGACCGAGCTCGAGGCGGAGAGGGACGCCCCGCAGCTCCCACTCGTAGTACTTGGCGCCAGGCTTCATGCTCTCGCGGGAGTCGAGGTGGACCCGCAATCGGTCGTGCGTGCGTCGCTGCCCTCCCCCGCCCCACTCGCCCATCCGGCCGCAGACGCGGGTCGCGGCCTCCAACACCCGTACCTTCTCCTCATCCTTACGCCAGATTGGAACGACAACGATCTCGGTCGGCGAGAGCAGCGGAGGGATCCGAAGGCCGCGATCATCGCCGTGCGTCATCACCAGGCCCCCGACGAGCCGCGTTGACACTCCCCAGCTCGTGTTCCAAGCAAACTCTGTCCCACCCGCTTCCGTCTGGAAGGTGAGCTCGAAGGCCCGGGCGAAATTCTGACCGAGATTGTGCGATGTTCCCGCCTGCAGGGCCTTGTTGTCCTGCATCATCGCCTCGCACGAATACGTACGCAGCGCACCGGCGAACCGTTCTCCCTCGGTCTTCAGGCCGGTGACCACCGGCATCGCCATCCACCCTTCCATGAAGTCGCGGTAGACACCGAGCATCCGGCGCGCTTCTTCCTCCGCCTCGTCGTGGGTGGCGTGGGCGGTGTGGCCTTCCTGCCAGAGAAACTCCAGGGTGCGGAGAAAGAGTCGAGTCCGCATCTCCCAGCGAACCACGTTCGCCCACTGATTGATGAGGAGCGGCAGGTCGCGATAGCTGTGCACCCACTTCGCGAACATGGCGTAGATGATCGTCTCCGACGTCGGCCGTACGACCAGCGGTTCCTCGAGCTTCTTCCCGCCTCCGTGGGTCACGACCGCCGTCTCCGGCGCGAACCCCTCCACGTGCTCGGCCTCCTTGCGCAGGAAGCTTTCGGGGATGAAGAGGGGAAAGTACGCATTCCGGTGGCCGGTTGCCTTGAACATGTCATCGAGCGCCCGTTGCATGCGTTCCCAGATCCCGTAACCGTCGGGACGGATGACCATGCAACCTCGGACGGGCGAGTAGTCGGCCAGCTCGGAGCGGAGAACGACCTCGTTGTACCAGGCGCTGAAGTCCGCGGCTCGAGTCGTCAGCTTCTTGTCGTCACTCATGGTGTCCGTCGTCCCGTGCGGTCCGGAAGGGAAAGGCCCTTTCCGTGAATCACATCGGTCATCATCGCCCCTCCCCTTCCGCCCAGGCATCGAGCTGTACGCGCTCTTCAGTGCCGTCGGACATCCGTCGAACAATCGCCTCTCCTCGCGCGAGCTCCTCGGGCGTCAGCGTGACCATCTCCCGCGCCCCGGCCGCGTGCGCCGCCTTGCGCTGACGCGAGAGCTGCTGGCCACCGAGTGCGTACTCGACGCTGCGGCCCCTCTGGCGCAGCTTTGCTGCCAGCCGCATGGCCTCGGTCAGTCCGCCGGCGTCGCCGAAGGCGATCCAGACGTCCACCCCGGTCTCCGCGACGGGAAGCAGTCCGCGCGAGCGGAGGAACTCCGCCAGCACCACGTCGCCCATCCCGAACCCGAGCGCCGGCATGTTCACGCCGCCGAGAGATTCGAGCAGACCGTCGTAGCGACCACCCCCGCAGATGGCGCGAAACTCGCCCACTGTATCGAACAGCTCGAACACGATGCCCGTGTAGTACGCGAGCCCGCGCACGACCGAGAGATCGAACGCGACCCAGTCGCCTACTCCGAGAGCCTGGAGATACCCGAAGTAGCGGTCGAGGCGGGCGAAATCCTCGCGCAGCGCCGGGACATCGGAGTACCGATCGCGAAGACCCTGCAGGTCGGTTGACCCAAGCACCTCGTAGATCCGGGCGACATGCGGCGCATCGAAGCCAGCCTCCCCGAGCTTGCGCTCAATTGACTGGCGCGTCTCCCGCCCGAGCTTGTCGACGATCTGGTAGACGCCGGGCAGACGAGCCGCGTCCACTCCAGCCAGCGACAGCAGCCCCTGCAGCAGTCGGCGATCGGAGACGCGCGCGCGAACGTCAGCCGGACCGAGGCCGAACGATCGAACGATGTCGATGGCAGATGCGAGCAGCTCGGCATCGGCGCTCACATCGGCCTCGCCGACGATGTCCATGTTGAGCTGGAAGTGCTCGCGAAGGCGTCCCTTCTGTTGACGCTCGTAACGGAAGAGCTGCGGGATGGAGAACCACCGTACCGGCTTACGGAGCGCGCTCGCCTTAGCGGCCACCATCCTCGCGAGGGTGGGGGTCATCTCGGGGCGCAGAGACACGTCTCGGCCGCCCCTGTCGGAGAAAGTGTACAGCTGTCCCACGATCTCGTCCCCACTCTTTCGCGTGTAGAGCTCGAGGGGCTCCAGCGGCGGACCGTCGTACTCCTCGAAGCCATAGCGCCGCGCGATCTCACGCCATCGGGCGAAGATGATGCCCCGCTGGGCGAGGTCGTGGGGGAAGAAATCCCGGAAACCCGGCAGTGCCTGGAACGTCATCTCAGAATCTATCCGGCGAGCGGAGAGCGCTGCAAGCATCGCATCGCGTCGCCGACGGTATGAAAGGAGCCCGTGATGAGGGTCGTCGCCGCGCCCGCGCGCGCGGCCGAGAGGGCGCGCGGGAAGTCTGGATGCGCGCTGACGGCGACTCCGAGCGTGAGCGCGTAGTCGTAGGCCTCATCCAGTGACCAGGCGCGGTTCGGGGGCGCGCTCGGCGGCTCGGCCAGCACGATCCGATCCACCGTCGGCGCCAGGCGCGACATGATGGCGCGCCAGTCCTTGTCGGCCAGCACGCCGAGCAATAGCGTGAGCGGCCGGGGCGGGTCCACCCGTGCCACTGTCTCCGCGAGCACCGCCGCCGCGGCTGGATTGTGCGCGACATCGAAGATCACATCTCCCCACCAATCGAACCGTCCGGCGAGCTGGACCGTGGACAGCGCCCGCTCCGCGCGGTCCGCCGCGGCGGCGAACGGTCGGCCGGCCGCATCGAGCATCGTCAATGCCATGACAGTATTGCTGGCCTGGTGGGCGCCGATGAGAGGTGTACGCAGAGCGCGGTCCCCGAGAGCGCCCCCAATGCGAAAGGAGGTTCCCCGAGCGGTCACGTCGATCGCGTTCACGGAGATGTCCTCGTCCACCCGCCTCACCCCCGACGCTCCGACCGCCTCCGCCATGGCGGCGAGCTGCTCGCCGATAGCGGGATCGTGATCGCCGATCACGGCCGCCGCCCCGGACTTGAAGATGCCGCCCTTCTCTCGGGCAATTGCCTCCGGCGTGTCGCCCAGGTATTCGACGTGGTCCACACCGATGGTCGTCACCCCGGCACAGAGAGGACTCACGACGTTGGTGGCATCGAGGCGCCCGCCGAGCCCGACCTCGATGATCGCGACATCCACCTCGCACCGAGCGAAGTGATCGAAGGCGAGGCACGTGGTTGCCTCGAAAAAAGTGGCGCCGGTGCGGTCGATCAACGACGCTCGGTCGTGAAGGAAGCGTTCGACCTCCTGCTCCGGGATGGCATCGCCGTCGACGACCATTCGCTCGCGAAAGTCCACCAGATGTGGCGAGGTATAGCGTCCGACGCGAAAGCCATGCGCGCGGAGAAGCGCGTCGAGCGTCGCCACGACGCTTCCCTTGCCATTGGTCCCGCCGACGTGAAAGACGGGATACTGGTGGTGCGGGTCGCCGAGAGCGGCGAGCAGAGCGCGCGTGGTATCGAGGCCGAACTTCCAGACGCCGGTCGTGCGGACAAAAAGCGCGTCGAGCGCCGCCTGGTAATCGCTCAGGGAGATGTCCACCCGGTGGCCGCGGGCTGTCCGCTCATGTGACGCAGCAGCTGGCCGACCGTCGCCTTGAGCTCGCGGCGATGCACCACGGCATCCAGCATGCCGTGATCGAGGAGAAACTCCGCCGTCTGAAATCCTTCGGGCAGATCCTGGCCGATCGTCTGTTTGATGACGCGCGGTCCGGCGAAGCCGATGACGGCACCTGGCTCCGCGAGGATGGCGTCTCCGAGCATCGCGAAACTGGCACTCACGCCGCCGGTCGTCGGGTTTGTGAGAATCGAGACATAGGGAATACGTCGCTCGGCCAGCTGCGACAGGATCGCCGCCGTCTTCGCCATCTGCATCAGCGACAACACCGCCTCCTGCATCCGCGCCCCGCCCGAGGCCGAGACGATCACCAGCGGGTACTTGCGCTCGAGCGACCGCTGTCCGACTCGCGCGATCTTCTCGCCCACCACCGACCCCATCGAGCCCCCCATGAAGGCGAAGTCCATCACCCCGAGGTTGATCGGCATTGCTCCGAGGCTGCCGCTCACGGTCATGATCGCGTCGTAGTCGCCGGCGTTCGCGATCGCCTTGGCGAGCCGTTGCGGATACTCCGGAAAGTGCAGAGGATCGACCGATTTGACGTTGAGGTCGAGCTCCTCGTACGCGCCATCGTCGAGCAGAAGCTCCACGTATTCGCTCGCCCGGATGCGCCGGTGATAGTCGCAGCTCGGACAGACGTTGAGGTTGCGCGCGAACTTCTCTCGCAGGTCGGTGTGCCCGCACGCCTCACACTTTTCCCACGCATCGGCCGGGATCTCCAGCCGCTCCCGCTTCGGCCGCCGCTTCTTCGGCTCCTTCTTGAACCAGGCCATGGCCGGAAGATGAGAGGAACCGGAGGGCGGTGCCAGTCCGCCTAGATGACCATCTCTCCGGTTCGGCCCCCTCGTCCCTCGGCCGAGATGCGCAACAGGAGTCCAATAGCCATCCACGACGCCAGCATGAACGAGCCGCCGTAACTGAAAAACGGGAGAGGAATTCCGGTGATCGGCATCAGGTTGAGCGTCATGCCGACGTTGACGATGATGTGAACGAGCCAGTTCGACGCCAGGCCGATGGCCAGAAGGCTGCTGAAGCTGTCGTTGGCGCGACCGGCGACGCGTATGGCGCGAAGCAGCAGGAGCAGGAAGAGCATGAGAGAGAAGGTGACTCCCAGAAATCCGAGCTCCTCGCCCACCACCGCGAAGATGAAGTCGGTGTGCTGCTCGGGAAGAAAATGCAGCCGCTTCTGGGTGCCGAGAGTGAAGCCCTTGCCCAGCCATCCGCCCGACCCGATGGCGACCTTCGATTGGATGACGTGATACCCGGAACGCTTCGGATCGATGCTCGGATCGAGGAATACGAGCAGGCGGTGTTGCTGGTACGGCTGAAGCTTTTCCCACAGGAGGGGGGCGATCACACCCATCGCCACGTTCGACACCATCAACCCTACGCCCTCGGCGACGAACGGCTTGTACCACAGCACGAGGGCCAGCAGAACGACGAACCACGCGCCCCAGTACTGAGTATTGAACGCCAGGAGCAGACTCACCGCCGGCGACGCGATCAGAACGAGGAGGGGCAGCGGCACCCCCGACCAGAAGAGCATCACGATGAAGGAGCCAATGAAGACCATCCCGGTGCCGAGATCCGGCTGGGCCATGATCAGCAGCCAGGGCACGAGGACGATGAGCGCGGGCTGCCACAGCTCGAGAATGGAGCGCGGGGGATCTCGCCTGCCTCCGAGCACGCGCGCGAGCATCAGCACGACGGTAATCTTCGCGAGCTCCGACGGCTGGCCGAGCCGGTGTCCGCCGATGACGATCCAGCTCTTGCTGCTCGCGGCGTCGCCGGCTCCGCCACCAATGCCGGGAAGGAGCAGCACCGCCAGCAGCAGGAGGGTGAGCCAGTACGCGGGCACCGTGACCCACTCGATGAACCGCACGGACGCGCGGCTCACCGCCATCGCGACGCCGATGCCGAGAAGCACCCACACGATCTGCGATCGGTACGCGTGCGCGGCCACGGTGGGCGTGTCGGTCTGGCCGGCCGAGTAGACCATTGCTACGCCGCAGACCGAGAGAAGCAGCGCCACCAGAACGAGCGGGACGTCGGCGACGAGGCGACGGCTGATCATGCCAGCCTCACCCCTCGGTGCTCAGAAGCTGCGTCGGCGCGACTTTGAGGAAATGCTCGATGATCTTCGCCGCGATCCGCGCGGCGCGAGCGCCGTGACCTCCGAACTCGATCATGACCGCCACCACGATCTTCGGATCCGACTCCGGTGCGAATCCCACGAACCAGGAGTGATCGTTTTTCGGGTCCTGAGAGTTCTGGGCGCTCCCGGTCTTGCCCGCGAGAACCATCCCCTGGATCTGCGCGCTCGCCGCCGTTCCCCCCTCCCCGACCACCCCAGCGAGCGCGGCCCGGACCCCCGTCATCTGCTCCGGTGTCAGCGAGAAGATTGTCGTCCGCTCCGGCGCTCTCTTCACGATCTGCGGCTTCGCCTGCTGGCCGTCGGTCGCCAGCGCGGTGTAGAAGCGGGCCATGTTGACAACGGTCTGCGCGTTGGCCCCCTGCCCGATCGCGAGATTCAGCGTTTCGCCGCCACTGAAGCCCCGAGCCCCGAAGGTCTTGGTGCTGTACGCGAGCTGGTTCTCATACTCCGGAGTCTTCTCCTCCGGCAGATCGATGCCTGTCTTCTTGCGAAAATTGAGGGAGACGCCACCGGCGACGAGCCGGGAGATGCCGATCTTGAGCCCGAGCTGGTAGAAATAGACGTCGCAGGAGACGGCAATGGCCCGGGCGAGCGTGATCGCTCCATGCCCCTTGTGCTCCCAGCACTTGAAGTAGCGTCCGTACCAGTAGCCTCCAGTGCACGGCTCTGGCATCTTGTCGTTGAGCGTCGCGATGTGCTCCTGGAGTGCGGTCACCGCTGTGGCGAGCTTGAACGTGGATCCCGGCGGGTAGCGCCCCTGGATCACCTTGTTGAGGAGCGGCTTGCGTGGGTCCGTGGTGAGCTGCTGCCAGAACTCCGGTGCGATTCCCCCGATGAACCGATTCGGATCGAAGCTCGGGGCGCTGTAGAGGGCGAGCACGGCACCGGTCTTCGGCTCGATGGCGATCGCGCCCCCCTGGAGGGAGTCGCCGAAGATGCCGGCGGTGAATCGCTGGAGATCGAGATCGATGTTGGTCCGCAATGGAGCCGGCTCGCCTGGCGGGATGTCCGGGCGGGCACCGGCCTCCCGCACGACGCGTCCCCGCGCATCCACCTCGACGAAGCGCGACCCCTCGAGCCCGTG
>JBBSGP010000062.1:0-15095 GCA_038253885.1 Gemmatimonadales bacterium | reverse complement strand
TGACGAGAGCAGCGGCCAGCGCATTGCCGACCCGCTCCGCGCCGTCGAGGGGACGCGAGAGCCGGCTGGGAACACGGTTCTGGTGAAAGAGATCGGAGACCGTCACTCCGTCCGGCCGCCACGACGACGGAACGCGGCGTCGCCTGGCGGCCCGCCAGGCCGGAGCGAGCCGCCAGAA
Source organism: Gemmatimonadales bacterium (assembly GCA_038253885.1). Lineage (GTDB taxonomy): Bacteria > Gemmatimonadota > Gemmatimonadetes > Gemmatimonadales > Gemmatimonadaceae > JALZAQ01. The sequence continues at coordinate 14,917 of JBBSGP010000062.1, read as the reverse complement.
CACGGGCGGAAACCATCCATTGGGAAGCAGTACGCGCACATCCCATCGCAGTCGACCCAGCTCAACCAGTTGGCGATGCGCGAAGGCACACTGATTTGGCGAATCGGGAGTGGGATAGCATTCCGTCACGACCCAGAGCCGCCGCGGTTCGCGGTCGGACGTCACGACGGTGGCACCAATGGCTCCGCTTGCTGCCCGTCGAGTGTGAAGCTGGCCGGCAGCCACGTCACGCCGCGGTCGGCGAGCAGAGCAACTCCATGACCCAGGACATCCCTCGGGAGAACCTCGAATGTCAGGGCGCGCGGGACGTGATCGAACAGCGTGTGACCCCAGTCGAGGAATGCGCGCAGTGAGAGGATGTGCGTTCGCGGCAGCAACCTCGCCGACGGAAGCCGGATCGCGAGACGATGTGAACCGGTCGAGAGGTCCCACGTGCATCCATAGTCGGAGCTGCACGTGCTCGCGATCAGGCTACCCTCCACGGTCCAGAGAGAGAACTCCACCTGGAGCTGACGCACCGGCTGACGCACATCGAGCTCGATATCGACGCTGATGCTCTCACCCTGGATGGGAGTGGCGCCGGTCGCGCCCGCAAGCCGCGCCGCCCTGAAACGCACCAGGGCCGCCGGGGCGTGAGACTCGGGAGCGTCGTAGCCGCTCGCCTCCTGAGAGCTCTCGGCGGCACCCTTCAGATATTCCCGAACGACGGCGGAAGCCGTCCCGATCCGGGTCACTGTTCCGCGATCGAGCAGCATTGCTCGAGAGCAGAGATTCTCCACCGCCGGCATGTTATGGCTCACGAACAACGTGGTCCGGCCCGCCCCGGCGGCATCCTGCATCGCGCCGGTGCACTTCGCCTGGAACTCGGCGTCTCCGACGGCCAGCACCTCGTCGATGATCATCGTGTCGGCGGCCAGATGCGCCGCAACCGCGAAGGCGAGGCGCAGCTGCATCCCGCTGGAGTAGCGCTTGATGGGCACATCGATGTACTGGCCGATTCCGGAAAAATCACAGATGGCGTCGAAGGCGCGCAGAACCTCCCGTCGTGGCATGCCCAGGAGCATGCCGTTCAAAAAAACATTCTCGCGGCCCGTGAGCTCGGGATGGAAACCGGTACCGACCTCCAGCAGGCTGGCGACTCGCCCGCGGATGGTGGCGCGTCCCCCGCTCGGCGTCGTGATGCGCGAGAGGATCTTGAGCAGCGTGCTCTTCCCGGCGCCGTTGCGTCCGATGATGCCGAACACCTCACCTTCCGGAACCTCGAAGCTCACATCCCGCAGAGCGTCCACGTTGACCGTCCTCGGGGACGACCAGGCGCGCCGAGAAGTCAGATAGGAGCGGACGGACGGAGCTTGTGGGTGCGGGATGCGGTATCGCTTGGCCAGCGACTCGGCGCGAACCGCCAGCCCGCTCATACGACGTCGACGATGATCGACTCGGTGCGACGAAAGAGCCACACCCCGCCGAGCGTCGCCATGGCGCTGAAGAAGAGCGAGAGCATCACCAGACGTTGGTCGGGGAGAGGCAATCCGAGGATGGCGCTTCGGAACACCTCGATCAACCCCGTCAGCGGGTTGAGTCCGAGCAGCCAGCGCCACTTGCCGGGCACGAAGCTGGCGCGGTAGATCACCGGCGTCGCCAGCATGCCGACCTGGAGAAGAAAGGGCAACGTGTGCTGGACATCGCGCCAGCGAGCGTTCAGTGCGGCGAGCAGCGCGGCCATCCCGAAGGAGAGAAGCACGACTCCGAGGAGTGCCGGGAGGACGAGCCATGCATGCGGGCCGGGCCATAACCCGTACCACGCCATGGCGCCCAGCAGCAACGCGAGCGTGACGGCGCCATCGACGGCCGCAGAAGCCCCGGCCGCGATCACCAGGTACACGCGGGGAAAGAAGAGCTTCGTGATGATGTTCTGATTCACGACCAGCGACTGCGCTCCCTCGGAGACCACCTTGCTGAAGAAGTTCCACGGCAGGAGGCCCGCGAGCGCGAACAACGCGTAGGGCACGCCGTCGCTGGGAATGTGCGCGAGCACGCCGAACAGCAGTGTGAAGACACCCACCTGGACGGCTGGCTGGAGAAGTGCCCACAGCACTCCCAGCAGCGACTGCTTGTAGCGCGAGCGCAGATTGCGCCAGGCCAGGCTCTGCAGCGCACCGCGATAATCGCGAAGGTCGGCCCACCAGCGAGCCCATCCGCCGGTTCCGTCGATGATGACGACGGGCAGCTCGCGCGCTGGCACGCTCATGACGCGCCCGGGCTCAGACCAGCGCCGGTGCGCCGGATGCCGTAACGGGGCTCGTCCGAGCCGTCAGTCGATGCGCGGCGTTTCGCGTGTCGACGAGGATGCGGGCGCGGCTCACGATGAGCGGATAGTCGAGCGACGTGTGGTCGGTCACGATCATGACCGCGTCAGCGGCGCGGAGAACATCGTCGCGGAGCTCAACCGACTTGCCGACAGCGCCCGCCGGAGTGTGCCCGTCCTCGCGAATCTCGGGGATGAACGGGTCATGATAGCTGACCACAGCCCCCTTGCCGGCGAGCAGATCCAGAATGTCCAGCGCCGGCGATTCGCGCAGATCGTCGATGTCCTTCTTGTACGCCACCCCGATCACCAGAACCTTTGCCCCCTTCACGGATTTACCGGCGTCGTTGAGCGCTTCCTGCACCTTCGTCACCCAGAACGCCGGCATCTCGGTGTTGATCTCCCCGGCCAGATCGATCATGCGCGTCTTGTAATGGAGCGTGCGCATCTTCCAGGCGAGGTAGTGCGGATCGAGCGGGATGCAATGTCCGCCGAGACCCGGGCCGGGAGTGAACTTCATGAAGCCGAACGGCTTCGTGGCCGCGGCGTCGATCACTTCCCACACGTCGACGCCGAGCTTGTCGCAGATCACGGCCATCTCGTTCACCAGACCGATGTTGATCATGCGGAACGTGTTCTCGAGAAGCTTCGTCAGCTCCGCCGCTTCGGGGGAGCTGACCTGGACGATCTTGTCGATGAAGAGCCCGTATACTTGCCGGCCCAATTCGGTGCAGTGCTCCGTGATGCCGCCCAACACCTTGGGTGTATTGCGCGTGTGCCAGCGCTCGTTGCCTGGATCCACGCGTTCGGGAGAGAAGCAGAGAAAAAAGTCGTCGCCGACGACGAACCCTCGCGCCTCGAGCAGCGGCAGCATCAACTCCCGCGTCGTCCCTGGATAGGTCGTCGACTCGAGAACGATCAGCTGCCCCGGACGAAGGGCCTTCGCCACGGCGTCCGTTGCCGATTGGACGAACGACATGTCGGGATCTTTGGTCTTTCCGAGCGGAGTCGGCACGCAGATGGAGACGACGTCGCACTCCGACAGTCGCGACATATCGAGGGTCGCCTCGAGCTTTCCTTCACCGCGAAGGCGAGCCACGTCGGCGTCCGAGACGTCCTTGATGTGGCTCCTCCCCGCGCCGACGCTGCCCACCACTCGCTCCGATTTCTCGAATCCAATGACGCGGAGCCCGGCTTTCCCCATCTCGACAGCGAGGGGTAGACCGACGTAGCCCAAGCCTACGACCCCGCAGACCACGTCGCGGCGGGCGATTTTCTCGCTCAGTTGCTCGTATGTGCTCATTCTTGAGTGCGTTGGGGGGCCAGACCCGGACGGATGCGTGCGCCAGGTAACTTCAGCGCCATCTGGCCAGTCCTACCTTGTAGAGCAACGGCATGACGCTGCTCGGATGTCACCTGCGGCAACTTAACCAGCGTGATGTGACCGATCAACCTGACGCGTACCCTGCCCCGCTCACCCCAGCAGGCGTCGCCGCCCTCGTTCCGTGCTCTCACGGCAACGGCTGCCCGCTCGGCGTCGACGTTCCGGCGATCGCGAATGCCCTCCTCGAGGGTGATCATCCTCGTGCGTACCTTCTGGCCAGGGGCCCTAATCCCTTCGCGAGCGTTTGCGGGCATGGATGCCACGCGCCGTGCGAGAGCGGCTGCCGGCGCCGGCATTACGGCGCGCCGGTGGCGGCCGCGGCTCTCGAGGCGTACGCGAGCGCGTTCTCCGTGCCGTCACTCATGCCCTCACCCGGCCCGTGTACGAGCTCCCACGATGCTCGCTCCGTTCGTGGGCTCGTCGGTGCCGGGGTCGCCGAGGGTGAGCACCCGCCGGCATCCGGAAAACGGATCGCCATCATCGGTGCGGGGCCAGCGGGTCTGGGATGTGCTCACGATCTCGCCCTGCTCGGTCACGAGTGCCACGTCTTCGAGATCTCCCAGCAACCGGGAGGCTTGATGACGAGCGCCCTCCCTTCCTTTCGATTTCCTCTCGCCAGCGCGCGCGCCGAATGCGATGCTCTGCTCTCCCTCGCGATCGTCTTCCGGGCTGGCACTCCGGCGGGTGGAGACAGATCCTTGCGCCGCCTCCTCGATGAAGGGTTCGACGCGATCTTCGTGGCCATCGGGGCCTCCGCTGCCGGGATGTCGCCGCTCCTCGACGCGGCCCGACATCCGTGCATCGTGGACGCGATGGACGTCCTCGCCGGCCGGCAGGAGAGCGCGGTGCGCGTCGTGGTGGCCGGAGATGGAGATCTGGCGGTAGACGCCGCGCGCGTTGCGCTCCGGCGCGCCCGTGAGAGGGATGGAAGGGACGCGGGCGTGTCCCTGGTCCTTTCGTCCACCTCGGAGGAAGCGCGAGAGCCCGCCCACATGCTCGCGGGGGCGCTCGCCGATGGCGTGGAGATCTACCACGGGTGCCGCGTACTGACCATCAGGAACGACGAGGGGAGCGGGCAGCTCTCGGCAGTGGTCATCGGGCGAGCCGAGGGAGAGGACAATCGCGTTCTCGCGTGCGAGCAGCTTCTTCTCGCGGGGCCGCGCATAGCACCCGTCGCTCCATTCGCCCATGAGCTGGCGATCGAATCGGGGGCTTTCATCGCCACCGATCCGGAGACGCTTCAGACGTCCATGCGGCGCGTCTGGGCGGGTGGCGCATGCGCGTTCGGCCATCGCTCCATCGCTCACGCGGTCGCCGACGGCAAGCGAGCGGCCTGGCAGATACACGCCGAGCTGCTTGGGCGGCGCGTAGGGGTGCGTCTCTCGGCCGCGTGGATCGAGGCCGACGATTGGGAAGCAGCTCGGACTCCGCGGGCACTGGCGTTATCTCGCCGGACGCTGGCGGTGCTGGACCAGACACCCGCGGACCCGTTCTCCGACGGGGCGCATCCGGCGTTCGATGACGCTCTTCACGAAGCTCAGCGCTGCTTCGACTGCGCCACGCTGCCCGTGGTGGACGCCAGCTGCACGAGCTGCGGAAAGTGCGTGCCAGCGTGTCCAGTGGGAGCGCTCTCGATCGGGAATGGAGGGGTACCGGCGCTGCTCCTGGACCAGGATTTGTGCAATCGGTGCGGCGCCTGCGTTACGGCGTGCCCGACCGGCGCGCTCGCGATGGCGCGGGGCGTGTGGGAAGAGCGGCTGCGCTACGTGAGCTGACGCTCGGCGCCGCCTCGGATCACGACCGAGGAAAAAATGGCGGCCATGGCCCGGGCCGTCGATTCCCAGGAAAAGCCAGCCGCTCGTTCCCGGCCGAGTTTGGACATCGACTCTCGCCGGCGAGGATCGCCCAGCAACTCCACAATAGCCGCGCCAAGCCCCGCGGCATCCCCTTCCCGCACGAAGCGCGGCGCATCGCCCCCGATCTCCCTGGTGATGGGCAGGTCGGAGACGATGGCCGGGGTCCCGGCGGCCATCGACTCCAGCAGAGGCAAGCCGAACGTCTCCAACCGCGACGGGAACAGAAAGAGCTCGGCCCCACGGTAGAGTGCCGGAAGCTCGTCCTGATCCACCCGGCCCAGGAACCGTACGTGGCCCGCGAGACCGCGTCTCTCGACCAGCGACAGGAGCTCGGCGTGGAGTACTCGGTCGGTCGTTCCCCCAGCGATCAGGAGGGGCGGCAGATCGCTCCCAAGCTGGGCATGCGCCATGGCGTACGCTTCGACCAGAACATCGTGGTTCTTGTGCGGAGCCACCGACGAGACGGTGAGCAGATACGATACCGGCCAACCGGCCGTGACCGGACGTTCGGACGCGGCGACGGATTCGCCCGAAAAGAGGGGATTGACGCCGTGATGAACCACACGAGTGCGGTTTGGATCGAGTCGGAATTTTCGGACGATCATGTCGCGAAACGTCTCCGACACGCAAACCACCGTCGTGGCAGACCTCAGCGAAAGGTACGCCACGGGCTGTCGCGTGAGGCGGTACACCATTGCTCGGCGGCGAGCGCGGCCGGCGGGAAAGGAGTCCGGTGAGACGAAGACACTGAGATTGCGCGCCAGAACGACGTGGGGACAGGATGCCCACATCGCTCCCGCCTCGGCCACCGTGTAGAGGAGATCGAACCCCTCACGGCGAACAAGTCGCTGCAGCCCGGTCTGCTCATACCAGAGCCGCCTGAACACGCCGCTATCGCTGAGCGGAGCGGGAATCACGCGCGCTCCCTCTGGCACCCGCTCGATGATGTCCGCCTGGTAACTGGGCGCCAGCAAGACGTGAATCTCGTCCGCCGGCAACTGACGCAACAGCTCGGGGAGCAGTTGCCGCACGTATGTGACACCGCCGCCTTCCCGGGCCGACAAGGCGTCGATGAGGATCTTCACGTTGTCGTCATCACCTCACGCATCCGCCGGCGAAAGTGCTCGAAGGTGAATTGCTCGTGCACCAAGGCGCGCCCGCGCTCACCCATGCGAGCGCCAAGAGTCGGGTCGGAGAGCAAGAGAATGATCCGCTGCGACAGAACGTCCACCGCCTCGCGATCGACAACGAACCCCGTTACCCCATCTTCCACCACCTCCGGAGCGCCTCCGTGGTTCCCCCCGATCACCGGAAGGGCAAAGGCCATGGCCTCCAGGTAGGCGACCCCGAACCCTTCTCCGCTGCTAGGCATCACGAAGATTGATGCATCCCCGTACTCCGAGGCGAGGCCCTCCTCCGAAACGCGACCCGCGAAGCGGACGAGGCCGGCGACTCCGCATTCCGTTGCAAGAGCCTCGAGACGAGGCCGATCGTCGCCGTCTCCCACGACGACGTAACGCACCTCGGGCACATGCTGTCTCACCGACGGGAGCGCTCGGATAACGGAATCGATTCCTTTGTAGCGCTCGGAAGCGGCGAGACGCGCAACCGTGAGGAGTGTCGCGCCTGCCGCTCCAGTCCGACGCTGTGTTGGCAGCGCGGTCAGCTCCGGATCCAATGCGTTCGGTACGATGCGGATGAGCTTCTCCGGCACATCGTTGACAGCGCTCGCGCGGAGGGCGGAGTAACGACTGATCGAGATGATGCCGGTGGCGCGCCGGAGGGCGAGGCGGTCCAGGAACGAGAGTCTCGCCCAGATGTCCGTTCCGTGCACGTGCACCCAGTACCGGCAGCCAGGGTGAAGCGCGCGAAGTCCGAGTGCAACCGGCGCGAGGCCAGGGTGTGCCATGTAGATCAGAGAGGCCCGTGGGGCGGCGAGCAGCGCCGAGGCGATGAGGCCGGCTTTTTTTCCCCCGAAGCCTCGGACGACGGAGTAGGTACCGCCAGTTCCGATGGTGGTTGTTCCCACGGGGTCGTTGATGCTCAAGAGCCGACAAGGTTGATCCGTGGCTCTTGCGATGTCCTCGAGGACCACGGCGGCGTGCCGACCCACTCTCTGGATTCCCCCGTTCGTGCAGATCTCGGTGAACAGGCCGAGTATCATACGGATAACGCGCGCGGGTCGCTCCGAGGGGATCTCACGATGGTCCGAGACGGTCGAGAACCAGCAGCGACCAGGGTCGCGACCAGTGCGATTGCCCCGCATAGAAGGACTTCCATACCTTCATCGTGACCGAGCGCTCCTGACTGGACGCCAGGAGGTCTTCAGCTCCGCTCGATCGCAACCACGTCTCCACGGGCAGGACGAACCCTTGTTTCCTGCGGAAGACGACCTCGCGCGGGAGCAGATCCTGGAGGGTGCGCGACAGGAGTGGCTTGGGCCACTTGCCATCGCGCCGCCACGACTGCGGGGACTCGAGCACCATCTCCACCAGGACGTGGTCCAGTAGTGGGACGCGAATCTCCAGGGAGTGTGCCATGCCGAACACATCCGCGTCGCGTAGAAGCTGGTCGACAAGGTAATGCCGCGTCTCCAGAAACTGCTGCAGCACCACCGGGTTCTTCGGCGGATCGCTCGGCTCGAGCGACTCCAGCATGTCCCACGCCTGCCGCTCGTCCACCCCTATGAACGCGGCGGCTTCGGCTGGCGTGTGCAATCCGCGCTGCGCCAGGTAGAATGGCATGGCGCCCTGCCGTTGGAGCACCGAGAGTCGTCGCAGAGTCGAATGCCGCCGCAGAAGCGAGATGGAGGCGCGGCGCAGCGGTGAGAACAGCGACTGGAAGCGGCGCAGGGTTGTAGCGCGATCCAGGGTCGAATAGCCGGCAAAGATCTCGTCGCCGCCCACTCCGGCCAGCACCGCCTTGAGACCGGCCTGGCGGGCGGCCCCGGCGACGAAGAAGGTATTGAGGCCATCCACCGTTGGCTCATCCATCGCGTCGAGAAAGCCGGGCAACCCGTCGCGGAAATCCTTTGCGGTCAGCCGAACGCTCGTGTGATTGGTGCCATAGCGCTCGGCGACGATTCGCTGGAAGCTCTCTTCGGAGAGGCGCCGGTCGTCGAAGACGATGCCGACGGTGCGCAGATCAGGTTGGCGGGATGCCGCCAGAGCGACGAGCGCCGAGGAATCGATGCCTCCGCTGAGGAAGACGCCGAGCGGCGCGTCGCTGATGAGGTGGAGAGACACCGCTTCTTCCAGAGTGGTCCGAAGTCGGGAGGAATACGCCTCGAGCGATCCCCTCTGCCCCGCTTCCTCCCCGATTCTACCCTTTCCCTCATCGTGAAAGATCGCGTCCAGACTGTAATAGCGAGTCAGGCTGTGTGCGCCGACATCCGCCGTGAGATAGCTCCCGGGCGGGATCGACTGAACAGCGCGCAGCGTCGTCTGCGGCGCCGGTACGGAGCCCAGCAGGAGATAACCGAGCCAAGCGGTCCGGTTCTGGTCCAAGGGGACGAGGCCGCTTCGCCGCAACGATCTGACTTCGGACGCGAAGGCAATGCGATGGCTGGTCGCATCGGCGGCATAATAGAGCGGCTTGATGCCGAACCGGTCCCGAGCGAGGATCAAGCGTCCGGTTGGGTATGACGGCGAGCCCTCGGGACGCTGGTCGTACAACGCGAACGCGAACATCCCGCGCAGGCGTTCGAGCAGACCGTCTATTCCCCACGCCTCGTACCCATGAACCAGCACCTCGGTGTCGCTTCGAGAGCGGAAGACGTGTCCAAGTCTCTCCAGCTGCGCATGCAAGGCAGCGTGATTGTAGATCTCGCCATTGAAGATCGTCCATACGGTCCCGGCCTCATTCGCCATCGGCTGGTGTCCGCAGGGCGAGAGATCGATGATGCTGAGCCGATTATGTCCGAGAATGGCGTGATCGGTGGCCAACCATCCGCTGTCGTCGGGTCCGCGGTGGTCTTGCGCACGGACCATCCGGCGCACCCCTTCGGCGGCTGCCTGATCGGTCCCGATGCCCGTGCCAAAGAGGCCCGCTATCCCACACATGCTGATCGGTCGGCGACGTCGGTATCAACCGGAGCGAGCGGCGTTGTCACCTCAGGGTATCTATGGTGACCAGCGGGCGCGCGCAACGGTTCGGCGCACTTGACGGCCGGCGCCGTAAACGCTCAATGTCTCTGGAGCATCACGCCGTCGCGCGTGCCCGATCGGAGTGCTTTGCCGTCGCGTCGGCTTCACCTCATCGTCCGGCCACTCGTCTTCCCTCGGAGTCTCGCTTGAAGGTTCTGGTGACCGGCGGCGCTGGATTCATCGGCTCCGCCGTTGTGCGGCGGCTGCTCTCGGGTGGCTCGCACGAAGTTGTCAACCTCGATGCCCTCACGTACGCGGGCAACCTCGACTCATTGCGACAGAGCTCGGCGGACTCACGCTATTTCTTCGAGCACGCCGACATTGGCGACGCTGACGCGGTGAGAGACATCTTTCGCCGGCACCGGCCCCAGGCTGTACTCAATCTCGCCGCCGAGTCACATGTGGATCGCTCCATCGACGGGCCGGGCGCCTTTGTCAGCACCAATGTGGTCGGGACCTACACGCTGCTCCAGGAAGCACGGCGCGCCTGGAGCAGGCTCGACGAACAGGAGCGAAGCCAATGCCGGTTCGTTCACGTCTCCACCGACGAGGTTTTCGGCTCCCTTGGACTGACGGGCCACTTCAGCGAGACCAGCTCGTATCAGCCGAGCTCGCCCTACGCCGCGACCAAGGCCGCCGCCGACCACCTCGTGCGGGCCTGGTATCGGACATACGCGCTTCCCTGCATCGTCACCAATTGCTCGAACAATTACGGTCCGTATCAGTTTCCGGAGAAGCTGATCCCGCTGATCATTCTCAATGCCATCGCGGGAAAGCCGCTCCCGGTATACGGCCGCGGTGAGAACGTCCGCGACTGGCTGTATGTCGACGACCACGCCGAGGCGCTCGTGGCGGTGTTGGAGCGCGGACAGCCGGGCGAGACATACACGATCGGGGGCCACAACGAGCAGCGTAACCTCGACGTGGTGCATCTCATCTGCGCCATCCTGGATGAGATCCGGCCCGATGCGAGGCTGGGGCCGCGCTCCGACCTCATCTGCATGGTGGCGGATCGGCCCGGCCACGACCTCCGCTACGCCATCGATGCGACGCACATCCGCAAAGAGCTCGGTTGGGAGCCGCGCGAGACGTTTGCCTCGGGTCTACGCAAGACGGTCCAGTGGTATCTCGAGAACTCCTGGTGGTGGGAGCGAGTCCGGTCCGGTGTGTACCGCGGGGAACGGCTGGGGCTTCCGGCAATGAGCTCCGATACATGAAGGGGATCGTTCTCGCGGGAGGGTCGGGCACCCGGCTCTATCCGATCACGCGGGTGATCAGCAAACAGCTCCTGCCGGTGTTCGACAAACCGATGATCTACTACCCGCTCTCGACGCTGATGCTGGCGGGGATCCGGGACGTGCTGATCATCTCCACGCCGCATGACCTTCCGCGGTTCGAGGAGCTGCTGGGCGACGGAGCGCAGTGGGGGATGAGCTTTCGCTACGCCGCGCAAGCGGTGCCCAATGGGCTGGCGCAGGCATTCGTCATCGGTCGGGATTTCGTCGGCCGCGAGCCGGTGTCGCTCGTCCTCGGTGACAACATCTTTTACGGACGCGGCTTGCGTGCCGTGCTCGAGCGGGCGGCCGGACAGCGGATGGGGGCTACGGTGTTCGGTTACTATGTGCGCGACCCAGAGCGCTACGGCGTGGTCGAGGTGGATGCGACGGGCCGTCCGATCGACATCGTGGAGAAGCCCATCGCGCCGCGGTCGCATTACGCGGTGACCGGCCTGTATTTCTATGACAACGAAGTTCTCTCCATCGCGGCTGACCTGCGTCCATCGCCGCGGGGAGAGTACGAGATCACGGACGTGAATCGAGAGTATCTTCAGAGGGGGACGCTGCGCGTCGAGCTGCTGGGCCGTGGAATGGCATGGCTGGACACCGGGACGCACGAGTCCCTCCAGAGCGCCTCGACCTTCATCGAGACCATCGAGAAGCGACAGGGGCTCAAGATCGCGTGTCCCGAGGAGATTGCTTTTCGCCTCCGGTACATCGATGCGGCGCAGCTCGAGAGGCTCGCCGATGCCCTCGCACGAAGCGCCTACGGAGACTATCTGAGCCGACTCCTGTCGGAAGGTCCTCTCCCCTATCTCGCGCCGGCGTCCGACGAGTAACCGTCCGACACTTTCTCCTCGCACCCTCTCACAGAGTGGCCCACGTTTCCGTCGTGATACCGGTGTTCCAGGCCGAGGAATGCATGGACGAGCTCTACCGTCGACTGTGCGCCTCGCTGTCCACCATCACGAGCGACTTCGAGATCGTTCTGGTCGAGGATGGAGGGACGGACCACTCGTGGGAAAGGATCCAGGATCTGGCCGCAGCCGACCCCCGAGTGGTCGGTCTCCAGTTCAGCAGGAATTTCGGGCAGCATTATGGCATCACCGCCGGCCTGGACGTCTGCGACGGTGACTGGGTAGTGGTCATGGACTGCGACCTCCAGGATCGCCCCGAGGAGATACCGAGGTTGTACGCGAGAGCTTTGGAGGGGTATGACGTGGTGCTCGCCCGCCGCGGGTTGCGTCGCGACGGATGGCTCAAGCGCACGACGTCGCATGCCTTCTATTCCGTCTTCAAGTACCTGACCGAGATGCAGTATGACGAGCAGGTCGGGAACTTTCGCATCATGTCCCGTCAGGTGGTGACCTCGTTCCGTCAGTTACGTGAGCGGCTGCGCTTCTTCGGCGGACTCATGACATGGCTCGGATTCCGCGTCGGGAGCGTCGACGTGGTGCACGCTGAGCGATTCGCGGGGTCGACATCGTACAACTATGGCAAGCTCGTCCGGTTGGCCGTCGACACGATCATCGCGTATTCGGACAAGCCGCTCCGGCTCGCGATCCGGCTCGGCTTCGCGATGGCCGTTCTGTCGCTGGTGGCCGGTCTCGTTTTTCTCGTTCGGGCTCTCACTCACCGCATACCGGTGAGCGGATGGGCGAGTCTGATCGTCTCGCTCTATTTCATCGGCGGCATCGTCGTCGGATTGCTCGGAATGCTCGGCCTGTACATCGGCAAGATGTTCGACGAGACGAAGCGGCGGCCCCTGTACATCGTGCGGCGCACGACCTCCCCACCGGCGCCGTGAAGCTCGCGCTCCTCTGCGCTACCCAGCGGGGGCTGCGCTGCCTCCAACGGATCGCCGACAGCTGGCCGGATGCGAAGCTCCTCGTGTTCTCCTTTCGGGAAGATCCTGGCGAACCCCCGTTCCTGGACGCCATCAGATCCTTCGCCGAATCGCGGGGCGGAACGTTCGTCGAAGCGCGTCAGGTCGGCGCAGCGGCCCACGCCCGGGTGTGGAGAGACGAGGCGGTGGATCTGCTGCTCGCGGTCAGCTGGCGATACGTTGTTCCCGGCGCTGTCCACCGCTCCGCAAAGATGGGTTCCTTCGTCTTCCACGACTCTCTCCTTCCGGCGTACCGAGGGTTCTCGCCCACCGTCTGGGCGATCGTAAACGGCGAATCGAGCACCGGGGCGACGCTGTTCAGGATGGTCGACGCGGTGGATGCGGGCGACATCGTGGACCAGCGTCGCGTGCCCATCGGCCCGGACGACTCGATCGCTACGGTGATGGAAGAGGTGACGCGCGCTTACCTGGACCTGCTCGATGCCAATTTCCCCGCTCTCGCCACTGGCGCATCCGAGTGTCGCCCTCAGGACGATGCCCTGGCGACATACACCTGTCGGCGCACGTCCGAGGACAATCGCATCGATTGGGCCCGTTCCTCCACAGAGATCTACAATCTCGTGCGCGCGGTCACGAAGCCCTACCAGGGCGCCACCACCACGCTCGACGGCAGACCGATGATCATCTGGCAGACCGAGCGCGCGACATCCGAGCGCTGCTACGTGGGTCGTGTGCCGGGCCGTGTGGTCGATGTGTTGCCGGGCCGCGGGGCCGAGGTGCTCACCGGAGATGGGACGATCCTGCTGCGCCAGGTGCAGGTCGAGGATGGTCCGCTGCTGTCGGCCGATCAGATTCTGACGAGCCCGAGTCAGACCCTCGGGCGCTGACCACATACGCCATGACGTTGCTCCAGATTCCCTTCAATCGGCCCGCCTTCGTCGGACGGGAGCAGGAGTACGTGACGGAAGCGGTTGCGCGCGGCCATCTCTCCGGCGACGGCATCTTCACGCGCCGCTGCAGCGCCCTCCTCGTGGAAGCGCTCGGCGCCGCCCAAGCGCTGCTCACGACGAATTGCACCCACGCGCTGGAGATGGCGGCCCTCCTGCTCGATCTCCAGCCGGGCGATGAGGTGATCGTTCCGACTTTCACCTTCGTCAGCTCGGTCAACGCTTTCGTCCTGCGTGGAGCGATTCCGGTGTTCACCGACATCCGGCCGGACACCCTCAATCTCGATGAGCGCCAGCTCGATGCCCTGATCACTCCGCGCACGCGCGCCATCGTCCCCGTACACTACGCCGGGATCGGTTGCGAGATGAACGTGATCGTGCCGGTGGCCAGGAAACACGGCCTGGCCATCGTCGAGGACAACGCGCACGGTCTCTTCGGCAGCTACCGGGGCCAACTTCTCGGCAGCTTTGGCGCCATGAGCACGCTGAGCTTCCACGAGACCAAGAACTTCACCTGCGGTGAGGGGGGCGCGCTGGTTCTGAACGATCCCGCCCTGGTCGCGCGGGCCGAGATCATCCGGGAAAAGGGAACCAACCGGAGCCAGTTCTTCCGCGGCCAGGTGGACAAGTACACCTGGGTCGATGTCGGTAGCAGTTACCTGCCGAGCGATATTCTGGCGGCCATTCTCTACGGGCAGCTCGAGCGCCGGCCCGCGATCCAGGCGAGACGCCAGCTGTTGTTCGAGCGCTATGAGAAGGGACTAGGGGACTGGGCACCGCAGGTCGGAGCCCGGCTGCCTGTCGTTCCGGTCCACGTCGGGCCGGCCTACCATATCTTCTATCTGCTGATGCCTTCGCTCGCCGCGCGGCAGGCCATGATCGCGCACCTCGGGACGTGTGGAGTCTCGAGCGTTTTCCACTACGTTCCGCTGCATTCCTCTCCCATGGGAATGCGTTTCGGAGGGAGGCTCGGGACGTGCCCGGTCGCGGAAAGCTCCAGCGACCGGTTGCTACGACTTCCCTTCTACAATTCGATGACTGACGCGGAACAGGATCATGTGATCGACGCTGTTCGCCGATTCGTCAGTGACTGACGGAATTACTGCGGCTTTCGAGCCAGGATCACATTCCCGCTCGCGATCACCGAGGCTGCGGGA
>JBBSGP010000061.1:0-15152 GCA_038253885.1 Gemmatimonadales bacterium | reverse complement strand
CATCGGCATTCTGGCCGCGATCGCGATCCCGAAGTTCGCCAACACGAAGGACAAGGCGTACTTCGCCACGATCAAGACCGACCTGCGTAACCTGGCGACGGCCGAAGAGGGCTACTTCGCCGATAACCAGACCTACTCGACCGACATGACGGCGATCAACAATTCGCCGTCGAAGAACGTGACGATCACGATCACCAGCACCGGCATCACCAAGGGCTGGTCGGCCGTGGGCGTCAACTCGGCGATCTCGGGCACGGCCAACAGCTGCCAGATTCATGTCGGCGGCGATGTGGGCGCGGGCCAGCTCGACGGCGTGGTTACCTGCCCGTAAGGACACCCCAGCTCACCACACCGTAAAAGGCCAGCGCGTGCTACCCGGCCGCGCTGGCCTTTTCGCGCCCCCCCCGGCCGTTGTCCCCGAGGCGTGGCGCTCACCCCAGTAGCGAGGAACTTCTGAGCCGGTTCGCGGATACCTTTCACACGAGCGGGTGATGGTGCCGAGGATGCCCAGGAGAGAGAAATGAGGTCACGAGGGAAGGACGGACGTGTCGCGCTGCGCTGGGGTGCCGCACTGCTGCTCGCCACTGGCGTGGCGACCGGCGCGCAGGCGCAGGGTAGCGGGCCACGCGCCACACAGGGAGGTACACGGGCCGTGAGCGATTTTCGGAAGCCGAGCGACGCCGAGCTGAGACAGAAGCTCTCACCCATCCAGTACCGCGTCACACAGCACGAGGGGACAGAGACCCCGTTCCGCAACGAATACTGGAACAACCACGAGGCCGGGATCTACGTCGACGTGGTGAGTGGAGAGCCGCTGTTCAGCTCGCTGGACAAGTTCGAATCGGGGACGGGCTGGCCGAGCTTCACCAAGCCGCTGGAGCCCGCCAACATCCTGACGAAAACGGACCGGCAGCTGTTCATGTCGCGGACAGAGGTCCGCTCCGCACGCGCGGACTCGCACCTCGGCCACGTCTTCGATGACGGGCCTGCGCCGACCGGACTCCGCTACTGCATGAACTCCGCCTCCATGCGCTTCATCCCCGCGAGCAAGCTCGAGGCAGAAGGCTACGGCCAGTACACGCACCTGTTCGCGCCGGCGGGTAAGAAGTAGCTCGGCCAGGGCAGCTACTCCATTCGAAGTGCGATCGCGGGGTGCACCCGCGTCGCCCGGCGCGCCGGTACATACGTGGCCAGCAGAGCGACCACCGCCACGAGCACGGCCGCCGCGGCGAACACCGTACGGTCCGTCGCGCTGATGCCGAAGAGCAGGCTCTGCATCACACGGGTCGTGACGACGGCGCCGAGAAGCCCGAACACGACACCGATCCCGGCCAGGCCCATCCCTTCCCGCAGCACCAGGCGAAGCACGTCGAGCGGCCGGGCGCCGAGGGCCACGCGGATCCCCATCTCGCGTCGGCGCTGCCGGGTGTTGAGGGCAATGACGCCATAGAGCCCGACCAGCGCCAGACAGAGCGCTGTCGCGGCGAAGGCGGCGAGCACGATCATGCTGAATCGCTGCCGGGCGAGCGAGTCGGCCACGACATCATCCAGCGTCTGGCTGTGATCGAAGGCCAGCGTGGGATCGATCGCGCTCAGCTCGCGTCGGGCCGCGGGAAGAATCGTGAGAGGGTCGCCATCGGTGCGGATGACGACAGTCAGCGCGGGATAGGGCATCTGCGCCTCCGGCACGTAGACCGCCGGTGAGTTACCCGCGTCGAGGGAGGTTTGCCTCACATCATCGACGACACCGATGATCTCACGGACCGTTGGAGTGAAGTCGAATCCCGACAGCATGCGCTGCCCAATCGCACTCTGTCCGGGGAAATGGCGGCGGACGAACTCCCGGGTGACAAGGATCACCGCCACCGCGTCCGCCCGATCACGAGCGTCGAATGTTCTCCCTTCGATCAGTCGAATGCCCATGGCGCGGAAATACTCCCCACTCACGACCGAGTAGTCGACCGACGGCGCCTGGGCTGGCGGAGGCACAGGCCGGCCCTCGATCGAGAATCCCCCCGACTCGACAGCGCCGGTGAGCGGCAGCGAGCTGACAGCACCGGCCGCGCGTACGCCCGGTAGAGCCCCCAGTCGCTCGGTGAGCTGGCCAAAGAAGGCCGCCCACCGGGCCCCTTTACTCGCCGGATCAAAGCTGGCCCCGATCGGCAGCAGCAGCTGAGCGGTGAGCGCATGGCCTGGATCGAAGCCGGGCGAAAGGCGTTGCAGTCGCGCGAAGCTTCCAGCGAGGAGTCCGGCGCCGATGAGCAGCATGAGAGAGAGAGCGACTTCCGCCGCCACCATTGTACGCCGGCCCAATGCGCGCTCGATTCCCTCGGTCGCTCGGGCGGAGCCGCCCTGGAGCGCGCCAGCGACACCCCTCCTGGTGGCGTGCCAGGCAGTGGCCAGACCGAAGACGATTCCGGCGACGACGGTGATGGCGGCGGTCGCGATAAGAACGCGCCAGTCCACCGAGATGTCGTCGGCGCGCGGCAGGTTTCCGGGAACGAGCCGGAGAAGAGCGCGCGAGCCCCACGATGCCACCAGCATTCCGAGACAACCTCCAGCAATGGCGAGGACGACGTTTTCGGTCACCAACTGTCGCGCGATGCGCGAGCGAGCCGCGCCCAGCGCCGACCGCAGCGCGAACTCCCGTTGTCGCGTGGCGGCGCGAGCGAGAAGCAGATTTGTGACGTTGGCGCAAGCGATCAGCAACACGAACGCGACAGCGCCGAGAAACAGCAGAAGGCCGCGCCGCATCGGCGCGGCCGCCTGCTCGCGGAGGGGAATGGCGTGCAGGCCCAGACCCGTGTTGGTTCGAGGATAGAGCCGAGCAAGCTGTGCCGCCGTGGCGGACAGCTCCCCATCCGTCTGCACCAAGGAAGCACCGGGCCGGAGTCGGCCGACGGCGGCGAGATTGAGCGTCCCGCGGCTCTGGAGCTCCTTCGGGGTGAAAAACAGAGGCGTCCAGAGCTCGGTGCGAACCGGAAAGCGCAGACCGGCGGGTAGCTCGGCGCCACGTGGAAAGGCGAACCCTGGCGGCATGATACCGATCACGGTGACGCGTTGGCCACTGAGCGTGATCTGATGACCCACGATCTCGGGCGACGCACTGAAGCGCCTCACCCACAGGTCGTGACCGATCAGTGTCACCTGTGCTCCTCCCTCCACCGCATCGGCGTCGCTGAACAGTCGTCCCTTCTCGGGGTGAACGCCGAGGAGCGGAAAGAGCGACGGTGACACCCGCGCGGAGGGAATCTGCTCGGGCTCCGTCGCATCGCCGAGCACGTACGGCCAATCACGAAATGCGGCCACACCCTGGAGCGAGCGACTGGCCTCACGCACGTCGATGAAGGTGGGTGCCGAGAGTGGCCACTGGCTTTCCGGGCCGCGCTCTCCCTTTCCGGTCGTCCAGATCATGGCGAGCCGGGACGGATCCGAGTAAGGCAGCGGCCGAAGCAGGACGCCGTTGACCACGGTGAAGACCGCGGCCGTGGCGCCGATCCCGAGCGCGAGCGTCAGGACGGCCGCGGCGGTGAAGCCCGATTCCCGCCGCAGGGAACGCAGGGCGAAGCGAAGGTCCATGCCCACGCCGCGCATCCCTTCTCGCCGGTTCCGGTCGCGCAGATGGTGGCCGCGAATCTCACGGCACTCGGCCTCGATCGCCGGGCGATCGCCGAACGACGTCGTTGCCAGGCGACGGGCGTCGGCCTCTGGCATCCCCCGCTCCATCATCTCGCGCGCTCGCATCTCGAGGTGGAAAGCGATTTCATCCTGCACATCCCGGCGTGGGTCGGGCGTGCTGTCGCTCAGTCGAAAGGAGCGCTTCATGTATGGCCTCCTGATTTCATCTGTTCGAAGGGCAGCACCGGCGGGCTCACGATGTGGCGGCCCCCAACGCCCGATTCACCGCTCGGGCGTAGCGCGACCAGCGAGTGGCCTCGGCCCGAAGGTGGGTCCGGCCGGCAGGGGTGAGCGAGTAGTACTTGGCATCGCGACCGGTCTCGGAGACACGCCATTCCTCGGACAGCAGCTCCTTCCGCTCCAGCCGGTGCAGCGCGGGGTAGAGCACCCCCTCCTGAGCGGTCAGGACATTGTCGGTAGTGTCCCTGATCCATCGGGCAATGGCGTAGCCGTGGCGTGGCCCCCAGCTCACGGCTTTGAGGATGAGGAGGTCGAGCGTTCCGGTGAAGAGATCCGATCCGGCCATGAGGGCGTAGGGCTGGAGTTCTGTGCTTTACATACGTGACATAGGTATACGTCGGCGCGACCCATATGTCAACTATGCTTACCCGATCCGCCGATGTCGTGTGGGAGACGGATCTTTACATCGGGCCGCGAGGAGTGCCGATTGTCCTCGGCACGCCGCACCCGCCTGGAGCTTTCCCCACGTGACCGACCTCTTCACCCGCGCGCAGGCCGCCCTCGCGCCCCGCTACGAGCTCATCCGGGAGCTCGGGCGGGGAGGGATGGCGACTGTATTCCTGGCGGACGAGCCCAAGCACGTGCGCACGGTCGCGATCAAAGTGTTGATGCCGGAGATCGCCGCGGCGGTGGGGGGAGAGCGCTTCCTCCGCGAGATACACACCGTCGCCCGGCTCACCCATCCGCACATTCTCCCGCTCTACGACTCCGGTGAGGCCGAGGGGCTGTTGTACTATGTGATGCCGTACGTCGAAGGAGAGTCGCTGCGGGCTCGACTCGATCGTGAGAAGCGGCTGCCGGTGGATGTGTCGATCCGCATCGCGCGCGAAGTGGGGAGCGCGCTCGATTATGCCCATCGCCACGGTGTGATCCACCGCGATATCAAGCCCGAGAACATCCTGCTCTCGGGCGGCCACGCGGTGGTGACCGATTTCGGCATCGCGCGTGCGCTCGACAGCGCCGGCGAAAAGAATCTCACCCACACCGGGTTCATCGTCGGGACGCCCTACTACATGAGTCCCGAGCAGGCGAGCGGCCGCGGCACGGTGGATGGCCGAAGCGACATCTACAGTCTCGCTTGCACGCTCTATGAGATGCTGTCGGGGGAGCGTCCCTTCGATGGCCCGACAGCGCAGGCGATTCTCGTCTCGCACCTCGCCGATACTCCACGGCCGTTGCACGAGATCTGTCCTGGTGTTCCAGACAGCGTCGACATGGCGGTTGAGCGGGCGCTCTCCAAAGCTCCATCGGAGCGCTACACCAGCACCGGCGAGTTCATGGCCGCCCTCTCCACCGGGTCGGATGAGGCGACACTCGTGCTCTCCGGAAGTGGGCGGCGGCGGCGGATCCGGCGCTTCACCGGCCGCTATCGAACCATCGCGCTCGTCGCCGCCATCTTTCTCGTCGCGGCTACCGCGCTGGTGGTGCACCGGCTTCGCACGCCGGCGCTGGATAGCAACCTGGTCGCCGTCGCGCCGTTCGAGGTGGTCGAGCCACAGCTGGTCATCTGGCGCGAGGGACTGGCGGACATTCTATCGGCGAATCTCGATGGAGCCGGTCCCCTACATGCCGTGTCGCCCGCGCTGGTGATGAAGATCGGCGGAAATCGGGTGGATCGCACGACGGCGACCCGCCTCGGAACGCGCACCGGCGCGCGCCTGGTCGTGTTCGGGCGCATCGTTTCGGCGGGGACCGGTCTGGTACGGCTGTCGGCCTCGGTGTTCGACGCGGCCCGGGGGAGCACGATCGCGGAGGTGGAGTCTCGCGGCTCCCTGAGCGACATGAATCGCGTCGCGGATTCGCTGACCGTCGGTCTCATCCGCGAGCTGAGCCGCGTGCGGGCGATCGGTGGCTTTCGTCTGGCATCGCTCGGCGGCCGCTCCCTGCCCGCGGTCAAGGCGTTCCTGGTGGGGGAACAGTTCTATCGGCGCGCCCAGTGGGACTCGGCGGCGGCCGCGTTCGATCGGGCCATCGCGCTCGATTCGGGCTTCGCGCTCGCGATCCGACATGCGGCCAACGCCAATGCGTGGCGAGGAAACGAGGCCGTCGCTCGGCTGTATGCCTTGCGTGCCGGCGACCACAACCGCGGGCTCGGGCAGAGGGACAGCCTGCTGGTGGTCGCCGATTCCATCCGCGTCGCGGTGCATCACACCGGGGGAGCGAACCGGGCTCTCGTGGCGCGCCTGTTCTCCACGATCGGGACCGCGGTGCGACGCTATCCGAACGATCCGGAAGTGTGGTACGAGCTGGGTGAAGCACGCTATCACGTCGGCGAGCAGGTCGGGGCGACGCTCGCTCAGACGCTCGACGCCTTCGACCGCGCGATCGCCCTGGATTCCACGTTCGTGCCCGCTTACCTGCACGCGCTTCCGCTCGCTCTCCGGGTGAAGGGGGCGAGCGCCGCCGACCGCTATTTCCACGCCTATCTCGCCGCCCATCCGGTTGAGCAGTTCGCCGACAATCGCGAGCTCTGGCTCACTCATGCGTTGCTGGATGCCGGTCGCACATCGGCGAAGCAGCTACAGCGCGCGATCGACACGCTGCCGCCCGCGACGCTATACGAGGCCATAACCGGTCTGGCCGTGTGGCCCGATTCCGCTGAGAGCGCGATACGTCTGGCGAGGATGGTCGCGCCGCGCGCCGCGGCGAGAGCGGAGGACCCCGGAGAAGGCCGAGCCCTGATCCGAAACACGTTGGCGCTGCGCGGGCATCTGCACGAGGCGTGGACTGTGTTTCCCGGCGGAGAGACGGATCCGGATCTGCTCGCCGAGATCGCCTGGCTGGAAACCGAGCCGGCGGCCAGTATCGGGGCGCTGTTCGCGCGCACGCTGAGGGAGATGGACCTGGATGCGACGCTGATGGCGGTGCCCTGGTGGGCCGCGCATCGTGACATCGCGTCGCTCGAGCGCTACCTCGATCTTGCTGATCGTCGAGTAAGATCGGTGTCGGACGCTCGAGAGCGCGCCCGACATGCCTCCACGGTCGAGGCCGTTCGCGGGTACCTCGCGCTCGCCCGGGGTGACAGCGCCGAGGCGCTCCGCTGGCTGCCGCCGACGGCCGGCTTTCGCGGTCCCGGATCGCTCTACGAGCGTCTGCTGCGCGCCCGGCTGTACACCGCGCACCACCGTGATCGTGACGCACTGGCGGCGCTGGGGGAGCCCGGGCCCTGCAGTCTTCAGCGCGCCGAACCCTGTCTGGCGCCCGCTCAGCTCCTCTGGACGCTGGAGCGGGCCAAGGTTGCTGCCCGGATCGGGGACGGTGACCAGGCCGTCACCGCTCTGCGCGAGGTGACGGACGCGTGGTGGCGAGCCGATCCGCCGCTGCAGACGGCGCTCGCGACGGCACGAGCCGTGGTGCGCGGCGGCCGGCGCTGAGCCGGCCTCCGGGCGGGACGCGAACGCGGCTGGACCACGCGTGTCGCCGAACGTTAGCTTGACGCATGCATGTGCAGCGAGGCCGCCTCGCGGCGATGGTGTTGATTGCCTCTCCACTGATGCCCGGACGAGCTCGAGCGCAGTCCGGGGATGAAGCGTCTTCTCCCCCGGTGCACCACGCGCACCTGCTCGCCGGGGGTGGTGTCAGCTTTCCTTCGGGCGGGAACTCCACCGACACCTACCGGACCGGCGTGCACAGCTTCGCCGCGGTGACCTACGGTGTGCGACCGGGTACCGCCTTTCGGGCCGAGGTCACGTACGCGCGCTACTCCCCGCACGCGCTGCATGGCATGCCGCCGCTCGATCCCCACTGGGCGCGCGTCGTCTCGGCGACCGTGAATCTGGTGACGCATCTGCCGCGCGACGCGCGACCCTACGTGATCGGCGGTGGAGGCTTTTACCAGGTGCGTGGAACATGGCTCAGGCCGGAAGGCGACACCGAGCCGGTGACGACGCGCAACACGATCGGGGGCAGTATTGGCGCGGGCACGAGACTGGGACCGCGCCTGTTCCTCGAAGCGCGACATCACCTCGCGTACCGGAGCTACGAGGGCACCGCGCGGTACATTCCGATCACGCTGGGCTGGACTTTCTGAACCAGGGCCGGAGCGCGTCCGCCGGCCGCTCGCTACGGAGGTGTACATGGATCGCCGTGAGTTCGTCTCCGCTCTCACCGTCGCTGCCGGGGGCGCGGCTGCCACGCTCCTGCCGGCGACGGAACTGATCGCTGGAGAAGCGCCCGCGGTCCCAGCGGGCTCGACCGTTCCGGCGACGAACATCCAGATTCGCCAGAGCTATCCTGCCATCCCGCCGCTCGGAGCGGGCGTATTCTACCGCCGGCTCGAGCGCGCGCAACGTCTCACGCGCGAGGCGGGCGCGAGCGTGCTGGTCGCGACCAGCGGCGCGACGAACTTCACCTACCTCATGGGTGCCGACTTCGGCCGGAGCGAGCGGTTGATCGCCCTGCTGCTGCCGGTGGACGGAGATCCCGTCATCGTCGCGCCGGCGTTCGAAACGGAGCGCGTACGACGCGGGTCGAAAGTCGGCACGGTGCGTGGATGGGAGGAATACGAGAGCCCTTACGCTCTGGCCGCCGATCTACTCGGACCGGCGCGCGCAAACGCAATATTGCTGCTCGAGCCCAAGACGGAATACTGGACGGCAATGAAGCTCGTCGCCGCGATCCCCGGCGCGCGCCTGGTCGATGGTGCCGCGGTCTTCGAATCGCTGCGGTTGGTGAAGAGCCCGGACGAGATAGCGCGGATGCGGCGGGCGGTCGAGATCACCGAGGACGCGGTGGCCGCCACGCACGACCAGCTGCGTGCCGGGATGTCGGACACCGACATCGAGGAGATCCTGAAGAAGGAGCACTCGCTTCGGGGCGTCCGGGGAGACGGGCTGGTGCAGCTCGGGCCGCAGTCCGCGCTGCCGCATGGCGGGACGGTGAACGCGATCCTGCGCGATGGCATGGTCGTGCTGATCGACGCGGGATGCACCTTTCAAGGGTACGTCTCCGACATCACGCGCACCCGCTGGTTCGGGAGCGAGCCTCCGCCCAAGTTCCGGCTGGTGTACGACACGGTGTACGACGCCCAGAGCGCGGCGATGGAGCGCGTGAAGCCCGGCGTTCCCGCGCAGGAGATCGACCGCGCCGCGCGGGCCGTGATCACCAGCGCCGGGTTCGGCGGCTACTTCACCCACCGCCTCGGCCATGGCATGGGGATGGACGGTCATGAGCCGACGTGGATGGTCGAGGGAAACGCCAAACCCCTGGAGCCGGGATTCATGTTCTCCGTCGAGCCGGGGATCTACATCCCGAACGAGTTTGGTGTTCGCCTCGAGGACGACTTCATGTGCACGGCGGAGGGTGGAGCTCTCCTGTCGCGGCGCGCGCCCCGAATGTGAGTTGCTTTGAAATATAAAGTACTTGACAAAACATGATCGGCGTCGCATCCTGCGTCCGGATACCCAACGCATCCGCGGATGCAGGAGGTCGTGCTCATGGTTCGATTCGCCGTCACCCTCTCCTCGCTGTGCAACGTCGCGGCCGGACTTCTGCTCGCCGTTCTCATCCTCGTCGCCGGCCGCGATGGACCCGTCGCTCTCCCCTTCCTCATCGGCCTGTGCGTGGCGTTCCAGGGCGCGTACTCCCTCTTCTATTTCGTCGCGCTCCGGGCGCCCAGAGATGCGCTGACCGAGCTCCTCGTCCTCGGCGAGCTGGCGGCGCTGCTCGTGGGCGGCGCGGGTGCTGTGGGGTCGTTCGCGGTCAACGTGCACGCGATCATGACTCGTGGGGACGTCGAGCCACTCCCGACCATCATGGCGTCGCTGATGGCTGGCCAGGCGCTGCTGGTGCTGGGCTATCTGTGGCTCAAGCGAGGACGCACGGCCGTGGCGTGAGAGAGCCGGCGCGGCCGACCGCTGCGCCAGTCGCCGCTGTGCGCTGATGCTGCTGCTCGACCTCACCGCGCGGCCAGTGATCGCACACCGGGGCGCCTCCGCGCAGCGCCCCGAGAACACGCTGTCCGCCTTCCACCGCGCCGTCGAGCTCGGCGCCGAAGCGCTGGAGCTCGACGTTCACCTCTCGGCCGACGGCGTCGCGGTGGTGATCCACGACGCGATGCTCGACCGCACGACCGACCGGCGCGGCCCGGTCGCAGCTCAGTCCCTGGCCATCCTGCGCGACGCCGATGCCGGCGCACGCTTCACCAGCGATGGCGGCCGTACCTTCCCCTGGGTCGGTCGTGGCGTACGCATACCCACGCTCGATGAGGTCCTCGAGAGCTTTCCCTACATCCCCCTGGTGATCGAGATCAAGCGTCGAAGCGCCCAGCATGCCGTCCGGCAGACGCTCGAGCGGCACGCGGCGGAAGGGCGCTGCCTCCTGGCGTCGTTCGATTCCGCGGCCCTCGCCGCCTTTCCGGCGGCGCGCTTTCTCGACGGCGGCTCGCGCGCCGAAGCCCTTCGACTTCTCGCGATGGTGATACTGCACCGGCCGGCGGCGGCCGTGCGGGCTCGCGCGCTCTTCCTGCCGACGCACTACGGTCGCGTGCCCATCCTGTCCCGGCGGTTGGTGGATGAGGCGCGAGCCCAGGGGATTCCCGTGCATGCCTGGACGGTCGATGATCCGACCTATGCGACCACACTGTGGAGGCGGGGAGTGTGCGGCATCGTCAGCAACCGGCCGGACGAGATGCTCGCGGCGCGGCGGCTCGCGCCGCCACTACCGTCAGGGAATGCTGTCCCGTGACTCCGCTGCCGCGAGCCGAAGCGACTCGACGAGGCGCCGCGCCTGATCGTCGGTGAGTGGGAACATCGCGGCCAGTCCGCGACCCACCCACGCCGTCAGGAAGCACTGAGATTGGCGCCCCCGGAACTGTCGCGCCAGCATCAGTCCGCTCGCGTACGAGGTGTCCGGGTGATGCAGGACAGGCGTCTCGTACTCGAGGAGCGCCCCCGGTGCCGCGCGATTGGCGGCCGAGAGGAGAGCATTCGCCGAGTCGGCCCAGCTGTCCACCGCGCTGCCGAGGAGATAGACCATGAGGGCCTTGTCTCCCTGCCAGAGAAACACCTCGACCCGTGGACCGCCGAGGGTGATGCGGATGGTCCCGTCAGCCAGCCGGTACTCGGCCACTGGCTGCGCGGTGCGCTGGGCCGCCAGGGAGATGGGTGTCGCGCACGCGAGAGCTGCCAGGGCACAGCCCAGGGGCAGCGAGAACTTCGAATGATGAGTCACGGGCACTCCCTGCGGGTCAGTCACAGTCACCTCTGAACACGATCACACCGGGAAAGGGTCACCGTCCGATCGGTCTCGAGCCGATCAGCTGGCGATGGACTCGACCTCGCGTCCGCAGTGCTTGCAGACGCGAGCCCGGGCGAGGATGCGCTCGGCGCACCATGGACAATCGCGCTCGCTCCGGTCGGAGGTGGAAGAGCGAGGGTCGGAGCGCTCCGACGGCCGAGGAATTCGCGGTCCGTCGCGTGGAGTGACGGCGGGCATCGGGCGCGGAGGCGTCACGCCTCCGGAGCTTCGTCGATGGGAGGACCGGGTTCGATCGTGTCGCCGGGCGCTCATCGCCGCGATGGCGGCGCACATCACGAGCGCATCCCACCCTCCGAAGGTGGCGGCGTCACCGAGCGACGCGCCGAGCGTGGCGCTACTGCTCGCCGAGCTCGCCATCGACACCACCAGCGCCATTCCGATTCCCGCCGCAGCCATACCCACGAGACCGAGGCGCCGGCCATGCTCTCGCCCCTTGAGCTGCCGCCGCGTCGCCGAGATGTAGACCGCGATTCCCAGCGCGGCACCGACCAGCGCCTCGAGCTTCGCTCCAGTCTCGGCCATGGCCCCGAAGCGTCCCACGAAGGGAAGCGCCAGCAACACTGCGCCCCCGACCAGCACGGAAAGCCGAATCCCCTGCTTCATCTCTCTCTCGGAAGTGGAGACGACGCGGTCACAACTCGAGCGCCGCCCGCCCGGCTACGCTGCGGCGTGGTGGGCCGACTGTCAACGGGCCGCTGCCGGGATCGGCTCGACCGGCAATCGCAGCCGCGCGACCGCTCCTCGACCGTCGGGGCGATTCTCGAGCGCCACCGTTCCGCCATGCGCTTCAGCGATCTGGCGGCTGAGCGGCAGTCCGATTCCCGATCCGTCTGGCTTGGTCGTGAAGAAGGGAACGAAGAGGTTTGCCGTCTCCGGTAGGCCGGGACCGTCGTCTTCCACCCAGACCTCGAGGCTCGCGCCATTGCGGCTCCATCCGATGCGCACGCCGCCGCCAGTCTCGAGCGATGCATCGGCTGCGTTGCGAACGAGGTTGATCAACAGCTGGTCGAGCTGGTCCCCGTCCGCGACGAGCGTGACGTCAGGTCCCGGCACGACGATGACCGGGCAGCGCGTCTCGAGATGCGCCACCCGCCGAGCCCATTGCTCCACCTGCAGTGGGTGCGGCTCCGGCTTGGGAAGTCGGGCCAGCAGCGCGTACGACGCCATGAACCGGCCCAGCGCTTCCGAGCGGCCGGCGATGACTGCAAGGCCCTGGCGGAAGTCGGCCGCGGTCTCCCCGCCCGCCTCCAGCGCGAGACGGCCGAGCATGCGTTCGAGGCTGTCGGCGATGGACTTGATTGGCGCGAGCGAGTTGTTGATCTCGTGTCCGAGAACGCGTATGAGCCGTTGCCATGCCTCCTGCTCTTCTTCCCTCAGCGCGCGGCTCAGATCCGCGAGCACGAGCAGTGTGTGGGGCAATCCACCCTGGCGAAAGATGGTCCGGCGCACCTCCCATCGGCCGGATCCGCCCGGAAAGGTGACGTCGATGGTCCGCGGCGCCGGCCCATGCAGGTAGGGCGCCAGGCCGAGCGCCGCCGAGCTGAGACCGATCAGCCGCTCACCCGGCTGCGCGAGGAGTCGCTCTCCGCCGCGATTCACCAGCCGCAGGATGTGAAGGCTGTCAAAGGCGAAGACGGCGACGTCGATCTCGCCCATCACGGTCCGAAGGAGCGCGGTCGCTTCGAGCGCGCCCAACCGCTGCTGGCGCAACGTCTCACTGAGGACGTTGACCTCGAGGAGCGCCAGTCCGAGCGCCTCGTCGGGACGGGCGCCGCGAGCGCGGATGGAGAAGTCTCCTTCGCGCAGGGCCGCCAGCATGTTGGAGATCGTCTGAAGAGGACGGACGACGCGCTCACGCAGCGCGACGGAGACGCCGACCCACAACGACACGAGGACGAGCGTCGCCGTCCACTGCACCTTGGAGCTGTGATCGCCGCTCCAGATGAGGAGCAGAGCGAGCAGCGTGCCCGGCAGCCCGATCAGCAGCGCGTGCGCGAGCGTGCGCCGTTCGTGGCTCAGCGAGTGTCCCGCCGTGTCAGAGTCCGTAGCTCGAGAGCCGCCGGTACAGCGCACTACGGCTCAACCCGAGTGCTTTCGCGGCCTGGCTCACGTTGCCGTCGAATCGGCTCAGCGCTTTCTGGATGAGGAGGCGCTCGACTTCCTCCAGCGTCATCTCCTCCAGACGGCCCGATGCCGGGGCCCCGGACCGCAGAGACAGGTCCACGCTCCGGACCATCTCTCCCTGCGCCATGAGGACCGCCCGCTCGATCGAGTGATCCAGCTCACGCACGTTGCCCGGCCACGGATGACCGAGCAACGCCTGCATGGCCCCGGCGTCGAACGCCGTCAGCGCCTTGCCGTACCGCTTGGCGTGGCGCTGGAGAAAATGGCTCGCGAGCGGCGCGATGTCCTCCCGCCGCTCCCGCAATGGCGGAAGATGGATCTCGATGGTGTTGAGCCGAAAGAGAAGGTCCTCGCGAAAGCGGCCGGCGGCGACTTCGTCGTGCACGTTCACGTTGGTCGCGGAGAGAACGCGCACGCTCACCTGCCGCGTCTTCGACGAGCCGACGCGCTCCAGCTCCCCCGTCTGAAGCACGCGCAGCAACTTCGCCTGATGACCGAGCGGTACGTTCGCGATCTCATCCAGAAAGAGGGTACCGCCATCGGCGAGCTCGAAACGCCCCATGCGGTCCGTCTTCGCATCGGTGAATGCCCCCTTCACATGACCGAACAGCTCGCTCTCGAATACCCCCTCCGAGAGCCCCCCCATGTTGACCGCCACGAAGGTGAGTCGCGCCCGCGTCGATGCCGCATGCAGCCACCGGGCCACCTGCTCCTTGCCGGTGCCGTGCTCACCGGTGATCAGGACGTTGGCGTCCGATGGGCCGATCCGCTCCATGAGCCGCAGCACGGGCTGCATCCGGGCCGAGCCGGCAATGAGCTGGGGCATCCCATCGCGCCGGAGAAGCCGGTTCTCACCCTCCAGTCTCGCACTCGTCCGGAGCGCTCGTCCGAGGTCCACCTGGGCGCGCAGAATCGACAGCAGTCGCTGGTTGTCCCACGGCTTCTCGACGTAATCGCGCGCGCCACGGCGGATCGCGCCCACGGCCCCCTCGACGGTGCCCCACGCCGTCATCACGATCACGGGGAGAGTCGAGTCGAGTGACTGGATGCGCTCCAGCAGCTCGAACCCCTCGCGTCCCGACGTCGTGTCACGGGCGTAGTTCAGGTCCATGAGCACTGCGTCCACATCGATGCGCTCGATCGCCCCGAGGATCCCGGCCGGAGATGTCGCGCTTTCCACCCGGTACCCCTCGCTCTTCAACATGAGGCGAAGGGCCTCGAGGACATCGGGTTGGTCGTCAGCGACAAGGATCGTCGGCGCGCGAACGGCGTCAACCCCAGCCGGGGCCAGCGAAGAAGATGGCATCACTAGCCCGGCATCTCGATCAGTCGTTGCGAAGCGAGGTCATGGGATCCACCCGGGCAGCGCGCTGGGCCGGAATGTAGCTCGCGAGCAGCGCGATGGCGGTGAGGAAGACGGCGATCCCGCCAAAGCTCACCGGATCGGTCGGACTCACGCCGTACAGCTGAGTGGCGATCACCCGGGTCACGGCAAATGCTCCCACGAGACCGACGGCCACACCGATTCCAGCGAGACGCGCACCCTGACCGACGACCAGTCGCAAGACGTCACCGCGGAGGGCTCCCAGGGCCAGTCTCACCCCGATCTCCTGCGTGCGCTGGCTGACGCCGTAAGCGATCACGCCATAGACGCCGACGGCCGCCAGCAACAGGGCAATCGCCCCGAAGACGCCGAACATCCAGCCGAACAGCCCGAATTGCCAGAAGCTCAGCCGTCTCACCTGGTCGATCGTCCGCACCTCGAAGATCGGCATTCCCGGGTCGGCGGCGCGCAGCGAGGCGCGGACGGCAGCGGTGATCTGGGTCGGAATCATCGTCGTGCGGATGGTGAT
>JBBSGP010000060.1:0-15322 GCA_038253885.1 Gemmatimonadales bacterium | reverse complement strand
GCCGGTGTCCCTTCGCGTACGACCACACGTCGGCGACACGCTGCGACTGCGCATGGAGCAGGAGAGCGAGATGACGGTCGAGCGCAGCCGGAGCGATACGGTCACCTATCGCATGTCACTCCTGACGCTCTCCCGTATCCTCGTGAAGGGCTACGACGAGCAGGGCACAGCGGTGGAGAGCATCATCGACTCCGTCGCGATGAGCTCATCCACCGGCAACGGCAAGTCGGTGTACGGGGGTGCCGGTCCCGACGCGGCGATTCGGGCCCTCCGGGGCAAACGGGCGCGAATGCTGTTCGCTCTCGATGGCGCTGCGCACGTCCTCCCCGGTGACCCGGCGCCCGCCGCCGAGCTGGAGTCGTTGATGTCGCTCTTCCCAGCGACTCTGCCCAATCACCCCGTCTCCCTCGGCGAGAGCTGGACCCAGACCATGGACATCCCGCTCGCGGGTCAGACCGGCACCGAGAGCGCGAGTCTCACTCGTGTCACCTTTCGACTCGACTCGCTCACGAAGGGTTCGACGCTGGCCTACATCTCCATGCGCGGAAGCGTCATCCGCGATTCCAGCGCCGCGCCACTCGCCCAGGGGGTCCGGATGACCGTGAACGGGAGCATCACCGGCATGCTGCTGGTGGACCGGAAGCGCGGCTGGCTGACCGACGCGCGAACGCAGATGCTGGTGCACAGCATCTTCACTCCACCGGCAAAGAGTGCGCTCCAGCCGATGCACATCTCCACTCGCGTCAATCAGCGCACGCGCCTGGCTGACGAGAAGTAGGAGGGGCGGGCACCCATTGTATCCCCAAGCTGCTACCCGACTTACCGCAAGCCTACTAGATTGAGCCGTGCGTCTCGTCCATCTCGCCGACCTCCATCTCGGCTTCCGGCAATATCATCGACTGACGCCCGCGGGGCTCAATCAGCGCGATGCGGACGTCGCGCACGCGTTCCGTCGGACAATCGACCGCGTGATCGAGCTTCGCCCCGACGTCATCGTGATCGCCGGCGACGTGTTCCACAGCGTCCGCCCGACGAACCCGGCAATCATCTACGCGTTCCAGCAGTTCACCCGGCTGACGAGCGCGTTGCCGGAGACGGCGGTGGTGATGGTGGCGGGAAACCATGACCGTCCGCGAGCCACCGAGACCGGTTGCATCCTGAGGCTCTTCGCGCCGCTCGGGATTCACGTTGTGGACGACGAGCCGCGTCGCATCGCCTTTCCCGAGCGCGGGCTCTCCATTCTCGCCGTTCCCGATCGGCTGGGGCGCGCCCCGGCGCTCCTGCCCGAGCCCCAAGCCCGGCACAACGTGCTTCTCCTGCACGGAGAGGTGGAAGGAATGCTTCCCCCTCACCTCGCGCGCATCGACCGAGCGGCGCTCGAGATCTCGACCGACGAGCTGGGTGCGCCGCTCTGGAGCTACGTTGCGCTCGGCCACTACCACGTGCACCGGGAGATCGCGCCCAACGCCTTCTACTCGGGCGCGCTCGAGTACACGAGCACAAATCCGTGGGCCGAGCTGGTGGAGGAGCGACAGCTTGGTTTGCCGGGTAAAGGCTTCATCGAGTACGATCTCGTCCGCGGCATCCATCGCTTCCACCCAGTGGAGGTGGATCGGCGGTTGGTCGATCTTCCGCCAGTGAGTGCCCGCGGGCTCTCGGCTGCCGAGGTGGATGCGCTGGTCAGCGCGCGCGTGGACGGGTGCGAGGGTGGAATCGACGACAAGATCGTACGCGTGGTCGTGCGCGATATTCCCCGTCACGTGGTGCGCGAGCTGGACCATCGGGCGCTCCGCGAGTACAAGCGTCGCGCGCTCAACTTCCAGCTCGACACCCGTCGGCCCGAGGTGATCCGTCTCGCCGCCAGCGGCGCGCCAGGTCGCCGAGCCACGTTGCGGGAGACCGTCGAGACGTACCTCGGCAAGCGGCAACTCGAGAGCGATGTGGACCGCGCCGCCCTCGTCGCTCTCGGTCTCAGATACCTCGGCGAGGCGGATGCCGCCGCCGTATCGCCCAACCCGGCAGCCGGGTTCTAGTGCGCCTCAACGCCGTCCGCCTCTGCAACTTTCGGCAGCACGCCGATACCCGGATCGAGTTCGACTCGGGTCTCACCGGCATCGTTGGTGCGAACGGCTCGGGGAAGAGCACGATCCTCGAGGCGATCGCCTGGGCGATCTATGGGAATGCGGCTGCCCGTGGCACGCGCGACTCGATTCGCTGGGTGAAGGCCGGCCCGCGGGCATCGGTCAACGTCGAGCTCGACTTCGATCTCGGGGGCCATCACTACCGGATCTGCCGGGGTCTCACCAGCGCCGAGCTCTATCTGGATGGATCCTCGGCACCGATCGCGAGCACGATCAGCGGAGTGACCGATCTGGTGGAGCGCCGTCTCGGAATGACCCGTGAGGAGTTCTTCAACACGTACTTCACTGGCCAGAAGGAGTTGAGCGTGATGGCGGCCATGGGGCCGTCGGAGCGGGGCCAGTTTCTCTCTCACGTGCTCGGATACGAGCGGCTCCGCGACGCCCAGCGGCTGTTGAGGGAGCAACGGAGCGCGGTCGTGGCCGAGATTGCCGGAGTCCGCTTGGGGCTGCCGGATGCCGACTCGGTCAATCGCACGACCGTCGAGGCCGAGCGCCGGCTGGTGGCGACACGTGCCGCGATGGAGACGGCGGCCGAGCAGCGCCAGGACTGCGATCGACGTCTGTCGGAGATCACGCCCCGCTGGGAGACTGCCCAGCGGGAGCGCGAGCGCGTGCAGGAGCTGCTCACCGAGGTGAAGCTGGCCGAGGGAGAGGAAGCGGCTCTCACCCGCGACCTCGAGCGCTTGGACCGGGAGCTGGCCGACATCGCGACGTCGGGGCGCGAGTTGGAGGTGCTGCATCGCGAGCTCGGCGCCTATCCGTCTCTGATGTCGGAGTTTCATCAACTCGAGGTGCTGGCTCGCGAGGAAGGTCGGAGACAGACTCTGCTCGAGAGCCGACACTCACTCGAGGAAGAGATCGGGCGTCTGCGCGAGCGACGCGAGAAGATCGACAGCGCTCCCCGGCTCGAACAGGAGACGACCCGCACGCTCGAGACCAGGCGACTGGAGGTGGAGGACGCGGACGGCCGGCTGGAGCTGCGACGCACCGAATGGGTGCGTGATCGGCAGGAGGCCGAAACGAAGCGGCAGGCGCTCCGCCAGCAGTACACCGAGCTCAAGCAGCAGCGTGATCGACTGGCCGCGACCGGGGCCGAGGGTGCGTGCCCGACCTGCATGCGGCCCCTGCAGGGGAGTTTGCAGAGCGTGCTCGACATGCTCGACGAGCAGATCGAGACGGTGCGGGTGGACGGAAACTACTATACCAGACGCATCGACCAGCTGGCCGAGATGCCAGACGATGTGAAGGAGCTCGACACTGCCCGGCGCAAGTTCTTCGAGGAGGTGGCGCTACTGGAGCGGCGCCTGATGAAGGTGCAGCTCGCGGTGCAGGAGAAGGCCCAGATCGGGGGCGACCTGGCCGCCAAGGAAGAGCGGCTCGGGATGCTCGACCGTGACCTCGCCGCCATCCCTGCGGGGTATCAGGCGACTCGCCACGCGGAAGTGCGCCACGAGCTGGATCGCCTCACTCCTCTCGACGCGCGGGCGGCCAGGCTCGGTGCGCAGATCGAACGGGAGCCGCATCTCGTGCAGGAGCGGCTCAACGTCCGGGAGCAACTGGGACGGGTTCGACGGCGAGTGGTCGAGGGCTGGGCCCGCCGCGATGCGCTGGAGCTCTCCGAGCGCGATTTCGCGGCGCTGCGTCTCGCCTACGAGCGGGTGACGCTGGAGCGACACGCCGCCGAGGTCGCGGCGGTGTCAGCTGAGCGGGATGTCGCCGCGGCCGCCGCCGCCCTGCGCACGGCCGAGGCGAATGCGCGCGAGCTGGGCCAGCGGCAGCGCGTTCTGGCCGAGCTCACCGCCCGAAAGCGCCTGCACGATGAGCTGGACCGGGCCTACACCGACTTGCGGACGGACCTCAATCATCAGCTGCGGCCGGAGCTGGCCGAGCTCGCCAGCGGCTTTCTCAACGATCTCACCGACGGGCGCTACGCCGAGCTGGAGCTCGACGATCTGTACAACATCGTCGTGCTCGAGGACGGGGTGCCGAAACCGGTGATCTCGGGCGGAGAGGAGGACCTCTCGAATCTCGTGCTGCGGCTCGCGATCTCCCAGATGATCGCCGAGCGTGCCGGACAGCCGTTCTCCCTCCTGGTGCTGGATGAGATCTTCGGATCGCTGGATGAGCCGAGACGGATGAATGTCCTCGAGCTCCTGCGCGGTCTGCAGGACCGCTTCGAGCAGGTTATCGTGATCACCCACATCGAGTCGGTGCGCGAGGGACTGGATCATGTGATCACCGTGCGCTTCGACGAGGAGCGCGGGTGCTCGGTGGTGGAGGCGGCTTCCGGCGGTGTGAGACCCACCGAGAATGCTCTCGCGCCCCTGCTCGAGGCCGCCGGGGCGGCAGACTGATGGCGATCGCACGCAGCTGGAGAAGCAGTCACCAGGCGGACGGTCCCTATCCGGCTCGTCTGGATGACGTGCCATCGCTCAATCAGGTGTTCAGCGATGCGTTCACCGAGCGTTACCGGCGGGACGGAATGGTCGGGGTGAGAGTGCCCCATCTGAATCCGCTGATCTGGCGTTACGCCATCGAGGACGCAGACGGTGGCGCGCTGGTGTGGCGCGACGAGCGCGACGACATCGTCGCCTTCAACGTCATGCACCGCTCCGGGGTCGAGGGCTGGATGGGACCTCTGGCGGTGCGCGCCGACCGTCAGAGCTCGGGGCTCGGGAAGGAGATCGTGCGAGCCGGCATCGAGTGGCTTCGCGCCGCTCAGACGAGCACCATCGGCCTCGAGACGATGCCGCGTACCATGGACAACATCGGCTTCTACTCTGGCCTCGGCTTCATCCCCGGCCGCCTCACGATCACCCTCACCCTGGACGCGAGCACTGCCGAGCGCGGTCCGACGCTGCTGAGTCGGATCCCCGCGACGGAGAAGGCCGACGTGCTGGCGGAGTGTCACGCGCTCGTCAGCGGCCTCCTGTCGGGCTACGATTTCACCCGTGAGCTCGTGCTCACCGAACAGTTGGGTTTGGGCGACACCGTGCTGCTCCGCGCGGCCGGGCGCGTGCGCGGCTTCGCGCTCTGTCACAGCGTCCCATTGGTGGAGGGACGTGCGCGCGAGGAGATGCGCGTGCTCAAGCTGGTGGTGGAGCGCGAGGAGCAACTGCCCGCGATGGTGCAGATGCTCACCGATTTCGCCCGCCGCAGCGGGGCGCGCCGTGCGGCATTCCGCGTCCAGACGGAGTATCTCGCTGCCTACCGCCAGCTGGTTCAGATGGGTGCCCGGGTACGATGGACCGATCTGCGCATGACGATCGCCGAGGCCCCGGAACGGCGGGCAGAGAGCGGTATCGTCCTGTCGAACTGGGAGATCTAGTAACCATGTCCCTGTCGCGTAGTCCGCTCGCCCTCGGCGTTCTCCTCGCGTGCGCCTGTCGCTCCGCCAGCTCTCCGGGATCTCCGGCGATCCCGGATGCTGCTCCCGACGTTCAGTACTACGCCCTCTCGGGAGCGCTCGGCCAGCAGCGGCTTCCGTTCTCGAGCGCCGTCCGAATCGGATCGCTGATCTATCTGTCGGGCCAGATTGGAACTGACAGCACCGGCCGCCTCGTGCCAGGCGGAATCGAGGCGGAGACGCGACAGACTCTCGAGAACATCCGCGCACTGCTCGGTCGCGTCGGCTCGTCGATGGATCGCGTGGTGAAGTGCACGGCCATGCTCGCGGACATGGCTGAATGGGAGACGATGAACCGGGTCTACATCACCTATTTCACGCGGACTCTCCCCGCCCGCAGCGCCTTCGGCACCAGCGGACTGGCGCGCGGTGCGCGTATCGAGCTGGAATGCATCGCCACGAGATAGGAATCGGCGATGGTCTCGCGACGCGCACTGGCTCGACCCGCGGAGTGCGCGTCTAGCGACGGAAGATCGACCTCAGTGCGTCGCGCACCGTGATGTCGCGGAGCCACCGGATCTCCTCCGGCGCGAAGGGCGTCGGCGAGATGCCGAATTCCTCGGATAGCGCGTTCCCGGGGACCGTGTTGTCCACCGAGAGCAGCTCGAGCAGACTCGTGGTCACGGGAGGGTGAGGGAGGACGCGCTGCAGCAGGCCCACCGCGGGGGTGAGAAGTCCGATCGGAAGGGATACGATCCGCCGCGTCACGTGCATGGCAAGGAAGATTCGCTCCGCCATCTGACGCAACGTCAGGGCCGCCGGTCCGCCGAGCGGATAGATCTGGCCAATGGTCTCCGGCTTCTCGAGAACGAGCGCGATCACGCCTGCGACATCGACGGCCGCGATCGGCTGGAAGCGCGCCCGGCCTCCATCCGGCAGGGGAAAGAAGAAGGGTGTGAGTCTCGCCAGTCGTCCCAGGACGTTCACAAACTCGTCCTGCGGACCGAAGATCACGGATGGACGCAGGACGGTCCATTTGCGGCTGCTGCTCCGAACGCGATCCTCGGCCACGCCTTTGCTGCGGAGAAAGCGATACGGCGATGCGCTGGAGGCGCCGTTCTGCGACATATGCACGAAGCGTTCGGCTCCCGCCTCGGCCGCCGCCGCCAGTAGTCGCTCGGTCGCCTCGGCGTTGACCGCTTCGTAGAGTTGTCCACCGCTCTCGATCGCGATCGCAGCAAGGTGAATGACCGTACCGCACCCGCGGAGCGCCCGATCGAGGTCGTCCGCCTCGCGAATGTCTCCGACGACAAGGTCCACCTTCAGGTGGCCCAGCCTTCGCAGCGCCTTGTTCTGGTCACGCACCAGAGCGCGCACGGACCAGCCCCGCTTCGTCAGCTCCCGGCAGACGTGGGTGCCCACCAGGCCGGCGGCTCCGGTGACGAGCACCGGAGCACTCCGGGCGTCCAGCACCGGCGCCGGATCTTCCTGCGCCGCGGTCGCGCCGCTCTCCCGTTCGATCGCGCGCTGCAGCTCCGCTGGCAACGTCGTTTCCACACCGACCACGGGCACTCGCTCGCCGCCCATCTCTCCCTCGGGGAGGCGCGAGCTCAGGGGCGCGCCGTCGGCCCGCCGCGGCCGGTGCGAGCCACGATGCCGTAGATGAGCAGAAAGACGCCGAGCGTCAGGAAGAGATGAATCCAGCCGGGGCCGGTCCACGCGAACGCGCCGATGGCCCAGAACACGAGCATGATCAGGGCCAGCGGGATCGCTATTCCGTCGAGGAGCTTTCGAGAGGAATTCATGTCGTTGACGATCGCTGGAGGGGTCACTAGAATGCGGACAGCAGAGTGGGGCGAAGAGCCTAATTTTTGAGCCAACAAGTCTCTCGGGTGGGTTCGACAATCCATGCTGACGTCATGCCCCAGCGCGGGGAAGGCGGAAGGTGTGGTGAGGACCTCATACATTCGACGGGGCTTCAAAAATCCTCTTCGTTCCCGCTTCCTTCGGGCCTCGCGTCACGCGGGGCCCTGTTTTTTTCGTGGCGACCTGAGCAGATCGCGCAAGATGCGGGGAGCACGCGCTCCACGCCAGCAGCGGTGCAGCGCCAGCAGCACGGCCCACCCGCCATACACCCACACCATCTCGTTTCGCCATTCCGCCACGAGGAACTGCGCTCCCCAGAGCAGGAAGAGCAGCGCCGCGTTCCACCAGTGAAAGCGCAGGTCGAGGAGCAGCAGTACCGCGACCGTGCTCTGGAGCAGCGTCAGCAGGATCTCGAGGCGTTGCGCGCCGTCGAACGGCAGCGCGGTCGGCGCTCCGCGGGACACCGAAAACGCGATCGGGATCATGGCGGCGAGAACCGTCCACTGGTTGACGTTGCTCGACAACAGATTGACCAGACCGACCGGTGCGCGGTGAACGGTGGCGGCCCAGCGCACCGTCGTCAGCCCCTCCGGAAACTCGCTCACGAACGGCGCCACCCACTGCACGAACACGAACTGGCTGACGCCGAGCGGAATCGCGACCGCCAGCAGCGACTCGAGAAAGGGGTGCGCCGTGAAATACATCAGAACGCCTCCGATCACGAAGAAGGCTGCGATCGTGATCACCCGCCACGCGCCGCGACGCTCGTACGCCCACCGCGCCGGCCTGGCCACTTCGCTCAGCCCCTCCTCGCGCTGTGGCGGAAAGCGCCAGAGGACCGCCAGATACCCGATATACATCGTCGTCAACACCGCGGCATCCACCAAACCGATCGATCCCTTCCACCACACCCAATAGAAGTAGGAGACCGGCGCGATCGTCGCCATCACCTCGACGGCGTGCTCCTTCTCGAGCTGAATGGTGCGCAGCCGGCCGCCGCGCCGCCGTTCAACCAGCGCCGCCACGCAGTAGATGAGCGGCCAGCCAAGCCCCACCAGCAGTCGGATGGCGCCGGTGAAGTTCGCGATCGCCAGATGCGAGTGGCAGCCGACGGGTGGACTGGCCACGAAACACCATGTGGGATCCTGACCTGCCGACCAGGCGATCACCGCCTCGACCGCGAACTCGGGCAGCGTCTGCAGCCAGGCGAGGATCGCCAGCGCGAGGCCCTGGGAGATCAGGAACTGTGCGGCTTCAGCGCCCCAGGCGACGAGGAAGGCGCTGAGCAGCATCGCCGGAAAGGTCCAGAGCGCCGACCAGGCGGTGGCTGCGGAAGTGGCCGCGGCCGCGATCAGCAGCTTAACTTTCACCGCCGCGATGACGAAGGTGGCGCCCCTCGAGCGGGGCAATGAAGCTGCGAGAAGTTAGGCCGCTGTCGGAGCCGCCTCAAGACGCGCCCCGATGGACGATAGGCGACTCACCCGCGAGCAAGACCCATGGCCAACTCCAGAAGCAGAAACGGATCCAGAAAGGCCGATGCCCGGCCACGCCCGAGCGCCACCGCTCGCGTCGCGGCCCCCGGGCGCGAGGACGGAGCCGAGTTCCAGGCCCTCGTCCGGCGCATGCTCGAGCTGATCGGAGAGGACGCCGATCGCGAAGGGCTTCAGCGGACGCCGGTACGCGTGGCCAAGTCGTTGAGCTGGCTGACGCGCGGATACCATCTCGACGTGAGCGAGGTGGTGGGCGAGGCCCTGTTCGAGGAATGCCACGAGAACATGGTCATGGTGCGTGACATCGAGCTCTACTCGCTCTGCGAGCACCACATGTTGCCATTCTTCGGGAAGGCCCACGTCGCTTACATCCCCGATGGACGGATCGTCGGTCTCTCCAAGATCCCTCGCATCGTCGACATGTTCGCGCGACGGCTCCAGGTCCAGGAGCGCCTCACCGAGCAGATCGCCCAGGCGCTCGAGGACGTGCTGCGGCCGCGTGGTGTTGGTGTCGTCATCGAAGCCTACCATCTGTGCATGATGATGCGCGGGGTCGAGAAGCAGAACTCGAAGACGATCACGTCCGCGGTTCGAGGGACTTTTCGAGACGACGCCAAGACGCGCGACGAGTTTCTGTATCTCGCGCACAGCGCGGTGCGCATCTAGTGACGGGCCAGCCGCTCGAGGGACGGGTGGCGGTCGTCACCGGAGCGTCGCGTGGGATCGGTCTGGCGATCGCGCGCGCGCTCGTCGCGGCCGGAGCGCGGGTCGCCATGCTGGCGCGGGGTGCGGGGGCGCTGGCGGATCGGGCCCGCGAGCTGGGACCGAGCGCAC
This sequence comes from Gemmatimonadales bacterium, assembly GCA_038253885.1. GTDB lineage: Bacteria > Gemmatimonadota > Gemmatimonadetes > Gemmatimonadales > Gemmatimonadaceae > JALZAQ01. The sequence continues at coordinate 5,645 of JBBSGP010000060.1, read as the reverse complement.
TTCCCCTGACCTGCGATCTCGGCGACCGGTCCGCCATCGAGAGTGCCCTCGAGCGGACGGTAGCCGCACTGGGCGACGTCTCGATCCTCGTCAACAACGCGGGCCTGTTTCATCCCGCGCCGGCAACGGAGCTGACGGTTTCCTCGTTCGCCGAAACCATCGGCGTGAATCTCGTCGGCACGTTCGCCGTGGTGCGGGCGGTTCTTCCGTCGATGAAGGCGCGTGAGGCCGGACACATCGTCACCATCGGCTCGGTAGCGGATCGTTCGGCGCTGCCGGGGAACGCCGCCTATTCGGCGAGCAAGTACGGCGCGCGCGCCGTGCACGAGGTGATACGCGCCGAGTTGCGCGGAAGCGGCGTCCGCGTCACGCTGGTCTCACCGGGTCCGACCGACACCTCCATCTGGGATGGCATTGCTCTGGAGGGATCACGCTTTCCCCCGCGCCAGAGCATGCTCCGCTCCGAAGCGGTCGCCGACGCCGTGCTCTACGCCGTGACCCGGGATCCCGCTGTCAATATCGACGAGCTCCGGCTCTCGGCGAGCTAGCGCGTCCGTCCGTGTTCATCGAGCTCGTGGATGTCTTCCGCTGCATCCGGCCGCACGACCAGATGGCGCTCGTGCTCGCGGCCGATCGCACGACCGGACGCGATGTCGTGGAGGGCGTGTTGGGCTGTCCGACCTGCCAGACACGCTATCCGATTCGCGGTGGGGTCGCCGATTTCCGGGATGACCCTCAGTCTCCTTTCTCATCGCCCTCTTCGTCCCCGCCTCCAGTCACCGACGAGGTGGTGCGACTGGCTGCCCTGCTCGGACTCGCTGACCCCGGCGGGATCATCGTGCTCGCTGGAACATGGGCCGGAATGGCGCACGATCTGCTCGATCTCGTGGACGGAGTGCAGGTCATCGTACTCGACGCGCCAGCAGCGACGGCCAGCGGCGGTGGCATCTCGCCCGTGAGGACGGGCACCGTGCTGCCGCTCGGTGGCGCCAAGGTCAGGGGATTCGCCGTCGATGAGTCGGGTGGACGCGCGTCGCTCGTCGACCAGGCCGCGAGCGCCCTCGTCAGTGGGGGCCGCCTCCTGGCGCCGGCCCACACGCGCCTGCCCGACGGGATGCGCGAGCTGGCCCGCGATGATCGGCATTGGGTGGCAGCACGCGAGAAGAGCGCCGGACCCGTTCTCCAGCTCGAACGGGTCCGGCGCTGACCGCTCAGCACGATCACTGAGTTGATGCGGCCTATGGCTTCCGCGGTGGGAGAGTATCCTTTGCGCTCTTGATGATTCCTGCGGCCTCGGCCTCGGCCGGACGCGCCCAGATGGAGGTCGGCAGCTTCGGGTTGTCCTGATGCGCGAACACCATGCTCGGCCCCGCCGCCGTGGCGATCACCGTCACCTGGCGACCCGCGACGAAATCAGGGTTCGGATCCACGACCCGTCCGTCCTGGATCGTCTGGCGGGGCGTCAGAGTGATCAGCCCGCCTTCAGGCTTGGCACGCGCGTCCCCCGAGATGACAAACGGCGGCTTGCCAGGATAGTTCGCCGTCAGAACGAACGACGTGCTGGTCAGACTGAGCAGGACACTCTGCGCACCGGCAAAGGCTGTCGAATCCGGCGGTGTCGCCAGCACCCAGTTTCCCATCACCGTGAAAGTGCGCGCCGGCTGCATGGGCGGAGAGATGTCTTCCATCTTCTGTCGTCGCGCCTGCGCGCAGGCGGCCAGCGCGACCGCGATCAGCGGCACGCGGAACAATTGTCTGAACATGGCCCAGCTCTCCTGTTGGTTACTCGTTGACGCGACGTGCACGCATCATGCCGGTGGCGACTCAGGGTTGAGGCGCGCCATCCGCGTAGAGCGAGTCGATCAGTGGCTTGTATTTCTGGTCCACCACCCGCCGCTTGACCTTGAGCGTGGGCGTGAGCTCACCCGACTCGATCGTGAAGTCCCGCTCGAGCAAGCCCACCTTCCTCGGCATCTCGAAGTGCGCGAGGCCGCGCAGCTTTCCCAGCACTTCCTTCTCCATCTTGGCGTGCACGATGGGTTGAGTCAGTAGCTCCTGGTGGCTCGTCCAGCTGAGGTTCTTGATCTTCGCCCATTTCTCGAGCGAATCGAAGTTCGGCACCACCAGCACGATCGGATACTTGCGCTTGTCTCCGATCATCACCGCCTGGCTCACATACTTGTTCGTCTTGAGATCGTTCTCGATCGGTTGCGGGGCGATGTTCTTGCCGCCGGCGGTCACGATGATGTCCTTCTTCCGGTCGGTGATACGCAGGAAGCCATCTTCCAGTACACCGATGTCCCCCGTATGGAACCATCCGCCGGCGTCGATCGCGTCGCGGGTCGCGTCGGGCTTGTTGAAGTAGCCCTTCATGACGTTGGGCCCGCGACACAGAATCTCGCCGTCGCCGGCGATCTGGACCTCGACTTGCCGGATCGGCTTCCCGACCGTTCCGATGCGGAAGCTTGCCGGCGTATTGACGGCGATCACCGGCGATGTCTCGGTCAGACCATAACCCTCGAGGATCATGAGGCCGGCGGCGTAGAAGAACTTGTTGATCTCCGGCGCGAGAGGCGCGCCTCCGGAAACGAAATAGCGGAGCCGCCCGCCCACGCGCTGGCGCAGCTTCGAGAACACGAGGCGGTCCGCGATCCGGTACTGCAGCGCGAGCACCGCTCCTGGCCGATGGCCGGCCAGCGTCTCCGTGGACCAGCGATCCCCCACGGCGCGCGCCCAGAAGAAGATCCGCTTCTTGACCGCTCCCCCCGCCAGCGCACTCTCGAGCACCCGGGCGTAGATCTTCTCGTAGATCCTCGGCACCGACACGACGATCGTCGGCATCACTTCTCCGAGATTGGCCACGATCGTGTCCATCGACTCGACGTAGGCGATCGAGACCCCGGCCGCGAACATGAGAAAGTCGAACATGCGCTCCAGGATGTGCGACAGCGGGAGAAAGCTGAGCGACACGTCGACCACCGACATCGGAATCACGTCCAGCACGGCGGTGACGTTGGAGGCGATGTTCCCGTGAGTGAGCATCGCCCCCTTCGGCTCGCCCGTGGTTCCCGAGGTGTAGATGATCGTCGCCAGCTCGTCGGCCCGTACCTGCATCGCGTCGGCTCGATACCTCGTGATCGCCACCTCGGTCTCGGCCGCCGCACCTCTGGCTTCCAGATCGATCAGCGTGAGGTCCACGCCGGGCGCCAGCGCCGGGCCGAAACCGATCACGTGCCGGAGCTTCGCCAGCTTCCCCCCCTCCCGGGCGGCCGCGATCTTCGCCGCCTGTGACTCGGTGGACACGAAGATCGCCACGGCTCCGCAATCGTCGAGGATGTACGCGATCTGCTCCGACGGAACCTGGGGATACAGCGGGACGTCGGTGATCCCGGCGGAGAGACAGCCGTAATCGACGATCGCCCATTCGGGACGATTCTCCGAGAGAATCCCGACACGGTCACCGCGCTCGACTCCGAGCGCGCGCAACCCGAGGGCGACACGGCGGACGCGCTCGGCGACGGTCCGATGGGAGAGCGACTGGTAGACACCGCCCACCTTGACCCGCAACGCGTCCGGCTTGTCGAAGCGCTCGACGGCGTTGAAGAAGATCTGATTGAGCGTGACGGCACCGGGGCGCACGCCCCCGACTCCGGACTTCTGCGGAGCGACAGTCGCGGTCATGGGCACCTCCGACGCTCAGAGTAGGGGTGGGTGGCGGGCTCGAACGACGTCAGGGACTGCGTACCACTCTGGTCGTGAAGAGAATCGGGCTCCCGGGCACCGGGGTGCCGTCGGGACGCCGCGCCGTGGCTTCGATGGTGACCGAATCGGGGATGGCCGATCTCGGTACCGCCGGTGATATCCGAAGCTTGCGGGAAGCGATTCCTTGAGCGTCGGTCGTGTCCAGCAGCGACGGGCGTCCGACGTCGTTCACCAGAACGAGACGCGTCGTGTCCGATGCGTTGCTCTCCAGCCCCGCCGGCTCCACGATCCGGAAGCGCACGAGGTAATTCTGAACCGGAATGAGGCTATCCGTCGCGGTCAGGGGTGTGGTATCTGCGCGGAGCTTCACCGGAAGCGGCCTTCCCGTCGCCTCGAGCAGACCGATCACCGACAGAGCATCGCGGACGCTGTCCGCCGGGATGAGCTCATCCGGTCGAGGAACCACGTGGATCACGATCGGGGCCGACGGAAGATTTCCGACATTGGCGAAGATTGTCACGTCCCCCAGCTTCCGACCGACAACGAATCCGGTGAGGCTGTCCACCGTCGCGTTTCGCGTCGTGTCTCTCGTGATGAACGTGAGTCGAGGGGACGGGATCTGAATGTTTCGGGAATTGAAGGCCCGCGCCAGGAGCGGCACCGCCGTGCCAGTGCTGTCGCGCAGGGTGTCGCCGATCACGACCGACGGGGACTGTGGAGCGATGAGCTCGATCGCCACGGCTGCGTTCGGGTCGCTGCCGACTTGGGTGCATGCCGGCACTCCTAGCGCAACTGCTGCCGCCGCGAGAAACAGCCTTGCCTGCCTGCCGGAACGCGCCCATCGGCTCATTGAAATCGCTCGGCCAGGATCTCCGCGAGAGCCACATACGCCCGTGCGCTCGGGTCCGAGGGGTCGCGCAGCACCACCGGCTGACCAGCCGCAAACGCGTCGGTGACACCGGGGCTGCGGGGGATCGTCACGTCGAACACCATCTCGGGTGGAAGGTTATTCCGAACATAGTCGAACACCGCGATGCAGGAGGGGTTCCCGTCCACCATCGTCAGCACGATCCCGTCGAGAACGAGCTCCTGGTTGGCGCGCACGATCTCCTGGATTCCGCGGAGGATCTGGGGAGTGGTCTGGAGCGCCAGGGGCTCGCACTGGAGTGGCACCAGGACGTGCTGACTCCCTTCCAGAACCCGATGCACCATCGGACCCAGCCCGGGAGGGGTGTCGACAACCACGATGTCGCAGCGCTCCCGGGCGCCATCGAGGAGGTCCCCGAGCAGGGTGGTCTGCGCCGCGATGCGGTGATAGACCTCCTGATTCGTCTGAAAGCTCACCGACCCGGCCAGCATCACGCGCAGCCACGGAAGAGTCGTCGGGAGAATGACGTCGCGCAGCGATTTCGAGCCGAGGAGGTAATCCGACAGGCCGTGCGGGGCTCGGTCGCGTGAGAGGCCCAGGCCGTGGCGCACGCCTCCCTGCGGATCCACGTCCACCAGCAAAGTCTTCAACCCCTGGCGCGAGAAGGCCGCAGCGAGGTTCAGCGCGGTCGTGGTCTTGCCGACTCCGCCCTTCTGGCTCACGACGGCGAGGACGTTCCCCAATGCGCTAGCCCGGTTCGGTCGGAACGCGCGCACCATCCCCGCTCCGGAGCTGCTCGAGCGTCTGGCGTGCGTGCCGCACCCAACGCTCGGCTTCGGCGCTCGTCGGAGGATGCTCCAGGAAGGCGTTCAGGTGCTGCTCGGCGCCGCCGGTGTCGCCGCGCTTGAGGCACAGAAAGGCAAGGCCGTAGTGCGCGCCAGAGAGCTGCGGATCGAGATCCAGAGCCCGCCGGTACGAGCGAATGGCCTCCTCGATGCGCCCCGTCTTCGAGAACGCGATCGCCATGTTCTGGAGGATGCGGGGGTCATTGGGCTGATCCCGGAGGGCGAGCCGG
>JBBSGP010000059.1:0-15655 GCA_038253885.1 Gemmatimonadales bacterium | reverse complement strand
GTCGACGGCGCGGCGCCCGGCGTAGCTCTCACATCACCAGCTTCCCGGTCGGGCTGGGCACGATCTCCGGAAGGCCCGCCGCCCGCAGCGCCGCGTTCACCTTGGGCAGATCGTCACGCATGAGCTTCCGGAAAGCCAGGAGCTGGGTCTGCAGCCCGGGCGCGAAGTACCGGTACACCTCGACCATCTGAGCCGTGGGACGGTAGTCTCCCGCTCCCGCCGCGCCCGCGAGTGAGCTGATGCGCTCCACCAACTTCGACGGATAGTTCAGCGGGTCCTGCCCCGACTGGTTCCGAACCTGGTAGATGGCTCCCTCCACGGAGTCCATCCCTTGCCGGAGCGAGAGCGAAGTTGTGCGGAACGTCTCGCTCTGGGCCGCCGGGATGCGCCGCCCCCGATCATCCAACTGCGAGCGCACGTTGCGGATGGTGAGCACGGCATTGTTGGCCGCGGTCGTGGTATCGCGCACCTTGAGCAGGAAGGCGAGCTGCGCCTCCAGATCCGCGCGAGTCGCTTTCGAGCGTGGATCGAGCTTCAGCTGGAAAGTCGCCGAGTCGGTCTGGCCGGCGGTCCGGATGCGCACCCAGTAATTGCCGGGCAGCGCGAGGGGACCGTCCACCTGAACGTTGATCATCCCCGCGAACGCGCTCGCCCGCGGGTACTGCATGTTCCACGCGAACATGTTGAGCCCCTGCTTGTCGGGCACACGCGGCGGCGGCGGCACCGGGCGCGGGAAAGGCTTCTCCTCGTTCTCGTTCTGCTCCTCGCCCTTCGTCTCGACACGAGAGCTGTCCGGCTTACCGCCGACCTTCTTCAGCGAGTCCTCGCGCACCTTCTTCACGCTGTCGCCGCGCAGGCTGTCCAGCGCGACCTGAGGGTCCTGCCGGCTGCTGAAGCTCCGGACGAGCGTGCCGCGGCCGTCGAGGATGTCGAGGGTCACTTCCTGCCCGCCCTTGGCGAGCGAGTAGTAGATCACGGCGCCCGTGGGCGGGTTCATCCCCACCGGGTGCACTCCGTTGGTGTTGGCCGGTCCGCCCCATCCCACGCGATAGGCGTCGGCCGGCTTGTAGAGGTGCAGCGCCTGCGCGGGATCGCTGCTCTTCCACTGACGGAGCGGTGAGATGTCGTCCAGGATCCAGAAGGAGCGGCCGTGCGTCGCCGCGATGAGATCGTTGTTCTTGATCGCGAGGTCGTGAACCGGCACCACCGGCAAGTTTCGCCGGAGCGTCTGCCAGCTCGCGCCATCATCCATCGACATCCACACGCCCCGCTCCGTTCCGGCGAACAGAAACCCCTTTCGCACCGGATCCTCACGGACCACTCGCACGAACTCCGTCGGCGGGATACCGCTCACGATCTTCGTCCACGACTTGCCGTAGTCGGTGGTCTTCCAGATGTACGGAGCGAGATCGTCCATCTGATAATGGTTGGTCGCCATGTACGCCGTGCCGGCCGCATGGTGCGATGCCTCGATGATCGACACGCGACTCCACTCCGGAAGCTCCTTCGGCGTGACGTTCGTCCAGCTCCCGCCGCCATCCATCGTGATGTGCACCAGCCCATCGTCGCTGCCCGCCCAGATGAGTCCTTTCCGCAGCGGCGACTCGGCGATCGTGAAGATCGTCGCGTAGTACTCGGCGGTCGTCTGGTCGAGGGTGATCGGTCCGCCACTCGGCTGAATCGTCCGGGGCTCGTGGCGGCTCAGGTCAGGAGAGATCGGAGTCCAGCTCTGCCCTTCGTTGACCGACTTGAAGAGCCGATTGCCGCCCTCGTAGAGTGTGTGTGGATCGTGCGGCGAGATGAGCAACGGGGCCGTCCACTGGAAGCGATACTTCCCCTCGATCGCGGGGTGGCTGTCGGGGGCGTCGGGCCAGACGTTGATCACCCGGACGAACCCGGTGCGGTGATCCAGCCGGGTGAGCGTGCCGCTGTTGTCGCCGGCGTAGGTGATGTCCGGATCGTCGGGACGCGCCTGGATGTAGCCGCTCTCGCCGCCCCCCGGATCGTACCACAATCCGATGCCGACACCGCCCGGCCAGCGGCTGGGACCGCACAGCGCCGAGTTGTCCTGCTGCGCGCCGCAGATCCGGTAGGGGAAGTGATTGGTTGTCGTGACGTGATAGAACTGAGCCGTCGCCTGATCCTGGTCGGACCAGCTCTTCCCGCCATTGAACGAGACGTTGGCGCCGCCGTCGTTCGCCTCGATCAGCCGGTCGGGGTCGTTCGGCGCGATCCACATGTCGTGATTGTCGCCGTGCGGATCGCGCACGAGCTTCCAGTTGCGTCCGCCATCAATCGACCGATAGACGGAGGTGTTGAGTGCCCACACCGCGTTGGTGTCACGCGGATCGCCGAAGATGCGCGAGTAGTACCAGGCGCGCTGGCGAAGACGATGATCCGGGCTGACCCAGCTCCACGTCGCACCGCCATCGTCCGAGCGGTAGACGCCGCCCGAGTCCGCCTCGATGAGCGCCCACAGTCGCGACGGCTTCGCGCCCGAGATCGTGAGGCCGAGCTGTCCGAGCAGCCCGGTAGGTAGCCCGCGGTTGTGCGTGAGCTCCGTCCAGTGCTCGCCGCCGTCGGTCGACTTGAAGATGCCGCCGCTCTTCCCGCCGGAGCTCAGCGACCACGGCGTGCGTCCCGCCTGCCAGAGCGACGCGTAGAGGACGTCCGGATTCGATGGATCGAGGATCAGGTCCGTCGCGCCGGTGGAGTCGTTGCGAGAGAGCGTCTTGCGCCAGCTCTTCCCGCCGTCGGACGACTTGTAGATCCCCCGCTCCGCGCTCGGCGCAAAGACGTGGCCGAAGGCTGCCACCCAGACGATGTCGGGGTTTGTCGGATGCACGCGCACGCGCGCGATCTGATGCGTCTCCGGCAATCCCAGGAAGCTCCACGTCTTGCCCCCGTCGGCGGTCTTCCAGACGCCATCGCCATGCGAGACGTTGCCGCGGATGGCGTGCTCGCCCGTGCCCACGTAGACGATGTCGGGGTTGGACGCGGCGATGCCGATCGCTCCGATCGAGCCGCCGAAATACTTGTCCGACATCGGCGTCCAGCTCTGCCCGCCGTCGATGGTCTTGTACACGCCACCACCGGTTGCGCCGAACCAGTACTCCCACGGTCGAGCAGCCGAGCCGGCCACCGCGACCGACCGACCTCCGCGAAAGGGCCCGACCTCGCGCCACTTGAGCGCGGCGAGAGTTGTCGTGTCGCCCGCGGGCAGGGGCTGCGCAACAAGAGAGGAAACAAGAAGGGCTGCCGGCAGCGCGAGGAGCGCGGCGACGCAAATGGGGCTGGTGCGCACGGGAATCTCCGGGTGGGACGAACCCCCGAATTGGCGACGGGCCGTCGCCCACCACAAGGGGTGATCGGCTACGGCTTGGCCGCCTTCTCCCGCTCCGCCATCCGGATCGCCTCGTAGGCGTTGACGATCCCGCCAGTCACCGAGAGCGAACCGAACGGAACCTTCTCGCCATCCTTTGCGCCGGGGCGAACGACCATCTGAGAGGTGTGCCGAGTGGCCGACGCGAGAATGATGCGCTTCACGTCGGCCGCGGCGAGATCGGGATAGTAGGACATGAGCAGCGCCGCGAGCCCGGTCACCACCGGGCTTGCCATGCTCGTGCCGCTCTCCCGCTCGTAGCCACCGCCGGGAATTGTCGACAGGATGTCGACGCCGGGCGCGAAGACATCCACCTGATCGTGGCCATAGTTGGAGAAGCTCGCGGCCAGGCTGTCGACGTCGTTCCAGGACGATGCGCCGACCTCGATCCAGTTCTGGGCGCGCCCTCCGCTCGCGTAGGCCGGCGTCGGATAGCTGGGCTTCTTGCCCAGATCCTCGCCGTCGTTACCAGCGGCATGGATCATCAGCACGCCGTGGCTGTCGGCGTACTTCACCGCGTCGTCCACCGCGACCTTGTACGGCGAATACCCTTTTCCGAAGCTCATGTTGATGACCTGAGCTCCGTTGTCCACGGCGTAGCGGATGGCGTTGGCCACGTCCTTATCGCGCTCATCGCCATCCGGCACCGTACGAACCATCATGACGCGCACCGCCGGGGCGATCCCGGCGACTCCGTTGCTCGTCCCCCGAACGGCGGCGATGATGCCGGACACGTGTGTGCCGTGTTTGGCGTCGGGGCCCATCACGTCGGGATTACCGTATCGGCGTTCGGTAGGATTCGAGTAGTCGTCACCGACGATCGGACGCGGATCGTACCGCGGGTTGAGCCCATACGTCACCTGCGACTCGAGCTCCTTCTTCGCGTCCGCCACCGCGGTCGTGGTGATATGGTTGGCGGCGAGCTGCAGGTACATGGCCTGAGCCTGCTCCACGTCGGCGCTCGCCGGCCGCAGGCCGCTCACTTTCTCGGTGGTCAGGGAATCGGTGCCGAGTGCCTTCGCGAGAATCCGCGTCGCTCGCGTCAGAACGTCCCCGGCCATCCGCACCTGCTGCAGCGTCTGCTCGGCTTCGCTCCTCGCCTTGCTGTAGTCGGCGGTGATCTGACGGCATTGTTCCTCCGACGGGAGAGGTGGCGCGGCCCGAGCGGCAGTCGCACCGGCGGTGCAGCGTGCATAGAGCCGCGTGACCTCGAGAGCGTCGTACTGGACGTCGCGTCCGTCCCGGCCGCCGATGAAGTTCCATCCGTGCACATCGTCCACGTAGCCGTTGCCGTCATCGTCCTTGCCGTTCCCCGCCGTTTCCCTGGGATTGCTCCAGAGATTCGCCCTGAGGCCGGCGTGGGCGGTGTCGACGCCGCCATCTATCACGGCCACCACCACGGTGCGCCGTGGCTGCCGCCCGGCGAGCAGCTCGCGCTCGGCGCGAAGGGCGCCGATGCCGGGCACGCGGTCGGTCGCCTGGTCGAGCAGCTGCCAGTTGCGCGGAGCCTCGCCCGGAGCGGGAGGGCCGGAGGGCGCTGGAGACGCCTTCACCACCGATTCCGGGAGCGCCGGCGCCGGTACGGTGACGGGGGCGGGGGCTGTCTGCGGCGGTGGAGTACGCGAGGGAACGCAGCCCCCAATGGCGAGCACGAACAGGCCGATCAGAACAGGGCGATTCATCAAGAGGCTCTGAAATGGTTCGGGAAGACGACGCATCACTCGATCTTGGCCACGCCGCGTCCCGGAGTGGGAAAGCGCTCGAACACCAGGGGGTCGTGCCCGGGAATGATCAGCCGCGGCGAGGAGGTGATGCGACGCATGCGATCCTGCGCTGCCAGGTTCGACAGGGAGTCGAAGGTTTGCGCGATCGGGCGGTGCCGGTCCAGGTTCTCGTAGAGGTAGAGGTTATCGGAAGCGATGACAACGGTGCCGGCAGTCGTGCGAACGCCCGCGAATTGCGACGCGAAGGTGTGCCGGCCGCCGGTGTACAGCGTGATCCCGGGGATGACCTCGACGCTGTCGCCGTTCACCAGCGAAACTCGGCCTTGCGCCTGGAGCGATGCCAGGACGGCGGCATCCGCGGAATCGATTCCGGGATGAGCCGGCGCGCCGCCCGGGCCGACGTAGTAGTCATACTCCTCGCGCTGGATCCACACACGCGCGCGCGGGAACAGATCGATCCCGTCCATATGGTCCCAGTGGACGTGCGAGACGATGATGTCGGTGATGTCGCCGGGGGCCACCCCGAGGCGTGCGAGGGCCGAGTCGGGTCGCACGTAGTCGGCCGGCTGCCAGCGACGCATGAAGCGATCGCGGTAGAAGCCCGCGTCGACGAGCACGATCCGCCCGGGCGCCCGCAGCAGCCAGACCATCATGGCGATGTCCATGCGGCGTGCGCTGTCGGCGCCCGGGGCCAGCCGGCGCACCGGGAAGTCACGAATCGTCCCGTACCGGATGGCGTACGCGTCGTAGCTCTCCCCTCCCATTGAGCCGCCCGGAACCGCCGGTGCCGCCGACCGGCAGCCCGCCGCCAGCGCGAGGAAGCCAACGATGTGCCGCGGGCCGATCCTCACCGCTTCACCGCGTCCGCGATGAACTTCGTCAGCTCGCCGCGCAGCTTCTGCATCGAGGGCTCGTCGATGTACATCATGTGGCCGGCGGTGAAGCGACCGGTCGTGATGTTGCCGCGCAGCTTCGGGTCGAGGACGAGGTGGGACAGCGTATACTCCACCGCGAAGTACGGCGTCGCCATGTCGTAGTACCCCTCGGCGACGTACAGCTTCATGTACGGATTCTTGTTGAAGGCGCGCTCGAGCGACGGGACGACGGTGGCAAAGCTGTTCGTCTCCGGAAAGTGCCACTGCCCGATGCCGCCGCCGAGCACGTAATAGATGCTCTCGTTGCGAAAGCCGAGCTCGCGGCGCACGTAGTCGTTGAGCACCGGCGTGAAGGTGTTGCGGATGCTCGCCTCGCTCGGATCGAACGGTCCGCGCTCGCCGGCCGGGTCCATGTCGAACGCCTTGAAGCGGCTGTCGAGTCGGCCCACCATGGTCTTCTGATCGCGCAACAGCTCCTGGTCGAAGCGCGACAGTGACACTCGCAGATCGCTCCGGTCGATGAACTCCTTCGACAGTCCGGTGAACCGAGCCATCTGATCGATCGCCGTCTGCCGCTCCGCCGCCGTCAATCTGGCCCCTTTGGAGAGCGCCTGCGCGTAGTCCGTCTCCGTCCATCGCTCGGCCTGAGCGACGACCTGCTCGATGCTGAGCGACTGCAGCTCGGGCGCCAGCTTCTTGTGGTACCACGCCGTGGCGGCATAGGACGGCAGGAAGTTGATGTAGCCGACGTCATTCCCCTTGATCTGGCTCGACGCCTGGAAGTCGAGCACCGACGAGATGAGGATGATGCCGTTGAGCGCGATGCCGCGATCGACGAGATAGCCAGAGAGGCCCGCGGCGCGCGTGGTGCCGTAGCTCTCGCCGCTGATGAGCTTGGGCGAGCCCCACCGCTCGTAGCGGGTGAGATAGAGCCGGATGAACTCGGCCACGCTCGCGATGTCCTCGTCGAGCCCCCAGAACTTCCGGCCCAGCTCCTGGGTCACCGGCCGGCTGTAGCCCGTGCCGACGGGATCGAGGAAGACGAGGTCCGTCTGGTCGAGCAGGGTGTACGGATTGTCCTCGATCGTCACCGGCGGCGGCGGCGCCGAGCCATCGGACAGGAGCTTGACCCGACGAGGTCCGTAGGCGCCCATGTGCAGCCAGATGGTGGAGGAGCCCGGCCCCCCGTTGAAGACGAAGGTGATGGGCCGCGCGGCGTGACTTGCCCCATCGAGCGTGTAGGCCACGTAGAACATGTTTCCTTCGGTGACGCCGGTGGTCTCGTTCCGGATCGGCATCATCCCGGTAGTCGCGGTGTAACGCAGCTGGGAAGTGCCGACGCGGATCGCGTGACGCGTGATCACCGGCGGCTGATCGGCCATGCGTGCGGCCTCGCGCGCGAGACGCGCCGAATCCTCGGGCGAGCGGGCCGTGTCCCGCAGGATGATCGCCGCCTCCCGACCGCGCGGCGCAGGGCGCAGCGTATCGGGTGACGGACGCATCACGTCGCGGCCGCGACTGCTGGTATCGCGCTGGCGCGAGGTCGTGTCACGCCGTCCGCCTTGCGCCGCGAGGGGCGGCGCAATGAGGGCGAGAACAAGGACCGACGCGAGCGTGGCGCCGGTGGCTGCGGATCGGGAAAGCATGGAGCTCGCGGTGCGGGGTCGGGAGGGAGCAGGACCTGGCCGGAGCTATACGGCTGGCTTGCGAGGTTGTCAACGCGACGGTGGGGGACGACTTGCCAGTGATGAGACCGGGTCGCTATGATACCCCCATGGGTATATGGCAGCAGGGGGGCGCAAGATGATTCCGCGGAATACGACTGGGGACGCGGGCCGCGAGGTTGAGCGCGGCTCCGCTGATTACGACGCGCTGGTCATCGGAACGGGCGGGGCCGGGATGGCGGCCGCCATCCAGGCCGCCGGCATGGGGGGGATGGTCGCGATCGCGGAGGCCGGCACGCTCGGCGGTACCTGCGTGAACGTCGGCTGCATCCCCTCGAAAAATCTGATCGAGGTCGCAGCGCATTATCGATCCGCGACGGGAGGGTTTCAGGGAGTCGCGCCGTGCGCGCCTCAGCTGGATTGGAAAGCGGTGGTGGCAAAGAAGGACGAGATCCTGAGCGAGCTGCGGCAGCAGAAGTACGCCGATGTCCTCGCGTCCCACCCCCGCATCTCTCTGCTCCGAGGCCAGGCGCGCTTCGTCGGTGGCGGCGGGAGAGAAGGTCTCCTCGTGATGCGCGTGGGCCAGGGATCCGCGGCGCGCGAGCATCGGGTCCGGAAAGTCGTGATCGCGACCGGCACCAGTCCAGCGGCGCCCCCCATTCCCGGTCTGGAGAAAGTGCGCGCGCTCGACAGTACGACGGCGATGCAGCTCGATGGGCTCCCGGCGTCCATGATCGTACTCGGCGGCAGCGCAGTGGGGCTCGAACTGGCCCAGACGTTCGCGCGGGTCGGGGTCGAGGTCACCGTGCTCGAGTTGACCTCCCGGTTGCTCCCGATGGAGGATGAGGACGTCTCCAGGGCATTGGAGGAGTACCTCCGATCGGATGGTCTCGAGATCCACACGGGCGTGGAGACGACAAGCGTCGCGCGGGACGGAGACGACGTCGTCGTCCACGTGACGCAGGGCGGCCTCACCGGATCCTTTCGCGCGAACCGATTGCTCGTCGCGGTCGGTCGGCGCGCGAACACCGACAGCCTCGATGCGGAAAAGGTCGGCGTCGAGCTGACGAAAGGACGGTTCGTCCGCGTCGACGCCACCATGCGGACGTCCAGTCCCGACGTTTACGCCGCCGGGGATGTGACGGGTGGTCCGGGTTACGTATACGTAGCCGCGGCGGGGGGACGCGTCGCGGCGGAGAACGCGATGACGAGTATCTCCCCGCGCGGCGCGGCGGACGACGACCCCCGTCAGCTCGACCTGTCGGTTGTGCCGAGTGTGACCTTCACCGCGCCACAGGTGGCATCAGTCGGACTCACGGAGGCCCGGGCTAGAGAGCTCGGCCACAACGTGCAGGTGAGTCTGTTCGAGTTGGAGCAGCTCGCGCGCGCTCGCGTGAGCCACGACTCACGTGGGCTGGTGAAGATCGTGGCCGAGACGGCGAGCGGTAAGCTGCTCGGCGTCCACGCCGTCGCACCCTTTGCCGGCGAGCTCATGGGGGAAGCAGCCCTCGCGCTCCGTTTCGGCCTCACCGCGCGCGACCTCGCGGGCACGCTTCACCCGTACCTCACATGGGGGGAGAGCCTGAAGCTTGCGGCGCAGGGGTTCGAGATGGATGTGAGCAAGCTGAGCTGTTGCGCATGAGAGCGGCCATTTCCCACCAGACGGCGCGATGAGTGACAGCAGCCGACGGAACGACGCCAAGCGGGCGCCGAAAGGGTCTCACGCCCGCCGGTCGAAGGTGAGCGCGCTGCCGGTGCTGGATCCCGACGACGCGCCCTATCTCACCGGCGAGGCGGAACGCGCCATCTACAACCGCCTCTCGCGCCTCGAGGGTCAGGTGCGGGGAGTCAAGAAGATGCTCGCGGAGCACAAGTCCTGTGACGAGATGCTCGTCCAGGTCTCTGCGCTCAAGCAGGCGGTGAACAGCATCGCCGCGGAGCTGTTGCAGGCGCACATGGAAACGTGCGTGCTGGGTCGCGTCGAAGCGGGAGATGGACAGCGGGCGCTTGCCAGCCTCCGGAACGCGCTCGCGAAAGTGATGAAACATGGATGATCAGCGCGATACTCCAACCCGGCGACAGGTCGTGAGCAGGCGGGAACAGATCGCAGACGCCGGCGGAGTCCTTGGCGCCATCTTTGCTGCACTCTGCTGTGCGGGCGTTCCGCTCATTGTGAGCGTGTTGGCGACGCTCGGACTCAGCTTCCTGCGCAAGGACGCGATCCTGTTCCCGCTGATGGGGATATCGCTGGTCGTTGCGCTATGGGGCTTCTGGCAGGGACGACGGCGCCACGGGTCAGCGGGTCCGTTTGCGCTGGCGTGCGCAGCAGGCACGGCACTGGTGGCGGGAGTCGTCTTCGTTCATGGTTTCCCGGCGAAGGAGCTCATCGGAGCGGGCGCGGTGGGACTGGTCATGGCGACGATCTGGAACGTGCGCGCGCGGCGTCGCGATGACCGCCACGACGCCCCGGGAGATCACGGCATCGTGACGTGAACCGACACCGACGCCGTCAGGTCGGCGTCGACAGCTTGTCGGACACGGACGGTGTACAGACCCGGCGACGACGCGACAACGCCGCCCCGCCCGCTCGTGACACTATCGCCAGGCGCGAGCCACACGATCCGCGTGGGCGGCAGACACTCCGGCGTCGAGAACTGGAGATCCGTCTCGAGGAGATCCAGCCGGCATGGGTAGCCGCCGTAGACGCGCACGCTGTCGGGGCGAGCGTTGCGGAGCGTGGCTCTGATGACGAGGGTGTCGCCCTGGGCTACCGGGTTCTGCGAGAGGCGCACCGTCTGAACGAGCCTGTTCGCGGAGATGCTCACGGTCGTGGAGTCGGTTCGGGTGCCATCTCCCTGGGAGCGATTCGGATCGGTGGGCCTGGCCGACTTCGTACACGCGTAGACACCCACCAACGCCGACGCCATCGTGACGAGGCGCCTGATCACCAGGCTCCGGCTTCTCGCTCCATCCTTCTCGAACACGAGATCGTCTCCTGACTGGCGGGATTCCAGAGCATCGGCGGGCGGCGATGATGCCCTCCGGCCACGGACCCCGCCCGCGATCCTGGCGTCACGGATCCTGTCTCGTGATGCGAAGAGACGCGATAGGCGTCAAGTGATAGGGCGCCGCGGTCGATCATCTCAAAAAAGACCTCCATCTGCTGGGAGCCCATGCTCCGCACCGTTTGGCGCTGCGTACGACAGCCACGACATGGAGCGTTCGCCGGCTCCGTGGGCGCGCCCATTTCGAAGCCCGTCATGTGGGCTCCAGGGCCCTGAGACGGAGCACCTCGGCGACCCGTTGTGCTGCCTGCGCCATTTGAGTATAATCATAGTGTCATTTGGCGCCAGGAGCCGACATGTCCGCCGCATCCGTGGCCGCGAAGTTGGGCGGCCGCTCCGTGCTCAAGCGGGTCGTTCGCTCGGAGCTCGATCTCGCCGAGCTCATCCGGGCAGGTCTGCCCGCGGCCGCGCTCGAGCACCTGCTCGCGCGCGAAGGCATCTCGGCCGCGGATCTCTACCGGCTCGTCGGATCACCGCGCACGCTCCAGCGCAAGCGCGCCGCTCGCTTGCAGCTCTCCCCGGAGGAATCCGACAGGCTGGCACGCGTCGCGCGGCTGATCGCGCGCGCCGAGGAAGCCATCGGAGACGTCGACAAGGCCCACCGCTGGCTGGCGCAGCCGAACAGATCGCTGGGTGGATCGAGCCCGGTTGCGCTGCTCGACAACGACGCGGGATCGCTCGCCGTCGAGCGGGTGCTCGGGCGCATCGAGCACGGCATCGTCTCCTGAGCGCGGTCGCGCGGCGTGGCGCTCGATCGAGACGCGGGCGACCGCGAGCGAATCTACCGCATCTGCCGGCGCAGCTTCGCCGCCCTCGACGGGCGCGGAGCGTTTCTCTACGGAGGGCGCTGGAACACTCGCGGGACTGCGGTCGTGTACGCATCGAGCACGCTCGCCCTCGCCGCGCTCGAGTCGCTGGCGCACTACTCACCAGACACCGCCCCCGATGACCTCATCGCCATGACGATCGAGATCCCGGCCGCGGCGACAATAGCCAGGCTCGCGGAGGCGCTTCCCTCCGACTGGGCCCGCTCGTCGGATCATCCGGCTTGCCAGGCGGCCGGGGATCTCTGGGCTCGAGCGGGCTCGGCTCTCGCCCTCCGCGTGCCGTCGGCCATCGTGCCGGAGGAAGAGAATGTCCTGCTCAATCCGCTCCACGCTCAGATGGCGCGGGTTCGCATCGTGGCCCGTCGCGACTTCGTCTTCGATCCCCGACTCGCGGGCTAGAGGGGCGCGGCCCCTCCCGCCCGCCCCCGGTCACGGAGATGCCGAGAACGTCACCTTTCCGATCGCGCTTCCCCCGTCGAACGTGCCGGTGCAGGTGAACGTCCCCTCGGCGCCGCCGGCGTCGACACGTTTCATCGTGACCGGGCAGCGTGGATCTCCCGGCTTCGGCCTGTATTTGGGACCGCCAGCGCTGCTGCTCAGCCCCAGCCCCACCACGTAAAAACCGCCGGGTCCCATCAGGTTGAGGTCGCTGACCGAGATTAACAGCATCCCGTCACTCATCGACTTCTCCGAGCCATCACGAGTGAAGAACAGCCCGACGGTCGTGTTAGCCCTCATCCCCTCCGACGCTGGAGATTGAATGAGCTTCCCCGACGTCAGGGACCAGCTCTCCTGCTTTCCCTTGTACTCGAAGGTGGCGCGGCCGTGCTTGTAGGGCGTCTCCTTGGGAGGCGCCTCGCCAGAGGCGGCGCGCCCGGAATCCGCCGCCGGTGCCGCTGCGTCGGCCGTGTCGGCGGTTGCGGCCGCTGCCGCTGAATCGTTGGTCGCCGATTTGTCGCTGCCCTTGCAGCTCCAGGCGAGCAGAGCCGCCGCTAGCACTAACCTCCCGGGTATCGCGGGCGTCTCGGTCATCGTCCGCCCATGGTGAGAGGAGTGTTCGTCGATCCCGACCATACTAACCGCAGGAGTTGGTGAGGGCTACCGAAGGGCTGAGCGAGTGCGGCACGGCATCGAGGGCTTCTATCTTGTCGAGCGCCCGCCTATGATGACGGCGCACTGAACCTCCACTTCCGCCGCCGGCAGGAGGACTCCATGCGCCATCGTCTCCGCGCCTTTCACGCGCTCCTCCTTTTGTTCGCGGCCATCGTCCTTGGAGCCCAGGAGCCCAAGCTCGGCCGCATCGACTTCCCCACGTCGGGCGCGAGCGCCGCGCAGCCGGCGTTCATTCGCGGCGTGCTCTACATGCACAGCTTCGAGTACGCTTCTGCGGCCGACGCCTTTCGCGAGGCGCAGCGGCTGGATCCCTCGTTCGCGCTCGCGTACTGGGGCGAGGCGATGAGCTACAATCACCCCGTCTGGTTTCAGCAGGACAGCATCGCCGCGCGCGCGGTGCTCGCGCGGCTGGGTGCCACCCCGCGGGAGCGGTGGCTTCGAGCAAGAACGCCGCGCGAGCAGGGGTACATGGACGCGGTGGAGTCCCTCTACGGGCCGGGCGACAAGGTGCATCGCGACAGCGCGTACGCCCAAGCCATGCAGAGATTGTCCGCCGCCTACCCCGATGATGTCGAGGCCGCGACCTTCCACGCGCTCGCAATCCTGGGGACGAGCCACGGCGGGCGGCACATTCCGACGTATCTGCGTGCCGGGGCGATCGTGGATCCGATTTTCCGCGACCATCCCGACCACCCGGGCGCCGCGCACTACATCATCCATTCGTACGATGATCCCGCTCACGCCGAGCGAGGGCTCGCCGCGGCGCGCGCATATTCGAAGATCGCGCCCGCCGCGCCGCATGCTCAGCACATGACCTCACACATCTTTCTCGCGCTCGGGATGTGGGATGACGCCGTGGCGGCGAACGAGGTCGCGTGGGCCGCGTCGGGCAAGCGCAACGGACACTACTCACATTGGCTCGCCTACGCCTACCTGCAGCAGGGGCGCTTCGCAGACGCCGAACGCCTGGTGGCGGCCGCAGAGCGGGAAGCGGAGCAGAACGCCGGACGCCGGCCATTCGCCGCCATGATCCGAGCCACCTGGCTCGCCGATACCCGCCAGTGCGGCAACGCCAAGGCAGCGGACCCCGGCGATGGCGCGAAAACGGACATGGGTGCGCTCGCGGTGGACTATGTAACGGTGCTGTGCGCATCGGAGCGGCGCGATGTCACGGCCGCGGAGACGGCGCTGCGACACGCGGAGCGGCATGCCACGCCGGAAACCGCGCGAATGAGCACGGACGGTGTCACGCTGCTCGAGATGCGAGCGCTGGTGCTGCGCGCCGGGGCAACGCGAGACGAGGCCGTGGTCTTGTTGCGTCGAGCGGCCGAGATCGAGGAGAGTCTGCCGTACGAATTCGGACCGCCCGATCCGCCGACTCCAGCGCGGGAGCTGCTCGGCGAGCTATTGCTGGAGATGAGGCAGCCGGCGGAGGCGCAGACTCAGTTCAGTCTGGCCTTGCGCCGCACGCCGCGACGCAGCCGTTCTCTCCTGGGCCTCGCTCGCGCCAAAGCCATGAGCGGAGATCGCGAGGGAGCACAGAAGGTGTACGCCGAGCTCCGCGCCATCTGGCATGCGGCCCAGCCCGGCGTCGCCGACGTGGCGCGATAGTCGGCTGGCGCTCACCGCTATCCCGCGGAGATGAACAGCACTGCCGACACGGCCTGAAGGAGTCGTCTCATGTGAAGCTCGCCTCGTCCAGTCGTAGCACCGTCGAGAGAAGAACGTTCGCGCCGTTGACGATGTCGGTGGGGCGCGAGAATTCCTTGGGAGAGTGGCTGATCCCGCCGACGCTCGGGATGAAGATCATCCCCATCGGTCCGAGCTGCGCCATCGCCTGCGCATCGTGCCCGGCGCCGCTCGGCATGACCTTCGTCGTCAGCCCGAGCTCCTTCGCCGAGTCGGCGATCGAGGCGCGCACTCGCGGATCGCTGGGCGCGGGGATGTTCTCGTGGATCGGCTCGAGATCGAACGTCGTGCCGTTCTCGGAACCGAGTTTCTGTGCTTCGGCTGCGATCCGGTCGTAGAGCATGTCGATCTTGGCCCCGTCCAGATCGCGCAGCTCGAGCGTGCAGACCACGCGGCCGGGGATGACGTTGGGCGCGCCCGGAAAAGCCTGGATGCGCCCGACCGTTCCGACCTGCCGGCCGGGCACGCTAGTCACGATCCGGTTCACCGCCTCGACGAATCTCGCCGCGGCCAGCAGCGCGTCCTGGCGCCGATCCATTGGCGTCGTACCGGCGTGGTTGGCGAAGCCGGTAACCGTCACCTCCCACTGCTTGATACCGACGATCCCCTCGACGATGCCGATATCGAGCTTCTCGCGCTCGAGCGTGCCTCCCTGCTCGATGTGGAGCTCGAGGTAGCAGGCGATATCGCCCCGGGCGCGGCGCGCTTCGGCGACACGCGCGGGATCGCCGCCGAGAAAAGCGATACCCTCGGCGATCGTCTTGCCACTCCGGCTCACGGTGGCGAGTTCGCGCTCCGTGAGCTGACCGCTGACGCCGCGGCTCCCATACAGTCCGCCTTCCTCGTTCTGCCAGACCACCACCTGGATCGGGTGCCGAGTGGTGATGCCCTGCTCGGCTAGGGTGCGCGCTACTTCGATGGCGGCGAGGGACCCGACGTTGCCGTCGTAGCTCCCCCCCTCCGGCACCGAATCCACATGCGAGCCGAAGACGAGCGGCTTGCGCGACGCGTCGCGACCAGCGCGTGTGGCGATGATGTTGCCGGCAAGATCGATCCGGGGCTCGAGGCGAGCCTCGCGCATGAGGCCGACGACGTACTCGCGCGCCTGCTTGTCCGCGTCGCTGTACGCCAGCCGCGTGACGCCGCCCGGAGGATTGACGCCGAAGCGGCCGAGCTCGGCGAGCTGGCGGTTGAGCCGCGCGCCGTCCACGCGCGGAGCAGCGGGCGCCGGCCACCACCTGCGCGGCATCCCCGCGACAAGAAAGCCGCCGATGAGTGCGGAATTGAAATCGCGACGATTCATGAGCTCGACCGGG
>JBBSGP010000058.1:0-15695 GCA_038253885.1 Gemmatimonadales bacterium | reverse complement strand
CGCACGATGTGGTAGCGCACGCCCGGCAGGTCCTTCACACGGCCGCCGCGGATGAGCACGATCGAGTGCTCCTGCAGGTTGTGACCTTCGCCCGGGATGTACGCCGTGACCTCGAAGCCATTGGTGAGCCGCACGCGCGCGACCTTCCGCAGCGCCGAGTTCGGCTTCTTGGGCGTCGTCGTGTAGACACGCGTGCAGACCCCCCGCTTCTGCGGGTTGGCCTTGAGCGCGGGCGCCTTCATCTTCTTCTCGACGTCCTGGCGACTCCGCCGGACGAGCTGATTGATTGTCGGCATAACCTTGGGAACGATACAAAAAAATCCGCCCTGTCATGGGCGGCACAGACTGATAAAGATAAGTAGCGCTTGATGTTTGTGTCAAGAAGACGCGAGACGTTGACGCCCCCTCGCCGACGCAGCACCTTGCCGCCACTCTCCTTCCGCCCGTCGTCTTCCGCCGAGACCCAAGCATGCGCTTCACGCTCCCCGAGACTCCCGTCCCGTCGCTTCCCGTGCTCTCGGTCAACGAGCGCGACTTGGGCTTCGGCTCCGTGGTCGCCACCGAGAGCCGGAAGAGGCTGCTCAATCGCGACGGCACGTTCAACGTCCGCCGCACCGGCCTGGGCCTGCTCGGATCCGCGAGCCCGTACCACACGCTGCTCACGATGACCTGGCCGGCCTTCCTCGCCGTGCTCACCCTCGCCTATGTCCTGAGCAACGCCCTGTTCGGGCTGTTCTTTCTGTGGTGCGGACCGGGCGCGCTCCAGGGGCCGGGCATTGCGGGCCCGTTCGGTCCCTTTCTCAAGGCGTTCTTCTTCAGCGTCGAGACGTTCGCGACCATCGGGTACGGTCACGTGGCGCCGCTCGGGCTGGCGGCCAACATCGTCGTCACCATCGAATCGTTGTTGAGCCTGCTCGGCGTGGCGCTGGTGACCGGAGTGATCTTCGCGCGCTTCTCCCGGCCGACGGCCAAGATCCGCTTCAGTCAGAACGCGATCATCGCTCCCTATCGCGACATCAGCGCGTTCGAGTTCCGCATCGCCAACGAGCGCAGCAATGAGATCATCGAGATGGACGCCAAGGTGCTGCTGAGCCGGCTCGAGACCAAGGGGGAGAGAACGAGCCGTGAATTTTACGATCTGACCCTGGAGCGCCGGCACGTCGTGTTCTTTCCCCTGGCGTGGACGATCGTGCATCCGATCACGGCGGACAGCCCACTGCATGGCGTCACCGCCGAGGAGCTGCTCCGGACGGATGCCGAGTTCCTCATCCTCCTCTCGGGGATCGACGAGACATTCTCGCAAGGGGTGCACGCCCGCACGTCGTATCGCGCCAGCGAGGTCACCTGGAGTGTCCGGTTCCGCAGCGTCTTCAACCCGCGCCGAGACGACGGCGTGCTGAGCATCAACGTGTCGGCGCTGCACGAGGTCGAGCCGGCGGTGCTCCCCCGCGCTGCCGCTCGCTGACGCGCCGAGCGCCTTCTCAGCCTCCCAAGGCGTCGAGTGAGATCTTGAGCGACTGCGTCAGCTCCGCCTCGCCGGAGAGGAGTGCCTTCCAGGTGAGCTCGTGCCCCTTCCTCTTTCCCTTCTCGACGATCTTTACCCCTGTGGGATCGATGATCACCGTGTAGAGCTCCCCCTCCAGCTCGAGCTCCCGCTTCATCGGCTTGTCGAGTCGTACCGCCATGATGTTCCCCCCGTCTGATGTCGATCGCCCTCAGGGCGTGAGCTGGATGTCCCGTGACGCGCGCACGGCGGGCAGGCTGTCCCGCTCACGGATGCCGGCCTCGAACGGCCCGAGCAGATGCGCGATGCTGTTGGCGTAGTAGCTGACCAGCATCCGCTGCCCCGGCAGCACGGCGAAGCCGCTCCCCCCCACTTCCCGCACCAGCATCCGGCGCATGCTGAGCATCCGCCAGGCACGCTCGAAGGTCTCAGCAATATCCCGGTCCGCTTTCAGAACCCGGGCGTTGAGCTCCATCAGGACATCCCGCATCTCGGCCATGCGGGCGATGAGCGCAGCGTGCGAGATAAAGTCGGACTCGAAGCTCTGGATGGCCGCGCAGGCGAGGGCGACGGCCGTCACCGGTACCAGCTCCCCGATGCGCGACATGACGCGGTCGCACAGCATCTGCACCCGGGGGAGTCGCTCCGGCCTCGGTAAATCGAACACCCCGATCTCCTCGACTCGCTCCTCCGCGAGCCAGGCCGCGATGGAGATGGGCGTCCCGATCGTCACCGCGGCCCGCCCGTATCGCTGCCACCGACCTCCGAGCAACCGCAGGAGGTTCCAGCCGATGTAGCGCGCGACTTCGCCGGCCTGTTGCCGCCGCGGAGTCCGCAGCCCTCGCTCCTCGCGCGCGAGCTCGCGCAGGAGCGTCCGATCCTCCAGCACCCGGTCGTAGTTCAGCGCCACCGGGATCAGCATCATCCGCTCCGCCATCGCCGGGTCACGCGCCACCTGCAGCGCATAATCCAGCAACCCGATCTTGGCCGGCCGCAGCCGGCCGTCGCGCGTCAGGCCGCCCTCGGGAAAGATGCCCTGGGTGACCCCGTGGCGCGTGATGAGCTGGACGTATCGCTCGAGGACGGTGTGGTAGAGCGGCTCGCGGTAGCGGCGTCGAATGAAGTACGAGCCGAAGCTCTTGAACACGTATTCCAGGGGGAAAGCGCGGGCCCATTCGCCGACGGCGTACGAGATCGACACGTCGCCGGCCAGCACGTAGGCGAGCAGGACGTAGTCGGCGTTGGAGCGATGGTTGATCAGATAGATGACGGTGGAGTCATCGGGGAGCCGCTCGAGCGCCCCCAGATCCTCGTAGTCGAGCGACACCTTGTACAACAGGTTGAGCACGGCACGGCTGAACCCGTAGCCGAACTTGTAGTAGGCGAGGATGTTGAAGTGGGGGACGATCTCGCCGATGTAGACCTCGACACGACGCCACGCGTCGGCTTCGGTGACACCCGCCTGGAGCGCATGCTGCCGGACGGCCGCGGCGATCTCGATGTCTCGGAGCAGGGTGGCGCGGATGTACGGCTTGCGGGTGAGCTTGAATCGGTTCACTCGCGCGTGGAACCGGCGGACGGCCCGGGTCGCGGCACGGCGCGCCGTTCGCCTGGCCATGCGGCGCGCGAGGAGCAGCAGCACCAGCAGAGCCAGTACGGCCAGGAGAGGTCGGGTCACGCCCGAACATCCGGCGCAACGATCGAGGCGTCAAGCACGCGAGACCCCGATGCAACGAGGCCCGACCGACATCTCGTCGGCCGGGCCTCGTTGCATTCACGACAAAAAGCTACTCGTCGACATCCCCGCTCGGGAAAGGCATCAGCCCTCCCGAAGACGGGCCGGAGAGCAGTGGAGCGAACGGAGAGTCCGGCGCGCCGCTGGCGAGAGTGGATGGCAGCTCCGGCTGCGGAGGCGCTTCCATGCCCTCGATCTCCACATCCTGGTACCGGTACATACCCGTGCCGGCCGGGATGAGATGCCCGATGATGATGTTCTCCTTCAGTCCGAGCAGGTCGTCCCTCGCGCCGCGAATCGCCGCGTCGGTGAGCACTCGGGTGGTCTCCTGGAAGGAAGCCGCCGAGATGAACGACTGGGTGGTGAGGCTCGCCTTGGTGATGCCGAGCAGCAGCGGCTCGGACGTCGCCGGAGTCTCGTCCTTCTTCGACGAGCGCTCGTTGACGTCCCGGAACACGCCCTTGTCGGCATGCTCGCCCTCGAGGAACTCGGTGTCGCCGGGCTCCATGATGCGCACCTTCTGGAGCATCTGCTTCACGATCACGCCAATGTGCTTGTCGTTGATCTTCACGCCCTGCAGGCGATAGACCTCCTGCACCTCGTTGAGCAGGTACTCCTGCACCGCGCGGGGCCCCTTGATGCGAAGGATGTCGTGCGGGTTGACCGGTCCTTCGGACAACCGGTCGCCGGCGCGCACGCGATCTCCCTCGTGCACCCGGAGATGCTTGCCAGCGCCGACCTCGTAGAGCTGCGGCGGCTGCTGGTCGTCCGGCACCAGCGTGTCGTCGGCCAGACTCTTCACCGGCTGGACGAAGATCTCGCGCTTTCCACGCTTGATCTCGCCGAACCGCACGATGCCGTCGATCTCCGAGATCGTCGCCGGATCCTTCGGGCGCCGGGCCTCGAACAGCTCGGCCACCCGCGGCAGACCGCCCGTGATGTCGCGCGTCTTGTACGCCTCGCGGCTGATCTTGGCGAGAATCGTTCCGGCCGTGATCTTCTGCCCGTCGTCCACCGTGAGCTGGGCACCCACCGGGATCACGAAGTCGCGGACGCGTTTCTCCTTTCCGCTCTTCTCCTGCACGATCTCGATGTGTGGGTGCAGCTTCTTCTCGCGGTCCTCGATGACGACGCGCTGGCGGAGGCCGGTGAGCTCATCGAGCTCCTCCGACACCGACTCGTCCTCGACCAGGTCCACGAACTTCACGATGCCATCCACATCGGCGATGATCGGCGTCGTGTAGGGATCCCAGGTGAAGATCACCTGCTCCTTCTTCACCTCTTCGCCGTCGGACACCATGAGCAGTGCGCCGAGCGGGACCTGGAAGCGCGAGACCACGGCCGACGTCGGGTCCGCCGAGGCGCGGATGATCGTCTCCCCCTCGTACGAGGTGACGATCTTCTGTCCCTCGGGGCTGGTGACGAACACCAGCCGCTCGCCGAGCTCGACCACGCCGGGCACCTTGCTCTTCCGCGCCGTCTGCTCGGCGATACGGGCCGCCGTGCCTCCGATGTGGAAGGTGCGCAGCGTGAGCTGCGTGCCCGGCTCGCCGATGGACTGCGCCGCCAGAATTCCCACCGCCTCGCCCAGATCGACCATACCCATGGTCGCCAGGTTCCGTCCGTAGCACATCCGGCAGAGACCCCTCTTGGCCTCGCAGGTGAGCACCGACCGGATCCGGACCGTCTCGATCCCCGAATCCTCGATCGCGCGCGCCGGCTCCTCGTCGATGAGCTCGCCGGCCTCGACCAGCAGGGTGCGCCGGCCGGACTCGTCGATCTCGTGCGGATCCTCCACGTCCTCGGCCGCCACGTTGCCGACGATCCGCTCTGACAGCGGCTCGATGATGTCCTCGCCCTCCTTCAGGGCGCCGACCTCGAGCCCGAGAATCGTTCCGCAATCCTCCTCGGTGATCGTCACATCCTGCGCGACGTCAACGAGACGGCGCGTGAGATAGCCGGCGTCGGCCGTCTTGAGCGCCGTGTCCGCCAACCCCTTCCGCGCGCCGTGGGTCGAGATGAAGTACTCGAGCACCGACAATCCCTCGCGGAAGTTCGACTTGATCGGGCTCTCGATGATCTCGCCGATGCCGCCGGTGAGCTTCTTCTGCGGCTTTGCCATGAGTCCGCGCATCCCCGCCAACTGGCGGATCTGGTCGCGGCTTCCGCGTGAGCCGGAGTCGAACATCATGAACACGGGGTTGAAGCCGTTCTTCGACTTGGCCATCGACTTGACCATGGCATCCGCGATGTCGTTGTTCGCGTGCGTCCAGGTATCGATCACCTTGTTGTAGCGCTCGCCGTTCGTGATGTTGCCCGTCTGGTAGGCGCGCTGGAAACGCTCCACGCGCTCCTCGGCCTCATCGAGCAGCTCCTGCTTGGCCTCGGGGATCTCGAGATCCTCGATGCCGATCGACACGCCGCCCATGGTGGCGTAGCGGAAGCCGTATTCCTTCAGGCGGTCCAGCAGCTGGACGGTGTTCGCCAGCCCGGTCGTCCGGTAGCACTGGAACACCAGCTCGGACAGCGCCTTCTTCTTCATGTCGCGGTTCTGGAAACCGATCTCCGGCGGCACGATGCTGTTGAAGATCACGCGCCCGAGGGTCGTGTTCTCCCATCGCTTGCCGTTGAGGTCGTCGACGAAGAATTTGACAGGTGCCTGCATCCCGAGCCGTCCGAGGGCGAGCGCCATCTCCGCCTCGGCCACCGAGCCGAGCCGTGGCGCGTCCTTCACCTGGGCGTCGAAGTCGAGCGGCGCCTTGGTCAGGAAATAGCAGCCGAGCACGATGTCCTGACTCGGCTCAGCGACCGGTCGGCCGTCCGACGGCTTGAGAATGTTGTTCGACGACAGCATGAGAAGCCGCGACTCGAGCTGGGCTTCGAATGACAGCGGCACGTGCACGGCCATCTGGTCACCGTCGAAGTCGGCGTTGAACGCCGCGCAGACGAGCGGATGGATCCGGATGGCCTTCCCCTCCACCAGCACCGGCTCGAATGCCTGGATCCCGAGACGGTGCAGCGTCGGCGCACGGTTCAGCAGCACCGGGTGGTCGCGGATGATCTCTTCCAGGATCTCATAGACCTCCGGCGACTCGCGCTCGACGATCTTCTTGGCGCGCTTCACCGTCTCGGCGATCCCCTTCTCCACCAGCTTGTGGATGATGAAGGGCTTGAACAGCTCGAGCGCCATCGCCTTCGGCAGCCCGCACTGGTGCAGCCGGAGCTCCGGGCCGACCACGATCACCGAGCGGCCGGAGTAGTCCACGCGCTTGCCGAGCAGGTTCTGCCGGAACCGACCCTGCTTGCCCTTGAGCATGTCGGAGAGCGACTTGAGCGGACGCTTGCCGCGCCCGCGAATCGCCTTCGATCGCCGGCCGTTGTCGAACAGCGCGTCCACCGCCTCCTGGAGCATGCGCTTCTCGTTCCGGAGGATCACCTCCGGCGCGCGGTGCATGATCAGCTTCTGGAGCCGGTTGTTGCGATTGATGACGCGCCGGTACAGGTCGTTCAGGTCGGACGTCGCGAAGCGGCCGCCGTCCAGCGGGACGAGCGGGCGCAGATCCGGCGGGATCACCGGGATCACGTCCATGATCATCCACTCGGGACGGTTGCGGGTGCCACCGGCGTCGCCCGAGTTGCGGAACGCGTCGATGATCTTGAGCCGCTTGAGCTGCTGCTTCTTCCGGTGCTGCGAGTTCTCGACCGCTACCGCCTCGCGGAGCTGCTCCGAGATGCGGTCCACATCGAGCCGGCGCAGTAGCTCCCGCACCGCCGGAGCGCCGATGTCGGCCTTGAACGCTTCGTCCTTCTCCTCGCGCGCCTTGTCGCGGAGCTCGAGGTAGCGATCCTCGTCCAGGAGCTCGTTGGCCGAGACATCCTGCTGTCCCGGCTCGATGACGACGTAGTTCGAGTAGTAGATGATCTTCTCGAGATCACGCAGCGTGATGTCGAGGAGATTCCCCATCGGCGACGGAAGCGTCTTGAAGAACCAGATGTGAGCAACGGGGACGGCGAGCTCGATGTGCCCCATGCGCTCGCGACGGACGCGCGACAGGGTGACCTCGACGCCGCACCGGTCGCAGATGACGCCCCGGTAGCGAATGCGCTTGTATTTGCCGCAATGGCATTCCCAGTCCTTGACCGGACCGAAGATGCGCTCGCAGAACAGCCCATCCTTCTCCGGCTTGAACGACCGGTAGTTGATGGTCTCCGGCTTGGTGACCTCGCCCCACGACCACCAGGTGCGAAGGCCGGACATCTCCAGCCGCTCGCGCTCCTTGGGGTCCTTGGGCCCGCGGATCTCCTCGGGCGAGGCGATACGGATCTGGATGAAATCGAAGCTCGAGCTGCGCTGCTCGCGCACGCTGCGGAAATCAATCATGTGCTACTCCTCCCCGGTGCCGTTGCCGTACATCCCTTCGGCGGACGCGCCCAGCTTCACCCAGATGCCGAGCGCCTGCAGCTCCTTCACCAGCACGTTGAACGATTCCGGAATGCCGGGCTCCGGCAGGTTCTGACCCTTCACGATCGCCTCGTACACCCGGCTCCGGCCGTTCACGTCGTCCGACTTCACGGTCAGGATCTCCTGGAGGGTGTGGGCCGCGCCGTACGCCTCCAGCGCCCAGACCTCCATCTCTCCGAAGCGCTGTCCGCCGAACTGCGCCTTCCCGGCCAGCGGCTGCTGAGTGACCAGCGAGTACGGTCCGATGCTCCGGGCGTGGATCTTGTCGTCCACGAGGTGGCTGAGCTTGAGCATGTAGATCTCGCCGACCGTCACCGGACTGGCGAACCGCTCACCCGTGCGTCCGTCGCGCATCCAGACTTTGCCACCGGCGGTGAGGCCCGCCATCCGCATGAGCTCGACCGCCGCCGCGTCCACATCGGCTTCGGTCTTGGGGCCGAGCATCCCGGCGAGCGCCGGCAGCTCCTGCTCCTGGAGGGTGCCGGCGGACTCGCGTCCCTCGGCCTTCTCCAGCTGCTTGAGCGCGGACCGGAACTCCGTGCGGCGCTCCTTGGTCTGATCCTCGTCGTCCACCATCGTCTGGTGGAACTTCACCTGGTAGCGGGCCTCCTGATGCTCGTGCTCCGACAGCTCGCCGGCGGCCGCGACCAGGAAATCCCGGATGCGGTGGAACATGTCGCGCGTCTCCTGCGACACGCCGCGGCTCCCCAGGTCGTTGAGCGTCGCCTCACCGAGGTTGACGTGCAGCTCTCCCTCGGCGCGGTCGGGCCGGATGTCCTGCAGCATCGTCCGGATGTCCCGGTCGGTGATCACCGGAGCGGGCGCGTGGAGGGCCAGCGCTTTTCTCGCCCACGCGATCGATGCGAGCTTGAGCAGAAGCCCGATCTCGCGCTCGTTCGCCCCCTGGAATACCGGGGTCTTCGCGTAGAAGCCGAGCAGCTTGGCGGCCCACCCGAGGTGGGTTTCCAGGATCTGACCGACGTTCATCCGGCTCGGCACGCCGAGCGGATTGAGGACGATGTCCACCGGCCGCCCATCGGGCAGGAACGGCATGTCCTCCTCAGGCACGATCCGGGCAACGATGCCCTTGTTGCCGTGGCGTCCCGCCATCTTGTCGCCGACAGAAACCTTGCGCTTCTCGGCGAGGTAGACCTTCACCAGCTGGATCACGCCGGGAGGCAGCTCATCGGGCTGGAGGATCTTGTCGATCCGTTCCTCCGCCTTCTCCTCGATGCGCGCCTTCTCGGAATTCGCGGCCTCGATGATCTCGCGGGCACGCTCGTTCGCCTTCTTGTTCTCGACCCGGAACGTCTTGAGATCGATGGTCGCCATCTTGAGATCGCGCAGGCGATCGGCGGCGAGCTTGGTGCCGGCCGGAATCGCCTCCTCGACCGTGCCCGCCTTGAGCGCGAGCGCGACCGTCTCGCCCTCGAGCACGTCGGCGAGCTCGTGGTCGCGGACCTCGTTGACCCGGAGCTTCTCCTCTCCTTCGAGTCGGCGGACCTCGCCGATGCGCTCGCCCCGATCCTTCTCGATGACCTGATCGTCGATGCGCGAGAAGATCTTCACATCGATCACCACGCCCTCCATCCCGGGCGGGACCTTGAGCGAGGAGTCCTTCACGTCCTTGGCCTTCTCGCCGAAGATCGCGGTGAGCAGCTTCTCTTCGGGAGAGAGCTCGGTCTCGCCCTTCGGCGTGATCTTCCCGACCAGGATGTCGCCCGGCTTGACGTGGGCACCGATGCGGATGATGCCGCGCTCGTCGAGGTCGAGGAGCGACTCCTCGGCCACGTTCGGAATCTCGCGGGTGATCTCCTCCTGACCCCGCTTGGTGTCACGGACGTGCAGCTCGAGCTCCTGGATATGGATGGACGAGTAGACGTCATCCTTCACCAGCCGCTCGGAGAGGACGATCGCGTCCTCGAAGTTGTGGCCGTACCACGGCATGAACGCGACGGTCACGTTCGACCCGAGGGCGAGCTGGCCGAGCTCGGTCGCGGCGCCGTCGGCGATGACCTCGCCGGTCTTGACGCGTTGCCCGAGCCGGACCAGTGGGCGCTGGTTGATGGCCGTGTCCTGATTGGTCCGCCAGTACTTCTTGAGGCGGTAGCGGTCGTGCTGGGTGAGGCGGGCCAGTGGGCGGTCGGCCCCTCCCTTCTCATCCGCCCGAGCTACGCGCTCGGCCGGACCCGAGTCGACGACGATCTCGTCGGCGGTGACGCGAGTCACGACGCCGGCGCGCTTCGCGATCACGACCGCGCCGGAGTCGATCGCCACCTTCTCCTCGAGCCCGGTTCCGACGAGCGGCGTCCGGGGGTTGAGGAGAGGCACGGACTGACGCTGCATGTTCGAGCCCATGAGGGCGCGATTCGCGTCGTCGTGCTCGAGGAACGGGATGAGGGCGGCGGCGATGGAGACGAGCTGCTCCGGCGCCACGTCCATGTAATCGATCCGCTCGGGCGAGACCAGCGGTACGTCGCCGCGCTGGCGGCAGAGCACCAGCTCGTCGACGAACGACCCATCGCCGCGCAGCCTGGCGTTGGCCTGGGCGATGACGACGTCCTCCTCGCGATTGGCATCGAGCCACTCGAGTGCGCCCGTGACCTTGCCGTTCTTCACGACGCGATACGGCGTCTCCACGAAACCGAGATCGTTCACCCGGGCAAAACAGGCGAGCGAGGTGATGAGGCCGATGTTCGGGCCTTCCGGCGTCTCGATCGGGCACATGCGCCCGTACTGTGAATAGTGGACGTCACGCACCTCGAAGCCGGCGCGCTCGCGCGTCAGGCCTCCCGGTCCGAGGGCCGAGAGGCGCCGCTTGTGCGTCAGCTCGGCCAGCGGATTCGTCTGGTCCATGAACTGGGAGAGCTGCGACGAGCCGAAGAACGCCTGGATGACCGCGCTCACCGTCCGCGCGTTGACCAGATCATCCAGCGTGATCTTCTCCGGGTCGGTATTGATCGACATGCGCTCCTTCACCAGGCGCGCCATGCGGGAGAGTCCGACCGAGAACTGGTTGGCGATCAGCTCACCGACGGACCGGATGCGGCGATTGCCGAGATGGTCGATGTCGTCGGTGTGACCGCGTCCCTCGTGCAGCTCGACGAGGTAGCGGACGATCGCGATGAAGTCCTCCTTGGTGAGCACTGTCT
This sequence comes from Gemmatimonadales bacterium, assembly GCA_038253885.1. Classification (GTDB taxonomy): domain Bacteria; phylum Gemmatimonadota; class Gemmatimonadetes; order Gemmatimonadales; family Gemmatimonadaceae; genus JALZAQ01. Next base: position 4,842 of record JBBSGP010000058.1, on the reverse strand, counting down.
CGTTGGCCGGCCGGTTCACGCCGAGCCGCTGGTTGATCTTGTAGCGTCCGACGCGACCGAGATCGTAGCGCTTGGGCGAGAAGAACAGCCGCTCGAGCGCGACCCGAGCGGTCTCGAGGTTCGGCGCGTCGCCCGGGCGAAGCAGACCGTAGATCTGCGACAGCGCTTCCTTCTCGCTGTGGGTCGGGTCCTTGGCCAGCGTGTTCTTGATGAGCGTGGACTCGGCGCGTCCGGACGTGACGAAGACCGGTACGCGGTTCACGCCGTTCTTGCGGATCTTCCGCATCAGCGTGTCGGTGAGCCGCTGCCGGGCGTCGGCGATGACCTCACCCGTCTCGGGATCCACGACATCGTCGGACAGCTCGCGCCGCTCGGTGCGCTCGCCGCGCTCCTGGGCGTCCATCTCGTCGCGCAGGTCGAGCATCATGTACGACGCGAACACCTTGACAGCCTCAATGTTCTGGCGGCGGAGGCGGTTGTAGACCTCTTCCGTCAGCTCGTCGCCTTCCTTGACCAGCAGTTCGTTCTCGGCGCGCTCCCGCTCGGCGCGCGCCTTCTTGGTCCGGGCCTTGGGCGCGTCCTCGGCGGTCGCCTCTCCGGGGAGGGCGATGTCCTCGGCGATGATCGCGCCGAATACCTCGCGCTGGTCGCTGCGGGTCTCGAGCTTCTTCTTGGTGAGATCGAGCTCGCGGACGGCGAAGAACAGGCGGAGGATGTCCGAGTTGTTCCCGTAGCCGAGGGCGCGCAGCAGGGCGGTGGCCGGGAACTTTTTCTTCTTGTCGATGTGGACGTAGATCACATCGTGGATGTCCACGGTGAACTCGACCCACGATCCGCGGAAGGGGATGATGCGCGCCGAGATCAGACGCTGTCCGTTGGGGTGCGTGGACTCCTCGAACACCACGCCCGGCGAGCGGTGCAGCTGGCTGACGATGACGCGTTCGGCGCCGTTGATGACGAAGGTGCCGAGAGCGGTGAGCAGCGGCAGCTCGCCGAGATAGACCTCCTTCTCGATGATGTTGCGCGGCCGCTTCTGTCCGTTGACCTCCTCGTTGACGACCAGTTGGAGCGTCGCCTTGAGGGGAGCGGAGTACGTCATGTCGCGCTCGATGCACTCCTCGACGGTGTACTTTGGCTCGCCGAGCGTGTAGCGGACGAACTCGAGAGAATAATTCTCGTGGACGTCGGAGATCGGGAAGAGGTCCTTGAAGACGCGCTCGAGACCGACGTCCTCCCGCTGGGAGGATGCCGCATCCAGTTGCAGGAGCGCCTCGAAGGCGCGCGTCTGGATATCGAGGAGATGGGGCATGTCCATCCCCTGCTCGAGCTTCGAAAACGAGATTTGCTTCAGTGTGTCAGGCATCGATCACCCGTGCGCAGACGAAAAAAGGCCCCGACCCGCATCCGCGAACGTTTTTCGCGGTGCGGGGGAAGCATCAGATACCATCGATTGTGGTGCCGGCCTCCGATCTACTTGATCTCGACCGAGGCGCCCTGATCTTCGAGCTTGGTCTTGACGGCGTTCGCTTCGTCCTTGGTGAGGCCGGACTTGACGGTCTGCGGAGCACCGTCCACCAGGTCCTTCGCCTCCTTCAGTCCGAGGCCGGTGAGCTCGCGTACGACCTTGATGACCTGGATCTTCTTCGCGCCGGCTTCCTTGAGCGTCACCGAGAACTCGGTCTGCTCCTCGACCAGCGGAGCCGCGGCGGGCGCACCACCGCCGGAAGCGCCCCCACCGACGGGCGCAGCCGCGATCGTCACGTTGAACTTGCTCTTGAAAGCCTCGATCAGCTCGGCGAGATCGAAGACCGACATGTTGCCGATCGCCTCGAGAATCTCGTCCTTGCTCAGCGTCGCGTTAGCCATTGTTCAGTTCTCCGGAGTAAAACCCAGGTCATCCTGGGACGTATCGAAATCAGTGCAACCTCAAGAAGCGTCAGGCGCCTTCGCGTTGCGTCCGCAACGCCTCGAGCGCCCCCACAAACATCGTCATCACACCACTGATCGCGCCGAGGAAGGCGGCCAGCGGGGCCTGCATACCGGCGCCGAGATCGGCCAGCATCTGCTCGCGCGAGGGAAGCGTGGCGAGCTTCTTCACCTGCGCGGTGTCGATCCGCCGGCCATCGAGCATGCCGCCCTTCACGCCGGGCTTCTGGTCGTTCTCCTTCGCGAAGTCGGCGAGAACCTTCGCGGCCGCGACCGCGTTGCGGCCGATCACCACGCCGGTCGGCCCCTTCAACGGCACGCCCTCGGGCAGACCGCTCTCGGTGACCGCGCGCAGCGCGAGCGTGTTCTTGATCACCACGTACTCGACGCCGACCTTGCGCAGGCGCCGGCGGAGGTCCGTCATCCGCTTGACGTTGAGCCCGGTGAAATCCGTGTAGTAGAGCGCGTTGGCGCCCTTGATCTTGTCGGACAGCTCGGCGACGAGCTGCTCCTTCTCGCTCCGTTTCATCGCTCGTTACCGGTAAGGCGTGGTGTCGATCGAGACGCCGGGGCCCATCGTGCTCGAGATGGCCACGTTGCGCACGTAGACGCCCTTGGCCGCGGACGGCTTCGAGCGGACGATCTGGTCCATGAAGGCGGAGAAGTTCGTCTCCAACGCCTCGGGGGTGAAGGAGACCTTCCCGATGGGGACGTGGACGTTACCGCCCTTGTCGACACGAAACTCGATCTTGCCCGCCTTCACCTCGCGCACGGCGCGGGCAATGTCGAAGGTCACCGTGCCCGCCTTGGGATTCGGCATGAGGCCGCGCGGGCCCAGCACCCGTCCGAGCTGCCCGATCTGTCCCATCTGATCCGGCGTCGCGATCATCACGTCGAAGTCGAGCCACCCTTCCTTGATGCGGGGGATGAACTCCACACCGACGAAGTCGGCCCCCGCGCTCTCGGCCTCGCGCGCCTTGTCGCCGGCCGCGATCACCAGCACACGCACCGACTTGCCCGTGCCAGCCGGCAGCACGACGGTGCCCCGCACAACCTGATCGGCGTGACGGGGGTCGACGCCAAGCCGCACCGCGACCTCGACCGTCTCATCGAACTTGGCGAAGGCCGAGGACTTGACGAGGTCGATCGCCTGTCGCGGCTGATAGTGCGACGCGACGTCGACCTTCTTGGACGCCGCACGGAACTGTTTCCCGTGGCTCCTCATCAGCCCTCCACCTCGATCCCCATCGAGCGCGCGGCACCGGCGATCATCGCCATTGCCGAATCGATGTTGTCGGTGTTGAGGTCCGGCAGCTTGAGCTCGGCGATCTTTCGGATCTGCGCCCGCGACACCTTGCCGACCTTGTTCCGGTTCGGCACTCCCGATCCCTTCTCGAGGCCGGCTTCCTTCTTCAGGAGGACGGCGGCGGGTGGAGTCTTGGTGATGAACGTGAACGACTTGTCGGAAAAGATGGTGACCTCCACCGGGAGGATCGTCCCATCCTGAGATTGGGTCCTGGCGTTGAACTCCTTGCAGAACCCCATGATGTTGATGCCGTGCGGGCCGAGCGCGGTTCCCACCGGTGGGGCGGGGTTGGCTCGACCGGCGACGACTTGCAGCTTGACGAAGCCTGTCGCTTTCTTTGCCATGTGTGTCCTTCGCGTTGGTGCGGAGGGCGGTCGCCCCGGCGGCACATGATGCGGCCGCATCTCGCACGTCGAACTCCCACGGTGTGTTTAGCGTCGTAGTGGTAGCCGACGGTGCGCTCCTCGCCGCGAACGGCCGCCCCGCGCAAGGGCCTCGAGCTCGATTTGTGGCCTAGTACGCCTTCAACTGCAGATAATCCAGCTCGACGCTCGTCGGGCGACCGAAGAGACTGACGCTGACGCGGACCTTGCCCTTGTCGGCGTAGACTTCCTCGACCGTCCCGTTGAAGTCACTGAACGGCCCTTCCGTGATCGCCACCGCCTGGCCGACCATGAAGGGAATCTCCTCCTTCGCCTCTTCCTGCTCCCGCTCATCGGCGATGCCGAGGAGCCGGTTGACCTCTTCCGGCCGCAGCGGCTGCGGCAGCCGGTCGTGGCCGACGAACTTGATGACGCCCTGGATGCTGTTGATCACGTGCAACGTCTGCTGGTTCATCAGCATCTCGACGAGCACGTATCCCGGATAGATCTTCCGTTCGACGTTCACCTTCTTGCCGTTCTTGATCTCCACGACTTCCTGCGTCGGGACGAGCGCCTGACGGATGGCGCGCTCGTCCGGCTTCTGCGTGTCGATGTCGATCCGGCGCTGCACGAGCGAGCGCACCTTGTTCTCGTGGCCGGCGGTCGTCTGGATGGCATACCAGCGGTACTGGTCCACGCCTATCTCGGGCTGCCAAAGAGTGCTGGAATGCCCCTCACCAGAAGCGCCTGGAGCACGACGTCCATGAGGGCGATCAGCGCCCCGATGGCGAGCACGAAGATGATGATGGCGATCGTGGCCTGCCGGAGCTCCGAGCGGGTGGGCCAGGTGACCTTCCGCATCTCGGCCCGCACGTCCGACAGAAAACCGCTGAAATCCGTGACGAATCCGCCCACCTTGCCCGTGCGCACTGCGACGTCGGCCATCTACTTCGTTTCCTTGTGCAGCGTGTGCGAGTTGCACCGGGGACAGTATTTCTTCCACTCGACGCGCTCCGGATGGAGCCGCGTGTTCTTGTCGGTGAAGTAATTCCGGTTCTTGCAGTCGCTGCACGCCAGAATGATTTTCTCGCGAGGCATGTTGAATTCCGGTGCGTGCTACTTGATGATCTTGGTGACGACGCCGGCGCCCACCGTGCGGCCGCCCTCGCGGATCGCGAAGCGCAGCCCCTCATCCATCGCGATCGGCGTGATCAGCTCGATCTCCATCTGCACGTTGTCCCCCGGCAT
>JBBSGP010000057.1:0-16191 GCA_038253885.1 Gemmatimonadales bacterium | reverse complement strand
GTTGATCGCCGCGTCCGTCTGGATGTAGTCCACGATCGCCTTGAGGTTCGGCTGACCGTTCTCCTGGTAAAGCGTCCTCAGGCTGCCGCTGCGGCCCTTGGCGCTGATGATTCCCGCCGTGACCGTGAACTCGAGCCCCAACGGATTGCCGACCGCCAGCACCCACTCGCCGACGCGCGATGTCTCGTCGTTCCCGAATGGGATTGTCGGAAAGTTGGCTCCCTCGATCTTGACCACGGCCACATCGGTGCTGGGGTCGCGGCCGATCACCTTCGCCTTGAAGATCCGCTTGTCCAGCAGGGTGATGTTCACCCGATCCGCATCGGCGACGACGTGGTTGTTGGTGAGGATGTAGCCATCGGACGAGACGATGAAGCCGGAACCCGTGGATTCCACCGGCTCATTGCGGCGCTGGTCGAACTGGCGGAACAGGTCCTCGAAGTCGGGCGGAATGTTCTGCGGCCGGATGCCGCGCGGGCGACGCAGATCTCGGCCGCCCCGCGCGAGCTTCTCCGATTGCACCGACACAACAGCGGGCGTGACGTGCTCGGCGATGGAGACGAACGCGTTGCTCGCGTCCTTCATCGGCTGCACGTCTCGCGCTGGTGTCTGGCCCGACGTCACCGACTGCTGGGCGTAACCGAACGGGGTGAGATTGAAGCCGGATGCGAAGAGCAGCCCGACGATGAAAGCGGTCGTCGCGACGATCGCCAGTCTCACGCGCGAGGAAAAGCGGGACATATGGGAGTTCCGTGTGTGAAAGTGTCACCTGATGTACACGCCGGCCGGGTCGCAAGTTTCGGCCTGTCGTGAGATGGAGCCTCTGCCCTGGGACACGATGCCGTGCCCGTCCGGTTGCCTTCCGTCTTTCTACGTGACCGGTCGTTGCAGCGTTGCGGACGACGACGCCCGGAGGGGAGACTTCCCCGCCGGGCGCCGGTCACACGTTCCCCCGCGGTGTTACTTCTTCTCGTCGTCCACGATCTCGTAGTCCGCTTCGACCACGTCATCCGCCCGGGTGCCAGCGGTGGCGCCGGCGGTCGCCGGCTGCGGCTCGGCGCCACCGGGGGTCGCACCCCCGCTCGGCTGCTGCTGGTTCTGCTGATAGATGTACTGCCCCGCCTCGTTGTAGACTCGCGTCAGCTCTTCCTGCGCGGACCGAATCTCACCCGTGTCCTCGCCCCGGAGCGCTTTGCGGGCTCGCTCGACCGCTGCGTCGACCTTGGTTCGAATCTCGGGACTGATCTTCTGCGCCTCCGACCACTCCTTCGAGTTCTTCTCGACCTCGTAGGTGAAGCTGTCGAGCCGGTTGCGGAGATCGATCTCCTCCCGCCGCTTCTTGTCTTCGGACGCGTTCGCCTCGGCGTCCTTGACCATCTTCTGGATCTCCGCTTCGGACAGGCCGCTGGATGCTTCGATCCGGATCTTCTGCTCCTTGCCGGTGGCTTTGTCCTTCGCCGTCACGTGCAGGATGCCGTTGGCGTCGATGTCGAAGGTGACCTCGACCTGGGGCATGCCGCGAGGCGCAGGCGGGATACCGGAGAGCTGGAACTTGCCGATCGTCTTGTTGTACGCCGCCAGCTCGCGCTCACCCTGGAGCACATGAATCTCGACCGTAGATTGGTTGTCCTCGGCGGTCGAGAACGTCTCGGATTTCTTGGTCGGGATTGTGGTGTTTCGCGGAATGAGCACCGTCGTCACGCCACCAAGAGTCTCGATGCCCAGCGAGAGCGGCGTCACATCGAGCAGCAGCACGTCCTTCTGCTCGCCGGTAAGCACCGCGCCCTGGATCGCGGCGCCGATCGCGACCACTTCGTCAGGATTCACTCCCTTGTGGGGCTCCTTCTTGAAGAAATCCTTGACGATCTGTTGAACCTTGGGGATGCGCGTCGAGCCACCGACCAGGATCACCTCGTCGATGTCCTCCGGCTTCATGTTGGCATCCTTCAGCGCCTTCTCCATCGGCTCCTTGGTGCGCTCGATCAGATCGTCCACGAGCTGCTCGAACTTTGGCCGGGAGAGCGAATAGTTGAGGTGCTTGGGCCCGGACTGATCGGCCGTGATGAAGGGCAGATTGATGTCTGTCTGCTGGGTGGTAGACAGCTCCATCTTGGCTTTCTCTGCGCCCTCCTTCAGACGCTGAAGCGCCATCGGATCCTTGGAGAGGTCGATCCCCTGATCGCGCTTGAACTCGGTGACGAGCCAGTCGATCACGCGCTGGTCGAAGTCGTCCCCGCCGAGATGTGTGTCACCGTTGGTGGACTTGACCTCGAACTGACGCGATCCCTCCACGTCGTAAAGCTCCAGCACCGAGATGTCGTAGGTACCGCCCCCGAGGTCGAAGACGGCGACCTTCTCGTCTTTCTTCTTGTCGAGGCCGTAGGCCAACGCCGCCGCCGTGGGCTCGTTGATGATGCGCAGCACGTTGAGGCCGGCGATGCGACCTGCGTCCTTGGTGGCTTGGCGCTGCGAATCGTTGAAGTAGGCCGGTACGGTCACGACCGCCTTCTCGATCTTGTGCCCCAGATAATCCTCGGCAGTCTGCTTCATCTTCTGCAGGATCATCGCCGATACTTCGGGCGGGGTATAGCGCTTGCCCTGGACCTCGACGCTGGTGACATCATTCTGTCCGGGAACGACCTTGTAAGGGACGCGTTTGATCTCCTCCTGGACTTCGGACATCTTGCGGCCCATGAAGCGCTTGATCGAGAACACCGTGTTGGTCGGATTTGTCACCGCCTGTCGCTTCGCCACCTGGCCGACGAGCCTCTCGCCATCCTTGGTGAAGCCGACGACGGAAGGCGTCACGCGACCGCCCTCTGAATTCGGGATCACGACCGGGTCGCCGCCCTCCATCACCGCGACGACCGAGTTCGTCGTTCCGAGATCGATGCCTATCACTTTCTCTGCCATGTTCACCTCTGTCGAAGGACCGTCGGGTAGCCGCAGTCGCGGCAGCCGCGATCCAGTCGGTCATGTCCGCCTGTACGTGCCCTAGCAAGCCAGAGGCCCAACGAATGCGCCATATTGGCAGTCTAGCGAGGCTCTCCCCGATGGTTGGTGTCACCGGGTGGCAGCTTTCTCGCCAACCATCGTTCGTGTATGCCGTTCCGTCCGGAGCAGCGTCGTGATCCCGATCGGAGACGACCTCCCGACGATCCGCCGGCCGGTCATGACCTGGCTCATCCTCGCCGTCATGTTCGGCGTCTGGATCGTGGTCCAGGGAGCGGGAGCCAATGAGCTCGAGCTGGTGAAGAGCGTCTGCAACCTGGGTATGGTCCCAGGCGAGATCACCCATCTCGCCCGCCTGGGCACGGCGGTGCCGATCGCCCCGGGTGTCGCCTGTGTCGTGGACCGGGACTCCATCAACATCGTGACGCCCCTCCTCTCCATGTTTCTTCATGGTGGGTGGGGTCATCTCCTCGGCAACGCTCTGTTCTTCTGGGTGTTCGGGAACAACGTGGAAGACATCATGGGAGGGGGTCGTTTCCTCGTCTTCTACGTGATCTGCGGTCTCGTGGCTGCGGCCGCACAGATCGCGGTGGATCCCGCATCGCCGATCCCAACGGTCGGAGCCTCGGGGGCGATCTCCGGCGTTCTCGGCGCGTACCTGATGCTCTTCCCGCGGGCGCGCATCCGGATGCTCTTCTTTGTGGTCGTCCTGCCGATTCGGGCTTGGCTGGTTCTGATCTACTGGTTCCTCGTGCAGGTCGTGTCGGGGCTTCCACAGTTGATGCAGGTGCGACCCGAGGTGGCGGGCGGGGGAGGGGGGGTGGCGGTCTGGGCTCACGTCGGTGGATTCGTCGCCGGCCTGGCGCTCATCCGCCTCTTCGCGCGGCCGGAGCTCGTGTCGGAGCATCGCACCGCCGAGCAGGCCCGGCAATCGTCACTCCGCAGCCGATGGATCTGAGCGCCAGCGGATTGGTTTGCCCCTCCTTCCCGCGGCGGGTATCTTGACCGCGTGCATCTCGCCCGTGTGATCGGCCGCGTCGTGGCCACGGTGAAGCAGGACACGTTGGCCGCCGTGACCTTCCAGTGGATTCAGCCACTCCGCGGCGATGGCTCGCACGCCGGGAGCCCGATCGTGGCCGTCGATCGGCTTGGTGCCGGGCCGGGCGAGGTCGTCTACTACGTGACATCGCGCGAGGCGGGGCTCACGCTCGACGAGCCCTTCGCGGCGGTGGACGCCGGGATCGTGGGGAAGGTGGACTGGGTGAATCTCGAGGGGACGCGCACCCTGATGGACGGTCGCTGACCGATGTACATCGCGCGTGTCGTCGGAGACGTCGTGTCGACGCACCGGCACGACCATCTGGGCGGTCGCAAGCTGCTCCTGGTGCGCCGGCTCGACCTCCAGGGCAACGAGGAAGGTGCCGAAGTGATCGCCCTCGATGTCATCGGAGTTGGCGATCGCGAGCGCGTGCTCGTGGTGCAGGAGGGGGGATCGGCGCGCGCCGTGTTCGACGATCCGCGCATTCCCGTCCAGGCCGTGGTGGTCGGCGTGATCGACGAGATCGAGCTGGCGCCGGACGAGCGGGGCGGGCTGACATGACGGTCGATCTGGGCGCGCTGGCGCAACGGGTCGCCGGTGAGCTCGCTCGCGCGGACGCGACGCTGCCGATCGCAACTCGGCCGATCGCGGCGATGGATCGCGGGCCCGCAGCGCCAGCCGCGCTCGCGGTCGCGTCACCTCCGACTCCCGCAGCGCGCGGCGTGATCTTTGTGCGCGACCAGGCCCGGATCGCGGACTTCATCGACCATACGCTGCTCAAGCCCGAAGCGACTCGTCGCGACGTCGAGCAGCTCTGCGCCGAGGCACGCGACAATCGCTTCGCGGCGGTCTGCGTCAACCCGGTGTGGGTTCCGCTCTGTCACGAGCTGCTGGCGGGGAGCGGCGTGAAAGTGGCCACCGTGATCGGCTTTCCCTTGGGCGCCAACCAACCGGAGGGCAAGGCCGCGGAAGCGGGGCTAGCGGTGCGGCAGGGCGCCGATGAATGCGACATGGTCGCCGCGCTCGGCCACATCAAGAGTGCCGACTGGCGGCATGTCGCGCGGGACATCGAGGCGGTTGTGACGGCCGCCTCCGGCGCACTGGTAAAGGTCATCATCGAGTCCGCGCTGCTCACCCCGCTCGAGGTCGTCAAGGCGAGTGCGCTGGCCCGCGAAGCCGGCGCGCATTACGTGAAGACGAGTACCGGATTCAACGCCGCGGGCGGCGCAACCGCCGAAGCGGTGACCCTCATGCGCCTCGCGGTCGGCGACGCTCTGGGAGTGAAGGCGTCCGGGGGAGTGCGCGACTGCGACGCGGCGCTCAAGATGATCGCCGCCGGCGCCACCCGCATCGGCACGTCGAGCGGTGTCGGCATGGTGCAGTGCCTGGGCTCGGGCCCGCTACCGTTGCGCGATCTGCTGGCGGCGCCACAGAACCATGCCGTCCGGTGCAGCACCGGAAGCTGCGCCCCCGCGCCTGCCGGGACGACCAGCAACTATTGATCACAGTTTTACCGGAGATGAATTCGTGCGCTTGATCCCTCGTGATGAAGGCTTCTTCGATCTCTTCGCCGAGCTGGCGAAGCGGCTCACATCGACCGCCACGCTGCTCGAGCAGCTATTCGCCGAGCCGGCGAAGGTCAACGAGTACGTGTCGAAGATCAAGGATGTGGAGCACGAGGCGGACAATCTCACGCACGAGGTCATCTCTCGCATCGATCGAAGCTTCGTGACGCCGATCGACCGGGAGGATATTCACGAGCTGGCGTCGCAGCTCGACAACGTGATCGACCTCGTCGACGGCACGGCACGCCGGGCGGCCATGTTCCACATCACCGACATTCGCGAGCCCGCGAAGCAGCTCTGCAACGTTCTCGTGCGGGCGGCGCGGGAGATCCAGTCCGCCGTCACGAACATGAAGAAATCAAAATTGGTGGTGGAGCACGCCCGGATCATCAAGGGACTCGAAGAGGAGGGCGATGCCATCTACCACATCGCGGTCGGTGCCCTCTTTTCCGGCTCGCCGGATCCGATCGAAGTCATCAAGTGGAAGGAGCTCTACGACACGCTGGAACGGGCGATCGACCAGGCGGAGGACGTCGCCAACGTCCTCGAGAGCATCGCGCTCAAGCACGCCTGATCGTGGTCACGTACGTCGTCATCATCGTCGCGATCGCCTTTCTCTTCGATTTCAGCAACGGCTTTCACGACTCGGCAAACTCGATCGCCACCGTCGTCGGCACCAGAGTGATGAAGCCCCTGCCGGCGGTATTCTGGGCAGCGGGCTTCAACTTTCTGGCTGCCTTCACCGTCGGAACAGCAGTCGCAAAAACGGTCGGAAAGGGGATGATCGACGTCAGCATCGTCGACCCCAATGTGATTCTCGGTGCCCTCCTGGGCGCCATCGCGTGGAACGTCATCACGTGGTCCTTCGGGCTGCCCTCCAGCTCGTCTCACGCCCTGCTCGGAGCTTACGGGGGCGCGGCCGTCGCCAAGGCCGGATTCAGCGCGATCATCATCAGTGGCTGGACCAAGACGCTGCTCTTCATCGTGCTGTCGCCGATGATCGGCATGATGCTCGGCTTTCTGCTGATGGTCCTCATCTACTGGATCTTTCAGCACACCTCGCCGGGTCGCGTCGATCGAGTCTTTCGAATTCTCCAGCTCGTGAGCTCGGCGTTCTTCTCGTACTCCCACGGCGCCAATGACGCCCAGAAGACGATGGGCATCATCGTGGGCCTGCTCGTCTCCTCCAAGGGGGCCTTCGTCGGGCAGTCGGGTGCTCTCCAGCGGATGTATGTACCGACGGCCGACCACATCCCGTACTGGGTCGAGATCGGTGCATACAGCGCCATCGCTCTGGGGACGCTCTTCGGAGGGTGGCGCATCGTGAACACGATGGGGAACCGCATCACTCGGCTCCGTCCCGTAGGAGGGTTCTGCGCCGAGACCGGTGGCGCGATCAGCATCATGCTGGCCACGCACTTCGGCATCCCGGTGAGCACGACGCACTCCATCACCGGCTCGATCGTCGGCGTCGGCATGGCCAACCGCATATCGGCCGTCCGTTGGGGGGTCGCGGGCCGAATCGTCTGGGCCTGGATCCTGACGATTCCGGCGGCGGCGTTGATCGCGTCGATCTGCTGGTTCGTTCTCAGCCGCGTGGTGCACCTGTAGGGCGCTTCAGGAGCACTTCTTGACCTGATCGTGACAGTCGCGGGGGCCGTCTGGGCCCTACATTAGAGCTCCACGAAGCGGCGCGGATCCTGCCGGCGTTTCGGCCCCACCCATCGCTCACAATGTTCGATCGTCTGGCCCATCCGGCACTCTACATCAATCGCGAGCTGAGCTGGCTCGACTTCAACGCGCGCGTCCTCGACGAGGCTGCGAGTGCGCGCACGCCGCTGCTGGAGCGGCTGAAGTTCATCGCGATCGTGAGTAGCAACCTCGACGAATTCTACATGGTCCGGGTGGCGGGTCTGCGCCGGCAGGTGGCAGCCGGGGTCACGGCTCCGTCCCCCGACGGCCTCACGCCCCAGGAGCAGCTCGACGCCATCGCTGCTCGTGTGGCAAAGCTCCTGCGCGCGCAACAGCGCTGTCTGCATTCCGTCCTGCTGCCTGCGCTGTCCACCGTCGGTATCCGCCTGGTGTCGCCGCACGAGCTGACGCCAAGCGAGACGGAATCGCTCGACCGGTTCTTCCGCTCCCAGCTGTTCCCCGTGCTGACGCCGCTCGCCGTCGATCCGGCTCATCCTTTCCCCTACATCTCGAACCTGTCGCTGTCGTTGGCGGTGGAGGTGAAGGATCCGGTCACCGGGATCGAGCACTTCGCGCGGGTGAAGGTGCCGAGGAGCCTGCCGCGGTGGGTGCCGGTTGGTCGCCCGAACCACTTCGTGCCATTGGAGCAGGTGATCGGCGCCAATCTGACATCGCTCTTTCCCGGAATGAAGGTGCTGAGCTGGCACGTCTTCCGGATCACGCGCAACTCCGACCTGGACATCGCCGAGGACGAGCCGGAGGACCTGCTCGAAGCGATCGAGGAGCAGGTTTTCCGACGCCGGTTCGGGGAAGTGGTTCGACTCGAGGTGCAGAGCGACATGCCGAGCGGAACGCGCGCGCTCCTTCTCGAGGAGCTGCGTGACGACCGCCTTCCAGCCAACGCGACGCTGAACGAGCGCGACATCGAGGAAGCGGGGCCGTTGATGGCGCTCGGTGACCTGATGGAGATCGCGGGTCTGGACGTGCCGGAGCTCCGCGATCTTGCCGCCGTGCCGAGCACGCCGCCGGCGCTCCGGGCCCCCGGTCGGACGATCTTCGATGCGATCCGCGAACGAGACATCCTCGTTCACCACCCGTTCGAGTCGTTCGCCACGACGGTCGAGGAGTTTCTCGAAGCCGCGGCGACCGACGACCAGGTGTTGGCAATCAAGTTGTCGCTCTATCGCACGTCCGGAGACACGGCGATCGTGCAGGCGCTGGCCGATGCGGCGCAGCGCGGGAAGCAGGTGGCCGTGCTGGTCGAGCTGAAAGCCCGCTTCGACGAGACGAACAATATCACGTGGGCGCGTACGCTGGAGAGTGCCGGCGCCCACGTGGCGTACGGGCTCGTCTCTCTCAAGACCCACGCCAAGATCGCCCTCGTCGTTCGCCGCGAGCCGGACGCGATCCGGCGATACGTGCACATCGGCACCGGCAACTACAACACCCGCACCGCTCGGCTCTACACCGACCTCGGTCTGCTCACCTGTGATGGGGAGATCGGGGCCGACCTGAGCGATCTCTTCAATTTCCTCACCGGATTCTCCCGCCAGACGTCCTACCGCAAGCTGCTGGTGGCTCCTGGCAGCATGCGGCAGCAGTTCATCTCGCTGATCGACCGCGAGGCCGCACACGCGCGGTCTGGGCGTGGCGGGCGCATCGTTGCCAAGATGAACTCTCTCACCGATCCCGAGCTCATCCGGGCGCTGTACGCGGCCTCGGGTGCCGGCGTCGATATCGACCTGATCGTGCGGGGAATCTGCTGTCTCCGCCCGGGGCTGGAGGGCATCAGCGAGAACATCCGGGTCGTGAGCATCATCGGGCGCTTCCTCGAGCATTCCCGGCTCTGGTACTTCGCCCATGGCGGAGACGCGCAATTCCTGCTCGGATCGGCGGACTGGATGCAGCGCAATTTCGATCGGCGTGTGGAAGCCGTCGTTCCGGTGGAGGATCGCTCGCTGCATCCGTTGTTGCACTCATTGCTCGCCACGTATCTCGCCGATTCGCAGCAGTCCTGGGTTCTCGGTGCGGACGGCGAGTACGTGCGCCGGGACGACGCAGGAGCGTCCTCACCCGGCTCGCACGCGACGCTGATGTCAGATCCCTGGGGAACCCAGCATCGCGTTGGCGCGCTGGCGATGCAGCCGGTGGATCGAATCCTGTCGCTCTGAGCAGCGCGTCGGCGGGTCAGTCCTCGCCGGTGCGATCGGGATCGGCAGCCAACGGGTCGATTCGAGCCAGCACCGCGCCGCCGGGATCGACGATCTCGACCGGGCGTCCACTGAGCCGGGCCAGGAGGCCGGCCTTGCGGGTCGCGCCCCAAACCTCCAGACGCAGCGAGCGCCGTCCGGGGCGCGGCACCGGGCAGAGGCGTACAGCGTGCCGGAGCCAGCGGACGCGGATTCGATCGACAGCGTCCGCGTGACCCCGGTCGAAGCCGTCGGCCACACGCAGGAGCGCAGAGAGGCGACGTACCCTCCGGCGATGCTCCTTCTCCAGCACGCTGAAGTTCCGGTGCTTCTTGCGCGGCTCCCGGCCCCGGTGATAGCGAGCCACGTTGGCGACGATCACCTGTTCGGCGGGCGACATTCCCAGCAGCTCGGCGTGCAGGATCAGATAATAGGAATGCTTGTGGTGGCGCTCGTAGCTGATGTGGTAGCCGACATCATGGAGCAGGGCGGCGTCCTCCAGCAGCGCCCGTTCCTCGGCCGCGCAGCCGAGACGCGAGCCGATGGAGTCGAAGAGCTGCAGGGCGAGGCGCCGAACCTGGAGCGCGTGCGGGCGCTCGTATCGGCACGCGTCGGCGAAGCGATGCACCGAGCGCTGCCGTGCTTCACCGGGGCTCGCCGCTGTCGGAGAGACCCGAGCCGTCTCGAGCAGGAGTCCCTCACGGATCCCGTAGCCCGATACCACGAGCTCGCGCGCGTCGAGCCGCGCGACGATCTCGGCGATGACGGCGAGGCCCGCCACGATGATGTCGGCGCGGTCAGGATTGAGCCCGGGAGTCGCCTGCCGCTCGGCGAGTGAGGTGTCCTGCAGCGAATCGAGGATGTGCTCGAGATCGCCGCGTGAGACCCGCGTGCCGTGCACCGACTGCGCCGCCAGCATGCCCTGCCGAGCGAGCAGCATTCCGGCCAGGTTCGTGAACGTGCCCCCTGATCCGATGAGCTTCGCCCCTCGCCACGCTCGCGCCGGTAGGCGCCGGACGAGCGTTTCGCGCACTGCGCGCCGCAGGCGCCTGACGTCCTTGCGCCTCGCGCTCTCGCTCAGGAACTGCTCGCCGAGCCGGATCGCGCCGAAGGGGAGGGAGACGAGTCTCTCCACGAGTCCGCCAGCGCTGAGCGCCAGCTCCAGCGATCCGCCTCCGATGTCGACGACCGCGCAGCGCCCGGCACCGAGATCGAAGTGCGCCAGGGCGCTGCGCAGCCCGAGCATGGCTTCCTCGTCGCCGGACAGAACGCGCACTTGCAATCCGGAGGCGGTGCGCACGCGCTGCAGGAACTCGTCGGCATTGGACGCATCCCGCACGGCGCTGGTGGCGACCGCCTCGACGCTGATCGCCCCGAGCTGACGGGCGAGCGTCGACATCCGGACCACGGCCTCGACGGCGCGCTCGATCCCGTCGCTCGCCAGCGCGCCCTGGTCGCCCAGGTGAGCTCCCAGGCGGGGGGCGGCTTTCATCTCGTCCACCACCCGAATCGCCCCTCCCGGGGACACATCGGCCACGATCTGACGAATCGAGTTCGAGCCGATGTCGATGGCGGCTACTCGCTGCACCGCATCGTCCCCGCCACCGGCGCCGTTGGACGCGCCGGGAGCATCGGCGAGAATCGGACCCGGCCCGTTTGCGGCGGCCCGACTCACGTCAGTCCACAGCAGACATCGATGGGGTAATGCACTCCGATATATACACGCGACACGAGGACCATGCAGGGCAACAGGATCAGCCGACGCACAACGCCATTACCGAATGATGCGAGAGCGGTTGTCACCGATCCGGACGAGACCGAGCATCGCCCCGATTGGCGCGTTGATCTCAGCTGACCGATGGCGCCACCCTTTCGTCGTAGTGGTGCTTGATCTGCTTTCCCTCGGCCAGATAGACGGCGTCTTCCGCGATGTTGGTCGCGAGATCGGCCACGCGCTCGAGGTTGCGGCTCACCAGGAAGAGCTCGAGCGCGGCCGTGATCGTCGTGGGATCTTCCAGCATGTGGGTGATGACGATGCGATGAAGCGAGTCGTGCAGCGCATCCACCTGGTCGTCGGCCGCGCACACGGACCGTCCGAGAGCACCGTCGGCGCGCACGAAGGCGTCCAGCGCCTCGCTCAGCATCTTGCGCGCGCGCCGAGCCATCTCCTCGATCTCCGGATCAGGTGTGATGTGGGAATGGTTCGCGACGAGCCTCAGGGCCGACTGCGCAATGTTCACCGCGTGATCCCCGACGCGCTCCAGATCGCTCGAGATCTTGATCGCGCTGATGATGAAGCGCAGGTCCCGAGCCATCGGCTGCTGGCGCGCCAACAGGGACACGGCCAGCTGTTCCACCTCCACCTCCAGGAGATCGATCTCGCCGTCGGCCGTGAGGATCGCCTCCGCCTTACCCTCGTCACGGGAGAGGAGCGCGTCCACGGACAGATCGACAAGCGCCTCGGCGCGCTCCGACATGTCGAGCAGCTTCTGCTTCAGCGCCTCGAGCTGCTCGTGAAAGTGGCGAAAGCCGGTAGCGGCTTCTGCTGGGGTCATCCGAACCTCCCGGTCACGTAGGCGTCTGTCTGCGCCTCGCGTGGGCTGGTGAAGAGCCTGTCGGTGGTATCGTACTCCACCAGCTGACCCAGATAGAAGAACGCAGTGAAATCCGATGCGCGCGCGGCCTGCTGCAGATTGTGGGTCACGATGACCACCGTCAACTCTTTCTTCAGCTCGTGCAGTAGCTCCTCGATCTTCTGGGTGGCGCTGGGGTCGAGCGCGCTCGCGGGCTCGTCCAGGAGCAGCACCTCGGGATCGTTCGCCAACGCCCGCGCGATGCAGAGTCGCTGCTGCTGGCCACCCGAGAGCCCGAGCGCGCTCTGGCGGAGGCGATCCTTCACCTCATCCCAGAGCGCCGCCCGATGGAGGGACCGCTCCACGAGCTCGTCGAGCTCGCGGCGGCGGGCGATCCCGTTGATGCGCGGCCCAAAAGCGATGTTCTCGTAGATCGACTTCGGGAAGGGATTCGATCGCTGGAAGACCATGCCGACCCGCTGGCGGAGCGACACGACGTCGGTTCCCGTCTGATAGACGTCCGCGTCGTCGAGCTGCATCTGGCCCTCCCAACGCGTTCCCGGTATGAGCTCAT
This sequence comes from Gemmatimonadales bacterium, assembly GCA_038253885.1. Classification (GTDB taxonomy): domain Bacteria; phylum Gemmatimonadota; class Gemmatimonadetes; order Gemmatimonadales; family Gemmatimonadaceae; genus JALZAQ01. The sequence continues at coordinate 3,607 of JBBSGP010000057.1, read as the reverse complement.
TGAGGCGGTTGATCGACCGGAGAAAGGTCGACTTGCCGCACCCAGACGGACCGATGAGTGCCGTCGTCACCCTCGCCCGGATCACCAGGTCGATCGAGTGGAGCGCCTGTTTGGCGCCATACCAGAACGAGAAGCGCTTCGCCGCGATGGTGCCGCGAGCCTCCGTCACCGGCTCGGTGATGGCGCTTCGGGCAGGAGACGCCAGACCCGCTGCCATCATCCGAAACGCCCGGTGATGTATGCCTCGGTGCGCGAATCCCGCGGCGTTGTGAACAGCGTGTCGGTGGGCGCCAACTCGACCAGCTCACCCGCGAGCAGGAAGGCGGTGGAGTCGGAGACGCGTGCGGCCTGCTGCATGTTGTGGGTCACGATCACCACTGTCATGTCGACACGGAGCTCGTAGACCAACTCCTCGACGCGCTGCGTACTGATCGGATCGAGGGACGCGGTGGGCTCGTCGAGCAGCAGCACTTCCGGCTCGGTCGCCAGGGCGCGCGCGATGCAGAGACGCTGCTGCTGGCCGCCGGACAGTCCAACGGCGCTCGTCGTCAGTCGGTCCTTCACCTCGTCCCACAACGCGGCGCGGCGCAGTGCCCGCTCGACCACCCCCTCCCGATCGGCGCGAGCGAGCCGGGCCCGGTCGAGCACCACCAGTCCCGCTGCGACGTTGTCGCGGATCGATAGGGAGGGGAAGGGCGTCGGACGCTGGAAGACCATGCCGATGTGCTTGCGCACCGAGTTGGCGTTGACGCCGCGGTCATAGATGTCGCGCGTCTCGGCACCGGACCCGCTGCTGAGAAGCACCTGCCCTTCGACCCGTGCTGTCGGCACCGTCTCGTGCATGCGGTTGAGGCATCGCAGGAGCGTGGACTTCCCACAGCCCGAGGGTCCAATGATGGCGGTCACCTGCCGGTCGGCGATCGTCATGGACAACTCGCGGACGGCGGCGGTCCCGCCAAAAAAAGCGCTCAACAATCTGGTCTCGACGCGAGGCCGGCTGGAACCCGGCGCCACCGCCGTCGAGCGCTCGGCAGCGGTGATCCTCCGGATCAGCCGCTCAGTCTCCGGCACCGGCTCCGAAACGGGCTCGAGTCGCGAAGCGGGCGGCGACGCTGATGACGAGGACGAGTAGAATGAGGACGAGAGCGCCGGTCCAGGCCTGGGCGTGCCACTCGTCATAGGGGCTGACGGCATAGGTGAAAATCTGGAGTGGAAGGGCGGCGATCGGCTGTCCCGGCCTGACCGACCAGAACTGATTGCCAAAAGCCGTGAACAGCAGCGGCGCGGTTTCGCCAGCGATGCGTGCGATCGCCACCAGCGCGCCGGTGACGATCCCGGCCGCCGCGGTGCGGAGCACAACCGTCAGTGACGTGCGGGCTCGTGAATAGCCGAGCGCCAGCGCGGCCTCGCGCAGGGATACGGGAACGAGCCGGACCATCTCCTCGGTGGTCCGCGCGACCATCGGGATCATCATCGCGCTGAGGGCCACACCGCCAGCCAGCGCCGAGAAGTGGTGGACGGGGCGCACGAGAAATTGCCACGCGAAGATACCCATCACGATGGACGGCAATCCGTTGAGCACGTCCGACAGGAAGCGAACCACATTCGCGAGGAGCGTTCCGCGCTGCTCGGCGAGGAAGAGCCCGGCGCCGACCCCGACGGGCAATCCCAGGCCGCTCGCGATGACGATGAGAATCGATGTCCCCACAATGGCGTTCGCCATGCCGCCGCCCGTCTCTCCCACCGGCTTCGGCATGGCAGTGAAGAATCGAGGCGTGACAGCCGCGGCACCCTCGCGGATCAGATGAAAGAGGATGAAGAGCAGGGGCAACGTGGCAAGAATGGCAGCCACGCCAACGAGCCCGGCCATGATGCCACTGCGGACGCGTCGCCGCCGGATCGACCGGGCGGCGCGCTCGGCGGTGATCCGCTGGCGCTGACCCGGGCGCGGCGCCGCGGTCGCCGGCGCGGTCATCCAGCACGTCCGACTGAGTTGCGCGAGACCTGCCAGACGAGCCAGCGGGCGATCGCATTCACGATCAGGGTGATGACGAAGAGGGTCAGACCCACCGCCATGAGCGCCGCCAGGTGCAGATCGCCGGATGCCTCGCTGAATTCGTTCGCAATCAGTGACGCCATCGTGTATCCCGGCGCGAACAGCGATGCCGAGATCTCCGGGCGGTTGCCGATGAGCATCGTCACGGCCATCGTCTCCCCGAGCGCGCGTCCCAGACCCAGGATGATCCCGCCGATAATTCCGGACCGTGCGAACGGGATCACCGACCGCGAGATCGACTCCCATCTGGTCGCGCCCAGAGCCAGCGCGGCTTCGCGCTGCGAGCGCGGCACGGCCAGCAGAACCTCGCGCGACACCGAGGAGATGTACGGCAAAACCATGATCGCCAGGATCAGTCCCGCCGAGAGCATGCTCGGACCGTACGCTGGTCCGGAGAACAGCGGGGTCGCGCCCAGATGCAGCGTGTCGCGGAGAAAGGGCATCACCGTGGTCCGCATGATCGGAACGAGGACGAAGATCCCCCACAGGCCGTAGACGACGCTCGGAATCGCCGCCAGGAGGTCGACGAGGAACGCGAGCGGCTGTCTCAGCCATGCCGGGGCGAATTCCGAGAGGAAGATCGCCACCCCGATCGCGAGCGGCGTCGCGATGACAAGCGCGATGATCGATGAGACGACAGTGCCGAAAATGGCCGGCGCTGCGCCGAAATGGCCGGCGACAGGATCCCAGTCGCTGGTCGTCAGGAAACCGAAACCGAAAGCGCGAAAAGCCGGCCACCCCGCTCGCGCGATCTCGACTGCGAGGAGGAGGAGCAGCGCCGGCACACAGAGCGCGAAGAATGTGATCGCGCTCCGGTAGATCCGGTCGCCAACCGCCGTGCCGTCGAGGCGAAGGGTGAAGACAGGTCGGGCCGGCCGCGGCGAGGCGGCCGCAGCGGGTGCCGGGCTCCCGCCCGCTGTCATGCGCCGCGACCGACCTCGATGGAGTCCAATTTCGTTCCCAGCTGCTTCACCAGACTTTCAGGAAGCGGCGCGTAGTCGAGAGGAGCGGCCGTTCGCTCCCCATCCGTCAGGGCCCAGCGAATGAAGTCCACCAGCTTCTTCCCCTTCGTCGCATCGCCGATCACGCGAGGCACCAATAGAAAGGTGAAGGAGGAGATCGGGTACGAGCTCTTGCCGGGTGCGTTGACGATGGAGACGCGGTAGTCGGTGGTGGCGGGGAACTTCTCGGCGCTGGCGGCGGCGGCGGCCGTCACGGCCTCGACGCTCGGCAGCACGAAGACACCGGCGGCGTTCCGGAGCGCGGCGTAGCTCAGCTTGTTCTGCTTGGCGTAGACGAGCTCGACGTAGCCGATCGCGCCCGGCGTCTGCTTCACCTGGCCGGCCACTCCCTCGTTCCCCTTGCCCCCGAGCCCCACGGGCCACTGCAGCTCCTTTCCCTTGCCCGGCACCTTCGCCCACTCGGGGCTCACCGCGGCGAGATAATCGGAGAAGATGTAGGTCGTCCCGCTGCCGTCGGAGCGGTGCACCACGGCGATGTCGGTGGCCGGGAGCCGAGCGCCCCGGTTGAGGGCGGCGATGCGGCCGTCGT
>JBBSGP010000056.1:0-16426 GCA_038253885.1 Gemmatimonadales bacterium | reverse complement strand
GAGTAACGGGACGTATCCCTCCGGCAACTTCTTCCCGACGAGTGCGAGCGCGGTCGGCTTTCTGAACTTTGCCGGCGGCGACTTCCACCTCACCGCCGGTAGCCCCTACCGCAACGCCGGCACGGACGGCAAGGACCTCGGTGCCGATGTCGACGCCGTCGCCACCGCCACCCGCGGAGTCGTCCTCCCCTAAGGACGCGACCGTGCCAGCATAGCCCGACGAATTAGAAGCTTTGGCGCCGCACTCCCTGCGGCCGCGCCGGGGGCGGCTGTCGATGCCGATCGAGCCCATGCTGCGGATCTGTTTCCTCCAGCACTGGCGCGCTCCGGGGTAGTCGCGTCAGGATTCTCTGCGACCGGCGAATCCCCCGGAGATGAGCCGTTCGTAGAGTGCCAAGACAGCGGCGATGTTTTCTCTTCCGTCGTTGCCGCCATGTCCCGCGCATGGTTGGGCCGGCTCATTCAACGTGTGAAGTACCAGTCGAAGCAGGCCATGCAGATCCCCAACGGGAAAGAGCCGCACTCCCCGCGGGCGCATACCGTTGTCGGTCGCCAGGACGGGCACGCCGAGGTGAAGGGCCTCGCGCACGGAGATGGAATCGCCATCGTAGAGTGTGGTGCGGAGGACGATGTCGCTGCTCGCCATTGCCCGGAGCGTATCGGCGTGGGGCACGTCCCCGCAGAGCCGCACGTGTTCGGCATCAGGCATGGCCGCGATGTGCTCGCGCAGCTTCGCCTCGAGGCTCCCCGGTCCAATGATGATGAGGCCGGCACTCGGGTGCGATCGCCGCAGCTCGGTCAGGAGGGACAGCTGAAGGGAGACATCGTACTCCGGCTCCAACCCGCCCACTGAGAGGATGTTCGGCCTGTGGGAATCGAAGAATCGCCGCAGGTCGTTGGGCAGGGCAACATCGGGGCCTTGTTCGGACCCAGTCCCGCGACGTGCGAGATCGACGGCGTGCGGCAGGATCAAGCTCACCCGCTCGGGGGCGCAGCCGAGCCGGCGAAAGAACGCCACGATCTCCGCGTTGACACCGATGAGATGATCGAGACGCCGCAGCACCACACCGTGCAACGTGCGGGGGCTGGCAGCTCGCCCTTCGTCCGATGAAGGATATCCACCCGAATGAAAGGTGAGCACCGTTTTTCTGCGAGGCAGCAGAGAGCACACCCAGGCGAGCCCGAGGAGGCGGGTGGACAGATTGCCTCCCAGTTGAAGATGGATCACGTCGCTCGGAAGCTTCCGCAGCAGTCTCAGCAGCTGCAGCGTATTTTTCGGGTAGTACACTCCATCCGCGTCGGCGCGCCGGTGCCGTGTGATGTTGACCACCGTGCACGGGATGCCGCGGTCCAGCAGAGCACGCCGAAGTGAGACGAGGTGCGTCTGCACACCTCCATGAGGTGGTGGATAGGGACCCAGAAGGAGAACGCGCAATAGCTCAGCCCGAGCCCAATGCGGTCGACCGCAGGCGTTCGTACGCCGTATCGCCGAGCACTCGCTTGGCGGCATCGAGGGCTGCCGCCCGGACGCGGCGCGCCCGCAAGCCGTGTGCGCGCGTCACCGCCTCGACGTCCGCCACTGACATGTCACGCATGATGGCCACCCGCGGCAGATCGAAGGCATCGGCCTGCGGCGACACGGTGCCGATCCGGCTCGTCGCCACGGATTCGTAGCCGCGTGCCCGCGCCGCGTCGGCCACGCGCCGACTCCATCGACCGCCCGGACAGGAGAGCGAGATCACTCGCCGGCCCGTCACACACTCGAGGTGGTCCTTCGATGCTCCGATCTCTTCCTCGAGCCGCGCCGGCGACAGTCCCGCCAGGTAGGCATGAGTCATCGAATGACAGCCGATCTCGAAGCCGAGATCGCCCAGCTCCCGGAGCTGTCGCGCGTCGAGATGACCGCGCTGGCCCAGTCGGCCCGCCGTCACGTAGAAGGTAGCGCCACACCCCCTCTCCACGAGTGCCGGCGCGGCCGCGATGAGGTCGGTCTCGCAGCCGTCATCGAATGTGATCGCGACCGTCGGCGACAGCGGCGCTCCGGCGAGCGCCTCCGACACACCGGTGGCTCGAGCCGCTCGCTCGTCCAGTCGCGCGAGCTGAGCGCGAAAGTCCGCGGCTGTTACGGCGTAGCGGCGATAACCCGCCCCCGACTCGCAGAGATCGCGAGCGGGCAGCTCCAGCTCGTGATACATCAGGATGACGAAGCCGCCGCTCATCAGAACAGGCGTCGCAGCTGAGCCTTCACCGGCGCCGGAATGGTGGCTCCCACACGGCCACTCAAGCGTCTCACCGATTTGAGCAGCGCCCGCACGCGGGCTGACCGCCCGTGGATCCGACCGAAGCGCGCCAGCAGTGCCTCGGGAACCGCCCCGCTCGATGGAAGCTCGAGGCCATCCTTGAGGCCGACGTAGTCGCCGCGTGCCAGCGCCGACAGAACCGCGGCACGCGACGCGTCGGGGGCATCCACGAGCGTGAACAGGCCGGAGAACTGCGTGCGCCAGTGGAAATCCATGCCGTAGAACGCGCGCAGATCGGGGCGACGCAGCCTCAGCCGTCCCACCACTGCGAACGTCGCGGGCCGCGGTGCATAGCGCCCATCGTACTTCGAGTTCCACACCTCCACCCCGTTTGGCAACGTCGCGAAGCTCTCGATCCACTCGAAAGCGTTGGACGCCGGGTGGGCGATGACCGACACCCCGCCGGCGCGAGCGATGTGGTCTATCACCCATTCGGGGTCGGCGCTATCGGTCAGGCTCGTTACGCCATAGCCGACGATGTGCATGTGGCGGAGGCATCCGAACTCCAGGCCAGCCAAGAACCGAAAGCGATCGTCCGACAGGCTGTCGCACTCGCGTTCGTACGCCCGGACGCGCTCATCGTCGAAAGCGTCGGCATGGTCGGTGACGCACGCGAAATCGCATCCGGCGCGAAGAAAGCGCTCGCGCAGCTCGCCAAGCGTCAGCTCACCGTCGGAGTAGACGCTGTGCACGTGCAGGGCGCCCTTAAGCACGGGCTTCCCGCAGATGCGAGGCTCGGCGCGCCGCGCGCCGGAGCGCATTCGGCACGCGGCGCAGGAAGAAGTGCATCCAGTCGCCGATCTCCGGCAGTGGATCGCGGAGCATGAAATTGTCGTGGCGCGTTCCCGCTACCGGCCGAACGACCGAGAGCAGAGTGCGGAGACGTCCGGGAAAACGCTCCGGGTAGCCGGTCGGCGCCCCGCGCCACACCGCTACGAGATGTCGCGCGTCTCCGAGCAACCAACGGCAACGCACTCCGGCTCGCGCCGGCGCGAGGGGAGGCACATCGCCATGCTCGGCCATCAGGGCGAGCGCGGCCGGGAAGTCCGCGCCCGCGTAGACTGCCAGCGCCAGAGAATTCCAGAAGCGTCCGTTCACTTCCAGGAAGACCGGTGTTCCGTCCGGGCGGATGCGGAACTCGACCATCGCCACGCCGTGCCAGACCAGCGCGCCGAGAATGGCCAGCGACGCCTCACGCACCCGCGGATCGGGCGAAACGCTCACGCGCAGGGCGCTTCCGGATCCCGTCGGTCGCACGTCCCGGAGTCGGCGGTGCGCGAACTCGCCGCGCAGCTCTCCGTGCCGCATCAGGGCGAAGTAACCCGCACCGGTGCCGGCGACGTACTCCTGGATCAGAACGGAAGCACAGCGCATGCGGAGCTCGGTGTACGCCCTGAGGAGCTCGTCGGGGGTGCTCGCGTATCGGGGCGCTCCGGTGGGCGCCGGGTTTCCCGCTGCCGAGATCTCCTCCGAGCTTCGCGGCTTCAGCACGACGGGATAGATCACCGTTGCGGCAATCCGTGCCGCGTCCTGCTCGGTCGTGACCAGCTGCCCTCGAGGCACGGCGATGCCGAGCGACTGCGCGAGTCGTGCCATCTCCTGCTTGTCGAAGGCGCGGAGGATCGTCTCGTGTGGCGGAAGCACGAGCCGTCCGCCGGCGGCTATGATGATGTCTCGTCGCGCCGATAGAGGCAGCGTCGATCGCTCGGTCATCGGCAGGACCAGAGTTCCAGCCACTCGACGCGCTTCTTCGGCGACGCGACGAACGAACCCCTCGGCGTCGCCCTGCGGGTCCGGGTAAACGAAAGTGCCCCCGGAATCACGCGACCATCCCGCTTTGGACCATGCGGTGGCGGAGCCGACCACGACCTCATGGCCCGCACGTCGAAGTGAGCGCACGGCCGCGACTGCCTGATTCTCGTTCCCGTCCAGCACAAGCACCCTCACGCTGGTCTCGCGCTCGCGGGGACGGCCGCTTCCGGGTGACGCTCGGCGCGGAGAGGAGAGCCGCTGACAGCTGCGAGGATGCCAGCGAACCGCTCGGCGATCCTCGACCAGTCGTAACGAGCGGCGAGCGCTGCCCCCGCGTTCTCGAGCCGCAGTCTCAGCTCGCGGTCGCGCAACACGCGCACGACAGCATCCGCGAACGCGTTTGGCGCGTCGGCCAGGAGGATGTTCTCGCCGTCCCGGACGTCGAGACCCTCGGCGCCCACTCTCGTCGAGATGACGGCACGGCCGGCAGCCATCGCCTCATAGATCTTGAGCCGAGTTCCGCCCCCGATCCGGAGCGGGACGACGAACGCTGTCGCGGCCGCGAGGTGGGGAAGCACCGACGGCACCCCCCCCACTAGCTCGACCGACGCCGTGGCAAGTTTCTGGATCCGCGGGTGCGGATTGCGCCCGACGACGCGGAAGCGAGCCTCTGGCACCGCGGCGTTTATGCGCGGCCAGATCTCGCGGCAGAAATAGTCCACGCCGTCGACGTTGGCTTCCCAGTCCATCGAGCCGAGAAACAGCACCACCGGCCCGTCGTTGCCCCCGGCGGCGTCGCGCGCCGTCCGATAGTGCGCCACATCCACGCCCGTGGGCACGACCGTGATGCGCGACGGATCGACAATCTTCGCCATGAGGCTTCGGTCGTGCTCCGACACCGCGATCACGTGATGGAAGCGGTTGACGGCCGTTCGCTCATAGCGCCGCATCTTGCTGGCCTCGATCGAGAACGCGGCGCGCTTCACGATGTTCGGCTCGTGAGCCGCCTGGCGCTCCCAGAGCGCCGATTCGACGTTGTGCTGGAAGAGAACGGCGGGCGTGGCCGGAGCGGGGGGGAAATTCAGCGACGCAGAGAGAAAATCGCAGACCGCCACATCGAAGCGCGGCTCCGACAGCCACTCGGCGACGCGGCGGCGCACCTCGACCGACGTGAACTTGGTGACGGCGTACGGAGCCGCTGATGGCAGATGCCGGATGTAGTCGAGGCCGAGACCTGTTGCTCCGGTCGGCCCGAGTCCGGTATGGAGCGCTACAGCCCCCGGCAGACGGCCTGAGAGATCCTGCTCGTAGCTCTCATCGCGGGCGCCCCCGTAGTAGGACAGGAACGTCATCTCGTGCCTCACCGCGAGCTGCCGGAGGATGTTGTACGAGCGGATCTTTCCGCCTGTATCGACGGGAAGAATCTTGCCGGCTTTGACCCAGAGGACGCGCATCGACTCGCTCACCACGCCACGCCCTGGTACGCACCATGGTCGGAGATGCGCCCTCCGAAGGCGCGGACGAGGTCGATCACCACCTGGCCATCGCGGAGCGCCGGCTCGATCTCCCGGAACTCGCGCGTATTGTTGCCGATCACGATCGCCTCGCCGAAGTCGAGCACGTCGCGGACACTGGGGCGCATGAGCGACCAGATGTGCGGGATCTCCCGCTCGATGTACTCGCGGTTCGCACCGATGAGATTGGCGCGCGAGACGTCGCGGTCGTAGATGGCCAGCTGCACTCCCTTGCCGATGAGCCGCTCGATCAGCGCGACCAGCGGGGACTCGCGCAGGTCGTCGGTTCCCGCCTTGAATGCCAGGCCGAGCACGCCGACACGGCGGGCTCCGGTGGCTTTCACCATGTCGTACACACGAGCGATCTGCTTCTCGTTGCTCTCCAGCGTCGCCGCCAGAAGCGGGGTCTCGATGTCCAGCTGTCTCGCCTTGTGCACCACCGCCCGCAGATCCTTGGGCAGGCAGGAGCCGCCGAAGGCGAAGCCGGGTCGCAGGTATGCCGGCGAGATGTTGAGCTTTGTGTCCTCGCAGAAGATCCGCATCACCTCGTGGCTGTCCACGCCGAGCGCCTTGCAGACGCTGCCGATCTCGTTCGCGAAGCTGACCTTGAGCCCGTGAAAGCTGTTGCAGGCATACTTGATCATCTCGGCGACGTTCGTCGCGGTGACGTGCACCGGAGCGTGAATTCCCCGATACAGCGCCCGCACCGCCTCGGCAGCGCGGGGGTCGTCGGCTCCGATGAGGGTAAACGGGGGCTCGTGAAAGTCGCGGATGGACGTCCCTTCACGCAGGAACTCCGGGTTCATCGCCACATCGAAGTCCTGCCCCGCCGTCTTGCCCGACGCCTCCTCGAGCGCCGGCACGACCACGGTTGCCGTCGTCCCGGGCAACACCGTGCTTCGCAACACCACCGTGTGCCGCTCGGTCTTGTCGCGGAACGCGCTGCCGATGTCACTCGCGACGCGCTGCACGTACGCCAGGTCGAGCCCTCCGTTCGCCCGACTCGGCGTTCCGACGCAGATCAGCGAGATGCTCGATCGCTTCACCGCTTCGCTCACGTCGCGCGTGGCGGCCAGTCGGCCGCTTCCGACCATATCGGCCACCAGCTCCCCGATCCCGTGCTCGACGATCGTCGCCGTTCCGGCGTTGATCATATCCACTTTTGCCTGCGATACATCGACACCGATGACGGTGTTGCCCTCCTTGGCGAAGCACGCCGCCGACACGCACCCGACGTAGCCCAGGCCGAAGATGCTCAGCGTCGTGGTCATGGAGCGTGGCCGATCGAGAAGACGTCCGTCATCGCGTCGTGGTTGTCAGCGGTGGAAGAGAGGGGGCCGCCCTCCCGCCGCCCACCTCGAGATCGATGTCCTCGACTGGCTCGCCGTCGAACTGCATCCGCTGCCACACCTCGAAGTTCACCAGCGACCAGAGGCGCTCCGAGTGATCTTCGTCGCCGGCGGTGTGGCGGGCCACGAGTCCGCGCAGGTAAGCCGGCTCGAACAGCCCGCGGGCCAGTGCGCGGTCGCCAAGCACGAACTCGTCGAGCACCCGTCTGTACTGTCCGCGGAACCAGCTTCCCACGGGAACGGGGAAGCCCATCTTGCCGCGGCTCAGGATTTCCGGCGGCAGCGCGTCAGCCATCGCTCGGCGCAGCACGTACTTCGTCGTCAGGCCGCGAATCTTCATCCGGTCCGGAAGCCGGGCCGCGAACTCCACCAACGGGTGGTCGAGGAAGGGAACGCGGCTCTCGATCGACGCCGCCATGCTCATCTGGTCCTGCTTCATCAGAAGCTCGTGCAGATACGTCTTCGTGTCCACGAACAGCAGCAGGTTCAGCAGCGTCCGGGCATCGCATTGCGCCTGGACGCGATGCACGGTCGCGTAGGGATCGGCGTCCGCGAGAGAAGCGCGGATCGCCGGCGACAGCATCTGATCCTGCCTGGCCCGTGAGAAGACGGCGAAGTTGTCGAAGTACAGCGTGTCGAGATCGGCCGGCAGCGCCAGGAATGTGCGCACCAGCTTCCGGCGGACTCGCGATTTCACGGGGAGGGACTCCACGCCTCGCCTCACGACGTCGCGCAGCCTCTCGGGCAAGAGCGACTGGTAGCGCCGTCCGATCCCGAGGTTGAAGAGCGTCGTGCGATAGCGGCCATAGCCTCCCAGCGTCTCATCGCTCCCCTCCCCGGTGAGCACGACCTTCACTCGTTCGGCGGCCAGTCGCGACACGAAGTTGAGGGCGACGCTCGACGGATGCGCCATCGGCTCATCCTCGTGCCAGATCATCCGCGGCACCGCGCCGAAGAAGTCGGCCGGTGTCACGACCACCTCGTGATGGTCCGTCCGATAACGATCGGCGACGAGACGCGCGTACTCCAGCTCGTTTGCCTCGCGCTCCGCGAAGGCAACCGAGAACGTCTTGATCGGACCGTCCACCAGCTGGCTCATGGCAGCGGTGATCGACGCCGAATCGATGCCGCCCGACAGGAACATCCCGAGTGGCACATCGGACATGAGCCGCATCCGCACCGCCTCACGGAAGCGCTGCCCGTACTCCGCGATGTAGTCGGCATCGCTCCGCGTCCCGCCTTCGCTCGCGGATGGCTGGAAGCTGAGCTCCCAGAAGCGATCGATCTTCACCTCGCCGTCTCGCCACCGGAGCGTGTGCCCGGGAGCCAGCCGATGGACCCCCTCGAACAGCGTGTCGTCGCCGAACGTCGAGTGGTTGGCGAGATACTCGGGGAGCTTTGGCAGGTTGAGCGCGGGGGTGACGGCTCCGGCCGCCAGGATGGCCTTGATCTCGGACGCGAAGTACAGCGAGCCGTCGGCCGTGAGCGTGTAATAGAGCGGCTTCACGCCGAAGCGATCCCGAGCGAGAAACAGCTCCCCTCCCGCTCGTCGCCGGTCCCAGATCGCGTAGGCGAACATGCCGCGCAGAGATTCCGGCGAGCGCGCTCCGTCGCGCTCGTACATCCGGAGCACGGTCTCCGTGTCGCATCGAGTGCGGTATGGGTGGCCTTCGGCTTCGAGCGTGGCCCGGAGCTCGGGGTGATTGTAGATCTCGCCGTTGTAGGTGATGTGCATCATCCCATCATCGCTCGCCATCGGCTGGTGACCCCCGGCGACGTCGATGATGCTCAGTCGTCGGTGCCCGAGAGCGACATTCCCATCGATGAAGAGTCCCGACCCATCGGGCCCGCGATGAGTGAGCACGTCGCGCATGCGCTCCAGCGCCCGCACGTTCATGGTAGAGCCCGATCGCGAGGAGAGTGCGATACCGCAGATGCCGCACATTGTCGATCAGCCTCCGCCCGGGAATGAAGCCGAGCCGACTCGTCCGACCGCGGCGGCGTCCGGCCCGTCATCCACGGGCCTTCGCGGGCTCTCGCGCTCCGCGTTCGCGCCCCCCTCGCCACCGTCCGCCTCGACGAGCCACTCGCCGGCGTCGCGCCGCCCAACGGCGAACGCCGCGCGGCGAGCGCGCCGCAGCACGTCCATCCCATCGAGTGCGAGATAGCTCCCACTCACCAGGCAGAACTCCGTCGCGGCGCTGCCGCCGAGGGAGTGGCGCAGCCAGAGCCACGCGGCATCGGTGTCGATGCGCTCACCGTCCAGCGCGAAGCTCCGGTCCACCCCGTCGCCGACCAGAAGAAGGTCCCGATTCCGGGAGCCCGCCACGACGAGCAACCGCCCTCCCCCCGCCATGTCGGCGATCTCCGTCGCCCGAACGGTGTGGTGCTCCCCGACTGACGTTGGCACCAGCACGCTGATCACCTCCTGCGAGCCCGAGCCCGCGAGGGTGATCGTGCAGACGGGCGCCCGGCGGCGAGCGCCGTATGCCGGCGACACCCAGCCGTCGCCGCAGTTGAGCGTCGCTCCCGGAGCGACCGCCGTCAGCGTCAGCCCGCCTCCCCCCGCGTGGCGGAGCTCGACGGTGCCGGGATCCGTCACCGTCGCCACGACGTCCGGGGCGGCGTGGAAGTGGATGGCTACACTATGGGGTCCCCGCGCCTCCAGACGATCCCGGACGATCCAGTAGTCCTCCTTGAGGAAGAGCACTGACCGGCGATGCACGGCTGGGTCCGGCAGCCGGGTGTAACCGTCGTGTGACCCCTCGAAGAAATCGAAGCGCGGATGCGACATCCACTTCTCCGCGGTCGCCGTCGCGATACTGCCCCACGCGAACGGGCCGGCCGGCTCGGAGGAGGAAGTAGCATCCACCGTCAACGTGTTGTGAGCCTCGGTCGAGCGGTACCGGTCTCGCTCGTCCGCGGACGCGGTATACGTGTACGTCCCGGGGTCGACCAGGAGCGCTCTGCCCTGGGCGGCGATCTCGATGGCGAGCGCATCCGCGTGGGCGTGACCGCAGCTATGGGTGCCGTGGGGTCCGCAATCGATCACGGCATGATTGGCATCAGGTCCCCAGCCATCGCGCATCACGTAGTATCCGCCAGCGGTGAACGCGCGCGAGCCGCCCGCCGGCGGCGCCGGCGCGAGCGACTCGAAGCGGCGCACGCCAGCCGACCCGAGGAGCCAGATCGTCTCGGCCGCTAGGCCACCAGCGGCGAACGCGTAGTCTGCACGCGCGAGCAGCGCCGCCCCGGTGGCGAGCACGGCCCGAAAGTCGTTTGGCGCGCGCTGGTCGAGGGGCGCGAGCTGACCGCCGTCGTCGTCCCCGATCAACGGCGTCGTGCCATCGGGCCGGGTCAGCGCGACGAGGTGATCGAGCGCCGACGCCAGTCGAGCTCGGACGCGCGGCGGCACGGGTGCGCCGTTCACGTCCCGCAGAATTGTCGCGTGAAGATAGAAGTCGGCGGTGTAGCGCTGATAGTATGTCGCCTGCTCGAAGTACACGCCGTCCGGGAGCAGCTGCCGCTCCAGCTGCTCCAGGAGAATCCGCCACCCCGTCTCTCGCCACCGCGTCGCACCCTCGATCTCGGGCAGGAGCGTGCCGAGGTAGAGCAGGCCGAGCGCCTCGCCGGTGAGATGCGTGTTGGGGCTGAAATAGGTGGAGAGGTAGCGCTCCAGGTGACGCGCGTGGACGTACAGGAAGGCCAGCACCCGACGGTAAAGCGCGGGAGTGAGCGCGGCGGAGTCACGAAAGAAATGCAGCGCCCAGAGCCACGAGATCGCGCGAAACGCCACTTCGAGGCTGCTCGCCCAGTTGATGCCGCGCTTGGGCGGATTGGCATCCATCCACTGGGAGAGATGCCGGGCGAAGGTCTGCGCGTACTCCTCGCGACCGCTGTACCAGTACGCCTGGCCGAGGCTGAGGAAGTACTGGTGGCGGTTCAGCTCCCACACGACCTTGTGATCGCCGACGATCTCGGACTTCAGGTACGGAATGCGGCTCCAGTGAATCGCGGGCGCACGCTTGCCGCTCATCGGATCGAGCTGCCAGTCCGTCGGGTCCCCGAAGAACAGCTGCTCGTGACCCAGAAGATCGAAGCGACCGGTGCGGATCCGGTCGGCGCGCGCGCGCACCGACGGCTCCGCATCCGGGCATCGCTGGCGCAAGAGAGCGAGCGTGGCGCCGCGGTCCTCGAACCCGGCGAAGAAGCGCGGACGCGACCGCTCGCGAAAGTGCCGCAGCGGAGCATCGGGCGCCGTCGACGGGATGAGCTCCCGATCGAGCAGCCCGTCGAGCTCGGCATCGCGAAGCTCTCTCGACCGTGATGAGAGCCCCCATCGCTCGAGCCGAGCCGATGTCATCTGCTCCGTCCGCTCGCGCAGCTCGGCAAAGCGGCGCCCGCGCAGCTTCCGGGCGGTGCGCCCCAGCTCGTGCAGCGAGACCCTCGTCATCGTGGCGCCATCCTCCCCTCGCCCCTCGACCGCCGCGGCAACAAGCCGCCGACGCCGGTCAGCCAGCTCTCGAACTCCACCGGCGCGATGTTGCTCGTGTCCACCATCCGCGGCAGCAGCAACGGCGACGTATCACTGCTGGCCAGCTTCGACTCACAGGTCGTCGCGGAGACCACTCCACATTCCTCGAGCCATGGAAGAAACTCGGGGCGATGGACGCCGCTCGGGTAGCAGAAATGCGCGGCCTCCGACCCTGTGAGGTCCCGAAGCTGTGCCAGGTTGTCGGCGATCTCGCGCAGGAACAGGGCGCGGTCCCGCGGAGTCCGGTGTCGGTGGGTGTGAAGCTGGAAGTCCACTCCCTCGCGGGCGAGCGCCGATACTTCTTCGGGCGTCATCAGGTGCAGCAAACGCTTCGCGGCCAGCGCATCGTAGTCGACCCCCAATCGCCGGCACAGTCGCTCGGCGAGATCGTTCTTCTGCTCCGCACTCAGGCCTTGCTCGTCGGCGTATCGCAGGATCGCCCGGTGAGCCTCCGCGCGACCGCCGTCGCTGCGAAGGTCCCACCGCTCCCCCCGGCTCGCGCCCGCGAGCCCTTCCGGATCGACGATGCGTCCACGTGCCTTCCACAGGACATACGAGCAGAACATGCCGAACACCGGCTTGTTGTACCGGCAGTAGTAGGTCGTGAGATAGACCGTCGCTGGGAACCCATACTTCCTGAGGAGTGGGTACGCCCGCTGCGCGAAATCAGAGAGGCCGTCATCGAATGTGAGGACGACGCTGCGCTCCGGCAGCGTCCTGGCGTAGAGCCGTTGCACCGCCTCGGAGAGGGGAAGCACCGAGTAGCCGCCCTCACTCAGGGTGCGCAGCCGATCCTCGAACGCGGTCGCGCTCATGTAGTACGCGCCGTCCCATTCATGCTCGTCGTCCAGCGACACGCCGTGATAGCAGAGGATCAGCAGCCGGTCGGTTCGCCACTGGCTGTTCCGGGCCGCGTCGAACAGGCCGAGGGTCTTGAACGCGCGCAGCGCGCCTCGCTTGAGCGCTTTCGGCATGGCTAGTGGGCTGTAACTAAAGTTGCGTTGATGATAGGAGGGTGGTATCTTGGCGCATGTTCACCTCTCCTTACCCGCTCGAGCTGTCGGGCCGGGAACGGGCCGAGCTCGAGGCGATGAGTCGATCGCGCACGATTGCGGCCGGGCTGGCCCAGCGCGCGCGCGTCATCCTGGCGATTGCCGACGGGGAGCCGTACCCGGTGCTCGGAGCCCGGCTGGAGCTGAGTTCGACCACGCTCACCCGCTGGCGGAAACGCTTTGAGGAGCACCGCGTCGCGGGCCTGCATGACGCGGCCCGCAGCGGACGCGGCGATCGGCTCGCGCCGGCGCGGGAAGCGAAGATTCTGGCGCTCACCCAGCAGGCCCCGCCGCCCCCGTTCACCCATTGGACCAGCCGCCGCTTGGGGGCGCGCCTCGGGATCAGTCACATGACGGTGGCGCGCGTCTGGCGCCGCGCGGGCCTCCAGCCCCATCGGCTGGAGCGCTATGTCGCGAGTCCCGACCCCGACTTCGAGCGGAAGGCGGCCGATGTCATTGGCCTGTACCTCAAGCCGCCCGAGCACGCGGTGGTCTTCTGCGTCGATGAGAAGACCACGATCCAGGCCCTCGATCGCCGCGATCCGATTCTGCCGCTCTCCCCGGGACGCGCCGAGCGACACGGCTTCGAGTACATCCGGCACGGGACGCTCTCCCTCTATGCCGCGCTCAACGTCGGCACCGGCGCCGTGGAAGGAATGACGGCGGCCCGGCATACGAGCCAGGACTTCCTCGCCTTTCTCGATCGAGTCGTCGCCACGCAGCCGCCGCGACGCGAGATCCATTTGATCGCCGATAACCTCTCCGCCCATAAGACGAAGGCCGTCACCGCCTGGCTCGGCGCCCATCCGCGCGTGCACATGCATTACACGCCCACCTACAGTTCCTGGCTCAATCAGGTCGAGCTCTGGTTTGCCAAGATCGAACGCGACTGCATCGCGCGGGGCATCTTCACCTCGACGGCCGATCTGCGGCGCAAGCTGCTGCACTATATCCGCGCCCACAACAAGCACTGTCACCCCTTCGTCTGGAGTTACTCCACTCCCGCTCGCCGCATCCGTGTGAGCGGCACTTGAGTTACAGTCCACTAGTTGTGCCACACGTCCCAGCGACCGCGCACGCCATTCGCCGTCGCGACCACGATCGCCACTTGGATCAGCAATCCCTCCACCACGATCGCCCGAGCCGCTCGCAACGGGCGGCCGCTGGTCAGCAGCGTGATGAGGAGCAGCGAAGCCAGCAGGACCAGTCCGGCATCCGGATGATCGGCGAGCGCCCGGAGCGCGAAGATCCCGCTCCAGAGGGCGACGCCGAGTACCCAATACGGGGTCAGCAGTCGCAACAGCTTGTGGAACACGAACTGGATCCACACCGGATTTCGAATGGGCACGAGCACATCCGGAAGCCATGCGCAGAGCTGCAGTACCCCCGTGAGAGTGCGCACCTTCCGGCGGTATTCCTGCCCCGCCGCCGTGCGCCTCGTCTCCATCGCGCGCGCTTCATCCACGAATGTCACCCGATGGCCAGCCAGCACGAGCCGCATGGGCGTGTAAACGTCGTCGAGGATCAATCCGGCCGGCAGCGGCGTCCACAGTGACCGCCTCATCGCGTAGATCGCTCCGGTAACCCCGATCGCCGAGTGCACAGCGGCCTCGTGGCGGCGAAGCCACCGCTCGAGCGACCAGTAGGTGGCCGCCGGTGACGGGAGCCGTCCAGTGGAAGGCGCCAGCTCGAGGCGTCCGGATGACGCTCCGACCCGTGGCTGGCCCACCGCCCGGCACAGACGTCGAATCGCATCGGGAAGAAAGCGCTGATTGGTGTCGGTGAAGACCACCACCTCGCCCGTCGCCGCGCGCACACCCGCGTTCAGTGTTGCGGCCTTGCCGCCGGGCTCGTCGCCTTCCACGCTCGTCACCCGAAGACCCTCGACCCGAAGGTCATCGGCCGCGATCGGCCCGGCCCGTCGATCGCGCGCGACGATGATATCCATCCGTGCCGGATCGTACTCGGTCCGGGCGAGATCGGCGACGCGTGCCCGCACCGCTTCGAGCTCGTCCCGTGTCGCCAGGACCACCGACACCCGCGGCTCGGAGCTCGCTTCGCTGCCCACCTCGGTAAGCGGCTGCCGCGAGAGCAACGCCGCCAGCCCCGCCATGACCAGAGGGTAAATCACCCACACGGCGAACAGACAGAGGAGACAGATGAGCGCGATGCGGCTCAACATTCACCGGCCTCCCTCAACGAGCGCGCCGCCGGCCCGGCCACTGTCTAACGGACCGCTTCTACGCCGCGCGGGGCATGGCCCGCGGCGCGCTGCGCCGCCGCACCATCGCGCATCCACTCCCAGGTGCGACCCAAGCCGTCGTCGAGGCGCACCAGCGGACGGTAGTTCAGAAGGCGGGCCGCCCGGTCGAGACCGGCCAGCGAGTCCCGCACATCGCCCGCGCGGGGCGGGCGCTCGTCGGCCGGAATCTCGCTCCCCGTGATCCGGCGTATCAACGCCAACAGCTCCCGTAGCGATGTCCGCTCTCCGGCACCGACGTTGACAACCTGGCCCGACACCACGCTCGCCGAGCCCTGGGCCGCGAGCACGTTCGCCATGACGACGTTCTCCACGTAAGTGAAGTCGCGCGTCTGTGAGCCGTCTCCGAAGACCGTCACCCGCCTCCCGTCGAGCGCACCCTGGAAGAACAACGGCACCACGGCAGCGTACGCGGAATGCGGGCTCTGACGCGGGCCGAAGACATTGAAGTACCGCAGGGCCACGCCTTCCACGAGATCCGCTCGCGCGTACGCCAGCACGTATTGCTCGCTGGCGAGCTTCGAGGCCGCGTACGGTGAGCGCGGCAGGGGCTCGGCGGATTCCAGCTTTGGCAGCTCCGGAGTGTCGCCATACACCGAGCTCGAGCTGGAGTATACGACACGACGGACACCAGCCATCTGGCACGCCTGGAGCAGACGGACGGTGGCATTGACGTTCGCGTCGTGGGATCCCCACGGGTCGGCGAGAGAGCGCGGCACGCTCGGCAGAGCGGCGACGTGGAAAACCACGTCCATCCCCGTCGCGACCCGGCGACAGACCTCGGGGTCGCACAGATCTCCGAGGACGAAGTCGATCAGTCCGTCGAGATGGGCGACGTTGGCACGATCTCCGGTCGACAGATTGTCCACGACGCGCACCCTGCAGCCCATGCCGACCAACCGCTCCGCGACGTGCGAGCCGATGAAGCCGGCGCCGCCGGTGACGAGACAGTTCGTATCCGATGTGAGCAAGAGAGCCTTCGAAGGAATGCGACGGAGGGTAATCGGCCCCAGTATGGGGTCGGGGAGCATCAGCGCAACGGGCGTGCCGCCCACCCTCCGTCGCCCCGGCGCCGCCGGGAGCACGTGAGAGGAGGGTAACGCCTTGTCTCAGTAGTCGTTAGGCCCTGTTCCCCAGTCGCCTTTCCAGGCAGCGCCAGGCCCTGAGACGGGGGGCGGTGTGCCAGCGCAACAGTTCGTGCGCCCCTGGCAACCGCCCGAGCGGGCGGTCACCAGACAAGAATCTCTGCCGGCTCGATCGCGCTCCAGAGGTAATACCCGATCGCCTGGCATGCGGTGCGGCCGTCGTCCGATGGCGCGTCGGCCCCGACGTGGAGCAGATACGTGTGGGGCAGAAATTGACCCGCCACCTTCAGGTGGCCGCAGATGCCGGCGAGCTGAGCCGCCAACGATGGCTCGAAAGAACTGCGTGTGACCCAACAGAATGTAGCTCACATGCTGGTCGTGCAGGTAGCCGAGGAGCCGTGGAATCCATCTTCAGCCCCGGTCTGATAAGCAAGGCCCCCCGATGCGCATAGTAGCCCAGCGTTCCTTCCTTCGCCGTGAAGACCACCGCGTCTTCGGGAGTGTGCTGCCCCGCATACATTGCCGCGGCGATGGTGCCGCGCTGGTCTGGGCTGAAGCAGCCGGCAGAGCGCGTGGCGCT
>JBBSGP010000055.1:0-17008 GCA_038253885.1 Gemmatimonadales bacterium | reverse complement strand
CCGTACATTGTCGTGCTGGCCGCGTCCTTCAGTACTTGGATCGACGCGATATCGTATGGGTTGATCCCCGTCAAGCTCCCGCCGGGTCCGGGGACGATCGGAACGCCGTCGATCACGTAAAGCGGCTGGGTATTCGCGTTGATGGATGACGTTCCTCGAATGCGGACCGCGATACCGCCGTCAGCTGTGCGTTCTACCACAACTCCCGCTATGCGGCCGGCCAGCACCGTTTCGATCGGCTCTCCATGGACCCGGTCGATGTCGTCCGACGTCACGGTCGTGCGCTGGGAGCGGTCCGGACTCGGACCGGCGCCCTTGGTTTTCGAATTGTGGCACCCCGATACGGCTCCAACGAGCAAGCCGAGTGGCAGCAGCGCACGCAATGAGAGCGGCATGGGAGTGACGGGATTGAAGGGGCAGGCCATCCGTGTCCACCGGTGTCGAGGCGCCGCAAGATCGTTGCCAGCCTTCGTCTAGCGCGACCTCGGATCCCCCGTTGCTCTCCCTTACTTGTGGGGGCCCTGGGCACGGCGGCGCTGCTGGCGGCGCTCGCTCCGATGGGCTGTCGCCGCGCCGCGCCGCCGACCCTGTTCGAGCGACTCTCCCCCGAAGCAACGGGGATCACGTTCAGGAACGACCTCCTGGAAGCCCCTGACTTCAACATCCTGAACTACCTGTATTACTACAACGGCGGCGGCGTGGCCGTTGGCGACGTGAACGGGGACGGCCTCCCCGATCTCTATTTCTCGTCGAATCTGGGACCCAACCGCCTTTACATCAACATGGGCAACTACAGGTTCGAGGACGTCACCGAGCACGCCGGCGTCGCGGGGCCCGAGGGGTGGAAGACCGGCGTCACAATGGCCGACGTCAACGGTGACGGGAGAATCGATATCTACGTCTCGGCCGTGAACTATCTGACGATGCACGGACACAATGTGCTCTACGTCAATAACGGCGACGGAACGTTCACCGATCGGACGAAGGAATTCGGGCTCGACTTCGCCGGCTACTCGACCCAGGCGCTGTTCTTCGACTATGACGGCGATGGCGACCTGGACATGTACCTGCTGAACCATTCGACGCATACCGAGCGCTCGATCGGAGGGCCATCGAGGCGAGGTGTGCCGCACCCCACCGCCGGCGACCGCCTGTACCGCAACGACGGCGGCCACTTCGTCGATGTCTCCGCGGCAGCGGGCATCCACGACGACATCGACGGCTACGGACTCGGTGTCATCGCCAGCGACCTGAATTCGGATGGGTGTCTCGACCTCTACGTCGCCAACGATTTTCAGGGGGACGACCGCCTCTACCGGAACAATTGCGATGGCACGTTCACCGAGGTGCTCGCAGAGGCGATGAGACACACGAGCCGCTTCTCGATGGGAGTGGACGCGGCCGATTTCAACAACGACGGCCGTCCTGACGTGTTCGTCGCCGACATGCTGCCGGAGCGTGAGGACATCCTCAAGACCTCGGCCAGCTCGGAGAGCTACAACCTGTTCAATCTCCGCCTGCAAGCCGGCTACCATCCGCAGTACGCCCGCAACACTCTGCAGCTCAACCGTGGCGACGGACGATTCAGCGAGATCGGCTTCCTCGCTGGCGTGCAGGCGACCGATTGGAGCTGGGCACCTCTGTTCGCCGATCTGGACAACGATGGCCGCAAGGATCTCTTCGTGACCAGCGGGATCTACCGCCGGCCCAACGACCTGGACTACATCAACTATGTCGGCAACGACGCCGTCCAGGCGTCGCTGGCGAGCGGGATCACGCAGGCGAATCTGGCGCTCCTTCAGCGCATGCCGCGGGTTCCCATCCCCAACCATGCCTTTCGCAACGACGGCGGTCTCCGATTCACGGACATGGCCGAGCAATGGGGGCTGGGACAACCCGGCTTCTCGAACGGAGCGGCGTACGTCGATCTGAACAACAGCGGTGCGCTCGACCTGGTGGTGAACAACGTCAACGGGCCCGCGTCGGTCTACCGCAACCACGCACGCGAGCTCAACCACAACGCGTACCTGACGGTGGTGTTGCGCGGAGCCGGGATGAACACGGCGGGGATCGGCGCCAAGGTGATCGTCAGGCATCAGCGGGCGACGCAGATGCTCGAGCAGATCCCAACGCGCGGGTTTCAATCGTCCGTCGATCCACGGCTCCACTTCGGGCTAGGGTCGCTGCGCCAGATCGATTCACTTGTCGTCGTGTGGCCCGATCGCCGCTTCCAGGTGTTGACCAACGTCACCACCGATCGGACGATCACGCTCGTCCAGGATAGCGCCGGTGGGAAGTACGACCAGCCACCGCGCTCCAGCCCACCGCCGCTGTTCAGGGACGTGACCGACACGCTACGACTCGATTATCGGCACGCCGAGAACGACTTCAATGATTTGGATCGCGAGCCGCTGATGCCGCACCTGCTGTCGACCGAGGGGCCGGCGCTTGCCGTCGGCGACGTGAACGGGGACGGGCTGGACGACATCTTCGTCGGCGGCGCCAAGTGGCAGCCGGCAAAGCTCTTCCTCCAGCAGCCAGACGGTAGCTTCCGCGCAAGTGACCAGCCGGAGATCAGGGCGGACAGTCTGCCGGAGGACATTGACGCCGTCTTCTTCGACGCCAACGGCGACGGCCATCCGGACCTCTACGTGGTGAGCGGCGGCAACGAGTTCTGGGGGGATGCCGATGCGCTGCGCGGCCGCCTCTATCTCAACGACGGTCACGGCACGTTTCATCGTGCGAAGGAGGGCTTGCCTGACTTCTTCGAGAACGGCTCGTGCGTTGTTCCCGGCGACTACGACGGCGACGGCAAGATCGATCTCTTCGTCGGCAGCCGCGTGGTCGCTCGGCAGTACGGCGTGACGCCCAGGAGTCATCTCCTGCACAACGACGGCGGGGGCCACTTTACCGACGTCACTCTCCAGATAGCGCCCGGTCTCTCCGAGGCCGGCATGGTGACCTCGGCAGCCTGGGTTGACGGCGGCGCGGGCGGAGGCCGGCTTGACCTGGTGGTGGTGGGCGAGTGGATGCCAGTGCGCGTTTTCCGGCAGGAGGGCGGTCGCTTCGTCGAGCGGACCTCCGAGGCGGGGCTCGCGGGCACGGAAGGATGGTGGAACACTGTCGTGACGGCCGACCTCAATGGCGACGGGCGAACGGACCTCGTGCTCGGCAATCTCGGGCTCAACGCGTACATCAAGGTGTCAGCGAAAGAGCCCGCGCGCCTGTACGTGCGCGACTTTGGCCAGAACGGTACCCTCGAGCAGATTCTCACCTTCTACAAGCAGGGCATCAGCTATCCACTTGCGGGGCGAGACGAGCTGGTACGTCTGCTCCCGGCACTGCGCAGCCGGTATCCGTCGTACGCGAGCTTCGGCGGCAGCCGCATCGAGGACATCTTTCCCGCGTCGGAGCTGAGCAAGGCGACCGTCCTTCGAGCGCGCACCTTCGCGAGCGCGGTCGCCCTGAACAACGGCAATGGCACCTACACGCTTCGGGCCCTGCCGGTGGAGGCGCAGTACGCGCCCGTGTACGGGGTGATCGCCGAGGACTTCGATGGCGATGCGCACACGGACCTGCTGCTCGCCGGGAATTTCTTCGGGGTGCCGCCGATCCAGGGGCGATACGATGCGAGCTACGGCGTTCTCCTCCGGGGGAAGGGAGACGGGAGCTTCGAGGCGGTGGATCCGGCGACGAGCCGGCTCGTGATCGACGGCCAGGTGCGACACCTGCGATTGTTACGTTCCGCCGACGGCGGTCGCATGATCGCGGCGGCTCGTAACGGCGACCGGCTGCAGATCCTCCGTGTGCTTGGCGCGGCCAGCCATCCGGCTCGTCCGCGCGCGAAGGGAGTCGCCGTGAGGAAGCCGGCGCCTCTGTCGCCTCGGGTGAGCCAATGAGCCGCCAGCCCTCGGCTCGCGCCGTCATGGCCGCCACACTGGGCATCGCCGGGAGCTCGGTCTCGTCACTCCCCGCGCAGCGGGTTCTGTATCAGTCGCCGGCCTTCGTCGTCACTGACAGCTCGGTGCGACAGGGGCGGTTCGAGGCGGTGGCCATCTCACGTGATACGATTCTGTCGAGCTATCCGCGTGCGGCACGTGAGGTTCACTTCAAGTTCAGCATCAATTCGCTCGAGAACGAGTTCCGGCCGGGGACAGACCACACGATCAACGTCCGACCGCACGACGGGCGAGTGTCCACGCCGGTCTACGTGTTCGGCGTGGAGCAACCTCCTCATATCCCCCCGCCCGACGAGTCCGCTGGCGGCGAGGACGGGATGGCGCAGGTCACCTTCCGCGTGGACATGCGCGGCGTCCTGCGCAGCTTCCGTGAACAGGGCTACTACGACCCGCCCAACGGGCCACGCATTCGTCGCGACGAGTTCCAGGCCGTGTATGTCATCGGGGATGCTGATCCGATGACCTGGGACTTCCGCAGCCTTCGTCCCGGAGCGCAACAGCAGATGACCGATCCGGACAGCGACGGCGTGTACTCCGTCACGCTCCCGATCGCGCCGAGCTACACTCGCCCCCTCGGACCCGGGGGACGCGCCATCTGGGCGCGGAGCGCGGACCTGTCGGGGTTTCCGCAGCTCAGCTCGCCCCAACGGCTGCAGGACGCTCTGTATCGTATGTCGCTCGAGGAGCTGCGACAGCTCGTGCGTCCCGACGGAGCGCTCTCTGCCGGCGCGAAATGGCCCGGCGTGTGGACGCGCGACATCTCGTTGAGCAGCGTGCTCGCCCTCGCGCTGGTCGTGCCAGACGCGGTGCGGACGAGCTTGATGGCCAAGGTCGATCCGGACGGGCGCATCATCCAGGACACCGGCACAGGAGGCTCGTGGCCGATCTCCACTGACCGGACGACCTGGGCAATGGCGGCATGGGAGCTCTACGCCACGACGGGCGATCGCGACTGGCTGCGGCGGTCGTACGACATCATCCGTCGCTCCGTCGAGGCCGATCGGCACGCGGCCTTCGATCCGACGACGGGCCTGTTCCGTGGCGAGTCGTCGTTTCTGGACTGGCGCGAGCAGAGCTACCCGCGCTGGATGGAGCCGCGGGACATCTATCAAGGGGAGGCCCTGGGGACCAATGCCGTCCACTACGCCACTTATCGTGTACTCGGCGACATGGCGCGGGCGCTCGGCGAGCCGGCGCAACGGTGGGGCGCGATAGCGGACTCGGTGCGCGGCGGAATGAATGCACAGCTGTGGCAGCCGGAGCGCGGCTGGTACGGACAATACCGTTACGGACACAACTACCTCGAGCTCTCCCCGCGCGCCGAAGGGCTCGGCGAGGCTCTGGCGATCATCTACGGGGTCGCGAGCCCAACGCAGCGTGCGCGCCTTACGGAGCGGCTGCCTCTGGTCGCGTTCGGCACGCCGACGATCTGGCCGTACATTCCGAATGAGCCGCTCTATCACAACGGCACGATCTGGCCCTTTGTCACAGCATACTGGACGTGGGCCTCGGCTGAGGCGGGCAATACGGCGGCGGTGGAACACGGCCTCGCGGCGAACTCCCGGGCCGCGGCGTTGTTCCTCACCAACAAGGAGAACATGGTCGCGGCCACCGGGCACTTCGAGGGTACGGCGCTCAACTCGGACCGCCAGCTCTGGAGCGTCGCCGGAACGCTCGCGAGCACCTACCGATTGCTGTTCGGGATGCGGCT
This sequence comes from Gemmatimonadales bacterium, assembly GCA_038253885.1. GTDB lineage: Bacteria > Gemmatimonadota > Gemmatimonadetes > Gemmatimonadales > Gemmatimonadaceae > JALZAQ01. The sequence continues at coordinate 11,338 of JBBSGP010000055.1, read as the reverse complement.
CCGCCCCGACCGTCTTGTTTTCCGTCCGATGGTGCCGCCATCGTATCGGGGCGAGCGTACCCTGAGCGGTGTTCGCTACCGCGGCACGATTCTGACTGTCACCGTGCGTGGCTTCGGCGATCGCGTGGCGCGGTCGCGACTCGACGGCCGAGCGGTGGCGCGCGCCGAGGTCCCCGCTGAGCTCGTTGGCGCCCACACTCTGGAATTGGAGCTCAACGGCCGCTGGCCGGACTCACGCATCAATGTCGTGGAGAGCCGGTACTCGCTGCCGGCTCCGCGAGTCCAATTGCGCGGCGACACGCTCGCGTGGATGCCGGTGCCAGGCGCCGCGCATTACGTCGTCCACCGTAACGGCCGTCGCGACACCGTGACCTTGGCGATCTATCGGACGGTCGCACACGAGCCTGCCCTGAGCGAGTATCAGGTGCTCGCCGTGGACTCCGCGGGCGTCGAGTCGTTCCTCAGCGAGCCAGTGCGTGTGGTGGCCGACGCGGCGGTGACCATCACAGAGCCGCCGGCGGCTCAACTCGAGCACGAGCATGCTGGCTCAACGGGCGCGGGCTACGTGACGCTGACGCGCGAGCGGAACACGACAATCGAGATCCCCGTGAGTGTTGCCAGGTCTGGCGTGTACGCGGTGGACGCGCGGTACGCCAACGGCAGCGGCCCCATCAACACCGACTCCAAGGCCGCTGTGCGCACGGTCGCGGTCGACGGACGTACCCTAGGCGTGGTCGTCATGCCGCAACGCGGCCAGGATCGCTGGACCGACTGGGGCTACAGCAATGCGCTGAGAGTGAAGCTCTCACCGGGTAGGCACGTCGTGACACTGACCTACTCCCCATTGGACGAGAACATGAGCCGCACCGTGAACACCGCGCTCCTCGATCACGTCCGGCTGACGTTGCTGGCAGACGGCGCGGCCTATCGCCATCATCGACGCCATGGTTGATCACGTGCGCATCTCGTGGCGGGTCATCGCATTCGTCGCCCCGCTCGCTGTCGCGCCGGCATGTCGGACCAGCACACCAGCCGCGCCATCGATCGCCGGCGATCAGGCGGGGGCGCAGCCCTACGAGCCGTCTCGCGATCTCGCGCCGCTGTTCCAGGATGTGCAGCTCGCGGGAATCTTTCCGGACTCGAAGACCTTCGCGGACGCTCGACCCCTCGCGACGCCGCGAGAGATCCTTGCCCGTTATTCCACCGCGCGCGCCTCGGCCGCGTTCGCGTTGCGACCGTTCGTCGAACAGCAGTTCGCGCTTCCAAAGCTGGTGGGTGGCGACGCACCTCGCGACACGTCGATGACAATGGAGGCGCACATCCGGGCGCTGTGGCCCCTGCTGACACGCCCGCCCGATGCGCGCGATCCGAACTCCACGCTCATCCCGCTTCCGAGCTCGTACGTCGTTCCGGGCGGTCGGTTCCGTGAGATCTACTACTGGGACTCGTACTTCACGATGCTCGGGCTCATCGAGAGCGGGCAGCAGGGACTCGTGCGGAATATGCTCGACAACTTCGCGCACCTGATCACGACGGTCGGGCACATCCCCAATGGCAATCGGACGTACTACCTTGGTCGGAGCCAGCCGCCGTTCTTCGCCGCGATGGTCGGATTGTATGCGAGCGCGACCGACAGCGCGCAGGGGCTGCGTTACCTCGGGGCGCTCGAGACGGAACACGCGTTCTGGATGGACGGAGTGGAGCGACTCGCACCCGGGGGCGCCAACCGGCGCGTCGTCCGGCTGCGCGACGGGTCGATCCTCAACCGGTACTGGGACGATCGGCCCGAGCCCCGACCGGAGTCGTACAAGCCCGACTACGAGCTGGGACAGAGACTGCCCGAAGTCAGGCGCGAGGGGTTCTACCGGAATGTCCGTGCTGCTGCGGAGAGCGGATGGGACTTCTCGAGCCGATGGATGCGGGACTCGTCCGACCTCCGCACGCTGGAGACGACCGACCTGGCGCCGGTCGACCTGAACAGCTTGCTCTATCACGCCGAGCGCACGATCGCCGCGCTGCGAGCCTTCCGCGGTCAGGCCGGCGACGCCGACGCCGCGCGACGATTCGCTGAGTCCGCCGCCGCCCGCCGCCGAGCGTTGCTGGCCGCCGCGTATGACTCGGTGACTGGCTTCTTCTACGACGTCCGTTGGCGGACGGGTGAGCGCGTCACCGACCGGCCGACCATGGCCGCCGCCGCGCCGCTCTACTTCGGGCTCGCGACCGCGGAGCAGGGAAGAGCCGTCGCGGCCCGACTGCAGCGCGATTTTCTCAAGCCCGGTGGTTTTGTGACGACCCTCATCCCGACAGGGCAGCAGTGGGATGCGCCGAACGGCTGGGCGCCGCTGGAGTGGCTGGGGATCGAAGGGGTCCGACGCTATGGCCGAGCGGACCTGGCGGATGACGCGCGCAACCGCTGGCTGGCACTGAACCGCCGCACCTACTCGGCGACTGGGAAGATGACGGAGAAGTACGACGTCGTGGATCTGAGCCGCGCGGCCGGCGGCGGCGAATATCCGACGCAGGACGGGTTCGGGTGGACGAACGGCGTTGCGTTGGCGCTCGTGGCGCAGCAGCGTGCCAATGCCGCTCCACCGCCGCCAAAGGGCCTGGGGCGCTACGGTACGCTACGCCGAGCTCCCGCCCGAACTTTCTGATCCGCAGGATCAATCGTGTCGCCGATGCGCTGGGGGTGGGGCGAGGATGACTATGGCGTGAGGGTGCCCGCCGTGCGTCAGCGCAACGCGCTCCCGTCAGCGCCGAAAAGGTGGGTGCGCTCGGCGCGCACGTGAGCCGTGACGGACGCGCCGACGTCAGGCAGCACGTCGTTCGACACGGCGGCGACGACGCGGTGCGGGGGGGGGCCGACGTCGAGGTGAATGTGGCTGCTGCCGCCGAGCCGCTCGACGAGAAGGACGCGACCGCGGAGGACGTCGGGTAGGGGCGGCCCGCCGCCTTCGCCACCGGGCTCGACAATCAGATCTTCGGGTCGAATGCCGAGGGTGACAGGCTCTGAGGGGCGGGCGGCAGCGCGGTTTCCAGGCAACTGCACGCGCACGCCGTCGGCGATGAAGGCGGTCGTGCCCTGGCTCTGGTCGATGGTACCTGAGAGGAAGTTCATCGGGGGGGTACCGATGAAGCCGGCGACGAAGCGGTTGATGGGCGCGCGATAGATATCGACCGGCCGCCCTACCTGCTGAATACGCCCGTCGGCGAGCACGACGATCCGGTCGCCGAGCGTCATGGCTTCGACCTGGTCGTGCGTCACGTACACCGTTGTGGTGTTGAGCCGGCGCTGAAGGCTCCCGATCTCGATGCGCATCTGCGCGCGGAGTCCGGCGTCGAGATTGGATAGTGGCTCGTCGAACAGGAACACGAGCGGCTCCCGCACCATCGCGCGCCCCATCGCGACGCGCTGTCGCTGACCACCCGAGAGTTGCTTGGGCTTCCGATCGAACAGGGGCTCGAGACCGAGCATCCCCGCCGCCCAGCTGACGCGGCGCTCGATCTCCGCTTTCGGGGCCGACTTGAGGCGAAGGCCCACGGAGAGATTGTCGCGCACCGTCATGTGGGGATAGAGCGCGTAGTCCTGAAACACCATGGCGACGTTGCGCTCCCGTGGTGGGAGCGTTGTGACGTCGCGATCGCCGATGCGAATCGCCCCGGTCGTCACCGACTCGAGACCCGCGAGCATGCGCAGGATTGTGGACTTGCCCGAACCGGACCCGCCGACGAGCACCAGTAGCTCACCGTCGGCCACCTCGAGGTCGAACTCCTCGACGACTCGGGCCTCACCGAAGTGCTTGGAGACGTGCTCGAAGGAGACGGATGGCATCTCGTGCCTCAGGAAGAGTGCGAGCGATCTCAGCCTTTGATACCGGCGCCCGCCATGCTCTCGATGAAGTAGCGCTGCAGGAACGCGTACGCCACGACGACTGGCACGACCAGCACCATCGCCGAGGCGAGCGAGACGCCGATCGACCCCGCGCCACCGCCCAGCGCGAACACCGTGAGCAGCTGCGGGAGGGTCATGAGTCGCTGGTCACGGACAACGAGCAACGGCCATAGCACCTCGTTCCACGATCCCATGAAAGTGAAGATCGCGACGATGGCGAGCGCCGGCTTCGCCAGCGGCCAGAAGATCGTGAAGAGGATGCGCAGCTCGCCCATACCGTCCATGCGTCCGGAATCGACGAGTGATTGCGGAATCTGTAGGAAAAACTGCCGTAGCATCAGCACGGCGGTCGCGTTGAACACGTACGGAACGATGAGCGCCGCGTACGTGTCGATCCAGCCGAGTTTCACCATCACGGTGTAGAGCGGAATGAGCGTGAGCTGTCCGGGAACCATGAGCACGGCCAACGTGGCGGCATTGAGGAGGGGCCGCCCCCGGAATCGCAGCCGGGCCATCGCGTACGCCGTCATCGAGCCGAGCACCAGGACAGCGGCGGTGATGGTCGTCGCCACGAATGCGCTGTTGAGGAGCGCGCGGCCGAACGGCGCCCGCTCCCACATCTTGCGGTAATTGTCGAGCGTGATGTGGCCGGGGAACAGCGACAGCGAACCGACCTCGGATGGCGGCTTGAGCGTGCTCGACGCCATCCAGAGAAATGGATAGATGAAGGTGACGGCGGCGAGCGCCAGCACCCCATACAGAGCGACACGCCGGACCGACCTCACGCCGCCTCCGCCGTCCCGATGACGCGCCGCTGCAGGACAACCACCGCGCCGATGATCAGAGCCAGCGCGACCCCGATCGTCGCCGCGTAGCCCATCTTCTGGTAGGAAAAGGCGTTGGTGTAGAGATAGAGCACGATCGAGTACGTGCGCCGGAGAGGGCCTCCACCGGTCATCACGTACGGCTCGATGAACAGTTGAAAGCCGTTGATGGTCGAGAGGGTGACGACCAGAATCGTCTGCGGCAGGAGCAGCGGGAGCGTGAGATAGCGAAAGCGCTGCCAGTCGGACGCCCCCTCGAGCTCGATCGCCTCCTGGCAGCTGCGCGGGATATACTGCAGGCCGGCGAGGTAGATGATCACATAGAAGCCGACGTTCTTCCACGTCACCATGATGGCGATCGCCGGCATGGCCGTTCTGGGATCGGTGAGCCACGGTACGGGCGCGACCCCGACGCGCGCGAGCAGCTGGTTGATCAGGCCGACATCGGTGGCGTAGAGCGAGTTCCAGAGGATGGCGACGACAGCGCCGGAGATCACGACGGGGAGAAAGAACGACGCACGCCAGAAGCCCCGGAAGGCCAGCGGACGATTGAGAGCGAGGGCCAGCGCCAGTGCCGTCACGACCTGGAGCGGCACGTGGATGGCGAGGAAGACGAAGGTGTTCGCGACCGCCTGCCAGAAGCGCGCGTCGTGCGAGAGCAGGATGACGTTGTCCAGTCCCGCGAACGTTGGCGCTGTCACCAGATCCCACTGCAGCACGACGAGAACGAGCGCGAACAGGATCGGGTATGCGGCGAACGCCAGAAGGAAGCCAGCGTAGGGCACCGCCAGCAGCCAGCCCGAGCGCTCCTCGACCGCCTCAGCGCGCATCGAGAATCTTGGTGGCTTCGGCCGCCGCCTTGGAGAGGGCGCGTCGCACCGGCACGGTACCGTAGATCGCCGCTGCCTCGTACGCATCGGAGATCACATCGAAGATCTCGACAACATCGGGATCGAGGTCGAGGTCACGCGTGTGCTCCACGTACTTCGCGTAGGTCGCGAGCGTGGGCCACCGTGCCAGCGAGGCGATAAAGCGGGAATCGGAGGCGAGGGCGCGCCGGTACGGTAGTTGGCTCGCCTCCTCGATCAGCAGGCGATCCGCAGCGGGGGAGGTGAGGTAGGCGACGAAGCGGGCGGCCGCGTCGGGGTGACGCGTCGTGGAGAAGATCGCGATGTTGCGTAGATCGCCGAAAGCGAAGCGGTCCTCTGGCCGGGTGCCATCGGCGAACGGGACGGGGGTGACGTCGTATCGTAAGCCGGACACCTTGAGCTCCTCGAGCTCACGAACGAACCATGGCCCGATGATCTTCATGGCCACCGTTCCGTCCGTGAACGGATCCCGCCCGAGAGCGAAGTTCGACCGAGGGAGTAGTCCCTCGGCGAATCCGCGTCGCAACAGCGTCATCGCCCCGATAGCCGCATCGTTGTCGAAGTCCACCCGGCCGTGCGCGATGAGCGTTCGGCCACCGGAGCTTGCGAGATAGAGCGGATAGAAATCGTAGAAACGCTCGAACCAGGTCGTCTTGAGAGGTGCCCAGAGCGCCCACCGGTCCAGTCGGCCGTCGCCGTCGGTATCGCGCGCGAGTCGCCGGAACGCGTTGATGAGCTCGCTCTGCGTTCGCGGCGGGGCGACGCCGGCGGCGGCGAGGAGGTCGACATTGTACATCAGCATCTCTGGATTCGTCTTCCACGGAAACGCGTACACGCCGCTGTCGGACAGACGGAGGGGGGCGAGCATGGCGGAGGTCGTGCGCTCCTGAAGCCGCGCCGCGGTCGAGACGCGATTGTCGAGACGCACGACCGCGCGCGCGCGAACGAGGCGCGACAGGAGCGCTGACGACACGTTCGACGAGACGTCGGGCGTCGCCTTGGCGACGATGGCGGCGAGCAGCACCTCCTCCGAGGAGCGGCCCGCCGGTAACGGCTGGACGCGCACGTGCACGTCGGGATGCTCGGCGTTCCACCGTGCGACAAGACGGGTCGCAAGCCGCACCTCGGCGGGGTTGGCGGCGGGCCAGTACGTCAGAGTGATCGGGGCGGCCGCACTGCGCGAGTCGGCGATCTCGACGCCAACCGTGCCTCGATGCAGGACGATGCGGGCTCCGCCTCCGTTCGGGCGGACGAACTCTCGCACGTCCGGGACGTGGGCGAGCGAGGTCGCCCGAGCGCCGGCGGCGCGGTAGAACATGTACTCGGCGGCGTCAGGATCACCCCTGACGCGTTGTAGCACGAGTAGCGACTCGATTGTTGATTCGGCACCAGCGTTCCGATTGACCTGCGTCGAAGATGGCCCATCGATCCCGTCGTAGGTACGGCCGGTGGTCTCGTCGTACATGCGCTCGTGCGCCGCGTTCGAGCCAACGAACCAGCCGGCGACGAGTCCGGCAAACACCGAGTACCGGCGCTCGCCCGTCGCCTCCGCGAGAGCGAGATATCCCTCGACGATCGGACCGACGCCGTACGCGATCTGCGGGTACCACTTTGCGGTCCCGTCGGGCGCGACCTCCGACGCCACGGCGCCGGCGAGCAGGAATCGCCCCCAGAGCGCATCCGCTTCCTGGCGCGCAGCGGCGGCGAGATCCGGTCGTTGGAGCACGACAGCGGCGGTGGCGAGCGCTTCCGTCGACCGCGATCCCCATGCGTGCCACGGCGCCCCTGCGTGGTCGAGTCGCGCACCCCAGGGCGCCGAGTCGGCATTGCCCGTGGCGAGGGGCACGAGGAGATCCGCCATGCGTCCCGCCAGTGCCGCCCTCGCTGGCGAGGGCTCGCCGCGCTGCAGCGCCAGCACACCGAGCAACGCCTCCGCGGTGGCGGTCGCCGATGCGCCGATCATCCGACCCGCGTCCACCTCGCGCTGCACTCGCGCCACCCCGCGCTCCAACGCGGGCCGGGCCCCGGGCAGGGCATCCACCTGATCAGCACCGAGGATCCGTACCGCTTCGCCGAGCGCCCACAGGCTGCGCGCGCCCCAGTACGACATGCTCTTGCGGCTACTGGGTGCTTTGCGATTCAGCCGACCCTGCGCGTCGACAAAATTGACGAACTCGCCGTCACCCTCCTCCATCGCTACAACGAACGCGAGCAGTGCGAGCGCCTCATCGCGCGCGCGTGTGTCTCCCGTCACCTCGTAGGCGCGCAGGTAGGCGACCACCGCGCGCGCGGCGTCGTCGACGCTGGCGACGCCCTCGAACCCATCCCGCGCCGGCGACGGCGTGGGACGGTAGCCGGGCGCCTCGGCGTACAGCGCGACCGCGTGCACCGGCCGTCCCTTCACGACAAGGCTCAGGCCCAACCGCGAGAGATGCTCCAGCGACAGACGGATCGGTGGAGCCCTCGAGGTCTCGGTGACGGATGTGGCGCGGCGCTGGCACGAGCTCCCGAGGGCGAGGAGGGCCAGGAGCGCGACCCGGATGTCCCGGCGTTGGGCGGGCTTAATCGACATCAGAGAGGCACCCCTCCGAGCCGACCCGTGATCGCCTCATCGATCGAAGCGACGAGGTCACGCTTGTCGACGCTCGCGCCGCCCACCGAGACGTCGGCGGCACCGTAGTAGACGATGAGATCGTCGTCGCGCTCGACCAGACCCTCGGGAAAGACGACCCTTACCCCGGTCTTGAAATTGGCCGGGTCGACCTGCGGAATATCTCGGTGCTCGACCTCGTATGGCGCTTCCGGAGTGAGCGCCACGGCGTCGGACACGAAGCGCACCGTTTCGGGATGCTCCCCATCGAGCACGCACCATCCCATCGAGTAGACATTGCCTTCCTCGATGGATGTCGCACCGTGAAAGGGAAAGAGCCACCCGATGTCGGTCCGGATGGGCGGCGCCCCGGCACCAACGCGAGAGCTCCGCCACGTGTCGGGCCGCGGGCCGACCAGCGGCACACCGGTCGCGGGCCATTCTTCCTCGAGCGAGCGCACCCGCGCGCACACGATACGGGGCATGGGCCGGTGGAGAATCACGTAGTGGCCGTCGAGTTTCTCGGGGAGGATCACGCAGTTCTTGTTGTCACCCGCGATGCGCGGTCCGTGACGCCGGTAACGCTCCGGCGACAGCAGATCGTCGGTAGTGATCATGCAGACGCGAGGCCCTGCTGGCGAGTAGCCGGTGTAGGTGATGGCGTAACGTCCCTCGTCCGCGAGCCAGGTGATGCGGGCGTCCTCGACGCCCCACTCCTCGTACGGAGCCTCGCGGCGTATGGCTGGGCGGTCCCAGATCTCATCGATCTGGCGGCCATCCGCCGAGAGCGCGAGAGCGAGAGACGACCGGCGTGTGTCCTCCTCGAAGACGCGAACGAGCAGGACCACCCGTCCGCTCGCATGATCGATAGCGGCCGCCGGGTTGAAAGATCCGCTGGCGCGCGCGTACGGGATCTGGGAGGGCCGAACCAGCGGATTGGCGGAGAGGCGCTCGAGTGGTGCGATCATGCAGGGGGGAGACGGCTCGTCAGCCACCGAGCGTAGAGACGATCGAAGTGCGCCCGCGGCGCGCGATAGTACTCGTCGGCGCTGACATCCAGGATGCCGGTCACCGCCGGCTGGCGCACCGCGCCCGCATCGCGAAGCTGCCTCAGTGCTCGAAATACCCTGGTCGCTGGTTTCTCGGTTCCGTCGGGGCGCACCAGACCGAAGGTACGCTCTCGAATGGCGGTGTCGAGCGGCGGCCGGTCGAAGAGCCGCGCGTCGTAGTCGCCATAGCACCACGCATACGCGCCGGCCGCACCCGTGCTCACCAATGTCTCCATCACCACGTCGTAATACGCCTCCGCCTCCATTTCGGAGGCGAGATATTGCGAGCGGCGATGCCCCAGAAAATCGTCGGTGATCGTCTGGCCTGAAGAGCCCGGGGGCGCGGTGCACAGCCCGAACTCCTGCATGAGCGGCCGGCGATCGCGCGCCGCGATGCCCGCGGTCAGCGCACAGGAAAACGGCACCAGCTCCGGGTCGAGGAAGGATCGTGCACTGTCGCTGTAGAGCGGATAGGCGTGCATCACGTCCTCATCGGCGACCGCGGCCAGATCGTCGATACGCATGTTGTTGACCGTGGAGAGCGAAGGCAGATGCGCGCCGATCTGGATGGGCGTACCGGGGGCGGCGCGCCGAACGGTGTCGGCGAGGAGCGACGCCCAATGGCGCGCGGCAGCTCTCGATTGTGGGCGCTGTGCATCGTCGATCTCGTTCGTCAGGTCGAACGCGCGAATGGCGGGGTCGCCGGCAAGGGCGCGCGCGCACGTCTCGACCAGCACGACCTGCGAACGAAGCGCCATCGGATCGCCGTACAGGTCTGTCGGCCGCCCGTGTGCATCCAGCATCCATGGCGGCCACCAGATGCGTCCGCTCATGTTGAGCACCACGAGGGTCGGCACGACGCGAAGGCCCGCGCCCTTTGCCGCATCCGTGACGGAAACCAGACGGGTGATCATCTCGCTGGCGACCGTCAGGGGCTGCGGGAGAAAGTCCTGGGTCAGGGCGAACAGGCGTACCACATCGAAGCCGATGCTGGCGATGTGCGCCATCTCATCGCGAACTTCTCCGAGATCGAGCTCTCGCCACATGTACATCGCGCTGCGGCGCGGCCAATAGTTGATGCCGAGCTCGAACGTCACGGACCGGAGAGGTCTGCGAGAATCTCGTCGAGTGACAGGTCCGCCACGGCGGTGACGCCGTCGGCCGCGCCGTAGTAGACGCGGACGACATCTTCCTTGACGAGCGCTCCGCAGGTGAAAACGACACCGCCAAAGAAGCCCTCGCGCTCGTACGGCATTTCGGGCCGGAGAATCGGCTCACGCGAGCGGCCCAGCACGCGGGAGGGATCGCGCGCGTCGAGCAAGAGCGCGCCGAGCGAATACGTCGTTGGCGAGCGGGTAACACCGTGGTAGATGGCGAGCCATCCGTCGCGGTCATGACGTCGCACTCGAAAGGGAACAGCACCCCCTCCGATCTTGGCGTCATCCCAGTGCCCGGCGCGTGCCGTCGCGACGAGTCGATGGTCGCCCCACGCGAGCATGTCCCGCGACGACGCGTACCAGATCGCCGGCGTGCCCAACCCCTCCGGCATGGGACGGTGCAGCGCGGCGTAGCGGCCGCCGATGCGCTCGGGAAAGATCGTCACGTCGCGATTGGGCGGTGGGAAGACGACCCCGTGCCGCTCGAACGTCATGAAGTCCGTGGTCGAGGCGAGCGCGGTGGCGATCCCGAGCGGCGACACCGCGGTGTAGTTGATCCAGTACTGGCCGTCGTCGGCGGTGATCCGCGCATCTTCGACGCCGAAGGACTCGTAGGCCGTTGCCGCCGAGATCGCTGCTCCCGGCTCCACGCGGAAGCGAACGCCATCGGTGGAGCGCGCGAGGCGCAGATGGGAGATCGATGTGAGCCAGGTCCGGCCGTCAACCACCAGCATCCGGGGATCGCTCGCATCCACTCCGCTCGTGTCGCGGGACCAGCGCAGGATCTCGAGCCGGCCCGAGTCCGGGTCGTAGACCGGCGCGGCGACCTCCCCCTCTGCCACGTCTCGCGGAGCCTCGGCGACGCGGAGCAGGAGGATCACCTCTCCTCCATGACGGATGACTGCCGGGTTGAAGACACCCACCACCGCGAGCTCCGGCCGCGATGGCTGAACCATG
>JBBSGP010000054.1:0-17222 GCA_038253885.1 Gemmatimonadales bacterium | reverse complement strand
GATCCCCGAGCCTAGAATGAGCCAGCTCCCGACGAATCCAATTCTTGCCGCGCTGCCGATGCGAGTCGGTAATCGGCGCATATCAGCAGGATTCACCGTCGATGCTGCCTCGCGCCCACGTCGTGCCATGATCACGGCAACACACTGATCCCTTGACACCAGCCCAGTCATATCAACGCTCGAGTTCAGCTGCGAAGGCGCAAACGTTGATTCATGCTGCCGGTATGGAGAGCTGCGCGCCTTCGTCAGCTGCAACGATACGCTAGACGGCGGCGCAGCGGACCATCCTCTCGCCCGTGCCGCGCGCCGAGTCAGCCGACACGGGGCTCAGTGCACCCCGGGCCGCAGGATGTAAATGACGAGACCGAAGAGCGCCTGCACGAGCGCGAAGCTCAGAAGCGTGAGGTCGCGGCGCCCGCGCCAGAGCAGCCGCTCGAGGCCGAACAGCAGTAGGCCCGTGACGAAGGCGATGAGGAAGAAGCCGGCGATGTGGTCGCGGTACGCGACGCGGCTGCCGATGAGGTGGGCGGCAAGCAGGTGCCCCGCGAGGCCGGCCAAGAGCAGGGCAGCCACTAGCCCGAGACGTAGTGGGCGCGAAGCGGCGGTGGGAGTTCCAGCGGCGGTGCGAGCGTTGGCGTCTATGTTCATTCTCGGTCCTTCCTCGGCGCGGAGCGTCCGTGAGGTGTGCGTGCGGTGTCGGCGGCGCGTGGACGCCGCTCGAGCGGTCACCAGCTCCTACGTGCGAGCCGTCTAGAAAGTATGACTGGGCTGGCCTCCGACTTTCGCGTGGGTTAGCTCCTGGCGTGTGAGTCGGAGTTGCCAGAGCCACCTGCGACGATCGATCTGTCGCACGTCCACGGAGACCAGCCCATGTCATCGTCGCCTGCTGTGCTGCCCGCTGCGAGCCGCTCCGTCATCTATCTCGGCATGGATGTGCACAAGGAGTCCATCACCATCGCGGCCCCTCCGGACGGGGCGAAGGCGCCGACGCGGCTCGATCGGTTGCCGAGTGACCTCCGACGCTGAAGCGGTGGATCGAACGGCGTGCCCGCCTTGCCTCCTTCGAGCACGTACGCGCCGAGATATCGATTCAAAGTCGCCTTCGATGCGTCTCCAAGCTTGTGGGCGCATATCGATTGCGATCCAGTAGCTCGATGCGGCCCCTGCTCCTCGAAGATCTCCTCGAGGCTGTGCAATGCGTCGCGCGGTAGCAAAGCCCAGACGCGCGTCCCCTCATCGCGAGAATTCTCCTCGTGGACACTGACCCTTCAGGGCGATGACGACGCCGTGCGCCTCGACGTGGGCCTCGTCACCGGCAATTACTTCGAGGTCATGGGGCTCCCACCAGGGCTGGGCAGGCGTGTGGATGCCCATGCTCGTTGTCGAAGTGACGCTCGGACTCTGGCTCCTCATCAAGGGCGTCGCCAACCCCGCCACCCGATGAACGCTGCGCAAAACTCACAACAGCCCCATCTTTCCCCTAGACCGACGTTGGCGACAACTATTTCCGTGCGAAAAAATAGTGGTGATGTCGGGACGCGCCGACGTCGAATGCCCGCAGTTCGGTGTCACGGAAGCCGGTCCCCCCGAGCGTGCGCAACACCCGTCTCGCCGACGTTAGAGCCGCTTGCGGGCGCCCAGGACGAAGAAGTATCCGAGCCGGTCGGCCAGCCAGCTTCCGTCCAACGGTCGGAGCGTCCGCTCGATCGCGCGCCGCGGGCGCGGAGGAAGATGATAAAACAGCGGCGGATACACGCCCTTCGTCAAAGGAAGGACGTCCGTCATCCCGAGCTCGCGAAGCCACTGCGCGTATTGATAGGCTGAATACGTCGTGCGATAGACCTGTGGGCCGAGCCACCGGTGCAGCGGCCGATGGAGCGAGAACCATTTTCGTGGCACGACGGAGGCATAGAAGCTTCCTCCCGGCTTGAGCGTCCGCACCATCTCGCGAAGCGCCGGCCTCGGATCCTTGAAGTGCTCGAGCAGGCCGCCCGACAAGACCATGTCGAAGCTGTTGTCGGCAAAGCTCAAGGCGGTGACATCGTCCAGCTTCGTCTCGATCGGCACCCCGTACGCTTTCGATGACTCCTGGACCAGATCGATGGCTGTCTCCTCATAGTCCACGGCTACCAGCCGGAGATCGGGGCGCTCCAGGCCGATGCGTGCCAGGAGCCGTGCCGATCCGCATCCCAGCTCCGCGATCGTCCCACGTGCCGGCAGATAGGGACGCAGGAAATCGAGCAGCATTCGGTCTCGGTCGTTCGCCCAGGTCGGTGCGTCCGGGTGCTCGATGCCGGTCGATTGATTGGCACTCCACTGCCCGGCCCAGAAGTCTTTGTCCTGATCGGGCTGGTTCGTGGAGCTACTCGGCGCGGTGTTGGGTGTCATCATCACGCGGGTCGGGACACGAAGCGGCTATGGATAACCGATGACGCAGAGGACCCCCGGACCGGGCCAGAAAACCGAGAAGCCAGACTACCAGTCCCCGTCATCGTGCGTCTGATCCCAGCGAGTATCGCGCGCGCCGTTTCCTTGCGCAATACACGGGGTGCGGCTCGGCGGCGAGAGAGCCTGGTTTGTTCACTGATCGGCATGGCGTCGGCTCGACCGGCATGAATCCCAATGCGGGGTCTCTGCTCGAACGCGCGGGAATCGTACCGCGTCCCACTGGAACGATCACCGCGCTCGCGGTGACGGCGCTCGTCGGCGAGACGCGGTTCATTCTCGACGAGCACTGGCCAAGCGATGTGCTGGCGGGGGCGATGCTCGGAACAGCCGCAGCGTGCGCGGCGCTGCGCCGATTACCAGGGTGTGACGCACCTTCTCCCGCTTACCGTCGCGGGCATCTCCTTTTTCGCCCTGACCTCTTTGGCGATTCCGGGCGCCGCCCCCCCAGCGCAAGCGCCGGACAGCGCGGCGCATCCTCCTGGCGGGTCCGCTGGCTGGACGGCTGGCGTGCTAATTGGGCAGCGCCTCGGACGCTTGCGCAGCGCCTACGAGGGAGTGAACAGCTTGATTGCCACCGGCGACGCGGCGATCAGCCAGACCTACTGCGTCTATCTCGGCGCGACCCTCGGACCGAATCTTCAGGGCTACCTCGACGGTGCTGTCGAGCGGTCTCTCCTCGCTGCGGAGGCGCCACACCTCTCGAATGGGATTCGTCGCGAGGACGCCGATGTCCACGAGGTAGGTCGCGAAGCTCTGCCCAAAAATGAGCATACGCTCCATCGCGACGGCGGTGCCACGATGCGCGGTGCCTGTCAACCGTTTGACGCGGTGGCCAAAGCGCGTCGGCACTTCGACGAACCACGCCTCGCGAGCGCTGCGGTGATAGAGCGTTACGCGCTCCTTCGCGACGATTTCGATGCCATGCTTGGCGTGACCCTTTGCACACCGAGTCCCACCTGCCATCCTGTCTGCCAGGCGCGGATGTGCGCCGGCTCGTATCGCACGATGGGTTGGGCCTTCGCGCCATTTCCGGGCAGAAGTGGCGGGGGGCAGCAGTCGACCCAACGTACGGTAGCCGGCCGGGCGACCCAAAGCGCGTGAAGTCACGCGTCCCGGCGCACTAGTTGCCATCGGACGAGAGTCCGGCCACGGATCATATCCTGATCGATGGTCCCGTGGCGTCGTTCCGGAGAGACGTGACAGTACGCCACGCGAAGCCGGCAGCGGGGGCATCAGGGGTATTAGGGAAGCAGCATGATGAAGCGGGGACATAAGGACGACATCGCGGGCGCCGACGAGGTGCGTGCGCGTCAACTCGAGGGCGAGCGAGAGCATCTGCTCCGCGAGCTCCGGGCGGAGCGTGGTCGGCTCCAGGAAGTGTTCCGGCGCGCGCCGGCGTTCATCGCCGTTCTGCGTGGGCCTGACTTTGTCTTCGAGATGGTGAACGACGCCTACTACCAGCTCGTCGGGCCCCGGGAACTCATCGGGCGACCGGTGTTCGACGCGCTTCCGGAAGTGCGCGGCCAGGGATTCGAAGAGCTGCTCAACCAGGTACTCGAGACCGGGGAGCCGTTCGTCGGTCGAGAGATGCCAGTCACGCTGGCCCGGTCCCACCCGGGGCAGCTCGAGGAACGATTCGTCGACTTCATCTACGCGGCGCTCACCGACGCTGATGGTGCCCGCTGGGGGGTCATGGCCCACGGCACCGATGTCACGGAGCATGTGCGTGCCCGGCGAGAGGTGGAGCGACTACTGGCCGAGAGTGAAGCGTCCCGAGCTGCGCTCGAAGACGCGAATGAGCAGTTGCAGGAGCAGACCGTGGAGCTCGAGGCGCAGGCCGAAGAGCTACAAGCAGCCGCCGCCCAGCTCGAGGAGCGGACGGAGGAAGCGGAGACCTCTGCCGCCGCACTCAAGGAGCACGAACGCCAACTCCGGAGGATGGTCGATGCCATCCCGACGCTGGCATGGACGGCACGGCCGGATGGTTTCATCGACTGGTACAACGCGCGCTGGTACGAGTACACGGGCACCACGCCCGACGACATGACCGGATGGGGCTGGCAGTCCGTCCACGACCCGGACACACTTCCCCTGGTACTCGAGCGCTGGCTGGCATCCATCGCGACGGGGCAGCCGTTCGAGATGACCTTTCCGCTCCGCGGCGCGGACGGACGTCTCCGCCCGTTCCTGACGCGCGTCTCACCTGTCACCTACGTGGACGGGAAGGTGGTCCGTTGGTTCGGGACGAACACGGACGTGGAGGCGGAGCGGCTGGCTCGGAGCTCGGCCGAAGAGGCGAACCAGGCAAAGAGCAGCTTCCTGGCGACGATGAGCCATGAGCTCCGCACGCCACTCAACGCGATTGGCGGCTACGCGGAGCTGCTGGATCTGGGGATCCACGGACCCGTGACGGACCCGCAGCGCGAGGTGCTGGCCCGCATCCAGCGGAGTCAGCGCCACTTGTTGGGCCTGATCAACGACGTGCTCAACTTCGCCAAGCTCGAAGCCGGACACGTCGAGTACCGCATTCGGGACGTGTCCGTGCGCGAGGCCGTCGACACTCTCGAGCCGCTGGTTGCACCGCAGTTGCGGGCAAAAGGGCTGACATTCGATCGCCAGGGCTGCATGGGCACAGAGAAGGTGCGCGCTGACCACGAGAAGCTGCAGCAGATTCTTCTGAACCTGGTCTCGAACGCGATCAAGTTCACGCCTGATGGCGGGAGGATCACGCTCATGTGCGAGGCGCGCGGCGAGGACGTCCGCATCGGGGTGACGGATACTGGGATCGGGATACCGTCCGATCGCCTGGAGGACGTTTTTGCGCCGTTCGTTCAGATTGAACGGCGACTCAATGCCCCGCACGAGGGGACCGGATTGGGTTTGGCGATCAGCCGTGATCTGGCGCGCGGGATGGCCGGCGACCTCACCGGGGAGAGCACGCCGGACGTGGGAAGCACGTTCACCTTGGTGTTGCCCCGGTGCCTCGACGGCGGTGGGACGTAGCTCTGTCCGTGCCCGCAATGTCCGGACTTTTTCTCCGCCGCGCCCTCGCGGGGGTCTCGCTCTGCGCGGGTGCTGCCGGGACCATGCGGAGCACCGTCCTGCCGGCGCAGGCGCCCGATAGCGCGGCGCACCCCCCCGGCGGGTCGGCTGGCTGGAGCGCTGCCGTGCTCGGCACCCAGATCAACGTGACCGGCCAGCATCTCGGCCGCTTTCGCAGCCCATACGAGGGAGCGAACAGCTTGATCGCCTCTGGCGATGACGCGATCAGCCAAACGTACGGTGTCTATCTCGGCGCATCCCTAGGATCGAGCCTTCAAGGCTACCTCGTTGTCGAGATGGCGCGGGGCAGCGGCATCGGGAGGGCGGTCGGCCTCGCGGGCCCGACCAACGGTGACGTCATCCGGCAGGGCACCGCCGATCTGGGCAAGGGACCGTACGTCGCGCGCGCCTATGCCCGCTACACGCATCCGCTGGACCGTGGAGGGACGAGGGCGCTCGACACGCTCGAGCGCGCGCAGGATCAGATGCCGGGCACCCAACCATCACGACGGCTCGAGATCTTCGCCGGCAAGCTCGCGGCCAGTGACCTGTTCGACGTCAATCGCTACGCGAACTCGACGCGGACCCAGTTCATGGATTGGGGCCTCTTCCAGAATACGGCGTGGGACTTTGCCGCCGACACGCGCGGCTACACGAATGGAGTCGCGGTATCTGTCGTCACGCCGCGGTGGGCGATCCGCGGCGGCAGCTTCCAGATGCCGACACAGGCGAACGGCAACAAGTTCGATCCGGATCTCCGTCTGGCGCGAGGCGACAATCTCGAGTTGACGCTCCAGCCCATGGCTGATGGTCCGACCCTCCGACTTCTCGGCTTCGTCAATCACGCCCGCATGGGGCGTTACGCAAAGGTGCTGGCCGCTGCGCGCTCCGTTGGCGTCACGCCGAGTATCGTCGCCGACGACCAACCGGGTCGGGTCAAGTACGGCGCCGGCCTGAATGCGGAGCAGCCCCTTGCCGACGCCGGCGAGACGGGAGCGTTCCTTCGCCTCGGCTGGAACGACGGGCGGACGGAGAGCTTCGCATTCGCCGAGGTCGAGACGCACGCGAGCGCGGGGCTGCAGGTGAGTGGCGTGCGATGGCGGCGCGCGTCGGATCGCTTCGCCGTCGCGGTGCTGTCGAGCGGCCTCTCCTCGCTGCACCGCCAATACCTCGCTGCCGGAGGCACTGGCTTTCTCCTCGGTGACGGAGCCTTGGACTACGGCCGGGAGCTCATCGTCGAGTCATACTATCGCGCGCAGGTCGGTTCGTATCTGCAGCTGAGCCCCGACGTACAGCTCATCGAGAATCCGGGCTACAATCGTGCGCGCGGACCGGCCGCGGTCGGTTCACTGCGCGTGAACGTACGGTACTGATCCCTTCGCGTCCTGCGGCCGCTTCCTGCTCGGGTACAGCGAACGCGACAAGAACGACGTCACGCCGCTTCCGTTCGCGCCCGCCGTGACGTCACGAACAGGATGAGGAAAAGAGCCTCGCTCACGAGCGACGCCACGCCCATCGGTTCCAGCCACGCATCGGGCTCGGCTGGGAGGGCGGGCAGTCCGATCGTGCGACTCGCCACGTATCCGAGAAGAGAACCTGCGGCGATGAGGAAGCCGAGCCACCAGCCCCAATCCCGCTCGCCCCGAATTCCGTATGCCGCCGCCGCTGCTCCGACCCCGTTGGCGACGAAGAGAGCTCCCTTGTAGGTCGCCTCGGAAAAGGAATCCTTCGCTTCCAGGAGGTGGATCAGTCCGGTCGCGAGTATCGCGGCGATCGCGAGCCACTTCACCGCGGGGGATATCGGTCTCATCGGTCGAGCCCTCGGGCGTTGTAGAATTCGGTGCGGACCTAACATGGTGCCGCCGCGCGGCGTTCGGGAAGCCGCTGCCTGACCAGTAGCCGGTGTTGCGCATACTTCTCGCTCACCGCTCCGCCCGTCGGCGCCATGTCGGGACGAGATCTTGCGCTCTCCCCGACGACCGATCCACTTAGGCACACCCCCTGAAGGAGACACGTCCATCGCCATCGTGATCGATCCTGTCCCGCGTTCCACGCCGAGCCATGTCGAGCGCTCACGGGGTACGCGGCGCGATCTTCCTCCCGACCTGCTTCGCGAAGCCTCGCACCGGTTGGCGATCGTCTCGCTCCTTGCGGCGGTGCTCTGGGTCGTGGGCTCGGTGCTGGGTCATGCGGCCGCTTGGGCGATCAGCCACGGCAGAGTGCCATTCACGCGGCTCGGGATGCAGGATGCGATTGCGGCGGCGAGTGTCGCCGTTTCCCTCGCGCTGTACGCCTACACCCGCGGCCGCGACAGGAGCCCCGCGTTGATACTGGACGTCGGGCTCGCCTACATGGTGGCAACGGCACTGGCGCTGGGGCTGATGTCCCACTGGGGCACGCCGCCCGGCGAGCCGATTCGCCCTGTCATCAGCTGGGTCGGCGCAGTCGTGATCATGTTCGCCGCCATCGTGCCGAGCACGCCTCGGAAAACGCTGGTCGCCGGGTTCATCGCCGCTTCCATGAATCCCCTCGGCATGCTCCTCCTCCGTGCCGATCGGAGCTCGTGGCTGGACGCAGCGAGAAATGCACTCCTGATGCACTACGCTGACTACATACTGGTCGGCGTGGCGGTCGTCATATCCCACGTGGTGATCAATCTCGGCCGCCATGTCGGCCGGGCGAGGGAGATGGGCAGCTATCAGCTGGCGGAGCTTCTCGGTCGCGGCGGCATGGGAGAGGTGTACAGGGCAACCCACCGGATGCTCGCCCGGCCGGCGGCCATCAAGCTCATCCGGCCGGAAATGCTCGGCGCCGCGGGCGGTGAAGCGGCGAAGCTCGCCGTCAAGCGATTCCGGCGCGAAGCCGAGGCGGCCGCCAACCTGAGGTCATCGCACACTGTCGAGCTCTACGATTTCGGAGTCACGGATGACGAGACGCTCTACTTTGTCATGGAGCTTCTGGATGGACTCGATCTCGAGACCTTCGTGCACGAGTACGGACCGATGCCAGCGAACCGCGTGATCCACATCATCTGTCAGGCCTGTGACTCGCTGGAGGAGGCGCACGTATCCGGGCTGGTGCACCGCGACATCAAGCCGGCGAACATCCACCTCGGACGTGTCGGACTGCGGCACGATCATGTGAAGGTGCTCGACTTCGGTCTCGTCAAGCCAGTGGCGGAGTCGAGCGCCAGGCATTCGTTGGCGACAGCTGTCGGCGTCACGCCGGGAACGCCCGCCTACATGGCGCCCGAAATGGCTCTCGGCGAGACCGTGGATGGGAGAGCCGACATCTACGCGCTGGGCTGCGTCACCTATTTTCTGCTGACCGGCGAACTGGTCTTCGACTCCGACAACAGCTACCAGTTGATCGCGAAGCATCTGAGCGCGGAGCCCGACGCTCCGTCCCGGCGCTCGGAGCGCCCCATTCCCCCGGTGCTGGACGAGATCGTGCTCACCTGTCTGGCGAAGGCGCCGAAGGACCGCCCCCAGAGTGCCGCCGCTCTGGCTCGGTCGCTGGGTGCGATCCCCCTGGAGCGGTGGGGCGAGGAGGAGGCGAGGGCGTGGTGGAGCGCGAATCGGCCACCCCAACAGGAACGCGGGCTGTCGGCGTCCTGGAGCTGATCATATCCGAGAGCGGGGCGTCCGAGGCTCGCCTTTTCGCCATTGCGGCCATCGCGTCGCTTGAATGCTGTCCGCCACGCTCCCTGCCGTCGCCGAGCTCGATCCAGCGCTCGAACTGGGCAACGTTGAAGAGCGCACTCGACACGTCGTGTTCGCCGACGCGATGCTTTTCCAGGTCGCGGCGAATAGCGGATACATTATAGATGCCCCGTTCGCGCACGGCCCCGCTGGAAAGCAGATCCTGAATCCGATCGTAGAGCGAGCCCCGGAACCACAGGCCGGCCGGCGTCGGAAAGCCCATCTTGTCGGTTCGCGTTCGCACCGACTCCGGAATCACGCCGCGCATGGCCTCACGGAGCACGTACTTGCTCCAGGGTCCGCGCATTTTCCACTCCAGTGGCAGGCTGAAGGCGAGGGACACCAGCCGGTAGTCGAGAAAGGGGACCCGCACCTCGACCGAGTGCGCCATCGCGTTCCTGTCCTCGACGCGGAGATAGAGGGGAAGCGGTACCCGCTCGGTCGCCCGGCAGAGCCCAGCATCGAGCGAGTTCCCGACGTCATCCGCGTCCGGGCTTGGCAGCGCCTTGGTGAAATCTCTGGTGAACCAGGGATGCCCACCGTCCCGCGCCTGGCGCTGCGTGCGCACGAGGTCAACGGGAAGGAGATCTCGCAGCGCCGACCGGGTCGCTTGACGCAGCGCGCGCCTAAATCGGGCGCCCGCATCGCCGCCGTGCACGCGACAATAATCCCCGATTTCCCGCCGCGCGCGGCGAAGTTGTCCGCTCGCGATCAGCGTGCGCCAGTAGTGCCCGAAGAAGAACGGATAGCCCGCGAGAACCTCGTCCGCACCCTGGCCGTTCAGCACGACGCGAATGCCGCGTTCCGCCGCCGCCCGGTAGATCTCGAATCCGACGAGAGCGGTCAACGAGTGGACCGGTTCATCCTGGTACCAGAGCACGCGCGGCAGTTGGTCCCACAGCCGCAGCGGATCGACATTGACGCGGTGCAGCTCCATTCCGGTCTGGCGACGAATGCTCTCGAGGTGTGCGCTCTCGTCGAATTCCGAAGCCATGAAGGCAAAGCCCGTGAAGCGTCCTGGCGGCGTCCCGTTCCCCTCCCGCGTCCCGGACCGAGCCACGAGGGCCGCGATGGAGACGGAATCGATTCCCCCGGAAAGCGAGATGCCGACGGGCACGTCGCTGCGCAGTCTAAGGCGCACGGAATCGGCGAGGAGCGCGCCGAACTGCCCCGCGGGGTCCTCGACTGACTCGCGCTCCAGGGACGAGATCGACCAGAACGGCCACGCCTCCCAGTGTCCGTCGCTCGACAGCGCGAAAGCGGAGCCCGCCGGCACCTGCTCGATGCCGGAGTAGAAGGTTTCTCCGTTGTCCGGCAGCTGATCGAGGCGGCCGACGTGCAGAAATTGCGACGTTTTGCTCCAGTTCGGCCCACCGCGATAGAGTCCCGAGTTCCGAATCGCCTTGATCTCGGAGGCGAGAAGAACCACGCCCGGGGTGCGGTAGAAATAGAGGGGCTTGATCCCGAATCGGTCGCGGGAGCCAAAGACCGTTCCGGTGCGGGAATCATGAATCAGAAAGGCCCACATGCCGTTCAGCTTCGGCAGACAGTCGCGTCCCCACTGGCGATAGGCAGCAAGAAGCACCTGAGTGTCGCCCGTCGACGTGAAGACGTGTCCCAAGCCCCGCAGCTCCTCGCGCAGCTCGATGTAGTTCCAGATCTCCCCATTGAAGACGAGCGTGAGTCCTCTCTCCATGTCGCGCATGGGTTGATGCGCGGCGTCGGACAGGTCGAGGATGGAGAGGCGGCGAAAGCCGAAGCCGACGGGTCCCGCAACGAAGTAACCGGCGTCGTCCGGGCCACGGTGAAGGAGCTGCGCCGCCATGCGCACGAGAGTCTCGTGATCGGCGTGGCCGCCGTCGAGCCTGACCATCCCGGCGAGCCCGCACATGTATCAGGACCTCCTCACGTTGTGGCGCCACACCAACAAGTCGGTTTGTTGCTTCACGGGCAATCTTGCGAGTAGGGAGAGGATATCTTATGTTCAGTCTAGCCGCGGTACCACCCCAACAGGAACTTCGATCCTGCTCATGCAATCCTCTTACCGCTTCGCCTCCACCACTCGGCGTCTCGCGCCGCTCGCGTTCGTGCGCGTGGGCGCCGTGCGCTACGGAGCGCCGATGATCGACGGGACGACCGTCGGAGGACGAGCACCCTAGGGGACCAGGATTCGATGTCGTGATCCGGCCTTTCGGGTGCAGAAGACCCGGAAGGCCTTTTTGCTGTCCATCACTCAGCGGATCACGGACATGGATCACGAAATCATCACGCGCTACCTCGGCCAACCGGCTCGTCTGCCGGCCGACCTGCGCGAGCGGATCGAGCGCGAATGGGGCGGAAAGCCGGTGCAGCTGTACGCTCTCGCCGATCTCGATCACACGCTCCGGCTGAGCGAGTCGTGGCTCGCTCTCGGCCCCGACCACATCGCCCTCGCTCGCTCGACCGGCGAAGGTGCGTGGGATGTGCGAACCGTCGACCGCGCCCGGCTGCAAGCTGTGCACGAGTCCCCGGGGCTGAGCGCCAACGCGCTGCTCCTCCTGGGCCGCCCCGGCGACCCGCCGCTGGCGCTGGTTCGCTACACGCAGCGGCAGCGGGGCGCGTTCGGGAACATCCGCTTCATCCTGGATGAATCGCTGGCCGGGCGATCGATCACGTCCGATGGCGCCGATCGCATCTATGCCGATGCGGTGGCCCGTCCCGTTCGCGACGCCCAGGCGTTGATGTCCGGACGACAGTCGGGAGTGATTCTCCGGCTCCTCGGGTACCTGATGCCGTATCGC
This sequence comes from Gemmatimonadales bacterium, assembly GCA_038253885.1. Taxonomy (GTDB): domain Bacteria; phylum Gemmatimonadota; class Gemmatimonadetes; order Gemmatimonadales; family Gemmatimonadaceae; genus JALZAQ01. Next base: position 5,251 of record JBBSGP010000054.1, on the reverse strand, counting down.
CGCCAGCTCGCGCTAGGGCTGTCGGCGGCGGCGCTCATCACGCTTGTGAGTCTCGTGCCGCCGTACATCGCGGGCTTTCTCATCGACCAGGTCGTACGGCCCGCGCGGGCCGGGAGGATCGTGCGCGGTCATGTGGTGACGATGGCGTGGATCGCGGTGATGGCGATGGCGGGGCTCTACGTGGTGCGCCAGGGCGCTGCTCTGGTCCGGCTGCGCCTGATGTCGGTGCTCGGCGAGTGGGTCGCGCGTGACCTTCGCGCCGAGCTGTACGAGCATATCCAGCATCTGAGCCTGTCATTCTTTTCCCGAAAGAAGACGGGAAGCCTCATCACGCGCGTCACCGCCGACACCGATCGGCTGTGGGAGTTCGTGGCGTTCGGGGTCGTGGACGTATCGCTGTCGATCGTGATGCTCCTCGGCCTCGGCGTCGTCCTGCTGACACTCGACTGGCGGCTGGGGCTGATCATGACCCTGCCCGTCCCGCTCTTTTGCTGGCTCATCTACTGGCATGGAGAGTCCCTCAATGGACTCTTCATCCGGGGGTGGCGAAAGTGGTCGCGGGTGACCGACGTGCTGTCGGACACCATACCCGGGATCCGGGTGGTGAAAGCGTTCAATCAGGAAACGAGAGAGGTCGGCCGGTTTGCCGAGCGCAACGACGACGCGACCGCCGAGTTCAATCAGATTCATCGCCTGTGGACGACGTTCTGGCCGTTGCTGATGCTCGCCGTTCACGCGACGACGGTGGTCGTCTGGGTGTTCGCTGTGCCACGGCTGTTGGGGGATGGCCATCCGCTGTCGGCTGGCGTGTTCGTGTCGTTTCTGCTCTACGCCACCATGTTCGTGGCGCCGATCGAGGTGATCGGTCAGATGGCGAGAACGGTGAACAGGGCGACGTCGTCCGCGCATCGCGTGTTCGAGGTGCTCGATAGCGAGCCCGAGGTACGCGACGCATCGGATCCGATCCGTCTCACTCCCGTGCGCGGTCGGGTCACGTTCGAGAACGTGACGTTCGGCTACGACGGCGTTCGACAGATATTACGTGGCATCACCTTCGACGTTCAGCCGGGAGAGCTGATCGGGTTGGTCGGTCCATCGGGAGGTGGGAAGTCGACCGTCGTGAACCTCATCGCGCGCTTCTACGGCGTCACGAGCGGAATGGTCCGAGTGGACGGTGCGGACGTGCGAGCGCTCGACACCGGCCATTATCGCCAGCAGCTCGGGATGGTCCTCCAGGATCCATACCTCTTTCACGGTACGGTGATGGAGAACATCCGGTACGCCGACCCCAATGCGTCACTGGAAGCAGTGCTGGCGGCAGCGAAGGCCGCCAACGCACACGACTTCATCTGCAAGCTGGGACAGGGATACGACACCCTGGTTGGTGAGCGAGGGCACACCCTGTCCGGTGGGGAGCGGCAGCGGATCTCCATCGCGCGAGCCATCCTGCACAACCCGCGCATCCTGATCCTCGATGAGGCCACCAACAGCGTGGACACCGAGACCGAGCGCCAGATCCAGGAGGCGCTGGACCGGTTGATTGCCGGACGGACGGTGTTCGCGATCGCGCATCGGCTGTCGACGCTCCGGAGGGCTTCACGGCTGTTCGTGATCGAACAGGGACGACTCGCGGAGTCGGGAACACACCGCGAGCTCCTGGCGCGGCACGAAGGGATCTACAGGCGGCTGTATGAATTGCAGTTGCAGCTTCAGTGACGATGACCCCCGACGCCGTCGTCGGACTGGCCATGAAACCGATAACAAATCACACGAGCGAAAAAACCCGCTCTCACGGAGAGATGATGACCGAAACACTGGAGCTCGCCACGAGCGAGCAGGAGCGCGACCTCGAGCTGCGAAACGGGGAGGACGGACGCCTCCTCGTGATCACCGTCGCCGGAGCCGTGGCGGTGCGTCTGCGACAATGCTTTCCCTGGTCGGAGCCGCGCCGGCATCTGTCCCTTCGGGACAGCACCGGGCGCGAGGTAGCGTTGGTCGACGACCCCGCAATGTTGACGGCGACGTCCAGGCGAGCGTTGGACGAAGCGCTCGCCGTGGCCGGGTTCGTGCTCGAGATCACGCGCGTGGTGGCGATCGACGAGGAGGTCGAGATCAGGCACTGGACCGTGGAAACGATGAACGGCCGGCGCACCTTCCAGACCCATCTCGATGCGTGGCCTCGTGTGCTGCCGGTCGGCGGTCTCCTGATCCGGGACGTCGCTGGCGATCTGTACCGGATCGCCGATCCGGAGATGATGGACAGGACGAGCCGGGAGCTGTTGTGGGCGTTCATTGACTAGCGGCCGGGCTGGTCCGCTGGATACAGTTCACGCCGTCCAACTCCCCCTTCGAGGCTCTCATGACCATCGCTCGCGCGCTGCTTCCGGAGTTCGACACCGAGATGGCGACGACGCGCAGGCTGCTGGAGCGGGTACCGGGCGACAAGGGACGCTGGAAGCCCCACGAGAAATCGTTCTCGCTGGGGCATCTGGCGCAGCTCATCGCGAGCATGCCTGGATGGGTGACGCAGACGCTGCGTTTCACCGAGCTCGATCTCCAGGGCTTCCGCGGGTACAGCTATGAGACGACAGCGACGCTCGTCGGTGAATTCGACCGGAACGTGACGGAAGCGCGGGCCGCCATCGACTCGGCGCGCGATGAAGACTACGCGATTCCGTGGTCGCTCAAGCATGGCGAGAGCGTCCTGCTCACCATGCCGCGCGCGACGGTGGTCCGGATGCACGTGAGCCATCTCATCCACCATCGCGGACAGCTCAGCGTCTATCTGCGGCTCAACGACGTACCCCTGCCGCCCATCTACGGACCGACCGCCGACGAGCGCATGTAAGTGGCCGGCTCGCTCGTCGCGCGCCGCCGTTCAGGGCGCGCCGTCGGCGACGCGTTTCTTGCCGATCGGGTCGATCTCGAACGCTTCGGCCTGTCCCTTTCGCGCTTCCGCGCCGCGGACTGTCGTCAGGGCCGTGTAGTAGTCCAGGTACGGGAAGGACGAGATCCCACCGCGGACGAACTCGTAGCTCGCCACCGCCTCGCGCCATTTCGAGAGGAGCCCGGAGACATCCACGTAGATGTAGGGACGAAACCCTTCGGCGTCTTCCCAGTTCTCCGCGTACCAGACGGCTCGGACGCCGCGGTAGGGTGGGCGCCCCGTCGTCACTCCTTCGAGCGCGGCCAGAAGTACGGCATCCTGCACAACCGCCGACGTCGTCGAGTGATCGCGATGCAGGCTCTCGTGCCAGTGTGTGATGATTGTCGTCGGCTGAACCTGTCGGATCACGTCGGCAACGAATCGTCGAGTCTCCTCGGTGTTGGGAAGCTGTCCGTCGCGATAAGGGCCGAAGAGAACCTCGGCGCCCAGGGCGGCGGCCGCGCCTAGTGCCTCGCGGTGTTTCTGGGCACCGTAGAGATCCGGCGACAGCTTGGCGTTCCCGCCTTCTCCGAGGGTCAGGTGGAGCAGCACGACGCGCTCCCCGGCCTGGTGGTGCTTGAGCAGGACGGCGCCCGCGGTGAGCTCCATGTCGCCAGCGTGAGCTCCGATGGCGAGGATCGTCCGGGATGAGGGCGGGGCAGCGGGCGCCGGTTGACCGGATGTCGTCCGGGCAAGTGTTCCGACGGTGAGCCAGAGAAAGAAGGTGGTCGGCCGCCCTCGTGCGATCACTGCGTGGTGGCCGTCGGAGCGGTGCTCTTGAGCTCGCGCTTGTGCTCGTACATGGCGCGGTCGGCGTCGGCGAGCATCTTCTCCACTGTGACAGTGCCGGCGTTCTCGAGTGTAGCGGCGCCGATGCTGATCGAGAGTGCGTGACGCTGGTTGGGAAGAGCGTTCCGCCTCTCGATACGCTCGCGGAGCCGCGTCACCAACAGCGCCAGCGTGCCAGGAGGCGCATCCACGGCCAGCACGGCGAACTCGTCGCCTCCGATGCGGGCGACGACGTCCGAGGCGCGGAAATTCGCCCTGAGATGAGCTGCCATCTCCAGCAACGTGCGATCTCCCTCATCGTGACCCATCGAATCGTTCACCCGCTTCAGGCCATCCAGATCGATGAAGAGCAGAACAAGGCTTCGTTTGCTTCGCTGAGCGAGCAGCACGAGTTGCTCCGCCTGGGCCAGGAAGCCGCGGCGGTTCTGGAGTCCCGTGAGCGGATCGAGAAACGCCAGCTCCCGAAGCTCGCGTTGGAGCCGGTGGCGCTCGCGGGCAACGAGCAACGCACGGGCGAGCAGGGGTCCGCGCTCCCGCGACTTCGTCAGACAATCCTGGGCGCCGGTGGCGATCGCGCGGAGAGCGAGCTGTTCGTCGTCGGTTCTGGTGAGCACGACGACAGGGATACCGGGATGATCGTCGCGCAGCTGGCGCAGTGCCTCGATGCCAGCGGTATCGGGCTGCGGGAGCTCGAGAATGACCGCGTCGACGCTGCCGTGAGCCAGCCGTGCTATGCCCGCCGCGAGGCCGCGAGCACGCTCCATCGCGAAGGGCGAATCGTCGCGGCCTGCGAGCTCATCGGCGGCGAAGAGGCCGGACTGCGTCGATTGCTCGGGATCGGCATCGATCAGCAGGATGGTCATTGGTGATGTCAGCTCTTCTGCTGCGGTCAGATGATGCATTGACTCTCCACGAGGTTATCCTCTAGACGGTCCAACGGGCGCGTCGCAACCAGTTGGTAGCGCATGACCTGGCCCATCTGGCGTCACATGGCATGGCGATTGCTTTTTTTGCGCCGGCTCAAAGGTGATTCCGATGCCGTCGCGCCGGAAGACGCCCCCTGCCACAACAACGAGGACCTGACGAAGCCGTTCCCGCCCCGTTCGCGAACGATGCGAGCGGCAGCTACCTCTCCCTGGGGTCGGTGCTTTCTCGTCGCAGTGCGGCTGGCCCTCGCCGCGGTCGCGATGTGGGCGCTCCGTCGCGAGCTCACCGGTGTCGGGCGGTCGGAGCTGTGGCGGAGCCTTCACCGATTCGACGCCCGTCACCTCGCGCTCGGACTGGGCGTCACCGCCGCCTTGCCACCGGGGCCGCGGCACTGCTCGGCAGCCCGGCGCCGGTGCAGGTGGCTGGTGCTTTGATTGCAGTGAGACCGGCCGGGGCGCTGTTGGCCCTCCTGGTGGTAGCCTACCTCGCGTGGAGCGCGTTCGGCGGGAGTGAGGAGATCGGCCGAGGACGCTGGCGTGTCTGCCGTCCGCTTCCGGCGGTCGCGGGGGCTCAAGTAGCGATCTCGGCAATCGATTGGCTGCTGACTGG
>JBBSGP010000053.1:0-17280 GCA_038253885.1 Gemmatimonadales bacterium | reverse complement strand
TCACGCTGGCCCGCGACGCGCCCTATCGGCAGGAGCGGATCACCATCGGGGGCGACAAGGGCTTCGATACGCAGCAGTGCGTGGCCGACCTGCGGGACGTGGGCGCCACGCCGCACGTCGCGCAGAACGACACGGCGACGCATCCGACGGCGATCGATGGGCGAACAACCCGGCACGCCGGCTACGCGGTGAGTCAGCGGAAGCGCAAACGCGTCGAGGAAATCTTCGGCTGGCTCAAGACCATTGGACTCCTGCGGCAGACCAAGCATCGCGGGGTCGCTCGGGTCGGGTGGATGTTTACCTTCGCTACGGCGGTCTACAATCTCGTGCGGATCCGGAATCTCCTCCTGGCACCCGCATGAACACGCCACGGCGGTTCATCGGGGTGCGTCCTCGCCTTCAAGTGGCTCACCCAGCCCAAGCGGCAGGCCCGTCAGCCTGCTCGTCCTCGCCTCACACCATCGCGTCGACGAACAACGCGTTCGAAATCACCGCTATTTCAGCAGCCTGCTAGGGTGTCCGCCAGCAACCGGCGGCGACGTCGGGCGACTTGGACCGGATGGCAGACCTTCGGGCGGCCAGGCGGGCCAGCGCGCCTCGGCGGCATTCACACGACCACGATGAGGGGAGCTACTGATGGCGCCACCGGACGTTTCGAAATTAATGTCAGCCGAGGAAGCGCGGTCGGTTGGGATCGAGACGATGACGGAGGCACAACGCCAGATTCTCGCGGGCTGGGGAATGAGAATGTTTACGATGGGCAAGACCGTTAATGCCGCCATCGACGTTATCAAATACAATGGGCGCGTTGTCCTGCTAGATGACGGGACGCGCTGGGAGGTCGATGAGATCGACGCCACAACCACGGAGCTGTGGGGGCCCGGTGACAAGGTGGTCATCATCGACGACGAGATGTACCGGTTAGACGACCTTGAGAAGGCCAGCGTGCAGCGAGAGTGATGCTGAGTTCTCAGGCGCCGGGTTCGGGGAACAAAGGGATCGAAGACCACCGGGGTCGCCCTCAGCTCGGGGGCTGCGGCGGGAGATCTGGCGTGATGTGCGATGCGATGATCGACAGATCCAGTGACACACAGCTGGTCGCGGCGATTTCTCGGGTTCGCGCGCACGCTGGATTCTGGGGGCGGTTGGCGGGAATGGCCCTCCTCGGGTGCGCAGCGCTCGCGGGGACGCTCGTCTCGGGCCAAACGGGCGCGACGAGCACATCTCCGCTGCAGGCGATGGAATCGCTCCTGGATGACGCCAGCTCGCTGTCGCGCGCCGGTCAGTGGGCACGCGCCGAGGCGGCGTGGAAGCGGGTCCTGGATGCCAATCCCTACATGGGAACCGCGTGGTATCAGATGGCCATCGCCAGTCTGAATGCCCGAGACACCACGACGGCGTTGCGGGCCTACGCCAGGTACCTGGAAGTGGGAGGAAGCAATCCGTCCGAGCGCACGATATTCGGAGCGGATTCACCGGCCGAGGTGGCGTACACCATCGCGTCCCTCCACGCGGCGGCGGCGCGACCGGATTCGGCGATCAGGTGGCTAGACCGAGCGCTCACGCTCGGGTTGAGAAACCGCCGGCGCATCAGAACCGACACGAATTTCCTCACGCTGCGCAGCAATTCCCGCTTTCAGAGCATGACCGGGCCCGAGCCCGGAGCATCGCGAGCGGTGGATTGGCGCGCCGACGTCAGGTTCCTGCGAGAGGAAGTCAAGCGCGTGCACGCCGGCCACAAGCTGTTAGCGAGCTCGTTGTTCGACGACGCGACGGAAAAATTGCTCATCGACATTCCAGCTCTGACGGAAAATCAATTCGTCGTTCGCCTTCAACGTGCCGTCGCGCAACTGGGCGACGGCCACACCACGTTCGTTCCGGAAGGGCTCCCGAAGTGGACGCGAACCCTGCCGCTCCAATACGAGAGCTTCGGGGACAGCCTGTACATCGTGGCAGCCGATACGGCGTATGCCGGCATCGTCGGCGCGAGGATCCTGCAAGTCGGCGGACAACCGGTAGCACAGGCGATTCGGACGCTGGATGCGATCTCCAGCCGCGACAATCCGATGACTCCCCTGCGGAATCGCGCCAGAAATCTCCGATTCCCGCAAATTCTCAATGGCTTGGGGCTCTCGGTGTCGGATACAGCCGCCTCCTTCACCGTGCGAACGGCCCGAGGCATCGAGAGAGAGGTCACGATTCGCGCACAGCCGACGCCCCGCGACTACAATCGGTTCGCGGGAGCACCCAGCTGGATCTGGATCGATGCCGGAGCGGTTGCGCCGCAGCCGCTGTCACGGCGGGATCTGCGTGCGCCGTACTGGTTCACGTACCTCTCCGACAGCCGGACCGTGTACTTCGCCTTCAACTCGGTCGTGAATTCTCCCACCGAGACGTTGGCGAGCTTCGCTGCTCGATTGCTCCGGTTCATCGATTCGACAAAGGCGGAGCGGCTCATCGTTGATCTGAGGGCCAACAACGGTGGCGACAGCCGCCTGCTCCTGCCACTCACCGACGGCATCGCGGCGTCTCGGGTCAATCGTCCCGGCCATCTCTACGTGCTCGCCGGACGCTACACCTATTCAGCGGGGATGAACGCCGCCACCATGCTCGACAGACACTCGGCGGCGATCTTCGTGGGGGAGCCGACGCCGTCCAGCCCCAATTTCGTCGGCGAGTCAAATGTCTTCTCGCTCCCGAGCTCGGGAATTCCCGTCAGCGTCTCGGACGTCTATTGGCAGACGTCATGGCCATTCGACGATCGCGTCTGGATTGCGCCGCGGCTGTATGTGCCACCGACACTCGAGGCGCTTCGTGCACGCCGGGATCCGGCGCTCGAGGCAATTCTCCAGGCACCGATTCCCGCCCGCGGCTCTCTCGTGCCGTAGTAGTCTACTCGATTCGCCGCAGTCGCACTGTCTCTCCCACGTGGAGCACCAGCTCGCTAGCCGGCCGGCCGCTCTCGCGCGTGAACGAGGCGCGCAGGCCGACAGGGGTGAAGAACGCCGATGCCGACTCGGGCACCAGCTCCTCGCTCGGCTGCCCCGGCAGCTGGATCCGGAGACCCCCGCCATCCACCGAGACCGTCGCGACCAGCGTGTCCGTTCCCCGCGTGTACCGATACCGGCCAGTGAGGTCGCCGAGCGATGCCGCGCCGATGCGACCCTTCTTCACCAGTGAAGCGACGCATGGTAGTCCGCGCCACGCAGTGGCGGCCTTCCATCCCGCCTACTCGGGCCGCAGCGCTTCCGCCGGATCGAGCGAGGCTCGGCGGCCGCGTGTTGAACGAGGTCCATCAAAGTCACTATTCGCGCGATGCTCGTCGGCGTGCCATTCGTGGACCTGCCGACGATCGCCTTCGTGTGTGTCGCGCTGCTCGCGGTGGCGCTCCTGGCATCGATGTTGCCGGCCCGGCGCGCGATGCAGGTCAGCCCGACGGAGGCACTCCGCGGAGGCTAGCTGCCTACTCCGCGCACCCGCGGCCCCTTCTGCGGGTTCCAATCATGGGTCTCCGTCGACGCCTCCCGGCACCAGGCATACAGCGCATCGTAGACGACGAAGCCATGCCGGAGCATCTCGGCGTCGTCGGAGAAAAGGCGTGACAGCCCCAGCGAGATCGCGAGGAGCCCCGCGGACTGAGGGGCGAGTCCGAGCTGCGCCGTGTCGGCGCCGCGCACGATCGTCGCGATCGTCAGCAGCGCCGGATCGGTGAGGGCATACCTCACCAGGAACGCATCGAAGCTGCAGCGTGGGCCGTCGTGCGACAACTCCACGCCTTCGACGTCGAAGGGAGTGGCGTCCAGCTCTGCGGCTCGTTGCTCGACTGTGTCGGCCGGGACGAATAGAAATTCGGCACCCGGGTCGATGAAGCGGTCAATGAGCCACGGACAGGCCACGCGATCGATCTTCGGTCGCTCGCGGGTGATCCATCGCATACGAATCATCTCCTCGACAGTAGGAAGCGCTTCACTCGCGCGTCGATATCAGAAGTCGCACACCCGATCCAGGGAACAAAGCTAGACACCGAGCCGGACCTCCTGCCCGCGGCCCTGCATCAACGCCCGCTCGTACACGATCGACGCGGCCGCGACATCCTCCAGCGCTGTGCCGGTGCTATCGAAGATTGTCACCTCGGCGTCCGAGCTACGGCCGGACCGAAGGCCGCTCACGACGTCGGCGAGCTCCGCGTGCACCACATCTCGGCGCATGACGCCAGCCGCGAGAGCATGGTGAAGCTCACCGATGGCCGCGCACTGCTCCAGCACATCGACCACCACAGTGCCGAGCGCCAGAACCGCTGGCTCGAGCTCCTGTTTGCTCTCGCTGTCCGCTCCCACTGCGGCGAGGAACACGCCGGCTGGCAGGTCGCGAGCGGCCAGGAGTGGAGCGCGAGCAGGTGTGCAGGTCACAACGATGTCGCTTCGCCTCACAGCTGCCCGGTAGTCTGTCACCGCGTGGACGTCGCACTCGAGCTCTCGCGACATCTCGGTGGCGTACGCTCGCGCAGTCGCGGGCTCGATGTCGTGAGCAAACACGGTGCGGATCGCGCGCACGCGAGCCAGCGCACGTAACTGGCTACGTCCCTGCGTACCGCACCCGATGATCGTCACGATCCCCGAGCTCGCGCGCGCGAGATACTTGGCCGCGACCGCCGTGGCGGCTGCCGTCCGGAGAGTTGTGATCTCCATCGAGTCGAGCAGCGCGAGGAGTGCCCCGTCGCACACGTCGTGCAGGCTGATCACGCCCTGGATGGCTGGAAGGCCATGCCGTGCGGGGTTGCCTGGGTAGTTCGCGTTGATCTTCGCGGCGTAGTAGGAGCGGCCTCGGGCCAGCCCCGCGACCTTCACGTGAAAGACACCATCCGGCGCCTGCGTTCCGAGCACGCCCCCCTGCAGCGTCGCTCCCTCGGCTCGCGCGCGGAACGCCTCTTCCACCGCGACGGTGCACGCATCCATGTCGAGCAGCGCGCGCACGTCGGTTCGCGTGAGTAGGAGCGTCGCCTGCATCGGCACACCGGTTCCTTGCATGGTCGGGTCGTCTATGATACGTTAGTATCATGAATGATACAATCATATCAATTGTGCAAGTAGCTGAGCCCGGGGCGGAGCCACGCTGGCTGGTATTGATCCCGCAGCTCCCCACCAAGCCTGACTACCTGAGAGTGAAGCTGCAGCGCCGGCTGCAGCGCATCGGTGCGATGGGACTGAAGAGCTCCGTGTACATCCTTCCCCGTCGGCCCGAGACGGTCGAGGACTTCGAGTGGCTCCGCGCGGAAATCGTGGAGGACGGCGGCGATGCGATTCTCTGGGCCGCGGTCCCTCTCGCCGGCGAGACAGACGAAGGGCTCGAGGCGCTCTTTCGTCAGGCACGGGACGCCGACTACAAGGAGGTGGGGATGTTGGCGCAGGAGATGTCCGACAATCGGTCCCAGGACGGCCAACGGAGCGGGTCCCTGGAGCGCGAGATCGCCAAGCTGCACCGCCGCCTGGGTGAGATCGACAAGATCGATTTCTTTGCGGCCAGCGGGCGCCACGCCGCTCAACGCGCGCTCGAAAATCTCTCGACACGGGGATCCCCCGCTGAGATCGCGGACACGACGCGCGCGCGCGTCGCCGTAAGGGCGTCTTCCGCGGGGAAGACGTGGGTCACCCGCGAAGGGGTGTTCGTCGATCGCATCGCGTGCGCGTGGCTCATTCGGCGCTTCATCGATCCACTCGCGACGTTCAAGTTTGTCCCCCCGGCGCGTTACTCGCCGCGCCCGGGCGAGGTGCGCTTCGACATGTACCAGGCCGAGTACACCCACGAGGGTGATCGCTGCAGCTTCGAGACATTGCTGCAGCGGTTCGGCATCGATGATCCCGCGCTCCGCGCCGTGGGAGAGGTCGTCCACGACATCGATTGCAAGGATGAGAAATTCGACCGTCCCGAGTCGTCCGGCGTGGAGTCCATCCTCGCTGGCCTGGTGAAGGCGCAGTCGCAGGACCTCAGACGTCTGGAGCTTGGCGGCGCGATCTTCGACGCTCTGTACGCGCAGCTTCAGTAGAATCCCGGTCAGCGCGCCGATTCCATAGAATGCTGACATCACCCTGACTCGGAGCACTCTGTCCGAGGACGGCTTCGCCGTCGCAGATTGGGGCGCATGAGGCTCACCTTCGCCGCTCTGGCCGCCGCCTCGATGCTCGGGGGGCACGTCCCGGATGCGCGTGCGCAGGCCACCGACTCCACATGGCGCGACCACGATCACGCTGCGCGTGAAGCGCGTCTTCGTGGAGACTGGCGCGGCTCGGTCACGCACCTCGAGAAGATGGACATGTTGCTGAACGGACATCCTGGTGTGGTGCTTGGCATCGCGCGGGCGCAGGCGCAGGCGGGCGACACCGGCGCCGCGATCCGCAGTCTGGAACGGCTCGTAGCGATGGGGATGGCGCATGACGTCGCCGGCGACACGCTGCTGGGAGCGGTGCGAGCGCACCGGGAGGGGCGCGATATCGCCCGGCGTCTGCGCATGAACTCGGACACCGTTGGCGTCATCCGCACCATCGCGGTCCTTCCGGACAAGGACTTCGTGGCCGAGGGGATCACCTGGGACCCGGCGCGCCGGCGGTTTCTCGTCTCGAGCATTCGCCACCGGCGTGTCGTCTCCGTCGGACTGGACGGGAAGGTTGCGCCTCTGCTCGATCTCGCGCGCGACGGTGCGTGGGCTGCCCTCGCCGTCGCGACCGACGCGGCGCACGACCGGCTCTGGGTAACGAGCGAGTGGACGCCGACCATGATCGGCGCCGAGCACGCCGACTCGGGGCGCTCCGCAGTCCTGCGCTACGATCTTCGCCGGCCGACGAGACCGACGCGTCTCGAACTGCCGCGCACGGCGCACGCGCCGGGCGACATCGCGGTGGCATCGAACGGCGACCTTTTCGTATCCGACGCGCGCACGGGGTCGGTGTACATGGTGCGCAATGGGCGTGACGCCGTCGACACTCTCGTCCCCGCGGGTCAGCTCGTCTCGCCGCAGGGCATTGCCCCGGACCCGGATGGACGGCGGATCTTCGTCGCCGACTACGTGCGTGGCGTCGCGGCGGTGGACCGCGTCACCGGCGCGGTGGGCTGGCTACCCCATCCCCCGGATGTGATGGCGAACGGCATCGACGGGATGATCCTCCGCGGCGACCAGCTCATCGCAGTGCAGAATGGCGTGACCCCCGACCGCATCGCCGCGCTCGACCTGAACGCCGCGCACACTGAGATCGTCGGTGCGCGCGTTCTCGCTCGTGACACGTCCCGGATCCGACAGCCCACACATCTCGTCGCGGTCGGCGGGCAAGACAACATCTATCTCATCGCCAACGGAGGCTTCGGTCTCTATGGAGCTGACGGGAAGCTGCGCCCCGGCGTCGACCAGAAGGCGCCCGCGATCGCCCGGCTGCGCGTCGCGCCCCGCGTGCTGAGCGTGCCGGCGACCAGCGATACAACGCGCACGAAAGTCGCGCTCCTCGCGGCGGATCGCGCCCTGCATCGTGACGTGGCGCGCCGAGGAGAAGAGGCGTTTCTCGGCGCGCTGGAAGAGGGCGCGGCCGTGCTCATGCCTTTCCAGCCCATCCTGCGCGGAGCGTCCGAGGCCGCGCCAGCGATGCACGCGCGATACGATTCGCCGGCATCGTACGAGTGGACTCCGGTGCATGCGGTCGCCGCGATCGGCGGACGCTTCGGGTGCACTGTCGGTGTGTCTCGCTTCGTCACCGCGGACGACACCGCCCGCTCCGGACGGAACGGGCGTTACATCACCTGCTGGAGAAAGGACGCCCGCGGACGCTGGCGCATCGTCGGGCATCAGCGGAGCGACAGTCAGGGAAGTCCGACGCGCGTGCTCTTCGACACGACGATGACTCGTGCGCCGCACTCGTCCACTGTCGCCGGCGCGAGCAGCGTTCGCGACGAAGTGCTCGCAACCGAGCGTCGGTTCGCCTGGACCGGAGCGGGGGGGGTCGGCACAAAGGGACCTGCGGCCGCATTCGCCGAGTTCGTCGCCGACGATGGCCTGCTGATGCCCGGCGCCGAGCTGGTGCGCGGAACGGAGGAGGTCGGGCGCGCGTTCGATGGCTGGACCGTCGGGAACGTGCTCGTCTGGGGGCCGGACGTGCGCTTCTGCGGGGGTGAGGGGGGACTGGCGTGGACCACCGGGAACTCTCACACGCGCGGCGGCGATGGCCGCGTGCTCCGGCGCGGTCACTTCTTCACGGTGTGGAGGCAGGAGACCGACGGGCGATGGCGCTTCCTGTTCGACCTCGGCTCGCCGCGACCGGACACGGATCCTCCCTGATCGAGGATCGCGGGCTTACATCCTCCCGGTACGAGCTTCAGCCGGGTGGCGCGTCTCGTGCGTTGGCCCCCCGCAAACGAGCAGGCGCGCCGGCCGTCTTTTTCCGACCTTCACTCGGCAACAGCTCAAGGAGATCGTATGGATATCACGTGGAGAACCGACATCGACAAGGTGCTCGAGGACGCAAAATCGCAGCAACGCCCGGTGCTGCTGGACTTCAGCGCCGCCCCCATGTGAGGCGGCTGTGCTCGGCTGGATGCCGAGGTGTATCCGAATGAGCGGGTGGCGCGCTTCATCACGTGAAGGAGCAGGCGGCCGATTTCCGGCGCTTCGGGGAGCGGTACGGCGCCCAATGGACCCCCACCATCCTGGAGCTGGATGCCGATGGTGTCGAGCGGCACCGGATCGAAGGCTTCCTTCCGGCGGATGACTTCCTTGCGCAGCTGATGCTGGGATTGGGGCATGCGGCGTTCAAGCGCCAGGCGTGGATGGAAGCGGAAGGATATTTCCGCGATGTCGCCGCTCAATTTCCGGACAGCGAGGCCGCCCCGGAAGGGCTCTACTGGTCCGGCGTATCGCGCTACAAGGACAGCAAGGACGCTGCTGATCTGAAAAACACGGCCAAGGCTTTCAGCACTCGCTATCCGACGTCGAGTTGGGCGAAGAAGGCGTCCATCTGGACATAGGGGGCTCCGGAGCCGACTCGCGAGTGCCCATCTCCGGTGGGCATGTCCCTTGCCCCTCGTTCTCCGTCTCACCATCGGCCCCGATCTCCGGGAGGCGCGCATGCGAGCTCAGGATATCATGACGAAGGACCCGACGACCGTCACCGCCGACGCCAGTCTCCTCGAGGCGGCGCGCGTCATGAAGGACGAAGACGTCGGCGTCGTGCCCGTTGTCGAAGGAAAGGAGAAGAAGCGAGTCGTCGGCATCATCACCGACCGTGATATCGCCATCCGCTGTGTCGCAGCGGGGCGCGATGCGAAGCAGTGCCGAGTCAGCGAGATCATGAGCAGTGGCGTCAAGACGATCCGCGAAAGCGACTCGGTCGACGAGACACTGAGCGTGATGGCGCGGGAGCAGGTGCGCCGTATTCCCGTTGTTGACGAGCAGGGCAATCTCGTCGGGATCATTTCCCAGGCCGATGTAGCGCTCGAAGCCGGGCAGGCCGAGGATGTCGAGGCGACAGTCGAGAAGATCTCGCGACCCGGCGGCAAGCACACGCAGTGAGCCGCGCAGGCTTCACACTCTACATCGAGGTGGAGCGGCTGCCCTGATGCCGCTTCCGCCCGGACGACGTTGCTGCTTGCTCCGCCGCCCCGGTCGCAGCTCGTGCGCGATCGCGGCCGAGGGCGATCGACAGGGCATCGCGCTCGGCTTCGGCGACGCCGGTCATGTATGCCAGCACGAGCTCTGTGACCTGAGACGAAGCCGAAGCCTTTCTCTTGACTCCGCGCAAGGCGGCGAGATGCGCCGTGATGGTGGCGTGCGCTTCGCGGAGCGCCGTCTCGCCGGTGGCTGCGTCGTCGGAGAGCGCCCAGGCGAAAGCCGCCCCGACAACGCGATCAGAGTACACGGGAGCGGAGGAGTCGAGGAGCGCTCGGACCGCTGAGCGCAGTCGCTCGCGCCCCTGGTCGGTGATCGTGAAGACGTTGCGTGCGGGGCGCGCGCCGGGACGGGAGGTGGAGACCACGAGGTCGCCAGTACGCTCGAGGGTTCCGAGGGCGGCGTAGACGGTGGCCGCACCCACTTTCGCCCACTCGGACAGGCGGATGCGGCGAATCAGGCGGACGATCTCGTAGCCGTGGCGCGGCTGTTGGGCGACGAGGCCCAGCACGACGACGTCGGTGTGACTGGTGATTCCCGGGCGGCGCATAGTCCAGACAAGATTACTATGAATCAGACTAGACGCAACGCACCCCGCGCGCTCTGCCGCCTAGGTGACCTGGGACCCGCAATATCGCATGGCCGAGCTCGCGAGGATGCGAGCCACGGAGACTGTGGATGCCAGGTCCACCCATTCCTCCGCCGCGTGAGCGCCGGTCCCAGTGGCGCCGATCACCACCGTCTCGATCCCGGCTGCCGCCAGCAGGGCGGCGTCCATCCAGTACGCGACACCGACGATCGCCGGAGCGTGGCCCAACTCCTCCGTCGCCGCCGCCAACACCGCTTTCGACACCGGTGCATCGCGCGCGACCTCGAATGCCTCTCTCGACAGAAGTAGCTGGTGCCGGCCGTTGAACGCCGTGTCCTGCCGCGCCAAGCTCGCGAGCAGCTCGCCGATCTGGGCCATGGCGTGCTCCGGCGATTCGCCGGGAATTGTGCGTCGCTCGATCTCGAGCCGGCAGCGCGCGGCGTAGGTGCTCGTCCCCGTGCCCCCGTGCAGCACCGCGGCGTGCAACGACGGCGGCCCGACGAGCCGATGCTGTGGAGACTGTCGCAGCCGTTGCTCGAGCCCTCCGAGCGCGGCGAGAAATCTGCCCATATGCATGTTCGCGTCGATCCCGTCCTCGTACCGGCTGCCGTGGGCGGCGCGCCCGAGCGTCTCGACTTCGATCCAACAGAAGCCTTTGTGGGCGATGCAGAGCTGCAGCTCGGTCGGCTCGGTGACGATCGCCCCATCGGTGCGCACGCGCGTGAGCACGTCCTGCATGCCGATGCTCTCCGTCTCCTCATCGGCGACCCCGCACACGACGACATCCCCAGCGAGACGAACGCCGCCGTCGCGCAGCGCCTTCACCGCGCCGAGCGCCGCCGCGAGCCCGCACTTCATGTCGTACGCACCGCGCCCGTACAGCTTGCCGTCGCGGATCGAGCCCTCGAAAGGGTCGCTCGTCATCCCCTCCACGCCGACGGTGTCCATGTGGGCATAGATCAGGAGCGATCGCCCTCCGCCGGTGCCGGCCAGCCGGCCGGTGACGCTCACTCGGCCGGGGAGCGGCTCGTGGTACGTCACCTCGCAGCCCAACTCCTGGAGGAGCGAGCCGACATGCCGTGCGATCTGGCTCTCGTCGCTTGGTTCCCCCGCGCGAGCGAACGCCGGATTGATGGAGTTGATCCGAACCAGACCGGCCAGCGTGCCGGAGATGTAGTGCTCGTCAACGGGCAGCATGATCATGTCTGTTGCCCGAAGGAGAACGCGGCTACCGCGGGCGCCTCGGGCTGGGGAGCAGCGCCGATCGCCCGGGCCGCCGCGATCGGGTGGCGACCGATCGCGATCGCCACCCGGAAGAGCCGCTGTCTAGAGCTGCTGCTTACGTCCGCCGGTGAGGAGGCGGACGACGAAGGTCAGGATGACGGCGCCAATGACGGCGACGATGATTGTGTAGATCATCCCGCCCGAGTCGGCAAAGCCGAGTGTGCGCATGATGAATCCGCCCACGACGGCGCCGATGATGCCGATGACGATATCCATGGCCGGGCCGTAGCCGGACCCCTTCATGAGCTTGCCGGTAATGAGGCCGGCGATGAGGCCGACGATGATCCACCAGAGGATGTACATGATGTCGCTCCCGGATTGGACGTAAGGCGGCGCGCCCCGTTAGATGTTGGGCGCCGCGTGCCGGCAGGGCAAGGGACGTGCCGATCGTATGGCTCGGGGTGAAGCCGGAGAGGGTTGGCTCAGCGCGCAGTCGGCTTGCAACCAGCGGGTTGCCGTTCTATTAAAGGGAGCGATGCCTCGTGGCGCGGATGGTGGCAGCGCCCGACCTGACGTTCACCCAAGACAGAGAGCTGAGAACCGCGACATCCCCCCACCGATTGGAGACACCATGCTCAACCGATTCGTATCCGCCCTGTCGTTGTCGCTCCTTGCCGCGGCCGTCCTGCCTGCCCAGCTCACGAAGCGTGGCTATGTTGCCGGGAAGTATGCCCTCGAGCTGGACGGAAAGAATGAGGGGTGGCTCTCTTCCGTAGCGGGCGGCAACCCCACGTCGGACGTGGTGACCGAGAAGGTGGGCCCGGACAACATCACCCGTAAGCATATCGGCGGAGTGAAGTACGAGCCGATCGTCCTTGAGGCAAGCCCCGAGCTCGCGGCGACTGCCTTGCAGATGCTGCTCGACAACAAGCTCAAGCGCCTCAACGGCGCGGTCATCTCGACGGACTTCGACTACAAGGAGGTCAGCCGGCTGAATTTCTTCCAAACGCTGGTGACCGCCGTGACGATTCCCGAGCTGGATGCTGGAGGCAAGGACGCGTGCCACTTCGATATCGAGCTCACGCCGGAGTACACCCGGACTGCGCTTGGCTCGGGAAGCACGACGAAGCCCGATGTGGTAACGGCAAGGCTCAAGACGTGCCTCGTCTCCAACTTCCGCGTCAAGATCGACAATCTCAACACAACCAAGGTGTCCAAGGTCGAGTCCTTCACTCTTCGCCGCTCGGTCGTCGCGAATACCGTGGGTGAGATGCGCGATCAGAAGGAGGCGGCTCGCCTCACCATACCGAATATCAAGCTCACGGTCGCATCGTCGACGTCGAAGGATTTCACCGACTGGCTCGAGGATTTCGTCGTCAAGGGCAACAACGGCCAGGAGAAGGAGAAGACTCTGATGCTGGAGATCATGACTCCCAATCTGAGTGAGCCTCTGCTCACGCTGACGGCAAGCGGCGTCGGCATCGTCGCGGTTCGACGCGTCGCCACCCCCGCCGGGAGCGACAACATCGCTCGCGACGAGGCCGAGCTCTACGTCGAGCAGTGGACCGTGACGCCAGGGAAGCGCGCCAGCCTCGACACCTCCAAGCCACCCGCGCCAGCAGGCGCGCCAACGAAGGTCGGCCGAAACTAGCGGTCGCGAGGGAGGTCATGTCACAGAAGCAGTCCCGGGGCGCCGGATCATCGAAGGCGAAGAAAAAATCCGGCGCCCGCTCCGGCGCGAAAGGCAGCCCCGTCGCTCGGGAGTACCGCGACATCCAACGGGGCGTCGATCGCGCCGACGCGCGCAAGAAAGGCCACGAGTCGCCTGCTCGAGCTACTTGACCGGCGAGATCATCCCCGTGATCGGAGGATACGAGAGCCGGTAGCAGGCGGCAGGGTCAGGTCACCTTCACCGTCTGCATCATCCCGTGCGCGAAGTGGGGTTTCCCATCCTTGCCGTCGGGAATGAAGCAGATCAGCAGATAGTCGCCGGCTGGGAGATCGGCCGTGAAGTAGGCCGGTGTTCCGGGCATGATGCCGGCCACTCCGCCCACTGCCCGACCAGGCTGCGTCGCCGCCAGCTTGGTCACCTTCGGATTCATCTCTTTGGCTATCTGATCCATCACGTCCTTGCTCGTCTTGCCAGCGGCGATCTGAATGATCTGGAACTCGTGCGGCTGCGGACCCGTATTCCGGACCTCGAAGGTGTGCGTTCCGGCCGTGAGTGGCGTGGAGAGGGTGAAGCTGTAGTCGGCGAGTGTCACCACCAGATCGGTCTTCGGAGAAGGCGCGCTGGCCGCCGTGGCCGCCGTGACGGTGAGTGGATGGATCATTCCCTTGGCGACGTGCGGCACGCCGCCCGGCACATTCACGAAACACACGAGAGCGTAATTTCCGGCCTTCAGATCGACGGTGGCATTGGCCTCACCCTTCGGATCGGGAGCCGCGGGCCCTCCCACCATCACCATCCAATGCGGTGGCGGTCCGGGTTTCTTGAATGCCTGCTGCAGGTCGGCCACGCTCTTCCCGCTGTCCAGCCGCAGGATCTGCATGTGATGGAACGTCGATCCGTCGTTCACCAACCGGAACGTCGTCATGCCGGCCGCTATCTCATTCGGCGCATCGAAGCCGAAGTCCTTCGCGTGAACCACCACCGAGTTGGGCGTGGCCGCCGCTGACGGAGTCGCGCTCGAATCGGGCTTCGCAGCTCCCTGATCCTTGGGGCCGCACGCGGCGACGATCAGAGCGGTGACAACCAGATGAACCGAGCCATGACTCCGTCGCATGAAGCCTCCTGGCGTGGGGGTGGGGGAAATCTCGGGTGTGACCGACGCACCATCTTCGGCGCCACCGGGTCGGCTGTCAACAGCACACCACGCTCGCTGCCGTGCTCCGCTCGCGCTATATCACTGACCGGATTCCGCTCCCCGCCGCCCACCTCTCCGCGCGCACGAATGTCCCGTCTCGATGGATCCCCACTTCTCTCGCCGCGCACGCGGCGGCGGCTGATACGCCATCATCTCCCGTTGGCGGTCGGGACCACGCTGGCACTCGTTGCGGTTCACGCGATCACGCGGTCGAAGGGCGAGTGGTTTCGTTGGAGCATGGCGACGGCCTACGTCGGGCTCGCCCTCCTCGGAGTCACCCTGATGACGGGTCCGCTCAATGTCGTGCGGCGTCGCCCGAACCCCGTCTCCACCGATCTCCGGCGCGACATCGGGATGTGGGCAGGAGTCATCGCGGTCGCGCATTTCCTGGTCGGCTGGCAGGTGCACATGAAGCACCGCTACCTGTACTTCTTTCGGGAGCGGACGGCCTCGGCCGGGACCCTCGTACCCCGCACGGACCTGTTCGGCGCGGCGAACGATCTGGGACTCGTCGCCGTGATCGTCGCCTGCATGCTGCTCGCGCTCTCCAACGACCGTTCACTGCGCGCGCTCGGTACGCCGCGCTGGAAGGCACTCCAGCGCTGGAACTACGCGTTCCTCGCGCTCGTGCTCGTCCACGGCGCGGCGTTCCAGCTGATCGAGAAGCGCGCGCCGCCCTTCGTGGCTCTCTTCGCCGCACTGTCGGCTGCCATCATCGCGCTGCAGCTCGTCGGGTACAGGCGTCGTCGCCTGGCAATCGCCAACCGGGACGGTCCCCTCCCGTGACCAGTGCGTTCTGGGACGCGAAGGTATTGCTGCTCGTCACCCTCGGAGTCATCGCTCTGGGGTATCTTGCCATTCTGCTGGCGGCACTCCGGCGGGCGCGCGCACGCGCGGGCGAGCCAGCCGGCCCCACCGTGCCCGCTCTGGTCACGGGCGCGGTCACGAACTTCTTCGATACGCTCGGGATCGGCTCCTTTGCACCGACAACCAGCATCCTCCGCCACTGGCGGCTCGTGCGCGACGAGTGGATTCCGGGAACGCTCAACGTTGGTCACACACTGCCGACGGTGGTCCAGGCTTTCATCTTCACGCGGATCGTGCCGGTGGAGAGCCGCACGCTCATCCTCATGATCGGTGCGGCGATCACGGGCGCTTGGCTCGGAGCCGGCGTCGTTGCGGGCTGGCCGCGGCGCCGGGTTCAGGTCGGGATGGGCATCGCCCTGATCGTGGCGGCCGCGATCATGCTGCTCTCCCAGCTCGGGCTCGTGCCGGGTGGCGGCACGGTGCTGGGGCTCGGCGCCGCGAAGCTCGCTGTCGCCGTTGCCGGCAACTTCTTTCTCGGGGCGCTGATGACGCTCGGCATCGGCCTCTACGCGCCGTGCATGATCCTCATCAGCGTGCTCGGCATGAGCCCGACGACGGCCTTCCCGATCATGATGGGATCGTGCGCCTTCCTGATGCCGGTGGCGAGCGTGCGATTCATTCGCGCCGAACGCTACGATCGCGGCGCATCCCTCGGGCTCCTGATCGGAGGCATCCCCGCCGTGCTCGTCGCGGCCTTCGTCGTCAAGTCACTGCCTCTGGGCGCAATGCGCTATCTGGTGGTGGTGGTCGTTCTCTACACCGCGGTGAGCCTGCTACGCGCGGCGCGCGCGACCGCCAGTCCTCCCGATTCCGCGAACGTCGCTCCGTGAGCGCGATCGCGAGATCGCTCTCGCTCACGCGTCAGCGACTCAGCCAGTAGTTCGCCTTCAGCAACAAGACGTTCTCTGGTGGCAGCGCGAACAGCGATCGAGAGCGTCGTCTGACGCAGGGCTCCGAACACGTAGCGAGTGCCGTACGTGGCCAGTGCGATCGAGTCGGGCGCCGCGGCCACCAGATACGCCATCTCGCGCGTGGCGGTATAACTCGGCAACACGCTCAGCTGGGCGTTCGGCAGCGGACGCCAGGTCAACGACGCGTTGCCGCCGTTGCTGTAGGTGCCGAATTGCGTGCGGAAGTAGAATCCGGACACCGATCCGCTGAGCGCTCGACGGGAATCGGTGAACAGCGAGCCGTTCGCGGATCGGGCGGCGCTGCTCACGATCGCGGGACCTCCCCGTGTCGCCTGCCCACTCAATCCCCGCAGGCGGCCCCCGACGCTGGCGAATGCTCCCCAGTTGTTCTGCAGTAAGGCCACAAGATTGATGTTCGCGGTGCGAGACAGCTGCTCGCCTCCGCCATTCCATCCCGCCAGCCCGACGACCTCCGTGGCCACACTACGGAGCCGCGCGGTCGGTTTCGGCATCGACCAGCTCCCGCTGACGAGCAGGGTTCGCTGGTTCGCTTGGGTGAGGTAGCCGATGTCGTTCAGCTCGTACCCGGGTGACACCAGGCTGCCGCCGAGGGAGAAGCCGAAGCCACTCTTTCCGTCAAAGCGCAGCTTGGCGTTGGCCGTGCCCCCGGTGAGCGATGTGGATCCGCTATCCACGTGCAGATAGGATTGGTCCGGCCTCTGGTAGTAGCGCGCACTCGAGCGCTGCGCGGACGTGATGGCGAACGGACTGCCCCGGATGAGACTCCACACGGCCGTGCCGGTGAAGCGAAATCGGTTGTCCGACCATCGGTTCTGCCAATCGATACCGGCGGCTCGCGCTTCCCGCCGGAAGGTCGAATCCAGTCGCGGCGAATCGAGATCCCGCAGCACCTCGGTGGCGATGAAGCCGATGGATGACCGTCCTCCGCGGAAGTCCTGTTCGAGCCGTCCGACGGTGTAGTGCGCCCTCGGCTCGAGCTCATCGCGATAGCGGATCGGCACACGACGATCCACGACAAAGGTGCTGTCGCCTCTGTCACCGGCCGGCGTCCAGCGCCCGAAGATCTGCTCACCGGCCACGTTTCCAACGACCCGCCCCGTCTCGGCCTGCAGCAGTCCGATCGACGTCCCGCGGGCGAGCTTTCCGCTGATCTTTGTC
>JBBSGP010000052.1:0-17286 GCA_038253885.1 Gemmatimonadales bacterium | reverse complement strand
TTCGGCAAGCTCAAGGACTGGCGCCGTATCCATACCCGCTACGATCGTTTGGGCCCACACCTTCATGTCGGCCATCTGCATCACTGCAACCGTCGTCTTCCGGCTCAATCAATGAGTCCTGAGCCTGGGTTAGCGGGCCCCGTCAAGGGCGTCAATCTTCGCCACGCGTGATGCGTGACGGCCGCCGCCGAAGTCTGTCGCGAGAAAAGTCTCGACGATCGCGAGAGCCAAGCGGGCTCCGATCAGCCCGCCGCCGAGGGTGAGCACGTTGGCGTTGTTGTGCTCGCGCGCATTCTGCGCGGTTGTCACATCGTAACACATCGCTGCCCGCACCCCACGCACCTTGTTCGCGGCCATACAGCTTCCGATGCCGGCGCCATCCACCATGATCCCCGCTCGCGCCTGTCCCGACGCGACAGCGTTGGCGACCGCGACGGCGAAATCGGGATAATCGACCGCGGCGCTCCCCGACGTGCCGACGTCGGTGAGGGAATGTCCGAGCTCGCGCAGACGATTCGCGATGGCCTCCTTGAGCGCCACGCCGCCATGGTCCGCACCGATCGCAATCGGGAGGATCTGTCCCATCGCCGCAGCGGAAGGCGTCGCGCTTTTTGCATCTGCTGGCGCAGGGGCTCCGCGCGTGAGCTCGATGCCGAGTGAGCCCGCCACATCCCGAGCGCTCGGCGTCACGACTCCATCGCCGATGTCGAGCTGTCGGGCCCCGTCCTTGGCGGCGCGGCGGACATCGCGCTCCGTGATCAGGCGACGTGTGCTCACAGCGTGAAGTCCGATGTGCGATGGAGTACGTAATGCAGCGTCCTGATGTCAGCCGCCGACGGAACGGCGACCACCGGCGCTCCGTACATGAGGTCGCTCGGAGAAGGACTGTGTTGGCCGATCCCGAGTACGTGCCCGATCTCGTGGGTCACGATGATGGGAAAGAGGGCTGGCGAGGCCGCAATGTCCTCCCGGATGAGAACCAGCATCTTGACGTGGCTGCCGCCGGCACCGGAGCTGAAGGGCAGGATCGCGATCACATCGGTGAGCCCTTCGGTGCAGAAGATCGTGACGCCACCTCCGGAGCCTCCGCCGCAGTCGCTCGGCACTGTGACCAGCGGCGGAGCGCTGCGATACTGCACGACCACATCGGCGATCTCGAGTGCAGGAACGGAGACGAGCCGGAACTCGCGGTACATGATCGTCCCCGACCAGACACCAAAAGCGCGCTCGACCTGCGCTTGTAGCCCGGTGGCCGGCTGAACACCGGATGGAGATGAGGCATCGACGTAGACTCGGATCGTGGTGCCGAGCGGCCAGTGATACGTGCCCCGCGCTCCGCTGGCCAGCGTGAGGCTCGGATCGTAGGCCGCAGTCTCCCGATCCACCGTCGGCGTCTCGCATGCCGCCAGAGCGAGGAGAACAACAACCGCCGGCCGGCAGAATCGACTAACGGCCATGACGCACCGAGAGGATCAGACGCGACACGCTTCCCGGTCGAACCGGATCGAGAGCGTTGCGGCCGCCAACGCGGTATCCCTGTACGGTGAGCGCCGCGAAAAGGGCATGATCGGTCGGAAGTCGCCACGCGGCGCCGACTTCGGCAGCGGCATGGAGACCTCCGCGCCCGAACGGCGCGACATCCCTCGGGCCCCGCAGGGCCAGCACGCCAAGGCCACCTCGCAGGCTGAGCGCCGGGCGCAGGTCGCGCTCGATACCCACTGCGCCATCGAGCACCCAGCTTCGGCCGGCGGACCACTCGGTGCTCGAGCCATCGGGCTGGTCGTACTGTGTGCGCACGCGGATCGTCGCGGTGGATGCGCCCACGCCGAGCACGGCACGGGTGGCGGAGGCGACGGGCCAGGCCAGCGCTGCACCGAGCGCCGGCGCCCACGCCGTTCGGACGGTGATTCCGTTGGCGTCATCGACGAGCACGCTACTGTGAGCCACCCCCAACTCCACGCGAGCGCTTCGGCGGGCGACGCGTGCGCCATCCGTCTGCGCCGCCCCGACGCTTGCGCTGGCGGTCGCGACGAGAACCGCGACAACCGCCGGAGCGATCAGCGGCGCTGAGCGAGCCTGATGAGCCACGCGAGCAGTACGAGGATGCCGGAACAGGCGATGATGGCCGGCCCGGTGGGAAGATCCAGCGGGACCGAGATCGAGAAGCCGACAACCGCCGCGATGAGCGCGGCTGCCACCGCTACCGCGAACGTCCCTCCCATGCTCCGCGAGACGAGCATGCCGGTCACCGCCGGGAGCACGAGAAAGTTGAATACCAGCATCACCCCCGCGAATTGCATCGCGAACGCAATCACCAGTCCGAGCGTGATGTACAAGAACAGATTCCAAAAAGTGACGTTGTATCCCAGAGTCCGCGCCGTCTCCCGGTCGAACGAGACGAAGAGGAACTCCTTGTAGAAGACGAGGTGCACGAGCAGTACCGGGATCGCGACCGCGAGCAGCACCAGCATATCCGCCATCGTGATGCCGAGGATGTTCCCCTGAAGGAAGATGTCGTGAGCTTCGCCGGTTGTCGCCTTGGCGATGAGCAGGATACCGGCCGCCGCCGCGACGGCGTACGTGACGCCGATCGTCGCATCCGGAGGGATGCGAGCCTTGCCGCCCCCGAGACCGAAGAAGATGGCCCCGACCATCGTCACCAGAAGAGACATCGCGATCGGATGAGTGACGAGCCCGCGCGTGAGACCCATCCCGCCGAGAAAGAGGGCGAACGCGATCCCCGCCGATGACAGCTCGGCCAGCGCCGCGCCGACGAAGACGATCCGGCGGAAGACGACGTAGACGCCGAGTACCGAGCAGGCGAACGCGATGATGAGCGCACCGTACAGCGCATCCTTGAAGAGAAGGATCGTATCCAGACTACGCATGGCGGTGATTGCCCGTCTGTCCGTCGCGACGCGCCACCACGATGCGGTGGCCCTCGTGATTGTCCACTTCGACCGGGATCCCGTACATGGCGCTGAGTGTTTCCTCGTTCATGATCTCGTCCACCGTCCCGATGCGGAAGCTTCCCTCGAGCGTGAGCGCGATCCTCTCCACGTAGTTGGCGACCTCGTTCAACGCATGGCTCACCATGAGAACGGTGAGATTGCTCCGCTCGTGTAGCTCCCGGATGAGCCCGAGGATCTGGGTCGTCGAGACGAGATCCATGCCATTGGTTGGCTCATCCAGGACGAGCACGTTCGGCTCGCCCACCAGCGCGCGGGCGATCAGAGTGCGCTGCTTCTGTCCTCCCGACAATGACATGAGCGCCTGCTCAGCCAGATGCGGGATGCCCACGTGCTCGAGCGCGGCGCGGGCCAACTCCCGGTCGCGCGCACCGGGACGACGACCGAGTCCGATGCGGTCGTAGCGCCCCATCATCACGACGTCCACGACCTTGAGCGGAAAGTTGTAGTCGACCTGGTCGCGCTGCGGAACATAGCCGAACCGGAGATCGGGACGGATCGTGACGGCGCCCGCCATCGGAGTGAGGGAGCCGAGAATCGCGCGCAAAATCGTGGTCTTTCCCGCCCCGTTCGGCCCGACGAGGCCGAGAAAATCTCCTTCCGGGATATCGAAGGAGAGGTCGGTGAGCACCGCGCGGCGCCCGTAACCGAGCGTCGCGCGGTCGAAGGTGACCAGTGCGCCCATCTAGCGCAGCGCGTTGGCGAGCTGCGTGATGTCGTAACGCACGAGCTGGAAGTAGTCCTTGATGCTCGGCAGGCCTCCCACCGATGGAGGGAGCACCAGCACTTTGGCACCGCTGTTGTTCGACACGAACGTCGCGACCTTTCGATCGTAGAACGGCTCCATGACGATCGCCTTGGCGCCGGTGCGCTTGATGGTCTGGATCACTCCGGCAAGATGCGACGGCGAAGGAGGCACGCCGGGCTTCGGCTCCATGAAGGCGACGATGTTCATCCCCGTGTATTGCGCGAAGTACCGCCAGCTGGTGTGCCAGGCCACGACGGGCTTGCCGCGGATCGTGGCGAGCTGTGGCGCCAGCTCCGTCTTGAGCGCATCCACCTTCGCATCGAACGCCCTCTCGTTCTTCTCGTAGAGGTCCTCGCCCTTCGGATCGAGCTCGCTGAACTTCTGCTTGAAGAGATGCGCGATCCGCTTCCCGTTGTCGGGCTCGAGCCAGTAATGGGGATTGCCGAGGGGGTGCACATCGCCCTGGCTGCGGTCAAGGTTAACCTGCGGAACGTCGAGCACCGGGATGGCGCGCGAGACGTCCAGATACCCGGTGCCGCCCATCTTGATGCGGTTGTTGCGCGCGCCGTCGACGAGCAACGGCATCCATCCGATCTCGAGATCGAGGCCCACGAACGCGAAGACATCCGCGTCGCGCAGCCCGAGGATGAAGCTCGGCTTCGCCTCGACGAAGTGCGGGTCCTGATAGCCCTCACCGATGTGGGTCGCGCGGATGCGATTGCCGCCGACCGAGCGCGCGATGTCGTAGAGGTCGGTGCTGCTGGTGACGACCTTGAGCTGGGCCTCGGCTCGCGTGGTGCTCAGCGCCGAAGACGCCAGCGCGAGCGTGGCCAGCGTGAGGCCGAATGTTCGTCTGTTCATGATCTATGACTCCTCGGCGATGCCGGTGTGGTCAGAAGGGATGTGGCTTGTGCGGCCCGAGCGCGAAGCTGGCCTGGAAGAGGAGCCGGTTGACGTCCCGGGCTCCCAGGCCCGGCCGGAGGCGCTCGTACTGAGCGACGAGCTTGGAGAACTCACTGGGAAAGAATTCCAGATCGCCCGCGATCGCCTTGAGCGCGCCGGCCGATGGATCCTGGTTCTGCACCCAGTCCGCCCGCGAGCCGAGAAAAAGCCGCTGGCCGATCTGATAGCGCGCGAACACATATGCGCCACTCACATCGCGCCGTGGTCCCGCGTAGCCCCCGTCGAGCAGAAGGTCGGGGTTCAGGTCATTGAGCTGGCGCATGAATTCCGCCTGCAGGATGAACGACTTATAGAGTCCCTGCTCGAGTGGGCGCCAGCGGTAGGTAAGATCGGCGCCGACGACTGTCTGACGCACGCCAATGGCCGTGAATTCGCTCACCGATGTGACCGGTTGGGCCCTGCGGCCCGTGATCGCCGATGCCGATAGCTCGAAGTTGGCGCTCTCGGACAGATCGAGATAATTCCGCAACCGCGCCGAATAGCCGAGCCCCGACAGATCCTTGTTGATGGGCACCGCTGTTTTGAAGCCCTCGAGCGGATCGCCGAACCGATCCACGGCCGTGACCTGTAGCTCCTGGTAGAACCCGAACGGCGCGAAGATCTTGCTCGCCCAGAGTCCGGTGCCTTTGAGCCCATCGGGCGCA
This sequence comes from Gemmatimonadales bacterium, assembly GCA_038253885.1. Taxonomy (GTDB): domain Bacteria; phylum Gemmatimonadota; class Gemmatimonadetes; order Gemmatimonadales; family Gemmatimonadaceae; genus JALZAQ01. Next base: position 11,962 of record JBBSGP010000052.1, on the reverse strand, counting down.
AAGAACTGCTGGATGACGTAGGGGTACTCGACCGTATGGAGGTCGTGCCGGTGCGTCAGGTTCTGCTTGCCGAAGGGCATGAGGTAACGCCCCAGCTTGAGCTCCAGGCTGTACGGCAGTGACGTCGTGGTGAGGAACGCCTGCTCGATGGAGATCTTCTCGAGATCGCTGATGCCGAGAAAGACATCGCCGCGAAAGTACGGGTCCACCGCGGCCTGAAAAGCCAGCTCCACCTCCCGGATACTGAACCGGGTACTGTCCGCTTGCGTCGTACCCTTTGGCGAGAAGTCGCCGACAAAATCTCCGACGGCGCTGACGTCCGGCAGCAAACGTGGGTTTGTGGGCCCATATCCGGCTGGTGCCGGCGGCTGGGCCGGAACGATCATGGTATCGCGCGAGCGCGGCTCCCGCTGGATGCGCTCCAGCTCCCTCACCAGTCGAATGGAGTCCGCGGCCGCGGCGCTGTCGGCCTTGGCTCTGGAGGTCGAATCTTTCCTGGTGCTGTCGGGCTTCTGCGCGTGCGCCGCGATGGCGCACCCGGCGACAAGTATCCCGACAGCGATGACAGTCTTCAGCAAGTGCATTCTCCGCTGCGCATTGCGCCGGCAGGTCGCCGATCGACACGTGCGCAATCTCGTGAAGGCCGGTCTCAAGAGCGTGCACTCAGTGAGCGCGCTTCCATCGAGAAGGGCGCGAGCATGGCTCCGTTGGACGGAAACAGCCGCGCGCCGGCCGGACGGTCCGGTCAGGAGAGAGGCGGGGGTGCCCGGGGTGATGCAGGGTCGAACTGACGGGCGCGCGCGACGATGCGGCTTGAAGCCACGACGCGCTCTTCGCCGCTGGAAATGGCCACGGGCAGCGGATCCCGGGACACGACTGTGCCCCCGATCTGCTGCGCCACACATCCGGCGCAGCCATCGCGGTTGTGGCTGTAATGGCGGCTCGTTCCCGCAAGCTCCACGTGCTCGCGTGCGCTCTGCCCCGCGCGGGCGTCCACGTAGGGGGCGATCGCCACCACGACAAACTGCGCCACGGCGACGAGCGCGAGGGCGAAGCCGAACAGACGGGAGCGGCGGGGAGAGGAGGTGCGCACCCTGTTCATACCATCAATATGGCGCCGCCGTTCCCTCGGGGCCACCCGGCGACCCGCGCGGGGGCTCTAAATGCCGCCCGCGTTCAGGGCAATCGGACGATGTAGAGCCGCGCCCCCGCGGTTGTGATCGCGCCGCCCCCCGGGGCCGTGATGCGGACGACCGTCGAGGAGGTCGAGGGCGCGTTCGTCACCCGGAAGTAATCGCCGGAAGCCGACGGAGTTGTCGTCCCGACCGGCACACTCGGGACGAGGTCCGTGATCAGGAGCGGATAGATGCCGGAATTGATCGGTGGCAAGGCGCTGCGGAAGTTCCAGCTCAGGTACGTGTACCGGGATGAGAGGTTGGGCACGCCCTGGTCACTCACGGCGTTGGCGAGCAGCCACCCGGCGACCAGAGTGTCGAAGGGCATCCCGGCGCGCGCTGTCAGGTTGCTGACTCCCGTATCAGGTCCGGCGACCAGGCGCCTCGTGAACGACGGCACATCCGCCGCCCCGAACTGATCGGTCGTCCAGCGAACGAGCGACCAGGCAGCGCCCCGTACCGAGAGGTCCACGTCGGCATGCTTGCTCGTGGCCCCCGACGTGTCGGGCCGCTCCATCCAGCTCTCCAGGCGAAGCAGATTCTGGACAAAAAACGCGTTGAAGTTGGCGAAATTGTTGGCGCGATCCGCGATGTCGTCGATGCCGAGCTTCTTCATGTCACTGTAGCCGTCTTCGGCGCGACCCACCAGCTCCTCGGCGAAGTGCGAGAGCGCTTCGTTGAGCCAGTCCGCCTCGTCCTGGCTGCCTGTGCCCCGCAGCCGCACCGCGAGGTTGATCATGTGCTGGAACTCGTGAGCGATCGTGCCGCGCGTCAACTGCCGAACGAGCGCGATCGAGCGCGGGTCGCTGAACACGCCCGTTGGATCGGGCGCCAGCAGGTAGAAGATCTCCGCCCCGTTGCTCTGATTGCAGGAGCGACGCGGAAACAGGTCGCCGCCGAAGAAGAAGCCCCCGATGAATCCCTTCGATCCCTTGGCGGTCTCCGAGTTCACTCGGGGAGTGTAGAGAATGAGGACGCGTCCATTCAGGTCCAGGTCGCCTGGCGAACCGAAGTGTAGTGTGTCGGTCGCGTAGATGATCCGGTCGAACTCGTTGGCGATACTGGTGAAGTCGGCTGAGGAGAATCCCGTCGAGGGCGCGGCGGTATCCTGCACGATGATGGCATGCTCACTCACCGCCTCCACGACCGCGGAAACCGTGAAGAACTTGGTGCAGGCGCTCGCGGTATCGGGGACGCGAAAGGAGAGAGTATCGCCGACGGCTGGCGGCGCCACGGCCACCACGCTGGCGCTCCCGCGGGGCGACGCCAGACGCGCGCGCTCGGCGGCGCGCGCGCGCCAGTACGCCTGTCCCGCACCCAGATCGAGCCGGTGCTCCTCGGCTCGCAGGCGTGCCTCCATCCGGTCGCGATATGCCCACTCCCCCGCTGCCGCTGCCGGCGAGAGGGGAGACTGACGCTGCGTTGCGACACGGCCGAGCTCGCCTGTTCGCTGCGGCATGAAGCCCGCCGTCTGCTGGACGGTGAAATTCCAGAAGACGTCGGGTACCGGGTTGGCGTTCCCGGCGACCAGGAGATACGTACTCGGCGCCGCGCTCGCCGCTATCTCGACGCAGCCTACCTGCGCCGGAGCGGACAGCAGGCGCACGCCACCGACGGGCAGAGCGAGCGACAGAGCGGAGCCGGCCAGGCACGCGCCGTTCTTGCTGTTGTTCGGGGCCGACGGATCGCCATGCGAGCAGGCGGCCAGCGCCACGAGCGCGGCCACGATCATCTTCTTGGACATCCCACCTCCAGCAGGGGCTACTCCAGACGGGCGGAGAAGGTTCCCATGCGATTCTCGCGCCAACTGCGCTGCCGGCAAGCGAGGCCCCCACGCGAGCGAGGTTACGGCTTGCGGGACGAATCTGTCGCGGGCCGCCGGCGCGTTTGCTTCGCGCGCGCCTCGACGCGGGCCTCCGCTGCCTCCGCTCTTGCTCCCTCGTGCTCGACCCCCACGACCTTCCCATTCAGGGCGTTGACGTTCACCTCCTCGATGCCCGCCCTTCCCGGGATCTTGAGATCGAAGGAGTAGATGAGCTTTCCTTTTTCCTGCTCCAGCTCGAGTGCCTGCACGTCCCCATTCGGGACCCGGCTTCTCGCGATGGCGCGCGCCGAATCCTCGGAGATCCGGGCCCGGGCAGCGAGTCTGGCCGGAACATCACGCTTGTACGTCGATCCCGGAGCGGATGACGACGCCACCCTGTTCGGCGCGAGCTCGAGCAGCGCGAAGCTCCCCGGAATCATCGACGGGCGGGGCCGAGGCACCTCGGCGGTCGCGGGAAGCGCCGGGTTGAATTGGGCAAACGGCAGGAAGACGTGATGGCTGCGCTCATCGACCGCCATCGTCCTGGCTCGCGGCGCCGTTGTCGCGTTGCCGACCACGATGTAGCTGTCGGGAGCCTCCTCGTGGACCACGGTCAGCGTTCCGTCCCCATTCGACGCGAAAGCGAGCTGCAGTGCGGGATCGAAAGCGTTCGCGTCAACGCCGGAGCCGATGACGAGGGTGGTGATCACGCTTCCCTTGTCGGCATCCATGACCGCCATCAGCTTGTTTCCGCAGCCGATGAAGAGCCTCCGGTGCGCGCGATCCATCGCCATTCCCGACGGCTCTTCGCACGGAGCGAGCGGCCACGGTGCGCCCGCGCTGAGCGCCCTCGTGTCCACCTGAACGACAGCACTCCTGTCCTCGAGGTTCACCCACAGGTGGCCCAGTCCGTCCACCTGCGCGAACTCCGGCCGTCCACCAAGCGCAATCGTTCCGATGACGGCCCCGCTCTGGGCGTCGATCGCGGTCGCGTTGGCGCTCCCTCCGTTGAAGGTGAAGACTCGCTTGGTGGCCGGATCGTAGGCGATCGCATCGGGGTTGCGGCCGGTCACCGTCACCGCTCCGATCACCGCCAGCGTCTTCGTGTCGAAGATCGTCACCGACGAGTCGCGGCCATTACTCGTGAAGCCGCGGCCCAGCTCCGGCGCGATCGCGATCCCGTGAACGCCGAGCGTGTTCGGGATGCTGCCGACGATGGTACCGGCATCGATGTCGATCACCTCGACGCGGGTCGAGTGCGAGAGATAGAGCCGCCGCGCGACCGGATCCACCATCAGATAATCCCAACCGCCTTCACCGGGAACGGCGATGCGGCGAACCAGCCGGTATCCGGCTCCCCCCGGCGTGGTGCTGGCACCCGGTTGACCGCTCAGGGCAATGGGGCAGGCCATCGCGACCGCGACGACGCTGCGACGGATGAGTGAGGCGAGTCGGGGCACGGGAATCTCCGGAAGGTGATCGTCTGGCGGGCGATGTGCGATTGACATACGCGGGAAATGGACGCGGCGTTGGCAGTGCTACCGCGTCACGTAGCCGCGTAGCCGCTCGAGCATCCGCCGGTCCGTCGCCTCCGCGTCGCCCAGCTTCGGCGTTTCTATGACTTTCGGGACACTGGTAAAGCGCTCGTCCCGCATGATCCGGCGAAAGGGCTCGTCGCCGAGCGATCCTTCACCGATCAGCTCATGACGATCCCGGGAGGATGCGAGGGGAGTCTTCGAGTCATTGAGGTGCATCATCCGGAGTCGCTCCAGCCCGATGCAATCGTCGAACCGAGCCCACACCCCCTCGTAGTCGCTCACCAGATCGTAGCCGGCCGAGTAGACGTGGCAGGTGTCCACGCACACTCCCACGCGCCGGCGCAGTCTCGCGGGCAGCGCCTCGATGAGAGCGCCGAGCTCCTCGAACGTGGATCCGAGCGCGGTGCCGCTTCCCGCCATGGTCTCGAGGAGGAGCTTCGTCCTCCCCGGCACCGCCTCCAGTCCGGCCGTTATCCCGTCGATGTTGCGCGCCAGTCCGCTCGGGCGGTCGTCGATGTAGTTACCGGGATGGGTGACCAGGAAGTGCAGGCCCAGCGCCTTGCACCGAGTGAGCTCGCAGATGAAGGACTCCAGGGAGCGCGTTCTGAGTGTCTTGTCCGGTGACGCCAGGTTGATGAGGTAGCTGTCATGCGCGCTCATGGCGCGCACCTGCGTCTGGCGAAGGGCGGCGCGGAACTGTCTGCGCTCTGGAGTTGCACAGCTTCGCTCGGCCCACCGTTGAGCCTGCTTGGTGAAGATCTGCATCGCCGTCGCCGCGATGGCCTTCGCGCGAATGGGGGCGGCGGCGGTTCCTCCCGCGGTCGAGACGTGCGCGCCGAGGAGATCGGCCGGCGCGTGCGGATCTCCGGGCACGATTCAGCGAGTTCCTCGCAGCCATTCGAGGGGGTCCACCGCTCTCCCCTGCGGCCTGATCTCGAAGTGCAGATGCGAGGGAAGGTCCGGATCGGCCTTGCCGACATATCCGATCACCTGTCCCTTCGCGACCGCGGAGCCTTTCTGCACCGCGCTGCGACTGAGCGATCCGTAGACGGAATAATCGCCTCCGCCGTGCTGGACGATCACCGTGAGACCATACGTGCCGAAGGCCTCGTTCACGACGACCCGCCCGCTCGTGACGGCGCGGACCGGAGCGCCGTCGGCCGCACCGATTCCGATACCGTTCCAGCGCGTCGTCGTGTTGTTCGGGTTCACGACCCGGCCGAAGGTGTAGAGGATCGTCCCCTCGACCGGCCAGTCGAGCCGTCCGAGTTCGCTCGTGCGGAGAGTGCTCGCCGATGCGGCGGCATTGGGGCGAAGGGCCGTCTCGCGGCGCCGCACGACCTCGAGCGACGCCAGCACATCGCCCAACCGCTTCTCGTCGCGTGCGATGAGCCTGAGCCGCGCCTCGGTCTCCCGGGCCCGGCGCTTCGCGCTCACGAGATTGTGCTCGCGCTGCTGCGCGAGCAGGAGCAGTCGCCTCTCCTCGGCGGCCTTCTCGGCGCGATTCTCCTCGATGTCGCTCTGGAAGCGAACCAGATTGCCGCGCTGGCGGCCGATCTGGTTGCGTAGGTCGGTCACCCTCTCCACAAGTATGCGGTCCCGCAACGCCAGCATGTGAAGGTACTTGTAGCGCGACACGAGGGCCCCGAATGTCTCGGCGGAGAGCAGGGCTTCGACCGAGTACAGGGGGCCGCGCTTGTAGATGTCGGTGAGCCGACGCTGCAGGATCGCGCGCTTCACCGTGAGCTCGTCCTCCGCCCGCACCATGTCTCCGGTGGTCTTACCGACTTCGGCGGTGATGGATCGCAGCTGGGCGTCCAGGGATTGTACGAGACGGGCGGTGACATCCGCCTGGCGGTCGAGGTTCGAGACCTCTTCCGACAGGTCGTGCACCGACCCACGCAGCTGATACATCCGCGTCTCCAGCGATTGCCGCTCGCGCTTGATGCGCTCGAGCTCGGACCGCTGATCCCGGAGTCGCGACTCGGCTCTGTCGGGCTGCGCGCCGGCCATCGGTGCGCTGGCGCAAAGCCATGCCGCCAGTGCCACGCGCCACCAGCTTCTCAGACCCGGCGTAGGTGCCTCCCCACCGACAGCGTGCTGCCGAGCAGGCCGATGAGGCCGCCGAAAGCGAGGCCAGCGAACGCGATATCGCTGTCGAAGAAGCGTGTCTGGATCAGATACCTGTCGATCACTCCATGCGCGAGATACGTCAGAGCCAGCGCCACGGCTCCGCCGATCACGCCCTTGGCCAACCCTTCGATCAGGAACGGACGGCGGATGAACCCGTCGGTGGCGCCGACAAGTCGCATGATCGAGATCTCCTTCGCGCGCGCGAGCACCGCCAGGCGAATGGTCGCGCCGATGATGATCACCGATACGGCGGCGAAGGCGACTCCCAGGATGATTCCGGCAACGGTGGCGATGTTCCTGATGCCGTAGAGCTTCTGCACCCATTCCTCGCCATAGCGGACCTCGTCGACGAACGGGTATGTCTCTATGCGCGCCGCGACCGCGCGAACGCTGCCGGGATCTCGCATACCATCCTTGAGCCGAACCTCGATCGAGGCCGGGAGAAAGGATCCATCGAAGACGTCCTTGAATTCGCCGAGCTCTTTGCGTGCTCGGGCGAGCGCCTGATCGGGCGTCACCGACTCGGCTCGCTGGACCTCGGGAAAGGCGCCGATATCACCGAGTGCCGCGGCGACGGTCTCGGGAGTCGTCCCGTCGGCGAGGTAGGCCCGGATCTCCACGCGCTCCTCCACTTGCTGCAGAGCGCCGCCCACGTTCAGCGCCACCAGGCCGAAGAGGCCGAAGGCGAAGAGGCTGAACGCGATCGTCATGATTGTGAGAACGCTCAGGAGCGGAGCGCGCCGGAAATCGAGCAGCGCCTCGCGGAGGGTCAGACGCATCAGCCGGAGGCGATCGGTGACGACCGGGGAGAGGGCTCTGGACTGGCTGGCGCGTCGGCCTCGGCCGAATCGAAAACGATCTGGCCTCGATTGATCTCGATCACGCGATACGACGATCTCCGGATCAGCTCGAGGTTGTGGGTGGCCATGAGCACCGCTGTCCCGGCGGCGTTGATCTCACGCAGGAGCTGAAAGACGCCGCGCGTCGCCCGGTCGTCCAAATTACCGGTCGGCTCGTCGGCTATCAGAACGAACGGGTCATTCACCAGCGCGCGAGCGATGGCCACGCGCTGCTGCTCGCCGCCCGAGAGCTCACGGGGATATGCCGTCCCCTTCGAGGCGAGCCCCACCTGCGACAACACCCGATTCACCTTTCCGGGAATGTTGGCTCTCGGCACGCCCGTCACCTCGAGGGCGAACGCGATGTTCTCCTCGGCCGACCGGTTCTCGAGCAGCCGAAAGTCCTGGAAGATGATGCCGAGCTTGCGGCGAAGCAGAGCGACTTCCTTCTGCCGCATCGTACCCGAGGTCATGCCACTCACTCGAACCTCGCCCTCGCTCGGCAGCTCGTCCATGTAGACGAGACGCAGAATCGTCGACTTGCCGGCGCCGCTCGGGCCGGTGAGGAAAGCAAACTCCCCCTTGCCCAGCCGGAAGCTGACATCCTTCAGCGCGTAACCCGTTCGGACGTACTCCTTGCTCACCCTCGAAAAACGGATCACGTACGGCCCCCTCTTCCCAACTCCTCGCCCGGCAGCACCAGCTCGCCGACGTGCACCACATCGCCGTCGGCATCGAGCAGACGCCAGCTGCTCTGTGCGGTCACAGTGTCGAACACCGCCTTCAGCAGGCCGATGATCACCGGCCCGAGAAGAATACCCACGATCCCGAAGGTGTAGACGCCCGTGACCAGCCCGACGAACATCCAGTAGAAGTCGAGGACCCTGGACTTCTCGGCCGCGATCTTGGGGCGGACGTACATCGAGATGAACATCGTGTTGAAGAAGAAGCCCACGAGGATCATCGTGATGGCCGCGCCCCAGGAGTCGCGGAAGATCACCAGCCACATCGCCACCGGGAAGTACACGCTCCACGAGCCGACGATGGGGAAGAAGCCAATGATGAACGACAGGATCGCCAGCACGACCGCGAGCGGAACGTCGAATGCGACGTTCATCGCCAGGATGACGACCGACTTGATGGTCTGGGTCACCAAGGTGGCGTAGATCGCGCCGTAGAGGACTCCCTGCACGTTGCTCTCGAGGGCAGCCACCAGCTCCCCGTATCGGGACGGGATCTTGTCCCGGATGTAGCGCCCGATGTTCTCGGAGTCGGTGAGCACATATGCGGTCGTGAAGAAGAAGACGGCCAGTGCCACCGAGAACTGCACCATCGCCGCCTTGAACGCCTGGGCGAAACGCCCGCCATACTGCGATGCCGCGAGAACGTAGCTCTGGACCTCGCTCGCCGTCTCATCCGGGTCGATGAAGGGGATCCGCCGGAGCGCCCGCTGGATACGCGCGACGATCTCCGCCTGGTGTGTCTGGAGGTGGTGGGCCGCGTGCCGCAGCTCCACGTAGCTGTAGATCGCGACCAGGATCACGGGAATGATCACGACCATGATCGCGATCGTCGCGGCCGCCACCGGCGACCGGATCGCTCCGTGGAGCTTGCGATAGAGAGGGCGGACGTACACGGCGACGATGGCAGCCACGATACCCGCGATCACCACCGTCCTGACCATCCAGAGGAAGAGCAGCAGAACGACGGCGAAGAGGGTGGACGTGAGGATCATCCGCCGGAATTCCGGCAGCGTCAGGTCTGCTACACGGGAGCTGATCCGGCGCTCGACCCGCCGCCGGTCGGCGGATGTCAGGTCCTTGGGATCGGCCATCAGCGAAGGGCTTGGGCGATGTCGGAGATCAGGTCGTCGGCATCCTCGATCCCGATGCTGAAGCGAAGGAAGCCGTCCGGGATGCCAGTGGCGGCGCGTTGCTCCGCGGTGAGATGCGCGTGCGAAGTGTAGCGAGGCTCGGACACCAGACTATCCACGCCGCCGAGGCTGGGGGCATGGACGATGATCCTGAGCCGACGCAGAAACTCCTCCGTCGCCCGGGCGCCGCCGGCGAGCTCGATCGCCATCATCCCGCCGAATCCGTCCAGCGTGGCCCGGGCGATCTCGTGGTCGGGGTGGGAGGGGAGCCCGGGATAGTGCACCCGCGAGATCTTGGCTTGGGCCTGGCACCACTCGGCGATACGCTGAGCGTTCTGATTCTGTCTCTGGATCCGAACATCGAGCGTCTTGAGTCCCCGCTCCAGCAGCCAGCACGCCAGGGGGTCGGGCGCCTGACCCCACACCATCGCCTTCTGTCGCACCTCCTCGATGTAGGGCGCCGTCCCGGCCACCACGCCGGCCAGCACGTCGTGGTGTCCGTTGAGGTATTTCGTCGCCGAATGGATGACGACGTCCGCTCCGTGCTCGAGCGGGCGATAGTTGATCGGACTGGCGAAAGTCGAATCCACCACCAGGGCGATGCCGGACCCTTTGGTGAGGAAGGTCACCGGCTTCAGGTCGAGCACCCGACAGGTCGGGTTGACCGGGGTCTCGAAGAAGATCGCGCGGGTGTTCTTTCGGACGCGCCGCCGCCACCCGCGCTGCTCCAGCGGGTTCACGAACGTCACCGCGATGCCCATCGCCTCGAACTCCTGGGTGAACAGGCGGTGCGTGCCGCCGTAAATCCAGGAGCTCGCGAGCATGTGATCCCCAGGGCGCAACAGCGCGAGCATGGCACAGGCCGTTGCGCCCATCCCGCTCGCCAGGACGATGGCGGCTTCCGCTCGCTCGAGCAGCGCCAGTCGGTGCTGCACGTGCTCGGCGTTGGGAGTGTTCCCATAGCGGGGGTATCGCAACCCCTCCGCCGTCCCGGTCTCCTGGACGAAGTTCACCGACTGGTAGATCGGCTGAACGATCGGACGGCCGATCTCGAGGCGGTCTCCGCCGTGCAGGAGGATCGTCGGGAGACCGGGGCGACGCTCGGGCTGTGTCGGCGTCATGGCGTTTCCTCCATCAGGCGAGATCGCTCCGACGCCGAGTATCCGTGTCCACTTTGGTCACGTGCACGATCTCCGACGGGGACGCCCCCACTACGTCGCGCAGCACGACCGCGCCGCGGGGCAGGGAATCATCGATCTGTAGCGCCGCGAGCTGCTGTCGGCGCGGGGTGATCACCCAGACCAATTCCCCGTCGGTCAGCATCCGCAGGGAGGCGTCGTCCGGTCTCATCGAGATCTGAGGTCCGCGCTCGGGATCACGGACGCGCGTCGCCACCAGGCGCACGACCTGGAGGGGGGGATTGTACTGCTCGCCGGGTGTGATCGGACCGTCGGTGGGAGTCATGTCGCGGCACCCACCGCCAGAAACTCATCTTCCAGCCGCATGGCGACGCGATGTTTGCAGAGCGCCTCCAGCATCGCCTGCACGTCGGAAGCCTGAAGGCCCAGCGCACCGGCGACGTCGTTGGCGCGTGCCCGACCAAAGCCGCTCAGCGTCTGCCAGGTCTCTCGAAGCTCATCGCCGATGGTTCCCACGAGCACCTGCGATCCGTTCGCCAGCTGGGCCACGATCGCCAGACGATGGCGCTGCAGCACCGCCTCGATAGCGTCGAGATGCGAGTCATCGAGTCCCCTGAAGACGAACCAGGCATCACGCGGACGGGTGTCGCAGCTCCCGAGACCGGCATCCGTATATCGCAACAGCAGCTTGGCCACGATCTCATCGGCACAGGAGAAGTCGAGCAGGCCGACGTGCGAGAAATCGATGATTGTGAGAGTGCGGTCGCCGACTTCTTCCAGCTGCTGCTCGATGCCCGTCCGCACGGCGGCGCCCGTCGGACGTGTCACCAGGTCCGAGTACAGATCGCAGACGGTGCGCCGAAGCACCGTGCTCAGGTCGATGTGGTTGATCACCGGGTGGCGGGGGCCGAGGATTCCGGTATCGTAATCTGCATCTGGGCTCCGGGAAATGATGGAAGATGTTCTCCCAGAGGAACGTCCTCGTCCCAGCTCGGCACGATCGCGATGCGGGCGGTCCCGCTCCGCACGGAGAGTTTGCCATCCCAGCGCCCGATGTAGCGGCGCACACCCGCCAGTCCCTGTCCGCGGCCCGGATCCCGGAAACGGCTGACGCCCCGAACGACCGCTTCCTCCAGCGCCATCGCGTCATCCCATCGGTCGCTCGGGCGCCGACCTCCCTGCGCGCTCTCGAGCGACTGGCGAAAGCCGACGCCCGCATCGCACACAGCGATCACGACCACGCGCCGCCCTCCGAGCCGCTTGTTCCAGCGATACGTCTGCACCGCCACCCACCCGCCACGACCCGCATGCTCCACGATGTTCTGGCACGCCTCCGACAGGGTCATCGCGAATCCCATCGTGGCGCGAGCGTCGAGATTGAGCTCCTTCACAAGGATCGCCTGCGACTTCTGCTGGATGCGCGTGACGACCTCGTGCACGTCCTCGCTCTTCGAGACCGCG
>JBBSGP010000051.1:0-17348 GCA_038253885.1 Gemmatimonadales bacterium | reverse complement strand
GTCGGTCCCCACCATCACCCGCGTGGCCGAGTCGTCGGGCGCCTTCCGGTCGCGCTGCGCCGCCATCGGCCCGAGCGGAAGCGTAAGCAGCGTCAGCGCGGTGAGGATTCCCATGCCCATCACGCGCTCCTGTCGAGGCCAGCTTTGGCCTTTGAGTTGTTTGCAGTTGGCAGCGGACGCGAGGATCAGATCTGGATTCTGCATTTCGGGAATGTCACGTGTGTCTCACGCGTCCGACAGAGCCAAGCATCGCACGCTCTGGCGTGCCAGGGAGTGGCCCCAGCTCTTGCGGTACATATACTGCTCGTGTATTTTCTGTATCATCTACACGTTCTGGGGATACCATGTCACGCAGATCGATCTCGCATCAACCGGTTTTTGCGAGAAAGAATATGGATATGGACGTAACGAAGCTGAACGCCGTCCGGCGTGTCCTGGGCGCCCGCACCGATACCGAGGCGGTGGACCGCGCACTCGACTATGTGATCTTCCAGGGCGAAGTCCTAGCGTCGCTCGACGGCCTGGCGGCGATCGGCGGGCTTGATGACGTGTACGCGCGCCTTCCCGTCGCGCGGCGTCGCAAACGCTAACCCGGTAGGTTTGTGGCGGACCTGTACGTCATCGATACGAATATCTATGTCGACGCCCTCAGAAACGGCGAACAGATGGGGGAGCTCAAGCGCTTTCTGTTGCGCGCCGGAACGCGAGTGAGGCTCAACGGCATCGTGGCGATGGAGCTCCTTGCCGGTGCCGGCTCGCCCGCACACATAGACGCCGTGAGCGCGTTGATCACGCCTTACGGGCTGCGGGGCTGGACGACGTCGCCATCGTTCGAGGCGTGCGCCCAAGCGGGTCGCGCCCTCGCCGGGCTCGCGTTGGGGAAGCGCGGTCGGAGGCGAACGATCCCGCCGGCGCTGGTCAGCGACGCCCTGATCGCCGCGTCTTGCCGCGAGGCCGGCGCCGTTCTCGTGACGAAGAACGCCGCCGACTTCGCCACGCTGCAGCGGCATATGCGCGGGTTCCGGTTCCTTACGCCCTGGCCAATAACGACTCCTCGTTCACGCCGAGGATAGAGTTCCTGTTACCGGGGGCGCGTCATCGGAGACCCACGAGTCCCTTCACCGATTCCTTCAGCTTCGCCGGATCGAAACCCAGGCCGCGGCGGAAGACAGTCTCGACGTTGCGAATATCCGCTAGAGTTCGGACCGGATCTCCCGCGAGCACCACCAGGTCGGCCTGCATGCCGGGCTTGATCGTCCCGACTCGCCGCTCGAAGCCGAGTATTTTGGCGCCGTTGGCGGTCATGACCTGAATGGCCTGCTCCGGCGTGAAGCCTGCCTCCACCAGGAGCTCGAAGTTGCGTTGGTCGCCATAGCCGGCGATCGCGCTCAGGCAGCAGGGATCCGCGCCCGCACCGAGGAGACCACCAGCTTTCACGAACGCGCGCTCGAACTCCATCGACTTCTTGAACGTGACCCGGTGCACGCTGTCCTTGGCCGTCTTCGCCGACGCGTAGTACGCCGCCACCTGCTGCGACGCCTCGGGATACAGCGCGTCGAGCACGCGCTGGTCCATCGGGACGCGGCTTGGCGTCCCCAGCTCGAAGACATCGAGCGTCGACGTCAGCGCCACGCGATGCTCCACCATCTCGCGGATTGTCTGCCTGACCGCTGGGCTCTCGATGTCGAGCGTTCCGTAGATCACCGAATCGGTGACAGTCGGGCACACATCGGGCTGCTTGCCGGCGAAGTATTCGGTGTTCGTCAGAAGACCATGCTCCAGCTGATCGATGCCCAGTGCCACCGCCTCGCGGAATCCCACTGAGCAGAGATGCGCCGTGACCTTGACGCCGTGCTTGTGCGCCTCGTCGATCGCGGCACCCAGCTCGGCGCGAGAGATCTGCGTGTACGCCTTGAACCAGGTCACGCCTTCCTCGGCCCAGTAGCGCACCATGCGCCGAGCGTCGTCCGCATTGGAGAGTGGATGCATCGTGCCCGGTCCGGGCCCAAATCCCTGCAGGTACGGCCCGGTGACCACGATCTCCGGCCCCGGTACCAGCAGCGAATCGATGCGGCGCTTGAGGTTGAGCTCCTGATACGCGTCCACGCTTCCGGTCGTGCGGATTGTCGTCACGCCGGCGGAGAGGAAGAGTCGCGGGTAGCTCACCCCCATGAACCGCATCCCGCCGTAATACATGTGATCGTGCAGGCCGATGATTCCGGGGATGACGGTCTTCCCAGTGAGGTCGATCGTCTGCGCACCCTCCGGCACCGCCACGGTTCCCGTCTTGCCCACGGCGGCGATCGTCTCGCCGCGGATGACGACCGTCTGATCATCCTGCGCCCGCCCACCGGTGCCGTCGATCAGGCGCACGTGTGTGAGCGCGACGATCGGCGCATTGACGCTGACGTACTGGGCGAGCGCCGGCGCCAGCACGCGCGCCTGCGCCCGCAGCGACGGCAAGGGCGAAAAAGAGGCCAGCAGGATCGCGACCGTTCCGATGAGCGTTCGACGCATGGAGTGCTCCTCTCTCAGAGTGGACGTTGCACCGGCGCGCTCCGGCGCGCCCCCCCCACGCCGCGCGGCTCGACGGTGAAGGCGAGCATCATCCCCGTGCTCAGATGCTCGGCGATGTGACAGTGCAGCATCCAGCGCCCCGGGTTGGACATGTCGACGAGCAGGTCGGCGGTCTCGCCGGCGGGGATGATTGCGGTGTCCTTCCACACGTGATTCTCGGTCGGAACACCGTCACGGGCAAGGACGAGAAAGCGCTGGCCGTGCAGATGGATCGGATGGTCCATCGCGTGACTGGACGCTGGGTCGTTGAACAACCTCAGCTTCACCACGTCGCCCTGATGAAAGCGCCACCGGATGTCCATGTTCTCATTGCCCGTCACCGGATCGCGCAGCAGCCAGGTGATCTCCTTGCCGGTCGTGGCGCGGTTCATCATCGGCATGCCGTCGTTCCATTCCACCGGTGCGTTGATGCCGATCAGCATGTTGTCGATCGCCGCCGGGAGGGCTCGGGTGCGGAGGGTGAGCAGGAGGTCGTGGTCGACCGGCTTGTCGGCGTAGCGGCGAAAAGCGGTGACCTCCCTGGAGACGTCGCCATTCTGGCGCAGCACGGCGAACCGCGTCCCGTCGCGCTTCTTCGCCGGCGCCTTGGCCACACGGATCATCCCGAGAGTGTCGATCTCGGGGGAGTACCAACCGCGCAGGTGGTCGAGCGCCTGCACGCGATTCACCATGGCGACCATGCCGGGCTCAGGAAACTCGACTTCGATGATGTACCGCTCTGCCGGCGCGATCACCACGCTCTCGACCCACTCCTCGTGCTCGAACCTGCCCATGTCGCCGCCGATCACCTTCATGCGCGCGCCACCAAACGAGACATTGAAGATGCGTGCGCTGGCCGCGTTGGTGAGAAAGAAGCGGACGACCTCGCGGCGCCGCACGTCGAGAGAATAGCGCGGCTCTCCATTCACGAGAAAGACGTTGCCGAATCGCCCCATGAGCGCGCTCACCGGCGACTCGGCGCCGTACGGCTCCAGTCCGTCGGCGCCGAGGAGGACGTCGTCGAGCATCAGGACCTCCTCCCGATCGACGCGACTGTAGTAGCCGGCATTGCGCGGGCGGACCAGCAGATTGCCGTACAGGCCGAGGTCCTGCTGGACGTCTTCGCGCACGTGCGGGTGATACCAGTAGATCCCGGCATCGGGCAGGTGCACGATGTATGTGAAGCTCTCGCCGGGTAGTACGGCCTTCTGCGTGACGTCGACCGCGCCGTCCGACCGATTGTCGAGCCGCACGCCGTGCCAGTGGATGGAGCTCGGCTGGCCGAGCGCATTGTGATAGCGCGCTCTGAAGGTCGTGCCCTGTGCAGCGTCGATGAGCGGACCGATGACCCGGCCATTGAAGCCGTACATTGTGAACGCCTTTCCGGCGATCGTGCGTCGCACCAGTCCCGCCTCCAGCGCGAGCGTGTCACCGGTCGTGACATGGATGGTCCCGCGAGGGCGCGCGGAGCGGATCTTTGCCGATGAGACGCCGTCGCCGGGAAGAAAGGGCGTCACGCCCGGCTTCAGCGCGGCCATGCCAGCCATCTCCGCGGTGCTCGGCATTGCCCTGCCGGTGACGGGCGCGGAATCGCGCACCGCCCCAGGCGCTGAAGGTTGGAGCAGATCGCGGTGAGCCAGCAGCCGCGCGCCCGGCGACGTGCCGCGCAGGACCAACGGGCCGTTGCGCGACAGCGTGCTCATGGATCGCTCGGCACTGATCAGGATCCGGAACTGCTCGCGGTCGAGCTCACCCAGGTCGACACGTCCATTGACGACGGTGCCGAGCTTCACCCCACTGTCGAGCGCGAGGGTGTACGCCCAGGCGACGTATCCGCCGTACTCACCCAGCGTACGGGTGTCGGGAAGCCCGGCAATCGTGGCGACGAGGTGGTGGCGCTGACGTCCGTCGCTGGACACCGCCACACCAAATGGGCTCGGCACGGGCCGCAAGACGACGACGCCCGAGGCATCTGGCAGATCGGGCACCGGTACAAGCATCAGGCAATTGAGCGCGAAGCTCACAGTGCTATCGGCAGCGCGCTGCGGTGCGCAGGGCGCGGACGGCGGCAGCGGCTGCGCCTCCAGCGAAGTGGCGGCCCACGCGATGACAATGAGAGTCGAGCATCGCCGCCTCACGGGATCACCGCTTCCCTCTGGGGGAAGTGTTTCCGATCACGTGGCCGCGACGCTCCAATCCGGAGAGAATTGTCTGGCCCTATTGAATGAGGCGCATCGCGGCTTCGCGGATGATTCCGAAGGCTGACGGGCGACTGCCGGGTGGTCCAGCGTCGGGCGGCAGACCATTTTCCGTGTTGAACGCCGCGACCACGGCGGCTCCGCTCGCCGGGTTCAGATACATGAAAGAGATGAATCCGGCCTGGCTTCCTGTGTGCCCGATCAACCTGGTTGGCCCACGCCGAACGACGAAGAACGACAAGCCGACGGAATCCGATCGGTCAGGTGTGGAATCGGAGGTAGGATGCCGCGGCCGCCACATCTCTTCCAGACTGGACCGCTTCAGCACGATGTCGTAGAGTCGCTGCTTCGTGGCGTCACCGTGCGTCGCGGCTGTCAGAAAGGCGAGATACGCCGCCAGGTCGCCGAGCGGTGCATTCCAGCCGCCATTCGGGATCGTGATCCCCGGATCGAAATCCGACCCGTTGTCCCGCACGAGCTCCCGGCCCGCCGAATCGCGCATCAACGTGTAATTGTGCGATCGATCGGAGGCGAGATAATAGGGCGTCATCCCGAAGTAGCTGCGGGTGAGAGCGAGTGGGGAGAGGATGTTCTTCTGTACATACGTCTCCCACGGATCGCCGCTCAACTGCTCGATGATGCGCCCGAGATAGATGAACCCGGGATTGGAGTAGCTGTAACGCGAACCGGGATTGAACAGCAGCTCCTGGTACGGCATCATCGCGACCAGCTGATTCCAGGTCGTCGGCTCGAACGGTTCCCACGGTTTCCCCTGCTTGTACGGCCAGGTGGGATTCTGAAGGCCTGACGAGTGCGAGAGAAGCATCCGGATGGTGACGCTGTCGATCGAGCCATACGGGTCGTGAACCAGTCGGAGCTCGGGGATGTAGCTCACGACCCGGTCATCGAGGGAGAGCCGGCCGCGATCGCGGAGCTGCATGATCGCGATCGCGGTGAGCGTCTTCGTGATCGAGCCGTAGTGGAAGATCGTCCGTTCGGTCACCGGCTGGCCAGCGGCGCGGTCGGCGACGCCGTACGCGTGCTGCGCGATCACGCGTCCGTCACGCAGAACGAGTACGCCGCCGCCGACAATGCTGTCGCGTGCCGCCGACGTATCGAAGAGGCGCGTGAAGGCATCCCAGCCGGCGGGTGGGGGAGCCAACGCCCGCTGGGCTTCGAGCGGCGCGGCGGAGAGCACGACCGAAGCCAGCAGCACCAACGAAGCGCGCGGGGGAGCTGTCATTCAGCGAGTGAGGCGCCGGGGCCCGAGGACCAGATAATACACCGGGAGGCCCGCCAGAGTCACGCCGAGGATGCTCGCCGTTGCGA
Organism: Gemmatimonadales bacterium; assembly: GCA_038253885.1. Taxonomy (GTDB): domain Bacteria; phylum Gemmatimonadota; class Gemmatimonadetes; order Gemmatimonadales; family Gemmatimonadaceae; genus JALZAQ01. Next base: position 11,265 of record JBBSGP010000051.1, on the reverse strand, counting down.
CCCTGCTCGACGGATCCACGAGGCCGTTGATGAACAGATAGCTCGCGGCGATAACGAAGACGATCGGCACCACCGGGTATCCCGGCACACGAAAGGGCGGCGCGTATCCCGCGCGACGGCGGAACACGAACACCGACGCCACCGCCAGCGCGTAGAAGGGGACGATGGCGGTGACGAAAGCGTCTGCTAGCTGCTCGAACGTCCCCAGCAGGACGAACACGACACCCATCGTCGTGGTGAGGACGATTGCCACGTATGGTGTGCCGAAGCGGGCATGGACCGCCGCGAACGAACGAAAGAGCACTCCATCCTGAGCCATCGCGAAGAAGATCCGTGACGCCGTGAGCAGCGAGCCGTTGAGGGTCCCGAACGTCGCCAGGACGACAGCGACGCCGATCAACACGACGCCCCATTGCCCCACGAGGCGCTGCGCGACATCGGCCGCGACGAGCCTCGATGCGGGCATCTCCCGGATGGGGATCACGGCGAGGTAGGCGAGATTCGCCGCGAGGTAGATCACCACGACGGCGATCGTGCCACCGATGAAGGCGCGCGGAAGCGTACGGGCCGGCTCCTTGACCTCACCGGCGATGAAGCTCAGGTCGGCCCACCCGTCGTACGCCCAGAGCACCGAGACGAGAGCCAGGCCGAACGCGCCCACCGTGATCAGGGGTGCAGCGCCCGTCGCGGTCACGGCGACGGTGGGCGCGGCGCTTGCGGGGTGCACCACGATCGCGAGGAGCACGATGAAGAGCAGGGCGCCATACTTCGCGACGACGGTCAGCTCGAGCACGAGCGCGCTGGCGCGCACCCCCAGGACGTTGAGGGCGCCGAGCAGCACGATGGCGGCCGCGGCCAGGTAGTGGACGTCGCTCTCGTGGGACGCGGACAGGGGAGCGCCGGAACGCATGCGCAACGCGTATTCCGCGAAGGTCGTGGCCACCGCGCCGAGTGCCGCTGCCCGGATGATCACGAGCTCCGCCCATCCGAAGAGGAAAGCCGCGGCGCGACCCCATCCTTCGCGGATGAACGCGTAGAGACCACCCGTGCGTGGGTATGCCGACGCCACCTCGGACAGCGTGAGCGCTCCGCAGAGCGCGACCACGGCACCCACCACCCACACGGCCATCATCGGGATCGGCGCGGGAAGACGGCCGGCGACGGATGCCGGTGACCGGAAGATGCCGGATCCGATGGTCGTCCCGACGACGACCGCGACGGCGCTCCATGCACCGAGCCGGCGCGGGAGTTGTGCTCGTTCCGGAGTGGTCACGCCGTCACGCAAAGAGCCCGACCTGTCCGCCGGTGTGCCAGAAGAGCACTGTCTCCTCGTCGTCAAAGCGACCGGCACGTACGTAGGCAATCAGCGCGGCCAGGGCCTTGGCGGTGTAGGTGTGATCGACGAACAGGACATCGCCACGTGCGGCGAGGCGCTGGGCCTCCTCTGACGCCGCCGTCGGCACGCCATAGCCTCCGCCGACGAAGCTGTCATCCACGACGACGGAATCCGCGGCGGGTAGCCCATCGCCGGCCTCCAGCATCAGACCAATCCCGCTGACGATCTCGCGTACCCTGGCTGCGATGCTGGGAGCGGGGTCGTCGGCGCTCACGCCGACCACACGCGTCGCGACTCCGTGTATCGCACAGCCGGCGACGAGCCCCGCTTGCGTCCCGGCAGACGAGCTTGCGTGCACGATGACGTCGGGGGCCGGAATCTGCTCGAGCAGCTCGCCGACGGCACGCACGAAACCGCACGCACCCAACGAGTTCGATGCGCCCAGCGGGATCTCGTACGGGCGCCGCCCGGCGGCTCGCAACCGATCCATCGTGGCGCGCGTGGCCGCCGAGCGGTCATCGCGCGTGGCGATGTACTCGATGTCGGCCCCGAGCAGCTGGTCGAGCAACGCGTTGGCGGTTGGCCGTTCTGGCTTCGCCCCGTTGATGATGAGGTGGCAGCGCAGGCCGCATCGGGCCGCGGCCGCCGCCGTGACGCGCGCATGGTTCGACTGAAGCCCACCCACCGTGAGGAGAGTGTCCGCGTCTGCCTCGAGCGCCGCGGCCACCACAGGCTCCAGCTTCCGGGCCTTGTTGCCGCCGAACGCGAACGGGATCGCGTCGTCTCGCTTCACCAGCAAACGCGGCCCGCCACCCAGCGCCGCGCGCAGACGGGTCATCTCCTCGACCGGAGTCGGCGCGTCGAAGAAAGCCACGCGCGGTATGCTCGTCAGCTGGATCATGACGAGGAGAACGCGGCGGCGGCCTCCGCCGATGTGATCACGGGTATGACCTCGAACGCGACGAGGTCGGTCCACGCGGTCATCCAGTCATCGAGGAGCGCGCGCTCGTCGCACTCCATCACCTGGAAGCAGCGATCCCCCGCCGGGGTGACCCAACTGGCGACGTAACGCAGTCCGTCCGGTGCGAGCCGCCCACGCTCCCGGAATCGTGCGTACACGGGTTCCGGACGGCCGCCTCGAAAGTTCTCCACGATCATGAACAGCATCGGCCTCTGACGGTCAGGGCTTGGCGCGACGAAGGGCCTCCGCAAGCAACATGTCAAGTGCGGTGCGGTCCAGGAGTCGCCCATTGGCGATCACGGCGCGAACCTTGTCGAGATTGCGGATATCCGCCAGGGGATCGGCATCGAGAACGACGAGATCGGCCACCTTTCCTGGCTCGACCGTCCCCAGGGAATCCGTCGCGCCGAGCCACCGTGCCGGACCGAGCGTCGCCGTCCGCAGCGCCTCGACGGGGGTGAGGCCGACGTCACGAACGAACGCCTGGAGCTCGCGGTGCAGACTGAAACCCGGAACACCGTAGATGTTCGCGTCATTCCCGTCGGTGTCCGTTCCGGCCAGGATCCCGTCGCCCCCACGGTGGAGCGCCCCGATCACGCGAGACGCCCACGAGTAGATGGTCGGATACACATCGTTCAGCGGCCCGAGGGCAAGGATCGAGTCCTGATAGTGCTTCCACCCCTCTAGTACGCGCCATGGGACGTAGCGAAGGAGGGTATCCCGTGCGGCGGTGTCGCTGGCGAGGAACGCGCGCGACCAGTGCAACAGCCGCTCGTGGGTGGGTACCTGCCACGTGCCCAGACGCGCAAAGCGCACGCCCAGCTCTTCGCACAGAGTCTCGTTGAATGCTGCCGCCGCGCGCCCCGCGAGCTCGAGCCGCAGCGTCTTGATCGAATCCGGAGTCATGCCCGGTCGCGCCGAGCGCTCGTCCGCTTCGCGGGACAGCGCCGCGAAGACGGAATCGGGCACACACGCAGGAAGAACCTGCTGAAGGTGCTCGATGCTCTTCATGCCGGCCTGCGACGCTTCGAGCGCGGTGACGGAGGCCGGCACGTGCCCGATCACCGGAACACCTCGGCGCTTTGCTTCATCGGCGATGGCCAGAAACGCATCGCGCGAGAGCCTGTCGTACACCTTGACGAAGTTGACGCCAGCGTCGGCGAGCGAATCCACGGCGCGCCGCCCCGCGGCGGGGGACTCGACAGGGATCGTGAAGCTGCGCCATGGTGCCGGCGGCCCGTCCAGCAATGGGCCGGTGCCGACGATGCGGGGCCCGAGGAGCTGCGCGGAGCGGACTCCCGCCCGGTAGAGGAGCAGGGTGTCGAGAGGGGAGCCAGTGTCCCGGATCCCGGTCACACCGGCGGCGAGAAACAGCGGGAGCATCCAGGTCGCTCGCCCCGCGCGGAGCGCGTGCACGTGCATGTCCCACAGGCCGGGGATCACGTACTTCCCTCGTCCGTCCACTTTCCGAGCGTTCCGCGGCACTGGCGCGCGCGCCGCCGGCTCGACGGCCGCGATCCGATTCCCGCGCACGACGACCGTTCGATCGCGCAGGCGCCCGCCCGTGACGACGTCGATCACCGTCACGTGGGTGATCGCCATGTCTCGAGTGCGCCCCCCGGCCAGCTGCGCGCGCGCTGGGCGTGCACACCAGGCGGCAAGGACGAGGCCGAGGACGGCGGTGATTCGTGAACGCAATCGCGTGGTCAACCGCGGGCGAGTGTGATGGCCGCCACCGTTCCGGCGGTGAACTGTACGCCCAGCCCCGACGCAGCGCTAGAGTTTTCTCAACCGCCAGCCGCGTTGGGCGCGCAGCGCAAGCAAAAGAAGTACTGAGGTTCGTTCAGGAGTCGCCTGCGGATGGAGATGAGATCCGGGGTGCCGAAGCTTCGCTTGCCGATGCTTCGCTCCTCGCTCCCGGCATCCGGCGGTGGCGCTGCATCACCGGTCGAACCCGACGGCCGCACATGGATCGGAACGCGTACTTGCCACATGGGCGCGATGTGGGTCGTCGCCTCCAGACGCAGCCCCGGGGCCGCGGTCGCGGTGAACTCGAAGTCCGCCGTCTCGCCGGGCCCGGTCAGGAGAGTCGCCGGCCGCGCGATGGCCTGGTTGGCGGGAAGATCGGCGCCGTCCTTGGCGACGGCGCGCCACGCGAGGAGGCCACTGTCCGACCGGAGCGAGAACACAATGCGCCGGTCGGTGTTGATGTTGACGAGGCGCAGGCGGTACCTCCGCCCGGCGGTCATCTCGACCGGGGCGACAACGCTCCGGTGGTTGATCCGGCCATGGTCGTTATCGCCGCCGAACAGAATAACGACCTCGTTCGGCGGCCGCGCAGGCGCTCCGGCGTCCCGGACGATCATCGCATCGTACAGACCGGAGCCAATCTGGTGGCCCTCGTTGGCGTGCGAGTGCACGATGAAAGTCCCGGCGCGGCGTGGCGTGAACTCGGCAACGAAGGAGTCGCCCGGCGCGATGGCCGGCGCCAGATGACCGGGCGCGCCGCTCCAGCCCGGAACGCCGTCCGAGAAGCTCTGCTCCAACTCGATGCCGTGCCAATGCACGGCCGTGGGTGCGCGCAGGCGATTCACGACCGTGATCCGTACCGGGGTCCCCCGCTCCAGCACGAGAGCGGCGCCGGGCGCGGTCGGAGCTCGAGGCGCGTCACTCCCGTCGTCCACCACGTAGGCGTACAGCTCCGCCCTCGTGGAATCCCCGCGCGCTGAGTCCGCGGGAAGGGCCGTGGCGATGAGCCGGATCGCGCGCGCGCGAACGTTCTGCGCAGCTCGCGTCGGTGCTCCGTGTACAGACTCGCGAGGACGCACGGCGAGTCCGAGCACCAGGCCTCGCATTCGATGCGCCGTGTGGTGCACGGAGTCGGGCGCGCCGGGATCGGCCGGGTTGGAGACCTTGTCGAACGAGAGAAACTGGGAGACGTGGAACGCGAAGTGGCAGTGAAAGAGCCAGTTGCCCGGGCGCTCGGCGCGCCATCGCATGGTCATGGTGGCGCCCGGGAGCATCAACTCGGTGACGACGCGCCGGCGATCCGCCGGGTCGTACGCCGTGTCCGCCGCCCATCCGCCGCGGCTGCTCACGTCATAATAGAAGCCGTGAAGGTGCATCGGGTGCGAATCGACGCTGGGATTCACCCACCGCCACCTCACCGAGTCGCCCTGGCCGAACCTGAAGCGCTCCGTGTGCGGCCACGACTTTCCATTGATCGCCATCATGTCGCGATCCACCCACGGCTTCGGACCCAGGGTATCCCTTTCTTCGTGCCACACGCCGATGACGAACACGCGGTCTCGCGGCGGTCGGCTACCGCTCGGGTCGACGATCAACGCCCCCGAGAGCTGACTGTCGATCCCATCGCGCCTACCGATCGGCTTGCCGGTTGTGCTCCCCCAGTAGTAGTAGGTCCCGGACGCACCGACATCGAACACGACCTCGCGGAGGGCTCCTGGCGGGACCTCGAGCGAGTCGCGCGACGAGCCCGGGCGAGTTCCGAGGCCGTGGATGACGAGCGTGTCTCGCACGAGTGTATTGCGCACCATCGCCCGGATGCGTGTCCCCGTACTCACTCGGATGAGCGGGCCCGGGATCGTCGCGGGCTTTCCGGACTCGGCGAACGCCTGGACGATCTCCCCCCGGCCGTCGTCCGCCTCCGGATACCACCGGGCCTCGCGCAGCTCGAGGTGCAGCGTGAGCACGCCGGCCCGGAGGACCCCGGCCGGCGCGCGATTGTCGTTCGGAAGAGCACGCCCCGGTTGCGGCTGCGCGTGCGCGGGGCGGGCGCACCACGCCGCGAGGACGAGGCCGAGAACGGCGGTGAATCGCGAAGGCGATGTCATCCGCGTGGGTCCCTCGTCAATTCCGCGGTCGATGTGTGGAAGATTCACAAGGGAATTCTAGTCCCGCGCTGCCGCCGTGTGCCCGAGGGCCGTACTGCCCTCCGGAGACAGTGACATATCCCGGATTTGTCGCGCGGTCAACACAACCGTTTCTTATGGCGTCTTGAAGTAGGGGTTCGAGTTGGTTTCCTGCGGCGGAATGGGCGCGCGGAAAGTGCTCCCGAATTTCTGCGTGTCGTTGGCGTAGAAGCTCGCGCCGACCGGATCTGTCAGGACAGCCGGACAGCGTCCGTGCCGGGCCCGCGACCGGTGCCTGCGCGCACGCCCTGTCGATCACGCCCGCCGACCGCGACCGCGACCAGAGCGGCGCACGTGACCCGCACCGCCGTCCTCACGGGCTCATCGGCCCCCGCGCCGCGCTGTGTCGCTCATGGTCGATGTCACGCGGCCGGTGGCATCGAGGAATTCGATCCGCGCCCCTCCCAGAGAATCGACGATGAGCCGGAGGCGCGGCTTGCCGTTTGGATCGGCCAGATTGAGCATCGCCGAGCGCGACGGATCCCTCCCCACAAACACACGCTGGGCCACCAGCGGCACCCCGTTCCGGGGCTCCGCCCATTTGCGCATCGCGGCCGCGCGCGCAACCGTGTCCCGCATCTTCATGATCGTGTCGCGCTCGGCGACCATGTCGTGGATGTCGACGTCGGCCCGATCGTTCACCGAGAAGCCGATGACCCGCTGGCCGTTGTTGTCGCCGTAGTCCAGGTTCAGCACCTGATCCTGGTTGAATTGGTCGAACGACATGTGCGTCGACGCCCGGTACTTGCCGTCGGCTCCACGGCGACCGGTGAACGTGAGACCACCATTCTCGGTGCCTTCATCGTTGAAAAAGATCAGCCCCGGACGCCCGCCGCCGGGATAGCCGAAAGGTTGCCCCTTGTAGATTGGTCCGATCGATCGCGGCCGATTGGAGATCACCAGGCGATACTTACCGTCGGGCTCCATGACGTTGATTCGCTCGACGTCGATCTCGGTGAACTTCTCGTGCCGCGGTGACTGCCGAAACGCCGCTGTCGCGCCGATGATCATCACCAGCGTCGACGCGATCGCGTACAGCTTCAGGATCCGCACATCTCGCTCGAGTCGCTCGCTCATGGTCGCTCGCTCTCCATTCTGATGTGAAGGGCAGACGATCACGCGTGCCCGTCGAGGATCATACCATCAAGCGAGCCGTATCGTGACGCGCCCGACGGGCGCGGGGACCGATGGTACACCGCTCACGGACCGCGCGTGCTATCGCAGCAGACTGAGCGCACCACAGTTTCCTTCCTGGGACCTTCGATGCTTGTAACGTTCGTCTTCCGCGCCGCGGCGGCGCCCCTCTTTTATTCCCGAAATGAAAAGGCCCTGACCGAGAGCGGTTGGGCCTTGAGCTAGGGGGCGACCAGCGGCGCACCGGCGACGTCCAGCTTGGGAAGCGAGGCCGACGCCAACGAGTCCGTAGTTGGCCACCCTTCCCGTGAAGAGACAGGCTCCAATCATTACGACGGCGATGGCGATGATCCCCGCCAGTCATGCCGCGGTGCGCGCGATCCAGTACTACCCGGCGCTATGCTCGCCATAGGCGGTTAGCGCCCACACCACGAGGATCACAACGCCCACGACGACGTAGAACGCTCGCGCCACGGACTGCCAGCCGAGCAGAAGCGGCACGACGAGCAACCCGAGCCCGACGAGCAGCTCGATCGCGCCATGCACCCGAAGCGGAATCACGCCCCACCCCGCCGGCGCAAACCGGGTAAGCAGCGTGAGCCCGAGATGCACGCCGGCGAGGGCGTATGCCACGACGGCGGCCGCGCCAGTGAGTCCAAAAAGCGTGGGCGCCAGAGCGAAGCCCGCGATCGTGACGAAGTCGAGAACCCGGTGCAGCCGGGCGGGAATCACGCGCATGAACGCTCCTCTGTCGGGGCACTGCTCAACTTACGGGATGGAATCGTCCGCCTACCGCGAAATATACGCGCGACCGAACGCGTCACGAACATGACTTCACTTTCTCGGTCTCCTCACATCGCAACCGGCGTGCTGGCCACAGAGCAACCCCATTCCTCGCACCACGGTCCCTACAACGGTCCCCCGGAAAAGAACACGCCGGGGACCATCGGTCTCCCGGCGCTCTGATTGCTGTAAGCCCAAACGCTTTCACGAGAGCGGGCGACCGGACTCGAACCGGCGACGTCCAGCTTGGGAAGCTGGCATTCTACCAACTGAATTACGCCCGCGGAGGCGCCCACCGAGGCGCACCGGTGAAACTAACGCTCCGCCGGACGACCATCAACACCCGCTCCCGGCGACGAGGGTAGCGGCCGTGTCGACTGCGCGGAGGTGGAGCGAGCCGCGCCCGGCAGCGGCACCTCGCACTCCGTCGCCGCCACGGGCACGCCCCGCGGCAGACGAAATCCGAAAGTCGACCCCACTCCTGGAGCGCTCTCCACCGTCATCTCACCAGACATCTGCCTCACCAGATCGCGCGAGATGGCGAGGCCGAGACCCACGCCTTGCTGGCTCATCCGCGGCGTGAGCTCGCGATCCACCTGCACGAACGGATCGAAGATCGTCTCGAGCTTGTCCGGGGGCACGCCCCGCCCGGTGTCCTGCACCATGACGTGCACCCACTCGTCCTTCGCCACGCAGCAGAGCACGATTCGCCCGCCGGCTGGTGTGAACTTGATCGCGTTCACGACGAGATTGAGAACGACCTGCAGCAGCTTGTCGGGGTCGGCATGGACGGTCAATCTCGGGTCGCAGGCTTGGTACTCGTAGCTGAGCTCCTTGTTGACTATCTGGGGCGCGATCAGGGTTTCGATTCCCGCGAGCGTCTCGTTCACCGGAAAGTCCGACAGACGGAGCACGATCTGCCCAGCCTCCAGCTTGGCGAAGTTCAGCACGTCGTTGATGAGCCCGAGCAGATAGCGATTGCTCCGGGTGATGCGCGACAGGAACTCCGCTTGCGCATCGCTCACGACTCCCTTCACCCCGAGCGCCAACAGCTCGGCGTAGCCGCCGATGGCGTTGAGGGGAGTCCGCAGCTCGTGCGACATGTTCGCGAGAAACTGCATCTTCGCCTGGTTCGCCGCCTCGGCCTGTTTCTTCGCCGCGGTCGCGACCTCCAGCGCACGGTCGCGCTCGAGCTCGGCCTGCTTGCGAGCGTTGATATTCTGGAAGAAGACCGACAATCCCTCCGGCGAGGGATAGGCGCGAACCTCGAACCACGATTCGAGCGGGGTATAGTAGGCCTCGAAGGTGGCCGGGATCTGCGTCCGGACTGCCGAACGGTAGTGGGCAGAGAAGTCCGACTCGTTCGCCTCGGGAAAGACCTCCCAGATGATCCTTCCCAGCAGCTCACCGCTCTTGCGGCCGAGCAGCGACTCGGCGCGCGCATTCACGAGGGTGAAGCGCCAATCGCGATCGAGGGAGAAGAAGGCGTCGGTGATGCTCTCGAGGATGACGCTCACCCGGCGCTCCGCCCTTTCCGCGCTCGCGGTTCGCTCCTCGAGAATCTCAGCCTGGCGCAGCGACGTCTCTTCGTGCACCTCGAGCAGCTGCGTCAGCGCGGCGATCTCGGAGCGGGCCCGCTCCGCGTCACCGGTGTGCGGCTGGGCTTCGTCCAGAGGAGAGAAGCTCACGCGAATCGCCGTCCACCGAGAAAGGGAAGCAGCGCGACCTTGACGTTGAGCGCCAGAGTCCTGAAGAGGTCCGCGGTCTGACGCGGGATGTTCAGCTTCGAGAAGAGAATGACGGCGAACAGCTCGCCCGAAGGGAGCAGCCCGCCAAATCCGAGCACGGAGCGGATTCCGAACCTGAGCACGAATTCCCTCTGCGCCGGGATGAACGGGCTGCCGACCGCGTCGGGAATGTGAAAGACGTTGTAGCTGTGCTGCTCCTCGTCCACGATCAGAGCCGGATCAGGTGCGAGGACAGTCCCCAACTCGATTCCGAACTGCCTCATGAGCTGAGCGATCATCGGCGACCGGGCGATGCTCTCCTCGCTCACGAGAGGAAGCGTGCGATGCCCGACCGAGGTCCGTCGCGAGTTCCAGGCCGGCTCGTCCCCCGCGGTCGCCAGGAGCGTGAGACAGCGCATGCCGGGACCGATGTCGACGTCGCCCACGATCGTCCGCGCGAAGCTCTGCAGCTCGGGCTCCAGCTCGCCGTACGGGACGGTGAGAAAGAAGCGGACGAGAGCGCACTCGGGGTCGCCGTCCGCTGCCGGTCGCAGATGCTCGCGGAAGTATCTCACGATGCGCTCGGCCGTCTCCTCCATGCTTCGCGCTCCGGAGCCGAGCCGCCGCAGCTCACGGCCACAGAGAGTCATGTCGCTCAGGGAAAAGTCACTCAGGTCGTAAGTGCCCATTCTGGATCGGCCGCTCCGGCGTGCGGGAGGGATGGAGTGACAGTAGCACAAACCGGTCCCTCGCGATCCGGGAACGCGCGCCGCTCCGCGGCACGTTAGCTTCGCGGCATGACCCAGATCATCCCTGTCAACTACCGCGACGACATTCTCCCCGAGTACCAGGGAACGCCGGTGGGTCTGCTCCTCGAGTATCACAACCTCGGGCGCGCCCCTGGCGCCACCACCGCACCGCAGCTGCTCATCGGCATGTGCATGGACAGCCGCAAGTCGCTGCGCATCCCCAACTCCTTCGCGTTCGTCCTGCGCACCGCCGGCGCGAACATGCGCGACAACGAGTTCCGCATCTCCTACGCGATCGCTGTCGGCGGCGTGCGGACGATCGTGCTGATCGCCCACACCGATTGCGGCATGGCGCGACTCGATCAGCGCCGCGACCAGTTCATTCACGGGCTGATGGACGCGGCGGGCTGGGACGAGGCGCGCGCGACCGCGCAGTTCGAGGAATCCGCGCCCAAATTCGGGATTCGCGACGAGGTGGAGTTCGTGCTCCGCGAAGCCGAGCGCCTGCGCGAGATCTATCCGCGCATCCCCATCGCGCCCCTTCTCTACCGCGTCGAGGACGATCTGCTCTACCAGCTGCGGACCGACGCCGCTGCGACGCGTTGACGGAGAGCCAGCGGTCGGGATTGAACCGACGACCGCT
>JBBSGP010000050.1:0-17362 GCA_038253885.1 Gemmatimonadales bacterium | reverse complement strand
GTGCGGCCGCGCGCTCCTTCGCGGCCAGGGCGGGGACTGTCGTGGTTGCGGGCGTGCTGTTGAGTGGCATGTCGAGCAGCGTGGTGACCCCGCCGGCCGCCGCCGCGCGAGTCGCAGAGCGAAATCCTTCCCAGTCCGTGCGACCTGGCTCGTCAACGTGCACGTGCGTATCCACGAGGCCCGCCATGACGATGTCGCTGCCGGCGTCCACGAGGTCGACAGCAGGGGAGAGATCGTAGGGCGCGATCTCGGATATGCGGCCGGCGGACATGAGAATAGTGGCTGGTGCCACCTCGCCGCGCACGATGACTCGCCGACTGCGGATGGCTCCGTCGATCCGCCGATCCGGACGATGGCCACTCATTCAGCCGCGGTTTCTCGACTGCTCGTGACCGATCATCCGGTGTCCGACCAGAATCGCATCAGCAGGTTCCCCGCGACTCGGCGCCGGTAGTCGGCCGTGGAGCGCAGATCGTCGATCGGTTGGATCTCGCCCTCGAGCACCGCTCGTGCGTCCTCGACCGACTCGCCCGCGGCAAGTGCCTGTTCGGTGGCGAAGAGTCGAATGACGGTTGGGCCAACGCTCCCGATCGCAAGCCGCGGACTCGGGGCGCGCACGCCGGCCATGACGAGCTTGGAGATCGCCTGGGCCGCGCGCGTGCCGACCTTCCGGAACCACTGTCGGCCTTCCAGGGGTGGCAAGCGGAGCTCCGAGATGATCTCGTCCCGGCGCATCGCGTTGGTGCGATAGCCGGTGAAAAACTCGATGAACGGCAGCTCGCGTGTGGCGCCGCGGCGGCGGAGCACCACCACCGCCTCGGCCACCGCGAGCACGGGCAGCGTATCGCCGGCCGGCGAGCCATTGGCGATGTTCCCGCCGATCGTGCCCCGGTTCTGCACCTGTACTCCGCCGATCTCCCGGGAAGCGCTCGCGAGCATCGGAAGTCGTTCGTTGACCAACGGCGAGCGCATGAGGTCGGTGTAGGTGGTCAGCGCGCCGATAATGAGATTGTCGCCCTCTTCCCTGATGCCGCGGAGCCCCGGCAAGCCCCAGAGGTTCACGAAGCGGGTGGGTTGGAGCGTGCCGAAGTTGAGCGCCACGTAGAGATCGGTGCAGCCCGCCATCGGTACCGCGTGCTCCTCGTCCGATAGCATGCCGAGCGCGTCGTCCAGCGTCCGCGGCTCGAGGAGGGTGAGTCCCGTGATCGATCCCTTCATGCGTTCTGAATCGCCCGGTAGATCGCCTCGTAGCCGGTGCATCGGCACAGATTCCCCGCGAGAGCTCTCCGGACGGAGTCGAGCGGAGCGTCGGGCTCCAGTACGAGGGCGGCCATGATCATCCCGGGCGTGCAGATGCCGCATTGCGCGCCGCCCTGCTCGGTGAAGGCGCGTTGAAGGGGGTGATCGCCTCCCAGGCCCTCGATCGTGAGAACGTCAGCCCCGTTCACCTGCGCGAACGGGACGAGGCAGGAGCACAGCGGGACCCCGTCAACGAGCACCGTGCAGGCACCGCACTCGCCCTCCCCGCAACCCTCCTTCGTTCCTGTCAGGCCACAGTCCTCGCGCAACACGTCGAGAAGTCGCTTGAGCGGGTGCGCGTCGATGTCGCGAGCCTGTCCGTTGAGAATCAGCCGCACGTGAGCTCCATGATCAGCTCGGGCGTCGCCGGGATGGATCGGACGTCGAGTCCCATGCTCCGGATGGCATTGACCAGAGCGGGCGCAGGTCCGTCAATCGGCATCTCACCGATACCTTTGGCGCCAAAGGGACCGTGAACGCCCGCCCTCTCGAGGATGACGACCTGCATCGGAGGCGTGTCGAGCGTCGTGGGAATGATGTAGTTCGTGAGCTGCGCGTTGGCCATTCCGCCGTCGCGCATGACAACACGCTCCAGGAGCGCGTAGCCGATACCCTGGGCCGTGCCGCCCTCGATCTGTCCGGCCACGAGGCCGGGGTGGATCGCGCGGCCGATCTCCTGGACCGCGGTGATCGCGGTGGGCCGGATCTCGTAGCTGTCTGGATCCAGCTCCACTTCTGCGACATCGCAGCCCCAGCCGTAGGCAGCGTACGCATCGCCGCGATAGCTGGCATCGTCCCAGGTGACATCGGCGGGCTTCTCGTACTCGCGCTCGATCATGAGCCGGCCGTGCTGCGCGTAGTAGTCCGCCGGGGAGAGGTTTCCCAGCCGTTGTCGCATCTCTTCCGCGCAGCGCTGGAGGATTCTCCCGACGACCATGCAGGTGCGAGACGCGACGGTGGGGCCGCTGTCCGGCACGGCGCCTGTGTCCGGCTGCGCCGCTTCGACGCTCTCGTAGGGAACGCCGAGAGCATCGGCGACGATCTGTGCGTGCATCGTGCGCGTACCCTGACCGATCTCGGTGCTCCCGACCAGGATGCGAACGCCGGTGGACGTCAGCTCGAGCGCGGCCTTCGACGCCAGCGTCACCTCGCCGCTGCCGGTGAAGCCGGAGCCGTGGTAGAAGAGCGCGAGGCCGATTCCCCGGTGCGTCCCCCGGTACGCGCGGCGCTTCTCATCGAAGCTGGTGCGTCGCACCGCTTCGCGCAGGACTTCGAGCGCGCTACAGTCCTCTTTCATCAGCTGGCCGGTGGCAGTGGAATCCCCGGGCCGCAGGGCGTTCCTCTCCCGCAGAAGCACGGGATCCAAGCCGAGCGCCTCGGCGATCCGATCCATATGGACTTCGGTGGCAAACTGCGTCTGCGGTGCGCCGAAGCCGCGAAAGGCACCGTTCGGGGGAGTATTCGTCATCACCGCTCTCCCGTCGATACGCACGTGGTCGCAGCGGTACGGTCCGGCGGCGTGGATCGCTCCACGGGACAGCACGACCGGACTGAGCGTCACGTACGCGCCGCCATCCATGATGATCTCGATGTCCATGGCGGTGAGACGTCCATCACGGGTGACGCCCGTGCGGTGCCGCACGATGGAAGGGTGTCTCTTGGTCGTGGCCAGCATGTCCTCGACACGATCGTACACCATCTTGACCGGCCGCCGCGCCTTGAGCGCGAGAAGCGCGGCGTGGGCCGCGATCATCGATGGATACTCCTCCTTGCCCCCGAAGCCGCCGCCCGTCTCTTCCTGGATCACCCGCACGAGATGCGCGGGGAGCGCCAGCAGCGTCTTGAGAGCCTTCTGCACGTAGAACGGGCATTGCAGCGAGCCACGCACGGTGATGCCACCCCGCTCGGGATACGCGATGACACCGTTGGTCTCGATGTAGACGTGCTCCTGATGACCCGTCCGATACTCGCCGTCGACGATCAGATCCGCCTCGTCAAAACCCTGCTCGAGGGTCCCTTTCTCGATGCGCAATCGCTTGAGCAGAGTGGAGGCGAGAAGCGGATCGAGAACCGGCGGGGTGACGTCGTACTCGATCTCCACACGAGCGGAGAGGAGTCGATCGCGATCGGCGTGCGCCAGGAGGAGAATGGGCTCGGCCAGATGTCGTACGTCGCGCTCGACGAGGCAGGGTTGATCATCCTCGATGAGAGCGATGACATTGCGCCCCGGGATGTCGGTGCACACGACGATGGTGAAGCCCGCGGGATCGAAGTCGAGCCGCGCGGCGCGAATCCTGCCGCTGGGCACGGTCGAGCGAATGGTGCGGCCGTGGAGCATGCCCGGCATCGTGATGTCATCGATATAGCGGGCAGTACCGGCGGCCTTCGCCCAGCCATCCTTTCGGGCGACGGACCGACCGACCGAAGTCGGTACGCTCGTCGGCTTCATGCGCGAAAATGCGCGCGACGCCGGGTAAGAGCAAGACGCCGCAAACCATGGGCCGTGACACGGGAGATGAGCGACAGATGAGCGTACGGAAGCTGGTGGACCTTCGCGCCGCCGCGCGAGAGGCGATGGTGCAAGCGGGATTCGAGCCCGATCTGTCACCGGAGGCGCGCGAGCAGCTTCGCGCCCTGGAGGGCCGGGGAGCCGGAGCGCTCGATGGGGTGGATGCCCGCGATCTTCGCGGGCTCGTGTGGTCCTCGATCGACAATGTGGAGTCGCGCGATCTCGATCAGGTCGAGGTCGCCGAACAGCTCCCCGGCGGCATCATCCGCGTGCTCGTCGGTATCGCCGACGTGGACTCGCTGCTGGGCAGTGGCTCGCCGCTCGACCGGCATGCCGGTGTCAATACCACGTCGGTGTACACCGGTGTCTCGATCTTCCCGATGCTGCCGGAGGCGATATCCACCGGACTGACGTCCCTCAACGAGGGGGAAGAGCGGCTTGCCATCGTGATCGAGCTCGACGTCACCGAGGACGGCGTCGTTTCGTCGCACGACGTGTACCGGGCGCTGCTCGTCAACCGAGCGCAGCTCGACTATGACTCGGTGGCCGGGTGGCTCGACGGGAGCGGCGAGGCACCGGCGAAGGTGGCAGCGTCTGAGTCGCTCCAGCGACAGCTCAGGCTGCAGAATTCGGCTGCCCGAGCTCTGCGCCGCCAGCGCGTCGCTCGAGGCGCGTTGGAGCTCGAGACGATCGAGGCGACGCCGGTCGCGAAGGACGGTGTGATCACCGACCTGCGGGTCACGCCCAAGAGCGTGGCACGCGACCTGATCGAGGACTTCATGATCGCCGGTAACGTCGCGATGGCGCAGTTTCTCGAGTCGAAGGGATCGTCGAGCATCCGCAGGGTGGTGAAGGCTCCGGCGCGATGGAACCGCATCGTGAAGCTCGCCGGGGACATGGGCGAATCGCTGCCACCGGACCCGGACTCGGGAGCGCTCGCCCGGTTTCTGTCGAAGCGTCGGGTCGCGGATCCCGACCATTTCCCCGATCTCTCCCTTTCGATCGTGAAGCTGATGGGTCCGGGAGAGTACGTGCTCGATCGCGCCGGCGAGCCGAGTGGCGGTCATTTCGGGCTGGCGGCGGAGGATTACTCGCACACCACGGCGCCCAACCGTCGCTTTGCCGACCTTGTCATGCAGCGCCTACTCAAGGGCGTGGAGAAGCATACCGCCGCCGCCTACTCGGATGACGAGCTGGACGCGATCGCCAAGCGATGCACGCTGATGGAAGATGCGGCCAAGAAGGTCGAGAGACTCATCCGAAAGAAGTCGGCGGCGCAGCTCCTGGGTGACCGGGTGGGCCAGTCCTTCGACGCGATCGTCACAGGCGCATCGGAGAAGGGAACCTACGTGCGCACACTCGTGCCGCCGGTGGAAGGGAAGGTGGTCCGGGGAAGCGGCGGCTTGGATGTCGGTGACCGGGTTCGGGTCACGCTCGTTCGCGCGGATGCAGAGAAGGGGTTCATCGACTTCGCCCGGTAACGTGTTGCTGCGTACTGGAGCGCGGTAGCTTCCGATCCATGCGAGTTTCCGGCAACGAGCTGTCACTCTCCGCCACGGACCTCTCCCACTTCCTGAGCTGCCGGCACCTGACCGCGCTCGAGATGGCCGTGGCGTATGGCAAGGGCGTGAAGCCGGTGTGGCACGATCCGCTCCGTGAGCTCCTGTTCGCGCGCGGCCGCCAGCACGAGCGCGACTACGTCGAATCCCTTCGGGAGGGGGGACGGCGCATCATGGATCTCACCGAGCTCGAGGATCGCGACGGCGCGGGTGACAGGACTCTGGAGGCGATGCGCTCGGGCGCCGACGTGATCGTCCAGGGGGCTCTCCGGGACGGTCGATGGTTCGGTCTCCCCGATGTGATGACGCGTGTGGAGAAGCCGAGCCGTTTCGGTGGCTGGTCGTATGAGATCCGCGACACCAAGCTCGCGCGCGATACCCGGGCGGGCACCATTCTCCAGCTGAGTCTCTACTCCGAGATGTTGGCCATCGCTCAGGGGGTGAGGCCAGAGTACTTCTACGTGGTAACGCCGGAGGCGGATCGCAAGGTGCAGAGCTACCGGGTCGACGACTACGCCGCGTACTTCCGTTTCACTCGGGGGCAGATGGAGGCGACGGTCGCTCTCGATCATGAAGCCATCGCGGCTGCCAATTATCCGGAGCCGGTGGACCATTGCGAGGTCTGCGCCTGGTTCCGGGTGTGCAGGGACAAGCGGAGGCGTGACAACCACCTGTCGCTCGTCGCCGGCATCTCTCGACTGCAACGGCGCGAGCTGGAATCCCACCAGGTTCGCACTCTGGCCGGACTGGCCGCGCTGCCTCTACCGTTGCCATTCAAACCGAGTCGCGGCCACGCCGATAGCTACATCCGAGTGCGCGAGCAGGCGCGACTCCAGCACGAGTCCGCCGCCAGGATCCCGCCGCTCTATGAGTTGAGAACATTCGAGCCAGGGATGGGGCTGGGCCGCTTGCCCGAACCGTCGCCGGGCGACGTGTTCCTCGACCTGGAGGGGGACCCGTTCGCCACCGAGGGTGGACGCGAATATTTGTTCGGCGTCGTGACGGTGGCGGTGGATGGATCGCTCCGCTATCGGCCCTTCTGGGCGTTCACCGGGACGGAAGAGCGGCGAGCCTTCGAAACAGTCATCGATCTCATCTCGGCGGCATGGAAGGCGGACGAGATGATGCATGTCTACCATTACGCCCCGTACGAGCCCGCGGCGTTCAAGCGATTGATGGGACGCTACGCGACGCGCGAGGAGGAGCTCGACCGGATGCTCCGCGCCGGCCGCTTCGTGGATCTCTACGCCGTGGTCCGGCAGGGCGTCATGGCGGGTGTCGAGCGCTACTCGATCAAGAATCTCGAGATCTTCTATGGCTTCCAGCGCGCGATCGATCTGGCCAGCGCGAGAGTCGGACTGTCCGACATGGAGCAGGCTCTGGAATTGGGTTCTCCAGATCTCCTCTCGCAGGAAGTGCGCGACGTCGTCGAAGGCTACAACAGAGACGATTGCGTCTCGACGCAGCGTCTTCGCGATTGGCTGGAGAGCCTGAGATCGGAGCTCGCGGCGACTGGCGTCACGGTCAGCCGGCCCGCGACGCAGGATGGAGAGCCGTCGGAACATCTCGACGATCGCGCAAAGCGCGTCGACGAGCTCCGGAAGCGCCTGTTGGCCGATGTGCCTGACGATCGGGACGAGCAGAGCGCAGACCAGCATGCTCGCTGGCTTCTTGCATACCTGCTCGACTGGCACCGGCGCGAAGACAAGGCATCCTGGTGGGAGTACTACCGTCTCCGAGAGTTACCCGAGGAAGACCTTATCGATGAGCCAAAAGCGCTCTCCGGGCTCGTCCACATCGCAAGAGTGAGCGCCGTTCGGAACAAGAAGACGGGGAAGCCGACCGGATCGGTCATCGACCGATATCGGTATCCGATTCAGGAGATGGAGATAGGGCCGAAGAGCACATTGAAGCTGCAGAACGGTGATACGTTCGGAAAAGTCGATGCGGTGGATCGATTGCAGCGGACCGTCGACGTGCGCAAAGGGCCCGGCGGGGCGGATGCGCATCCGACCGCGGTCTTTGTCCACGATCACGTCTCGTCCGAGCATCAAGAGAAGGCGATTCTCGAGATCGCCCAGAGCGTGGCCGATGCCGGCTCGATCACCGCTGACGCAGGCGGGCGGTACGCGGCGGCTCGTCAACTTCTGAAGGCGCGTCCGCCCCGGCTCCGCTCAAGCCCATTCGTGGCGCATGCGGGAGAGGCCGCCGGAGATCTAGCGGTTCGAATCGCCGGCGACCTCGACGAGACAGTTCTGGCGATCCAAGGACCTCCGGGATCCGGCAAGACGTTCACCGGCGCCCGGATGATCTGCGCTCTGGTCGCGCAGGGGAAAAAGGTCGGTGTCACCGCCAATAGTCATAGCGTCATCCGTAATCTTCTGGACGCTGTCGCGAGGGGAGCGCACGACACGGGTGCGACCGTTGCGATCGCGGACAAGTGCGAGGAGGACGACGACTCGACGGGCGCGTCGCCCATCCGGACGACACGCAACAATGCCGAGGCCCTCCAATTTCTGCAGTCGGGAGAAGCGCACGTCCTGGGGGGAACAGCATGGATGTGGGCGCGGCCGGAGTTCGCCGATGTTGTCGACGTTCTCTTCGTTGACGAGGCGGGACAGATGTCACTCGCCAACGTCATCGCCGTCACGCGCTCGACACAGAGCGTCGTCCTTCTGGGAGATCCGCAGCAGCTGGATCAACCACAGAAGGGGAGTCATCCGGAGGGTGTGAATGCGTCAGCCCTCAAGCACATTCTGGGGCCGGATCTGACGATTCCGAAGGATCGGGGGATCTTCCTCGAGCTGACGTGGCGCCTGCCTCCCAGCATCTGCTCATTCACCTCCGAGACCTTCTACGAAGGGCGGCTCCAATCGAAGGGCGGCCTCGAGCATCAGCGTCTCGCCGGCACCCACGTATTCGACGGCAACGGTTTGTGGGTAGTGGAGGTGGCTCATCAGGGCAATTGCAATTCATCCGATGAGGAAGTCGGCGTGATCGAGGCGCTCGTCGAGCGACTGATAGCGCCCGGCGTGAGCTGGGTCGATCAGAACGGGCACGAAGCGCAGATGACATCGGGTGACATGCTGATCGTGGCGCCCTACAACGCGCAGGTCACCCGGTTGGCGGAGCGGGTGAGCGCGAGAGGGTGGCGCGTTCGCGTCGGAACAGTGGACAAGTTCCAGGGACAGGAAGCCCCGGTCGTCATCTACTCGACTGCCACATCGACGCCCGAGGACGCACCGCGCGGGATGGAGTTCCTCTACAGTCCAAATCGTCTGAACGTCGCGACGTCGCGCGCGCGTTGCGCCGCCATCCTGGTCACCAGCCCGCGCCTCTTCGAGCCGGAGTGCCGCACCCCCAGGCAGATCAAGTTGGCCAACGCATTCTGTCGTTATCGGGAAATGGCCAACCGTGCCCTCGTCGGCGCGGACGAGACGCGTACGCTCACAGCGATCGCCAGGTAAATCCATCTCGCTGGAGCAGCTCATCCGCTTCTGTCGGTCCGTTGCTGCCAGCGGCGTAGAGGGGAAGCGAGTCCGGCCGATTCTCCTCCCAATAGTTGATCAGCGGGTCGATCACCCGCCACGCCGCCTCGACCTCGTCGGAGCGCGTGAACAGCGTGGCGTCGCCGAGCAGGACATCCAGCAGCAGCGTCTCGTAGGCGGGCGAGCCCGCCTGGCCGAACGCCTCCGTGTACGAGAAATCCATGGCGACGCGGCCGACCTCGATCTCCGGTGTGAGGGCCAGCTTTGCTCCGGGATATTTGAGCTCGAATCCGAGCGAGATTCCCTCGTTCGGCTGCACCCGGATGACGAGGGCGTTGGGCTCGATGGCGCTCGCCGTCTCGTGCCCGAACATCAGCACGGGTGGCCGCTTGAATTGAATCGCGATCTCCGAGGAGCGCCTGGCGAGGCGCTTCCCCGAGCGCAGGTAGAAGGGCACCCCGCTCCACCGCCAGTTGTCGATGCTGAGTCGGACCGCGGCGAATGTCGGCGTCGCCGAGGCCTTCGCCACATTGGGCTCGTCCCGGTATGCGGGAAGCGGCAGGCCGTCGACGGCCCCGGGACCGTACTGTGCCCGCACCGTCTCGGCCGGAATCGTCTCCGGCGTGAGCCAGCGAATCGAGTGCAGCACCTTCACCTTCTCATCCCGCACGGCGTCGGCCGACATCTGTGACGGCGGCTCCATCGCCGTCAAGGAGACGAGCTGCAGGAGATGATTCTGGAACATGTCGCGAATGACACCGGCCTCTTCGTAATAGCCTCCTCGCTGCTCCACTCCAACGGTCTCGGCGGCGGTGATCTGCACGTTGGCGACGGACTCTCTGTTCCAGAGCGGCTCGAGGATTGTGTTGGCGAAGCGGAAGACCAGCAGGTTCTGAACGGTCTCCTTACCGAGATAGTGATCGATCCGGTAGATCTGACACTCCGTGAACAGCCGGAGGACCATCCGGTTTAGCTCCTGAGCGGTGGCCAGACTCCGGCCGAACGGTTTTTCCACCACCACGCGCGCCCACGGGCGAGCGTCTGGTCCCTCGGTGCGCGGCGCCAGTCCGGACGAGGAGAGATGGCCGACGATCATCTCGAAGATGCTGGGAGGAACCGCGAGGTAGAACATCCGATTGGCCTCGCCGCCCGGCCGTGCGCTCTCGATGTCGGTCAATTTCGCGCGCATACGAGTGTATGTGTCCTCGTCCGCGAAGTCCCCCCCGATGAAATGGATGCGCTGACTGAGTCGGGTCCACGCGGGCTCGTCGACGCTCTTCACCTCATCCGATTTCCCGAGCGCATCCCGGAGAATCGCCCGGTAGCCGGCGTCGTCGAGCGAGTCGCGGCCGACCCCGAGCAGCGCGAACTGATCGGGGAGCAAGCCGTCGCACGCCAGACTGTACAGGGCCGGAAGCAGCTTGCGGCGGGTCAGATCGCCGAGTCCGCCCAGAATCACCATTGTGCACGCCTCGGCCGTTCTCGCGTGGCCGGTGGTGCTGCGCAGCTGGCCGCTGGGGCGCGCCGCGACCGAGGGACTGGGTCCGGTCATGCTTTCTTCACGGCGTGGCCGCCGAACTCGTTGCGCAGCGCCGCTATCACTTTCGCCGAGAAGGAATCGGGTTGCCGGGAGCGGAATCGGGTGAGCAGGGAGAGAGTGATGACCGGCGCCGGCACATCGAGGCGCATGGCCTCCTCCACCGTCCAGCGCCCTTCGCCCGAGTCCTCGACGTAGCCCTTGAGCGCCGCCAGCGACGCGTCCTTACGAAACGCTTCCACCGCCAGCTCGTTCATCCAGGATCGAACGACGCTCCCCTGCTGCCACACGGACGCGATCTGCTCGAGGTCGAGCGAGAAATCCTTCGACGCGTGGAGAATCTCGTAGCCTTCCGCGTATGCCTGCAGCATGCCGTACTCGATTCCGTTATGGATCATCTTCACATAGTGACCGGCGCCGATCGGGCCGACGTGGGCATAGCCGTGATCGGGAGCCAGCGTCCGGAAGATCGGCTCGCACAGGGCAAAGGAGGCGTCGGTCGCGCCGATCATGAGACAGTAGCCGTTCTCCAGTCCCCAGATCCCTCCACTCGTTCCCGAATCGATGAACTCGATGCCGCGAGGAGCCAGCGCCGCGCCGCGCCGCATGCTGTCGTGGAAGTTCGAGTTACCGCCATCGATCAGAACATCCCCCCTCTCGAGCCGAGGTAGCAGCGTCTCGATGGTCTGATCGACCGGGGCCCCGGCCGGGACCATGATCCAGATGACCCGCGGCGGCGAGAGATGCGTGGCGAGCTCATCCAGGTTCGACACCCCGATGGCGCCCATGGCGGAGTAGCGCACGACCGCCGCGGGGCTCCGATCGAACACCACCAGCTTGTGGCCACCGCGCGTGAGGCGCTCGACCATGTTGCCGCCCATGCGGCCGAGTCCGATCATTGCGAGCTGCATGTCGATTGGTCCTGTCGGTCAGGGAAGGGCGCCGAGGCGGCGTAGCTCCATCTCGAGCTGAGCCGCGCCCTCGAAATGAACGGTGGTCGCGCCCATCGCGCGAGCCGGCGCAAGATTCTGCTCCCGATCGTCGATGAAGAGCGAGACGCGCGGGTCGGCCTGCGCGATCGCGAACGCCCGCTCGTAGAAGCGCCGGGATGGCTTCCGGTAGCCCAGCCAGCACGAGCTGAGAAACGCGGCAAAGATATCGCGCAACCCGAACAGCTCGATCCGGTAGAGGTTCAGCTCCTCCGACTCGTTGTTCATCGCCATGACGGGCCGAGTCGCGTGTTCGGCCACGGCGCGCGCGACCGCGATCGCGGCCAGATTCGGTCGGCTCTGCTCCCGCATGAAAGCCCGAACGTCGTCGCGTGTGAATGCGCAGGAACAGTGGAAGACGGTGATGTCCAGATACTCATCCGTGGTCATCCGCCCCTCCTCCCACGCGCCCACCGTCTCCTGATGACGGTACTCGAAGTCCTCCGCGTCGAGACCGAACCGAGATACGAGACGCGTTCTCTGCTCATGGTCCCATCCGTTCGTTCCGAGCACGCCGCCGATATCGAAGAAGATGCGCTCGATCATGGAGCAAGTCCGCCCGATGCGCGGAGAGCGGCGCGCGCCGGTGCGCCATCGAGTCCAGCGAGACGCAGGGGCAGACAGATCAGCTCGTAGCTTCCTGCGGGGGGCCGCGAGAGGTCGAGTCCCTCGATGATCACGATCTCGCGCGACAGCAGCGCCCGATGGGTGCGATGGTGGCCGGAATGAAATTGTTCGATCGACAGGTAGTCCACTCCGACGAGGCGCACACCTTCACCGACGAGATAATCCGCCCCATCCGGAGCGAGATAGGTGTACCCCGGATCGAACTCACGTCTCGAGAGGAGGGTCGAATTGCGCGTCTTGAGGAGCACCCGGGTGTGGCCGCCGAGCCCGCGGGCGCGGAGCAGGTCGGCGCCGATGGCGCGCACATCGTCGGCAAAGTCGAGGAGCAACGCCGGACCCATCAGTATGTCGAGGGGGATCTGATCCACCGTCTGGCCGTCGTCGAAGAAATGCTTCGCCGCGTCGACGTGCGTACCGGTGTGGGAGCCGAACGCCAGCGCGGAGACGTTCGCGCCAGCGCCGCGCGAGAGGGCCTGTTGAAGCTGGATGCGGATCTCGGGATTACCTGGATAGTGCAGCCCGCCGTCGGCGATGGGAACGGAGATGTCGTACCACTCGCTCACGAAACCCCCTTTCAGAACAGGTACCACCGGCTCGGCAGCAGGCGCGCCGCGACGGGAGAATGTACTGCCTGGCGATCAAGACGCTACGCCGCCGTGATTGCCCGACCGGTTGCCGCCCCGTACAATTCCGTCTGTCCTCACCTCGTGCGGCGCTCGCGTGCGTGTCCGGCCACCCACTGTCTCTCTGCGACCGATCCGGAGCACCCGCCGCAGGTCGATCGGTATCCTCCTGGCCTTCGGCCTGGTGTGGCTGTCGGGATGCGGTTCCGACAGCGTCGGCGTACCGGCCGTGGCCGCGGTGTCGGTGCGGGCCCCATCGCGCGCGATCGGCATCGGCGAGCGCGTGCAGCTCGACGCGACGGTGAGCGACGCCGCCGGTCGCACGCTCGCTGGCCATAGCGTGACCTGGACGAGCAGCAATGCTCAGGTCGCCACGGTGTCGCAGTCGGGAGTCTTCCTCGGCGTCGGGAACGGGACGGTGACGGTGACGGCGACGAGCGATGGCCGCGCCGGTGCGGCGCGGATGACCGTCGTGCCGACGGCTGTTACCACCGTCACCATCGCTCCGGACAGCGGGCGTGTGCTCCTCGGATACAGCCTGCGGCTCAGCGCCGCGCTGAGCGATATCACCGGCACCCCCGTGACCGGACGGCTGGTCACCTGGTCGACCGCGGACGCGACCATCGCCCGTGTCGGCGGGAGCGGGCTGGTGGAAGGGCTGCGACTCGGGACAACTCTGGTGACGGCGACGAGCGAGGGCGTATCGGGCACCGTCTCGGTCACCGTCATCCCGCAGGCGAGCGGCGGCAGCTGGATCGCCGTCAGCGCGGGCGCGCAGGAGAGCTGCGGATTGACCGCCAGCGGAACCGCCTACTGCTGGGGATGGAACGACTACGGCCAGCTGGGGGGCGGAAGCAGCGACGGCGCGCCGCACCCCGTGCCGGCACCGCTGTTCGGTGCTCCGCCTTTTCGCGCGATCAGTGTCGGTGCGTATCACAGCTGCGCCGTCGCCCTGGACGATCTCGCCTGGTGCTGGGGGAGGAGCGTCGGCGAGCTCGGCGTGACATCGGCTCGCGATCTCTGCGGCATCACCGGCGCCGTCGCATGCTCGACGTCGCCGGTGGAGGTGGCGGGTGGCATTGCCTTCCGGTCGGTCGCGGCCGGCAACTTCTACAGCTGTGGCCTCGCTCTTACCGGCGCCGTCTATTGCTGGGGGTGGAACGATCTCGCCCAGTTGGGAACCACCCTCACCAGCGACCGCTGCTACGGTCATCCGTGCAGCAATATCCCCGTTCTCATATCTGGATCGACGACGTTCGCCTCGCTCACCGCCAGCAGCGGCAATCACAGTTGCGCGCTGACGCCGGACGGGGCCGCGTACTGTTGGGGCGCGAATTCCCTCGGCGAGTTGGGCAGCACCGCGGGACTGGAGGTCTGTGGGGACATCTACTGCAGCTACTCCCCGCGACCGGCCGCCCCGGCGCTGTCCTTTCGTTCCCTCTCCGCCGGTATGCACAGCTGCGGGGTGGCAACGAACGGAGCCGCCTGGTGCTGGGGTGACAACCGCTATGGCCAGCTCGGGAACGGGCAGCTGGGACTCGCGACCTCTACCGCCGTCCCCCAGCGCGTGCTGGGGGATTTCAGCTTTCGCAGCATCTCCGCCGGAGCGTGGTTCAGCTGCGGGGTGACGACAGACCGGGCGATCTACTGCTGGGGTTATGACCAGCTCTACCAGCTCGGTAACGGCCTCGCTGACCGTGCTCCGCGCCGTCAGCCGACCGAGCCGGTGGCCGCCGATGCCGCATTCGCGGCTGTGAGCACCGGCTGGTACCACGCCTGCGGTCTGGCGTTGAACGGCGCGCTCTTCTGCTGGGGCGACAACGGGCTGGGCAGTCTCGGCAGCGGAAGCGCGGGCGAGTCGGTCGTGCCCATCCGCGTGCGCGACATGCCGTGATTCGTCCGTCGCTCTCGCACGTGGGTCTTTCCGAGTAGCTCGCTCAGCGGCGGCGCGCGCGATGGATCGCCGCGCCGCCCAGAAGCATCCTGTCGACTCGCTCGACGTCGAGCCCGGCGCTCTCCAGGGCCCGTCCGAAAGCCTGCCACGACATCCAATGCTCGATCGAGTGCGCGATGTAGCCATACACCACCGGCTCCCGGTGCCAGAGCCACCCCACGAGGTTGCCGGCCACCGAGAGGTAGCGCACGAGCGCGCGCCGCCAGAGCGCGTTCTCGGGACGGTAGAAATCGAGGGTCAGGAGGCGCCCGCCCGGCCGGAGGACCCGCGCGACCTCGCGCAGAGCAGAGCTGGCGTTGGGCACGTTGCGAAAACCGTATCCGGCGGTGATCAGATCGACACTCGCGTCGGCGGCCGCGAGTTGCGTCATGTCGCCGACCTCGAAGAGAACACGCCTGTCGCCGGAGGCGACGGCGCGTCGTCGCGCCTCGGCGATCATCCCCCCGGACACATCCAGTCCGGTCACTCGGCCGCGTGAGGCGATGCCTGACAGATCGAGGGCCAGATCGCCCGTGCCGCACGCGAGATCCAGCACCACGTTGTCCGGGCGCGCGAACGCTCGGATCTGCGCCAGCATGTTGGCCTTCCATCGCCGATCCATGCCGAACGAGAAGAGCCGCGTGAACCGGTCGTAGCGCGGCGCGATGATGTCGAACATCGGCGTCACGAACCGCTGCTTGAGCTCCGGATCGCGGAGGTGGGCCTCCACATCCAGTCCGCGAAGCGTCGGCACCGGCGGGGCCGGAGCGGCACCCGCGTGCCGCGGCTGATCGCTCAGCGAGCTCCTCCGGTGTACGTCACGCGCCAGATTCGACCGCCGCTATCATCGGTGATGAACAGCGAGCCATCGGGCGACACCGCGAGACCCGTCGGGCGGTGCTTCGCGGTCTGGGGCTGGGGCTCCCCGCCGGCGAAGCCATCCGCGAACGTCTCGTACGCTCCGGCCGGACTTCCACTGGACAACGGAACGAACACCACCCGATAGCCAGCCTGGGGCTGCGGCGCCCGGTTCCAGGAGCCGTGAAAGGTGATGAACACGCCGCCCCGATACCGCGCCGGAAATTGCGAGCCCGTGTAGAACACCGACGACATCGGCGCCCAGTGACCCGGAAACCACACCAGCGGCGGCTTCTTCGCGGAGCAGCGACCTTCCTTGACGCCATCGCCGCCATACTCGGGCGCGAGCAACAGCTTCTTCACCCCCACATCGAAGTAGCAGTACGGCCAGCCGAAGTCGTCACCCTTGTTCACCTGCATGAACTCCTCGGCGGGGTTCTCGGCGCTGCGCACCGCATCGTACAGCTTGGGCCAGTTCTGGAACAGCTGATCCCTACCATGCTGGGTCGTGTACGCCTTTCCGTCGACCGGATTGATCGTGATCCCCATCCCGTTACGGATACCGGTGGCGAAGCGCGCGCTCGGGGCGAACGTCTGTCCCGTCTTGCCGACGTCGAACTTCCAGAGACCAGCGCGCGTATCGAGCTCGGTGCACGGATCGTTGCCGGCCGATTCCAGCTGGCGATCCTTCTGCTGGCAGGAATTGGTGCGTGACCCGACGTTCACGTAGAGAGCGCTCCCGGAGCTGTCGATGGCGATGTCGCGCGAGCTGTGTCCTCCCGTGGGAAGGCCGCTGACGACGGTCTCCGCCGAGCCCGACGGGGTCAGACTCCCGGAGGGGAGAGGGTATCGGACGATCCGCGACTTGTCGTCGGCGTACAGCCAGCCGCCGTGGAGCGCGATGCCGGTGCCGCCGATATCGCCGAAGCGGACCGACGAATCAGCCTTGCCGTCGTGGTTGGCATCGCGCAGGGCCAGGATGCCGCCCTTTGGGCTGGTGCCGCTCTCGCTCACCTGACGTTGCGCGATCAACTGCACGAAGACATCGCCGTTCGTCGCCACGGCTAACTTGCGAGCGCCGCCCACCGAATCCGCGAAAACGGTGGCGCAGAACCCTCGAGGAAGTGTGATCCCTCCGTTGTCGCCGGCGCACGAGGTTGACCCGGCGACCTGTCGGCCGGCGGAGTCGGCGACCGCTGCCTTGGCGGACGAGTCCCCCGCACCAGCGCATCCGGCGGCGAGAAGTAGCGCTCCGGAGAGTGCAAGCGAGCTCGGATGAAGGCGGTGATGTGCGGGCCAAGCCATTGTCACTCCGGGTTGAGAGTTCGGGCGGTGTGCGACTGCACCTGAGAATGTGTAGCCAAGCAACGGCCAGCGGCAGGGATGACAGGCCCGGCCATTCGCCTCTGAGCGGCCGTGGACGGGCGTTCGCGGAGAGTTACTTTCTACGGTCAGGATGGTGAGGAGAGACTGTGATCGTCAAACGTTACTACGACGACGGCCTGGCGCAGGCGAGCTATCTGCTCGGCTGCGGGCGCACACGGGAATCGATCGTGATCGATCCCAACCGCGACACCGATCAGTATGTACACGGCGCGGCCGCCGAGGGCCTCCGCATCGCGCATGTGACCGAGACCCACATCCACGCCGACTTTGCTTCCGGGGCACGCGAGCTCGCGGATCGGACGAGCGCGATCCTTCACCTGTCCGACGAGGGGGATGCCGATTGGAAGTACGCCTATGCGCGGCACGTGGGTGCCGCACTGTTGCACGAGGGAGATATCATCCGCGTCGGTGACGTGAGCGTGCGGGCGATCCACACCCCCGGCCACACACCGGAGCACCTGAGCTTTCTCATCACCGACGGCGCCGCGGCCGACCAACCGATCGGCATCGTCACCGGTGACTTCGTGTTCGTCGGCGATGTCGGTCGGCCCGAT
>JBBSGP010000049.1:0-18026 GCA_038253885.1 Gemmatimonadales bacterium | reverse complement strand
CATCGGCATTCTGGCCGCGATCGCGATCCCGAAGTTCGCCAACACGAAGGACAAGGCGTACTTCGCCACGATCAAGACCGACCTGCGTAACCTGGCGACGGCCGAAGAGGGCTACTTCGCCGATAACCAGACCTACTCGACGTCGATCGCGGCCGTCAACGACGCGCCGTCGAAGAACGTGACGATCACGATCACCAGCACCGGCATCACGAAGGGCTGGTCGGCCGTGGGCGTCAACTCGGCGATCTCGGGCACGGCCAACAGCTGCCAGATTCATGTCGGCGGCGATGTGGGCGCGGGCCAGCTGGACGGCGTGGTTTCCTGCCCGTAACCGGCTAGCGTCGCAGTGTTGGAAGAGGGCCAGGCATTGCCTGGCCCTCTTCTTTTTCATCATGTTCCGGGGTCGCGGCAGTTCCACCCCGATCCCGGAGACCCATGCTTCGCTTCACCACCGCCGGCGAGTCACACGGGCCGGCGCTCGTCTCCATTCTCGAGGGGATGCCGGCCGGGCTCCCGCTGCAGGCCGAGGACGTGAACGTGGAGCTCGCCCGGCGCCAGCAGGGGTACGGGCGCGGCCGTCGGATGCAGATCGAGCGCGATTCCGCCGAGTTCCTTTCCGGCGTTCGCGCCGGCCAGACGCTGGGCTCGCCGATCGCCATGCTCATCCATAATCGCGATTGGGCAAACTGGCGCGACATCATGGATCCGGCCCCTCGGGAAGGGGACAGCGAAGGACGGCAGCGAAGCGTGACACGACCCCGGCCGGGGCACGCTGACATGACCGGCGTGCTCAAGTACGATCGTGAGGACGCGCGCGACATCCTCGAGCGCGCCTCCGCACGCGAGACGACGGCGCGAGTGGCCGCGGCCGCAATCTGCCGCCGACTGCTCGCTGAGTTCGGCATCCGCATCGGCAGCCATCTCGTCCAGCTCGGCGGCATCGACGCCGAGCCACCGTCGACCATGCCGGACGACATCAATGCCGCGGCCGATCTGTCTCCGCTGCGAGTTCTGGATTCGAGTGCGGAAGCTCGAATGATCGACCGCATCGATTCCATCAAGCGGGAGGGCAACACCCTCGGAGGCGTCTGCGAGGTGGTCTGCGATGGACTGCCAGTCGGCCTGGGCTCGCACGTATCCTGGGATCGCAAGCTGGATGGCCGGCTCGCTGCCGCCGTGATGTCGATCCCGGCAGTGAAGGGGGTCGAGATCGGTCTCGGTTTCGCCGCGGCACGCCTCACCGGCGCCGAAGTCCACGACGAGATCGTGCTCGCTCCGGGCCGCCGGCGGGCGGGCAACGTCCGGCGCACGAGCAACCGCGCTGGCGGCCTGGAGGGCGGGATGACCACCGGCGAACCGCTGAGCCTTCGTGTGGCAATGAAGCCGATCAGCACCCTCATGCGACCCCTGGCGACGGTGGAGATCGGATCGGGTGAGGCGGCCGCGGCCGTCGCCGAGCGGAGCGACGTGACGGCCGTGCCCGCCATGGGCGTGATCGCCGAGGCCATGGTAGCGTTCGTGGTGGCCCAGGCCTTTCTGGAGAAGTTCGGAGGCGATTCCCTCGGCGAGACCCGGCGCAACCATGACGGATATCTTTCTCACATCGACGCCCGGATCGGCCGACCCGGCTGAGCCCCATCTCATCCTGGTCGGGCTGCCTGGCTCCGGGAAGTCATCCGTCGGCCGTGGGTTGGCGAAACAGCTCGGACGCTCCTTTCTGGACTTCGACGCCGAGATCGCGCGCCGCGAGGGCGCGAGCGTGCCGGAGATCTTCGAGCGTCACGGCGAGCCGTATTTCCGAGCGCGCGAGGTGCAGCTGACGCTGGAGCTTGGCGTCAGGGGCGGAATGGTGCTCGCCCCCGGAGGCGGATGGATCATGTCTCCGAGCGTCTCGGCACTTTTGCGACCGCCGGGGCGTATCATCTATCTAAAGCTGTCACCGGAGCGCGCCCTGAAGCGGCTGGGTGAGGCGCGAGGCCAGCGCCCGTTGCTGGCGAGCGAGGATCCTGGACGAGAGCTGGAGCGCCTGCTTCGGGAGCGCGAGCCGACCTATCTCACCGCCGACGACGTGGTGATGGTGGGCGAGCTGAGCCTGCGAGAGACGGTGCAGGCGGTGCTTCAGCTTGCCCCGCCGAAGTGAGCCCACTACCGTTGGAATCTTCCGTTCGGACCCTGGGACGGACGCCGGAAAGTGGCGTCCTGGGCTCGAAGGAGCCGCGTCGGGGGGGATTCGTTGTGTGGGGACGGGGCCCAGCGCGACCTTCGTCGTTACGTCACCTTCCAGCGCGTGTGAACGTCCGGAATCCATGACATTTCGTGTTTTGGGCCCCCACGAGCGGGGTCGTTTCGCTCCTGACGCATGGGGGCATCTGCTGTCGTTGAGCGGCTCCGGGGCTCTCAACCCCAGCGAGCTGGAGCACGTCATCGAGCGCGCGATGAGTCAGATCGACGGACGCATCGCGCTGGATGACCTGCGCGCGCTGATGGAGGGAGTAGGTCTCGTGGACGAGAATTCGGCCGGCGAACAGGGACGAGTGCATTGAGACATGGCTGAGAAGAAGGCGAAGACAAGTTCCAAGCCCAAGCGCCGCACCGCCCGGAAGCGGGGGGGCGGGCGAGCGGTGCAGGCCACCGGCACAGCCCGGAAGAAGGGCGGTGCCGTCGCCGTCATCGCGCGTGATCCGGACCTGGCGGGCGAGCTGGGCAGCGGCAGGTCACTGGTCATCGTGGAGTCACCGGCCAAGGCGAAGACGATCGGCAAGTATCTGGGGCGCGACTACCGGGTGAAGGCGACCGTCGGTCACGTGCTCGATCTTCCGAAGAAGAAGATGGGAATCGACATCGAGAACGGCTTCGAGCCGCAATTCGAGCCGATTCCGGGTAAGGAGAAGACGCTGGCCGACCTGAAGAGCGCTGCCCGTGAGGCGCGCGAGATCTTCATCGCGACCGACCCGGATCGCGAGGGTGAGGCCATCGCGTATCACGTCTCCGAATCGATCAAGACGCGAGGGCGGAGCGGTGCCCCCATCCGTCGGGTCCTCTTCCACGAGATCACGAAGGACGCTGTCGAGCGCGCCATCGCCAATGCCGGCGAGATCGATGAGAAGAAAGTGGGCGCCCAACAGGCGCGCCGTCTGCTCGACCGACTCGTTGGCTACAAGGCGAGCCCGCTGCTCTGGAAGACGGTCAAGAAAGGATTGTCCGCGGGACGCGTTCAGACCGTAGCATTGCGCATCCTGGTGGAGCGGGAGCGGGACATCCGTGCCTTCCGGCCGAAGGAATACTGGACTGTCGAAGCGCAGCTCGAGAAATCGGAGCAGCGCTTCATCGCGCGCCTCCACCAGGTGGACGGCAGGAAGCCCGAGATTCCCGGCGAGTCGGAGGCGCAGCGCATCCTGGCGGAGCTGGCGGGCCGCGATGTGTTTCCGGTCACCGATATCAAGCGTCGAGAGCGGCGCAAGAATCCGGCTGCGCCTTTCACCACCAGCACGCTCCAACAGGAAGCCGCAAAGAAGCTGGGCTTCGGATCCAAGCGGACAATGCGGGTGGCACAGGATCTCTACGAGGGGATCGACATCGGAGATGAGGGCGCGGTTGGCCTCATCACCTACATGCGCACCGACTCGACGCGGGTTGCCGAGAGCGCTGCCCGGCAGGCACAGGACTACGTGCGCACCCTCTTCGGTGCGGATTTCCTCGCCCGGGGGCTCCAGCTCTACGGCGGAAAGAACCAGAACCGGACCCAGAATCAGAACACGCAGGATGCTCACGAGGGGGTCCGTCCCACCGATCCAACGCGCCGCCCCGACCAGCTTCAGCGATTCCTCTCGCCGGACCAGCTCAAGCTCTACCAGCTCATCTGGCAGCGCTTCATGGCCTCGCAGATGGCGCCGGCGGTGTTCGACACGACAACGATCGACTTCGACCTCGATCCGGCCGCGAGCCCCGTCCGGAACGCGCGGCGTTACCTCTTCCGCTCCACTGGCAGCGTTGTGAAGTTCCAGGGCTTCCTTGCTCTCTACAAGGAGGCGCGCGAGGAGGGCGACAGCAAAGCGCTGGAGGATGAGCAGGCGCTGCCAGTGATCGAGCGTGGTGAGAGTGTGAAGGTCGTGGCGATCACCCCCACCCAGCATTTCACCGAGCCTCCCCCGCGCTTCTCGGAGGCCAGCCTCGTGAAGGAGCTGGAGCGGCTCGGCATCGGCCGACCGTCCACGTATGCCTCGATCATCTCGGTCCTCGTGGACCGACATTACGTGCGGCTGGAGCAACGGCGCTTCTTTCCGACCGAGCTTGGCGAGACGGTGGAGAAGGTGATGGTGAAGCAGTTCCCGGAGATCTTCGACGTCGGCTTCACCTCGACCATGGAGGGGGAGCTCGACAAGGTGGAGGAAGGGGAGCTCACCTGGCGCCGCGTGCTGGAGGACTTCTATGGACCCTTCAACGCCTCGCTGCAGGATGTGAAGGTCGATGAGCTCATCGCCGCGGCTCACGACCTGTCCGCCATGGCGCTCGAGCGTTGCCCGCTGTGCGGCGGGCATCTTGTCGCGAAGGGAGGATTCTTCGGGCCGTACGTGGCGTGCGAGCATCACCCGAAGCCGTGCAAGTACACCCGGCCGCTCAAGGGCGAGAAGCAGAAGCCGGTGATGACCGCCGAGAAATGCCAGCTCTGCGGCGCCCCGATGGTCATCCGCACCGGCCGATCTGGTCAGTTCCTGGGTTGCAGCACCTTTCCCAAGTGCCGCGGCACCAGGCCGATGCCGTCCGGCGTGAAGTGCCCCAGGGACGGGGGTGATCTGATCGAGCGCCGGTCGAAGAAGCGGGGCAGCGCGTTCTTCGCGTGCGACAACGACAGCTGCGATTTCGTGGTCTGGAACAAAGTCCTTCCCGACATCTGTCCCGAGTGCGGCTTCCCCGGCGCGGAGGTCAAGTCCACGAAGTTGCGGGGCGAGTTCCGGAAGTGCCTGCGCTGTGCCAACGAGTGGGAGGCCGCGGAGGCGGAGGCGGAGCCGACCGCGGTGGCCTGATGGCGGGCTCGGTCCACGTCATCGGCGGGGGCCTCGCCGGATCGGAGGCGGCCTGGCAGCTCGCGGAGCGCGGCTGCGATGTCGTGCTGCACGAGATGCGCCCCTCCCACCCGACCGCTGCGCACAAGACCGACCGGCTGGCCGAGCTGGTGTGCTCCAACACCTTCAAGAGCACGGAGACGACCAACGCCCACGGCCTGCTCAAGGCTGAGATGCGGCGTCTCGGCTCGCTCATCCTCTGGGCCGCCGACCAGGCGCGCGTACCTGGTGGCAGCGCCCTCGCCGTGGACCGAAACATCTTTTCCGGCCACGTGCACCACCGGGTGACGACGCACCCCGCCATACGGCTGGTACGCGATGAGGTCGCCGAGCTGCCGTCGCCGGGCATCATTGCGACTGGCCCGCTCACGTCCGATCGCCTGGCGGCGTGCATCCGGTCGCGGCTCGGTGTCGAGTCGCTGGCCTTCTACGACGCCATCGCGCCGGTGATCTCCCATGACTCGATCGACGACTCGTTGGTGTTTCGTGCATCTCGCTACGGCAAGGAGACGATGGACTCCGCGGGCGACGGGGGGGGAGCCTACCTCAACTGCCCGCTGAGCCGAGAGCAGTACGGCGGCTTCGTCGACGCGCTGATCGCAGCCGACCAGTTCCACGCCCACGAGTTCGATCAGGCGCCGTACTTCGAGGGGTGCATGCCGGTTGAAGAGATGGCGAAGCGCGGACGCGAGAGCCTCCGGTTCGGGCCGCTGAAGCCGGTCGGGCTGCGCGACCCCCGGCCGGGAGCTGCTGGCGGGCGCGACCCATACGCCGTCGTCCAGCTCCGGCAGGAGGATCGCGCGGGTCGGATGTGGAATCTCGTCGGCTTCCAGACCCGGCTCCGGATCCCCGAGCAGCAGCGCGTGTTCCGCATGATCCCGGGGCTCTCTCAGGCGGAGTTCCTCCGCTTCGGCTCGATCCACCGGAACTCGTATGTGAACTCGCCGGCCTCGCTGTCGCCGCAGCTGTCCCTGCGCGACGATCCTCGCGTGCTCTTCGCGGGTCAGATCACCGGCGTCGAGGGATACACGGAGAGCAGCGCGACCGGTCTGCTTGCCGGGATCAATCTCGCGCGGATGCTCGGCGGAGACGATCCCGTACTGCCACCGCCGACGACAATGCTCGGCGCTCTGTACCGCTATCTGCGCGAAGCCGATCCGGCGCACTTTCAGCCGATGAATGCCAACTTCGGGCTGGTGGATGACCTGCCTGATCGCGTTCGCGACAAGCGCGAGAAGCGGGAGCGCATCGCCGTTCGCGCTCTCGAGGAGCTGGATCGCTGGTGCGTGCTGTCCGGCCTCCGTCCGGTGAGCCTCTGATGGAGGCGCTCCATCCCGACGTCGAGGAGTACCTCGTCCACCTCGAGAAGGAGCGCAACGACTCAGCGAACACCATCCGCGCTTACCGCCGCGACCTGCGATCCTTCATCGAGTTCCTGGGTCACTACTACGGCGGCGCATCGTGGAGCTGGGAAGGGGTAGATCGCCTCGCCATCCGCGGATTCCTCGGCGCGCTCACCCGAACCGGTCTCTCCAAGCGGTCGATCGCGCGCACGTTGTCTGGCGTCCGCAGCTTCTATCGGTGGCTGCACCGTGCCGAGCGTGTCGAGGCCAATCCCGCTCGCGCCGTCGGCACGCCGAAGCTCGACAAGTACCTCCCCGGATATCTCGACCGCGCGCAGATGGCGCTGCTCTTCGAGATGGTGGAGGTCCGGGCGTGGGAGGGACGATTCGTCGACGTGCGCAACGCCGCCATCCTCGAGCTCTTCTACTCGACTGGCATGCGTCTCTCGGAGCTCTGCGGAATCAATCGGCAGGACATCGATCTGGTCTCCCAGCAGGTGAAGGTCAGGGGCAAGGGACGGAAGGAGCGCATCGTGCCACTCGGCGATCACGCACAGCTGGCGCTTCGCAACTACGAGGCGAAGCGCGACGAGCTGTTGCGCAACCTCCCCGGCGGCGATCGCACGGCGTTCTTCCTCGGACGGCGGGGCAAGCGGATCGGGGCGCGGGCCGTTCAGCTGGCGGTTACGGCGGCGCTCCGCGAGGTCGTGGAGGAGCCCGGCTTGAGTGTGCACTCTCTCCGCCATACTTTCGCCACGCACCTACTGGACGCGGGCGCCGATCTGCGGGCGGTTCAGGAGCTGCTGGGGCACGCCTCGATCTCCACCACCCAGATCTATACGCACACCAGCGTGGAGCGGCTCAGACAGGTATATCAGAAGGCGCATCCCCGCGCCTGACGTGGCGGGACGGCGCACCCGTTACCGACCTTGCAAGAAGTGAGAGCGCATGCGACTCGAACAGTTGCCCCTGCTCTTCGGGATACTCGCCATCCTGGCCGGGCTCGCGATCTTCACCGACGCGATCGTTCAGGACGGGCGCTTCGTGGCGCGCGAGCGGCGCCGGCGCGAGCGGCCCGAGCGAAATCGAGCGGGCGAGGCGTTGTTGGCTGTCGGCGTGGTGCTCGCCGGGGCGGTGTTCGTCGGCCGCGACAGCTGGCGCTACAGCACGCTGGTGGTCGTCGTCGCCACGCTGTTCGTCATCGCCGGGATCGCTCTCAACTGGCGCTATCTGCGGGGACTGATGTTCGGACCGGGCCTTGGCAAGACGCTGCGACGCCGGACCACCGACGCCACGCCTCCGGCGGATGAGCGGAGTGCCACGCCGAGCGAGCGGATGCGCATCCGGTAGCGCCGCCGCAAAGCGGCTGCGCAGCGGCGCCGGCCGGCGTTATCTTGCCTTCATGGCGACCACCACCCCCCTTTCGCGCATCCGCTCGACCACGATCCTGGGAGTGCGCCGCGACGGCGGGATCGCGCTCGCCGGCGATGGGCAGGTCAGCGTCGGCAATACCGTGATGAAGTCCAATGCGCAGAAAGTCAGAACACTGCGGGGAGGAAAGGTTCTGGCGGGCTTCGCCGGCGCGGCGGCCGATGCGTTCACCCTCTTCGAGAAGTTCGAGGAGAAGCTCGAGCGCTTCCCGGAGAATCTTCCCCGCGCCTCCGTCGAGCTGGCGAAGGACTGGAGAAGCGACCGCGTGTTGCGCCGGCTGGAGGCGCTCCTTGTGGTGATGGATCGGCAGCACGGCTTCGTGCTGTCCGGCACCGGGGACATCATCGAGCCCGATGATGGAATTCTCGCCATCGGGTCCGGCGGCTCGTTCGCGCTGGCGGCCGCGCGCGCTCTCCTCGAGCACTCCCCGCTCTCCGCCAGCGAGATCGCCCGCAAGGCGCTCGAGATCGCGGCCGACATCTGCGTCTTCACCAACCGCAACATCTCGGTCATGGAGCTCACGGCCTGACGCTCGGCGTCGGCCGTGCCCTCCGCGAGCGTCTCCGCCATGCCATCCAAGCGCACCCAGCAGGCCATCGCCCGCCTCGCCGATCTGACCCCGCGTCAGATCGTGGCCGAGCTGGATCGCTACATCGTCGGCCAGGGTGAGGCCAAGAAGGCGGTCGCCATCGCTCTCCGGAATCGATGGCGCCGGCAGCAGGCGCCCGATTCCATCCGCGAGGAGATCTCGCCGAACAACATCATCCTGATCGGCCCCACCGGTGTGGGGAAGACCGAGATCGCCCGCCGGCTGGCGCGGCTCTCCGGCGCTCCCTTCATCAAGGTCGAAGCGTCGAAGTTCACCGAGGTGGGGTACGTCGGCCGGGATGTCGAGTCGATGGTGCGCGATCTGGTCGAGAGCGCCGTCGACATGGTGCGCACGGAGCGGGAGACCGAGGTGGAGGATCTCGCCCACGAGCGCGTGGATGACCGGGTCCTCGATCTGTTACTTCCGCCGACCGCGGCGGGGGACGGAAAGCCGGCCGCTCAGCCGGCCCCGGCAGCCGCCTCGGCCACCACCGGGCCGGCCCTGTTCGTCGTCTCGTCCAGTGGCGAGGTGTCCCGGGAAGCTGTCGAGCGCAGCGCCGAGCAGGAGCGCCACCGCCGCACGCGCGAGAAGCTGCGGCAGCTGCTCCTCGACGGGCAGCTGGAGGAACGGGAGGTGGAGGTCGAGGTCACGCAGCAACGGGCGCCGATGTTCGACATGCTCGTGCCCCAGGGCGCCCCGGAAGGGATGGAGAACTTCACCGAGATGCTGCAGGACATGGTTCCCAAGCGAACCCGCAAGCGGACGGTGAAGGTTGCCGAAGCTCGCCGCATCCTCGTGGAGCAGGAGCTCGAGCGGCTGGTGGACATGGATGACGTCACCGCGGACGCGGTGGAGCGGGTCGAGAAGATGGGAATCATCTTTCTCGACGAGATCGACAAGATCGCGGGGGAGCGAGGTCAGGCCGGTGGCCCCGACGTCTCGCGGGAAGGTGTGCAGCGCGACCTGCTGCCGATCGTCGAGGGCTCCAACGTGCAGACGAAGTACGGCATGGTGAAGACCGACCACGTTCTGTTCATCGCAGCCGGCGCTTTCCACGTGTCCAAGCCGAGCGACCTGATCCCGGAGCTCCAGGGTCGCTTTCCCATCCGCGTCGAGCTGAAGCCGCTCACCGAGGCGGATTTCGTCCGGATCATGACGGAGCCGGAGAACGCGCTCACCAAGCAGTACACGGCCCTGGTGGAGGCCGAGCACGCCAAGCTCACCTTCACCGCCGACGGTGTCGCCGAGATCGCCCGCCTCGCCGCGGTGGTGAACGATCGCATGGAGAACATCGGCGCGCGCCGGCTCCACACCGTCATGTCCACCCTGCTCGAGGATGCCCTCTACGAGCTTCCGGACCGCGCCCGCGACCCGATCGTGGTCGATGCTCGGAT
The DNA here is from genome assembly GCA_038253885.1 of Gemmatimonadales bacterium. Taxonomy (GTDB): domain Bacteria; phylum Gemmatimonadota; class Gemmatimonadetes; order Gemmatimonadales; family Gemmatimonadaceae; genus JALZAQ01. Next base: position 8,206 of record JBBSGP010000049.1, on the reverse strand, counting down.
GGTCCGAGACCGCCTGAAGAGCATCGCCGAGGATGAGGATCTGCGGAGGTACATCCTGTGATCCGCACGCCTTCCCCGCGTCACTTTCTCGCCATCCCCGACTTCTCTCGCGACGAGCTGCATTCGATCCTCACCCTGGCCGAGTCGATGCGTGGCGGCACGTACCGCAAGCAGCCGCTCGCGGGGAAGACGTTGGCGATGATCTTCATGAAGTCGTCGACGAGAACGCGTGTCTCCTTCGAGGTGGGAACGTACCAGCTCGGCGGTCACGCGCTCTTCCTGTCGCCCCGCGATGTTCAGCTCGGCCGCGGCGAGCCGATCGCCGATACGGCACGCGTCCTCTCGCGCTACGTGGACGGCATCATGATCCGCACCTTCGCCCACGCCGAGATCGAGGAGCTGGCGCGCTACGCGAGCGTGCCGGTCATCAACGGGCTCACGGACCTGTTGCACCCCTGTCAGATCCTGGCTGACCTTCTGACAATCCGGCAACAGCTGGGGAGCTGGGAAGGGAAGCGCATCGCCTGGATCGGCGACGGCAACAACATGGCGAATTCGTGGATCAACGCCGCCTGGAGGCTCGGCTTCGAGTTGGTGCTCGCCTGCCCGGAAGGCTACGACCCTGACAAGGCGATCCTCGACCGGGCGCGCCGCGAGGGAAAGGTGAAGCTCGTCCGCGACCCGCGCGAAGCGGCTGCGGGGGCCCACGCCGTCAACACCGATGTATGGGCCTCGATGGGACAGGAGGAGGAGCAGGCGGTGCGCGCGCGTGCCTTCAAGGGATTCGTCGTCGATGCCGCGCTCATGGCCACCGCCGCCCCGGACTCGATCTTCCTGCACTGCCTTCCCGCGCATCGTGGAGAAGAGGTGACCGCCGAGGTCATCGACGGGCCTCGGAGCCGGGTCTGGGACGAGGCTGAGAATCGTCTCCACGTGCAGAAGGCGATAATGGCGGTGCTGATGGGTGGAGAGCCGCTATCCTGAGAAGCGGAACGAAGACCTCACGGGACTGACGCGCTCGGCCTCTTCAGCTGTCGCAGAAAGACGTCGATCACGTAAGCGGCGCCTCCGCGCGCCCGGATCTGGTGCGGCGGTGCGTGGACGTATCGCTGGCAGCTGTTGCGAAAGGCGCTCCCCGAGGGATAGTCGAGAGCGCGCGCGATGCTGTCGGCGCTTCGTTCGCTGTCCTCGAGCATCCGCGCGGCGGCGATCAGCCTTCCCCACGCGATCAGCCGCTGGGTGGGCGGGAAGCCGGCGGCGGTGAGTCGCTCGGACAGCGTCTTGCGCCGCACTCCGATGATCTTGGCGAGGCCATCCGCTGACAACCGCTGATGCGCGCGCGTCACCGCCAGCAGCGTGGCGTCGCGCACCGTGGGCTTGACCTGGCCGAGCGACCGGTTGAGCAGGGTCAGGGCACCGCGCGCCTCGGCCTGCTCCACGATCTCGAGGATGCGGCGCTGCTCATCATCGATCTCGGCGACGATCAGCCCGTCCAGGCCGAACCGACCGGCCTCGAACAGATCACCCGGCTGGAGGGGCGGCATGGCGACGTACAGCACGATCGCGACCGAGTGGTAGCGGCGCTGGATCTCGCGCAGTGCGTCGAATCCGTCGTGGACATCCGGGGTGGCGCAGAGATCCACCACCACCATGGACAGCGGCTCCTCGCCGCAGAGAGTCAGCAGCGCCCGCCACGTCGAGCAGGGAACCAGCGTGTAGCGCTCTCGCAGCGCCGAGCGCAGCCGGTTGAATCGAAGCGGGCTGGGCAGCACCGTGCCGACGAGTGCCATGTGACCTCACCATGTAAGTGAGCGGTTCTTGGAAAGGTACGCGATAGAGCCGGATGCCGTCACGTTGCGGCCGGCGGCGCGACCGTTTGATGGCGCACCGATCTGGCAGCGGTCTCGCTCCACGGGCATATTCTGCTCTCGCACTCCACTTCGACGGTGAGTCCTCGATGGCCCCCCCCCAGTCCGCAGCGGCAGAGAAGCTCAGGGTCACTCCCTTTCACGACATCCACGTTCGTCTGGGCGCGAAGATGGTGCCGTTCGCGGGATACGAGATGCCCGTTCAGTATCCCACCGGGATCACCGCCGAGCACCGGGCCGTCCGAGAGGGCTGCGGCCTCTTCGACGTCAGCCATATGGGAGAGTTTTTCGTTCGCGGGGCGGGCAGCGTGAACTTCGTGAACCGCGTCACGTCCAACGACGTCGCCGCGCTCGCGATCGGACAGGTGCAGTACTCGACGATCCTCAATGAGCATGGCACGATCGAGGACGATTGCCTCGTCTATCGCTTCGCCGATCATCTCATGATGGTCGTCAACGCGTCGAACCGGGCCAAGGACTACGAGTTCATCGACCGGCAGAAAGCCGGGTTCGACTGCACGCTCGAGGATGTGAGCGATGACGTGGCGTTGCTGGCGCTGCAGGGCCCTCGCGCCGTGGCCACTCTGCAGCCGCTCACCGCCGTGGATCTCTTGGGGCTAGCCTATTACCACTTTGCCGTAGGCACCGTCGCCGGCGCTCCGGACGTGATCGTCTCGCGTACCGGCTACACCGGAGAAGATGGGTTCGAGCTGTACTTCGATCCGCGGCACGCCGACCGCATCTGGAACGCCCTCACCGCGGATCGCGGGGTCGTTCCCGCGGGCCTCGGCTGTCGCGACAGCTTGCGCCTCGAGATGGGGATGGCGCTCTACGGGAATGACATCGACGATACCGTCACGCCCCTCGAGGCCAACCTCGGTTGGCTGGTCAAGCTCAAGAAAGGAGATTTCACGGGGCGTCCGGCGTTGCTGGCGCAGAAGGAGGCTGGAATTCCGCGGAAGCTCGTGGGTTTCACCACCGCCGAGAGAAGCTTTCCTCGCCCGGGGTATCCGGTGCTCTTTCGAGGCACCCCGGCGGGGACCGTCCGCAGCGGGACCATGAGCCCGAGCTTGGGCATCCCGATCGGGACCTGTTACCTGCCGGCCGCCGGCGCGAAGGAGGGCGAGTCGCTCGAGATCGATGTCAGAGGAAAGAGGATCGCCGGCTCGGTGGTGAAGATGCCCTTCTACAAGAAGGGAACGCACAAGTAACGGGGCGCCGGCACCCACTCTCATGCGCATCGCGATTCTCACAACCTCTGATGCCGGCGCTCGGGGAGAGCGCGCGGACGGGTCCGGCGACGCGATTGCTGCCTGGTGCGCCGAGCGCGGATATCTGGTGAGCGAGCGCGAGCTGGTACCGGATGAGACGCCGGCCATCGTGTCTTTCCTCAGCCGCTGGTGCGACGAGGATCGGGCCGACGTCGTGCTGACGACCGGGGGCACGGGATTGGCGCCCCGCGACGTGACCCCCGAGGCTACACGCGCCGTGCTGGAGCGGGATGCCCCCGGGATTGCCGAGCGCATCAGGCTCCTGTGTCTGCAGAGCTTTCCCCGGGCAGCGCTTTCACGGGGACTCGCCGGCGTGCGGTCTCGTACTCTGATCGTGAATCTTCCCGGGTCGACGGGAGGTGTGCGTGACGGGCTGTCGGCGTTGGACTCCATCCTGGCGCACGCGGTACAGATCATCCGGGGCGAGGTCACGGACCACGCGCCGAGCGAGCAGTCTCCGGCATGAAGGTTCTGCTCACGCTCACCGATGTGGAGCCAGCGGTGCGGCTCAACGCCATGCTGGAAGCGGCCGGGCACCAGACTTCTCTGGTATCGCCAATCGATGACATCCGAGCCGCAATCGAGCGGGAGCGGCCCGACGTCATCGTGATGACGGGTGGTCTTGTCGACACGGCCAACACGCAGCTGGTGAAGCGTCAGCTCTGGGATGGAGCTGCCGTGGTGGGGCTGGCGGACATCCCTGATCCGGCGCTCCACGACCGCCTCCGCGCGCTGGGATTCGTGGAGATCTACTCCAAGCCGGTAGACCTCGACGAGGTGTTCGCGGGCATCCGGCGCATCCTGGACCGGCGCCGGTTGTCGCAGGACACGGGCTTGATCGGGGAGAGCCAGGGGATCCGCGAGGTGCTCGTCAAGATCGAGCAGATGGCCCCCGTGTCCAGCACTGTGTTGATCGAGGGCGAGAGCGGGACCGGGAAGGAGCTCGTCGCGCGCGCCATCCACCATCTCAGTCCGCGGCGAAACAAGCCCTTCATCGCCGTGAACATCGGGGCGTTGCCCGAGACGCTTCTCGAGAGCGAGCTGTTTGGCCACGAGAAGGGATCCTTTACCGGCGCCGCCGAGCGACGGCTCGGGCGCTTCGAGCTGGCGAACAGCGGCACCCTCTTTCTCGACGAGATAGGAGAGGCTCCGAACTCCACCCAGGTGAAGCTGCTCCGGGTGCTCGAGCAGCGGGAAGTGACGCGGGTCGGAGGCGCTCAGCCGATTCACGTGGACGTGCGTGTCGTGGCCGCCACGAACCGGCCGTTGCGTGCCGATGTGGAGAACGGGGAATTCCGGCCGGATCTGTATTACCGGTTGAACGTCCTCCACATCTATCTGCCTCCCCTCAGGGAGCGGCGCGAGGACATTCCGCTGCTGGTGCGTCGTTTCGTTCAGGAATTCGGTTCGGTGCACGATCGACCGTTCCACGGCATCTCTGCCGAGGCACTGCAGATCCTGGTCGGTTACGCATGGCCGGGGAACGTGCGCGAGCTACGGAATCTCATCGAGAGCATGGTGGTGCTCTCGCCGGGGCGCGAGATCACTCCGGAGGACATTCCGAGAGAGATCCGGGAGGGTGTGGGCGGGGGCCGGTTCCTGCCCGTGCACGTCGCATTGCCCCGCGGCGCGGAGCAGAGCGCTGGACGGGAGCTCGAATTCATCGTGCGCAGCCTGGTTGAGCTGAAGATCCAAGTGGAGGAGCTGCGACGCCGGGTGGACGACTCGCGTGTGGGGGGTGGTCCGCGCGCCGACTGGATCGGCGAGGTGCATCCCGCTCCGGTCGTCTCGGCGCTCCGGAGCGGCATCGAGCCGCGTGAGCGCGAGCCGGCTCCGAACGTCGTGTCGATCACGCCCGGCATGAGCATGGCGGCGATCGAGCGGGCGGCGATCGAGGCGGCGTTGCGCGAGACCCGTGGCAACCGGCGGCGCGCGGCCGAGATGCTCGGAATCGGCGAGCGAACGTTGTACCGGAAGCTGCGTGACTATCACCTTCCGGCGAGCGACCCCATCGACGAGAGCGTGTCACCGTAACTGCTGCCGAAGGCTGCGGTTGTGGTGCCCAGTGAGCGCGGAATGCCCTGGTTCCGGCGGCTGACGATCGTGCGGAATTCGGGTCACGCGACAAGGCGAATTCTCTCATCCAGCTAATTTGTTCGCTCGAAACAACTTGCCTTGCATTTGGCGCCAGTGGGCGCAATATTGGGCCCTCCGACCCCCTGGGAATCCGGGCTGTCGGAGTGAATTCGCTGCGCAGCATCTCCCGCCCCGTCTCTCCTTTCCGACGCGTAGCACCGAGTCACTTCAGCGTTAGGGTCGTTCGTGACCGTTCCGTACAAGGCTCAGAGTGCCTCCTCCGAGAGCTCGGCGTCGTCGCCGATCGCTGGGAGCGTCCTTCCGACCACGCATGCGGAAGCGTTGCTCATGACGCTGCCGGGTGTGGTCGCGGCGCGCATCATCTCGAGCGATCACGGGGCGATCAGCGAGGTTCATCTGTTGACGACGCACGACGTGTCGGCAAAGCAGACCGTGCGCAACGTCGAGAGTGCTCTGATCGCGCAGCTGGGGATCAAGGTGGACCACCGGAAGATCTCGGTGGCGATGACGAGCGACACGCAGAGGACAGCCGACAGTCGTTCGGGCCCGGTGGCGACTGTGCCCGTGACACCGCCTGCCCCGGTGGTGGTGACCAAGGCGGATTGGCGGCGCGCGCTCTACTTCGAGGACGTCGAGGTGCGGAGGTCGCGAAGCAAGGGTGTGATGTGCCGCGTGACCCTGAAGAAGGGTACGGAGTCGTTCGTGGGCGAGGCGGAGGGCGTGGAATCGGAGCGCTCTCGCGCGGAGCTGGCCGCCCGAGCGGCGTTGCTTGCGATCCGCGAAGTGGAGGGCGCCGGCCCGGCGCTGGTGATGGAGGGCTGCAAGCGGATCGAGGCTTTCGACCGCGAGTTCATGTTCGCGGCGGTGACGGCCCGGGAGGGTCGCGATTCGGTTCTTTTGACCGGCAGCTGCGAGATTCGGGATAGCTCGGAGACTGCAGCCGTGCTGGCGGTGCTAGATGCGACGAACCGGTGGATGGGCAGGTTGGAGCGATAGGAGACCGGTACAACAAGGGCAGTCATTACTTGTGTTTAAGAACCGTCCCGGGGTTGACGATACTCCAGCGTACGTGGGCGTGTTGGTAGAGTTGTTTTTCTGCTTGTCCAGCTCTCAACCTTCTAAGCCGAAGCCTTACTGATTACACGACCCCCGTTCCCCAAATAGCGAAGCCGAGCGGGCAGACCAAGTTTCACGAGCGAAGCCAACCTGAGGGCGTATCGACGAAAGTCGAATACGACTACCTGCTGGGAGGTGACGCCACATGTGGATTTGGGAACTATTGCTCGCATGTTTTTCGATGGGTGAACATCAGATTTTGCACTAGTTAAAGGGGTACGGGGGTTTTCCTTTTCTTCTATGACGCGATTCCAGGGATATGTACTGAGCGTGTGCGGCGCCGCCGTGATAGCTACGGTGGCGCTGTACGGCCTCGCGCCAGCTACAGAGCATGCTCAAGTACTGGCGGCCATCACGCTTACGATGTTGGGCCTGGTCGCATTGTTTCTGGTGCACAATCTGCCACAAGGCAGTGCTGGTGGCACCGCCGCCTTCGTACCTTTCCTTGCCGCTGCGCTAATCGCTCCGAATTGGCAGGTAGTAGTTGCCGTTTCCTGCGCTAGCGGGATAAGCGAGATCGTCAAGCGGCGGGCAGCGATCAAAGCCGCGTTTAACGTGGGTCAAACGGCGCTATCCCTGGCGCTTGCCGTTGGTTGCTATCTGATCGCTGGAGGAAGGCCACTTGCCGTAAGCGGAATCGAATCGATTCTTCAAAGTGCGTCTTCACGAGGAGTTCCGTTCCTACTGATGACCACGGTGTTCTTCGCGGTAAACACCGTGGCTGTGAGCGGCGCAATCGCCACCCTCGAGAATCGAAGCGCTCTTCGAATTTGGAAGCGCAATACGCTCAGCGTGATCGGATTCGACGTCATCGCCAGCCCAATCATTTTTGTCTTCGGATGGGTGTTTGCGCGATTTGGCACGCTAGCAGCAGCAGGGTTAGTGCTACCGATGCTGGGAGTGAGAGTTCTTTACAAGACCAATCGTCAGTTGGAGCAGGTCAATCACGAACTGCTCGAATTGACCGTAAAGGCGATCGAAGCGCGGGATCCTTATACGTCCGGTCACTCGCGGAGAGTGGCCCACTACTCTCAAATTATCGCGCGCGCGATCGGTTTGAGCGCCAAACAGGTCGAACGTATTGGAGTGGCCGCGTTGCTCCATGACGTCGGGAAGATTCATGAGGAGTTCGCGCCGCTACTGAGAAAACCCGACAAACTGACAGCGGAAGAATGGGCTGTCATGAAGACTCATCCGATCAAAAGCGCAGAGCTGGTCAGAACCGTGTCACATCTCCAGGATCTCATCGCTCCTTTGAGACACCATCATGAGAATTGGGATGGAACGGGCTATCCTGATGGTATTGCCAAGGATGCGATCCCACTCGCGTCACGAATTATTATTTTTGCCGACACCACTGATGCAATGACAACGGATCGCCCGTACCGAAAGGCCCTGGGGGCATCGGACGTCAGAGCTGAGTTTATTCGGTGCCGAGGAATGCAGTTCGATCCTGCTATCTGTGACCGGCTTCTCGCGAGCCCATTGTTCGACCTTCTTTTCGTACCTGTCGATTTGCAGACCACACCTGGGGTGGATCGCCCCGTTCAACTGGTTCAAAATGCTCGGCTAGCCAGACCTGCCTAAAACGACTAAACGGGCAGATATATGGGCGTGACACAGCGCGACATTACAAGATGTCGCGCTTTTTTTGGTGTGACCGTCACCGTTGCTCACATTGAGCAAAGATGAACCTCGGCGCTGTCCCTGAGAAGGGTGAGTCCCCGGGCTAGTTGAAATTCAGGTGGTGCCACGGTACTAGAGTGTGAATCCGACCAAGGATCTCCACTCGTTCCCGAGGACACCACCCATGCGAAGAGTACGACGGAAGCAGACGAAGAACCAGCACCGCAT
>JBBSGP010000048.1:0-18932 GCA_038253885.1 Gemmatimonadales bacterium | reverse complement strand
CGCCGCGTGAAGCAGTATCGCCACCTCCCCTTGCTCAAGCAGGCATTGCAGCCCACACTCTCAACCACGAAGCCCGCTGCGGCGTAAGCCGCACCACACGCGGCATCGCCTGAATGTCAACTACGCGAGGGACACTCCCCCCTGAGAATCGGCATCGCCCTTATGAAAGCAACTGTGGTTGTCTCACCTTAAGAAACTGCCGAAGCTGCGCCGACACAGGATACTTCTCGCGCCTCCAGTGGGATACATAACGGTTGGCAAGCTCACAACCACTTTCTCGCTCACCGCGCGCAGCCATAGCACGACAAATGGCCACTACTAATAGTTCACAAGCAGGCCCACACTTTACGCGTTCGAACAACGTCATGAGGTCTGCCATGTCCTCGTTACTAGGCACGATCTGCGTAACCAGTACACGATACTCGCACCAGAGAGCGCTGCTCTCAATACGGCTGTAAGTTGATCTGATTACTTGAGAGGCATGGGCTCGCTCGATCCAGGGGAGCACTTCGCTGTGCCTTGCTTGCCGCAATGATATTTCGGCCATGCGGCAGCAGTAGTCCCAATAGAAAATGTTACTTGAGCGGACGCTGATACCTTCGCTCGCTGTCGCGAGCCACGCTGCAGCCTGGTCGAAATCACCGATATCGCAATGAAGCCCTGCGAGACGTATCGCCGCTCCCGTAGCCGCGTTCCGAAGGCGGCGCTCCACGGCGATTCGATAGCCCTCGGTGCATGCCTCAATCGCTTCTGACGTCAGACCGGCATGATGAAGACCCGTCGCCGCATTTCTCAGGCAACGACTTAGAGCCGCGGGATTCTCGGATAGGCGTGAATGAGCGATCCAACGGCGCGCGCAATGCGTCACCGCGTCAAGGTCGCCGAAAGAAAGGTTGAATACGTATTCGGCGTAGAAGGTTAGGGCGAGGTTGGGAGCCCTCCGGTCGATTCGAACGATGGTCTGGTACAGGTAAGTGGCGACGTCATTTTGCAAACCATCGCAAGCGAGAATGAGACCTTGCATTGCCGCACGGCGGACGTGATGGTCCGGAACGTTCACCGACCTGACGCAGACAAGCAGTCGGTCCAGCAATAACTCCGACTCCGCGCCGGAGTGCCAGTCCGATTCGATGACGGTTAATTCGTGCTCGGTATGTGAAGACGGAGGCGGAAGGATTGCCGCGCTTAGCGTGGCAATCCTTTTTGCAACTTGCTGAACCTGGATCCAATCTTCTTCCAACTGAAGTGCCGCAACCCAATCATGTAGAAGAGGTAGTGAGGTGACTCCCGCATCTCTTTCTATCGCGCACGTCAAAATCTTGGAAGCCTCGCCCGGCATGCCAAGCTGCATGCAGTAGCGTGCGCATGCGCGCAGCGTTTCGAGTGCCCGCGACTCCTCTCCTGAACACTTCCAATGCTCCGCGCACTCCCAGATTAGACCAGATGGGTGAACTGTCGTTCCCTCGCGTTCCAGTATCAGAGCAGCGCGTCGATGAAGGAGCTGGCGGGTCGCGTTAGAAGCTGATTGTAGCGCGACTTCTCCAAGCAACTTAGTCCGTAGGTGCACCCGGGTGGCATCGATTTCGATGAAGCCAGCCATTTCCGCCTCATCTAAGCTGTCGAGCAGATCAAGGGTAGAGTGATCCAGAAGCGCCTCGACACGCTCCAGCGTAGAATGTCTTCCAAGAATGGCAACGCTCTGCAGCAGTCTGCGCGCCAGAGGGCGCAAGCTTCCGAGGCGAGTAGCAACGAGGGCTGCTAGAGTATCCGGAAGTCGATAGCAGCCCGACTCAGCTTGGCCATGTTGCGCCAGCTCGGTGAGGTAATAGGGATTTCCTCCTGCTTTCTGCTCGCACCAGTTCCAGAACGACTCAGAACGGTGGGAAGTCTGATCGGTATAGTGCTTTAGGAGTAACAGGGATTCGTCCCGATCGAGCGGACGCAGATTGAGGTCATAGACCCGGCCAAATGGATGCAACATGGTTCCGTGCATCGCTGCCGGTTCCTTGGAGCTCATTACGAGCAGCAGCCGCTGGTCCGCGGCGTACTCAATCAGCTGCGCCAACAGCTCGGCAGAAGCCTTGTCGAGATGATCAATGTCTTCGAGCAACAGGACCAAACAGTTTTCGCAACAAATTGATGCTACAAGGTCGAGGAGGGCTGTTCGCACACAAGCGTAATTGCTCTCGGGGTCATATGCCTGCGCCAACTGCAGGGCAGGATCATAGGATGTGAGATTACGTAGATGACGTAGCGACTCGGGAGAACTGCCGAGCGCACCAGGTAAAGCCAATAATTTCGGTGCCATTTCAGCAAAGGCCGCAAGTGGCCTGTGCTCGTCGTGCTGGCGTAATTGCACGCGAACCACCCGCTTTCCTCGCAGAATCGCTGAACGCGTGAATTCGGTGAGGAATCGGCTCTTACCGATTCCGCGCTCGCCACGGAGGTGATGCGCGCTACCTCTTCCCTGTGTCGCATGTTCCAAGAAGGAGTTCAGCCTATTAAGCTCGTGAACCCTTCCAACCAACGGAGGCTCGTTAGGAATCTTGACGTCGCAGGTGACCATCGCATCGCTGACTCGCCGTCTGAGAATGGCAGCCGGGAGACGGATGTCTTGCCCTTGGGAGCCAATCTCTTGCGTATACTGATCGATAATCCGAAGCGCGCGGTTCTTATTTCCTGCGAAGGCTGCTGCCTCGGCCAATGCCAGTGTCGCTTCTTCATTGAGCGGATCCAACTGCAGACAGCAGTTGGCGAGGTGTTCCACGAGGCTCCATTCGCCGTTCGACTTGCTCTTGAGAATCTTCATGACTAGCGCACGTCGCAGACCTGAGTGCACGCTATCTCGTTGCATCTCAACCCAACTTTCGTACTGATCAGAAAATGACGGGGCGTATCCCGGTAGAAAGCACCCAATGTGCGTTTGGAGGGAACTGAATTCCTGATTGCGTGTGGAACTGAAGACAAAAGGCGCGAAGTCGGCCTCAACATGCTCCGATGGTAACGCGATCCGATGGCTCTGTGTTTGAAGCGCAACCCCCATCCGCCTCGCTCGGTAAATCAACTGCCTCAACGAATGCGTGGAGTGCGTGGCGTCCGCTTCAGGCCAGAGCAGCCGGCGAAGCTCGGTGCGGCTCACCTGCTTCCCCCGTTCGACCGCGAGATACAGGAGCAACGCAAAAAGCCGCTCGGACTCCGGCCCGATGCGGATCGTCCCTACCTCGATACAGCTCTGACCCAATGTGTGCAGACGAATCGTCACCGCGAACCTCGCGAAGCGAATCGGGATCCCTCTACTTGTCGCTGACCGTCATCGCTCCGTCATTTTCCCAATCATGCCCCCGAGCTGCAACCACCGAAGAGTGCCTTCCCAGATTAGCGCGCTTTAACCGACCGTCTCAGGTACCGGTGCTTCCTACTCCACCCGCGCGATCGGTCGTCCGGCCCACCGCCCCTGCTCGCCACGTCAGCGACTCGAAACGCGCCAGCACGGCTTGCGCTATTCTCTCGTCGTGCCTGATCGTCACCGGGGATCCGCTGTCGTTCCTGAGCATCACCATCCACTCGTCGGGATAGTCGGGATCGATCGTCCCGGGCGAGTTCGGGATGAGAAGCCCGAGCCGGTAGGCCGCCGAGCTTCTCAGGCGGATCTGAGCCTCCACTCCATCGGGAAGCATGGCCTTGAACCCAAGCGGGATGAGCGCTCGCTCACCCGCCGCCAGCTGCAACGCGCCGGTGCCGTCGACCTCTCGCGTCTCCTCTCCGGCGGCGCTGCGCACACGAATGCTCCGACACCGCAGATACGCCCGCAGATCGTAGCCAGAGGATCCCGCGGTGGCGCGCTCCGGAGGTCTCGCGTCCGGATAAAGCAGCTCGAACACCGCCTCTCCCATTCTCTCACTCCGCCCCATGGTGAGCCCACTGTTTGCGTCGAAACTGTAACACGGCGAGAGGCGTAGCTGCTTCCAGCTACCGTACCGCCGTGGACTTCGCCTACCTTTCTCTCGCCCAACGGCCGCCGGTACATTCACGCCGGTGAACCTCGCAGCATCGACGTCATGAATCCAGTCGAAGTCGCAGGACCCAATCGCATTTCGCGCGAGCTCGCATCGCACCTCGCGGCCTGGCAGCTCCCGCCCGATTGGGCATGGGGCGCCGAGGGGGTGTCGGCCGACTACCGCCATTATCAGGAGGTTGTCGATGGACTCGGACGCTCTCTCTCCCTCGTCACCGCACCCGATCCGACCCACGCCCCGTGGCTCGCGGCCGAGGCGCGTCACCTCGCGCACCGCAACCATCCCGCGATTCCTACCACCTATCACTACTGGGCCGCGCACTCGGACAGCCCGAGAGGCCCGGGCTATCTGCGCCGCTGGATAGCCGGCGAGACCGTCGGCGCCCGGCTCGGCAGGCTCGGCTCCGAGAATCTGACGTACGTGCTGCAGCTCATCCGCAGCGTCGGCTCCGCGCTCGCCTATCTCCACAACAGCGGTATGGCTCATGGTGCCGTGGCTCCAGAGACAATCTGGGTCACGCCGACGGGCCGGCTCTGGTTGCTCGGCTGGGAATGGGCGATGCCCCACGGCGACATTCCAACTGGCCTTCGACCCGATCGGCGATGGGTGCCACCGCCCCCTGAAGCGGCGGAGGACTGGATCCCGACCGCGGCCAGCGACCAGTGGCAGCTCGCGGCGGCCGCCTACGCGGCGCTCACCGGCGAGTTCCCGCCCACAACCGGGATGCCTCCCGTTGCTCTCATCCGGCCCGATTGTCCGCACGCGGTGGCCGAGATCATCGACCGCGCGCTCCTGCCGAACCCGGCCGACCGCCTGTACTCCGTGGCGGCGATGCTGCGCTCGCTGGATCGCGCCGTGGGCGGACGGACGTCGATCTATGTCAGCGGATCCACGACGGCCATGCGACTCGCCGACGAGTCCGAGGAATCACGTCTTCGTTGGGCCACCGGCGAAGACTACGAGGTGCTGGCACGCCTCGGATCGGGCACGTTCGGCGCGGTGTGGCGTGTTCGCGATCTCACGCTCGAGCGCGAGGTCGCCCTCAAGATGCTCCATCCCGACGTCGCCAGCGACGAGCAAGCGGTGCGTCGCTTCCGGCGCGAAGCGCAGCTTGCCGCTCAGCTCGCGCATCCGGCCATCGTGCCCATCTACGACTGGGACTCGAACGGCGACGTCTCCTGGTACACAATGGAGCTGGCCGAGGGAGGCTCGCTCGCGGAGCTCATCGCGCGCACGGGTCCTCGCCCGTTGCACGAGATCGCCAACCAGATCGAGCACGTCCTGGACGGTCTCGCGGCGGCCCACTCGGCCGGCATCATCCACCGCGATCTCAAGCCGGAGAACATCCTGATCGACCGCTATCGGCGCTGGCGCATCACCGACTTTGGTGTCGCGAAGATCCCCGGCGAAGATCTCGCCGGCACCACCGGCACTCCTGAGTTCGCCGCTCCCGAGCAACTCCTGGGTGAGCCCCAGGGATCGCCAGTCGACTGCTATGCAATGGCCGCCATAACTGTATTCGTCATCACCGGAAAGCCGCCCTACGGCACCGGTGACGAGCAGATGATCCTCGCCCGTGAGCTCGCTGGAAACGTCGACCTCGCGCCGTATCCGGCCGAGATCGGCGCGTGGGTGGAGCGCGGACTCGATCCGCTGCCCGACAATCGATTCGCCGATGCCGCCGAGATGCACGACTTCTGGCGCCAGGCCGTCGAAGCGGTGATGGAGCGCGAGCAGCGATCGCCCTGGTGGCGCCGCTGGTTTGCCGTGGAGAGCACCGAGCCCGTCTCCCCGTGAGCGGCCGCGTCAATTTCGGGAGCGGCGCGCCGTGGGAAAGCGTGGTCGGCTACTCGCGCGCGGTTCGCATCGGATACGTCGTGCACGTTGCCGGCACCACGGCGACCGCGCCGGACGGGAGCATCGTTGGACACGGGGACGCTTATGCACAGGCGGTGCAGGCGCTCCGGAACATCGAGGCCGCGCTGGAGCGAGCTGGCGCGTCGCTCGCCGACGTGGTGCGAACGCGCATGTACGTCACGCGCATCGAGGACTGGGAAGCGGTCGGTCGGGCGCACGGCGAGACGTTCCACGACATCCGCCCCGCGTCGACGCTCGTGGCCGTTGCCGCGCTGGTGAATCCCGACATGCTGGTGGAGATAGAGGCCGACGCCGTGATCACTCCGGCTGCCACGTAGTCGCGGCTACCGACGCTCGGTGAGGCTGATGAGCCGCTCCGGCGCCATCCCCTCCGCTTCACCCTGAAAGTTGACAACCAGCCGGTGCCTGAGCACCGACAGCGCCACCGAGCGCACGTCGTCCAGATCGGGGACCGATCGCCCATCCATCGCCGCCTTCGCCTTGGCGCCGAGAATCAGATACTGCGAGGCCCGCGGGCCCGCGCCCCAGCTCACGTACTTCTTCACATCCGCCGTCGCCTCGGCCGCATTCGGCCGAGTGGAGCGCGCCAGCCGCACGGCGTATCGTACCACGGTCGGGGGCGCCGGAAGGCGGCGGACGAGGTGCTGCAGCTCGGCCAGCTGCGCGGCCGTCAGCACCGGTGTCACGCTGGACTCGACGTCGCCGGTGGTCGCCGAGACGATGCGCTCCTCCTCCTCGGCGCTAGGATAATCGAGCCGGAGCTCGAACATGAACCGATCGAGCTGCGCCTCGGGCAGGGGATACGTCCCCTCCTGCTCGATCGGGTTCTGCGTTGCGAGAACGAAGAACGGCTCGGGGAGCGCATGCGTCTGGCCGGCCGCCGTCACCGCGTGCTCCTGCATCGCCTGCAGCAGAGCCGCCTGTGTCTTCGGGGGAGCCCGGTTGATCTCATCCGCCAGCACGACATGGGCGAAGATGGGCCCCTTCACGTAGCGGAAGATGCGGCGTCCGGTGGCCTGGTCCTCGTCCAGCAACTCCGTGCCCGTGATGTCGCTGGGCATGAGGTCAGGCGTGAACTGCACCCGCGAGAAAGAGAGGTCGAGCGCTTCGGCGAGCGTCTTCACGAGCAGCGTCTTGGCCAGCCCCGGCACGCCGACCAGGAGAGCGTGGCCACCGCTCAGCAGCGCGGCGACGAGATTGTCCACGATCTCCCGCTGGCCGATGATCCGGCGGCCGATCTGCTCGACGAGGCGGGTACGCGCCGCCGCGAGCTGGTCGAGAAGCTCGAGGTCTCGCGCGTCGCCGGTCGTGCTGCGGGCCTGTGTCGCCAAGTGCCTGCGTCCTGATCTGAGTGTGGGCGAAAGCTAGCGTCGCGCGCGAGCCGAGTTAAGTGAGCAGCTTCGCATCCATCGATACGAGTAGGGGCGAAGCTCCATCGCTCCGCCCCTCCAGTTACCCGTCATAGGCCAGCTATCTCAAGGTATGTCGAGCGGGACTCCGATCTCGACCGGATAGTTGCTGCTGGTCAGCTTGGCGATGGCCAGCACGCGTCCGCGCGCGGTCGCCTTCTCCCACCGCTCGGTATAGGTGACGGTCTCACGCGCGCCGATGATACGGCTGGTGGCGGCGCGCTGGTAATCACGCGTGGCCGACAACACCCAGACAGTCGAGCCACCGAAGCCGTCCCTCACGATGAAGTCGATCTGCTGCGAGGTCGGGAAGTGCAGCTCGATGGGGGAATCGGTGGCGTTCGTCACACGCAAGGTGAAGACGATGTCCGCTCCGTCGACACGCGCGTCGAGCCCGACCTTGAGCCGGAAGAGCGGAGGCGGAGGACCGGGCGGTGGCAGAGGCGGTGGGGGCAGCTTGCTCACCCTCACGAGGACTCCGGCGACCTCCTGTTTGGGCATCACGAGATGGGGGTTTCCAGTGGCGCCGATTCCGGGGCGCATGGAGGGTACTGGCTCCATCCCGAGGTCGAGCTGCCACGAGAAGCTCGCCTTATTGCACGTCGCTTCTGCCAGCGGAGCGAGCCGCGGCGGCGAGTCGCAGGGCGCTCCGACATTCAGGAGATGGTTCTCGCCCGTTCCCTTGGTCGCCCACCAGAAGTTGCCCGCGCGGTCGAACAGATCCGCGAAAGCGGGCGGGGCGACGAGAATCGGCGGAACAGCTCCGCCGGGAGGGGGAAGAGTCGGCGGTCCCGGCAGGAAGATCACATCGCCGAAGTTAAAGGAGATGCGATCTGGCGGACCCGTCACGAGCAGAGTGCGATGCTTTCCGTCCTTCTCCCACGCGACCAGGTTTGGCCGGCCGAGCAGGCGGAAGCAGTCCACCGGGAGTCTCGGCAGAGTGGGGAAGACGTCTCCGCCGCCGCCCCCACCGATGCCCCCGATGAGGCCACCCGCCAGCGGATTCGGCTCGGCGCAGAGCGTTGGGGAGCTGAACTGGACACGCTGCGCGAGCGCGAGAAAGGACGTCGGGACGCCGTCGATCGAGATAGTGATGTTGGTGAGGCGGCCTGCCTGCCGGACCATGTCGGCTGCGTCTCGATACGGGCTCGCGGCGATCGTGTCGCCGCTCAGCGCAACGCTGGTGGCCACGCTGTCGAACTGTCGGGCTGCCTGGCTGATATCGGATCCGTTGTCCGGCGCCACTGCCCGGTCCCCGCCGCAGGCCGCGGCCCACCCGGAATTGAGAGTCCGGCGCCTCCTGGCCACCCTACCGGCTGCCTGCTGGAATACCCGTGCTGACAGATTCTCGTCTCGAGCGATGTTTGGCAACTCCGAGCCAGGCCGGACCGAGACGAAACGGCACACCACCCCCCTCCCGGCTCAGGTACCTTGGATCGCGATGTCGAACGTTGCCGCGTAACCGGCCGTGCTCGGCCTGACCGCGACGACAAGCTGGGCCCTATTCTGCCGGAAGATTCCATCTTCCGCATTGCGCACCGTCCGCTGCCCCTTCGACGCATAGGGTTGCTGGGCGTGGACGCGGTCGGTGAAGGAGTCGTCGAAATAGAGCTGCGACGTGAACTCGAAGCCCGAGCCCGAGCTCGAGGCCGAGCGGATCTTGAAGTGGATGTGGACGGCTCGACCCTGATACCATCCGGGATAGATCGTCGCGAAATGCGCGGCCCCGCTGGCGTCGGTGATCTGGTATCCCCGCAGAAACTTCTTGCCCACGGTGTTGAAGCTGGGATCGCTCACGTCCGAGTAGATGCCGAGGGCGTCGCAGTGCCAGACATCCACGAGCGCGCCGGCGAGCGGCGTACAGGCGCTGGGAGCGATTCGCGAGACGTTGAACGTCAATTGCAGCAGCGCGCCCGGCTTCACCTTTCCGTCCGCGGGGTCGGATCGGATGTCAGATCGGTTCAGCTTCTCATCGACGAAGTACGGCCTCTGGGTCTGCTGCGGCCGGACGACGCATGACGAACCGGCCACCGCGTTCTGACCCGTGCACCCGGCGAGGATGGCGGCGCCCGCCGAACCCATCAAGGCGAGTGCTTCTGCGGTTCAGCACGCGACCGAGTTGATAATCGTCGTTATCCATGATCTCCGGTCCCGTCGACGCCCTGGTGTGATCCCGAGAGCCAACTATGAGGGAGTCCGAGGAGAGTCGCCATTGGCTCTGAGCCTCGCCAGGACTGACCTGCAACCGAGCCTCTCGCCCAATACCCCGTTCGCGTCAGGATCGCCGAGCGCTCATCGGCGGAGGCGTTGGTGCTGACGACGCGCGCCCCGCGCCCCATATTGTCGGTCTCCCGGTCGTGGCGGCTCGCGTGGCGGATGTAGAGGATCGGATTCGAGCGGCACTCTCATCGACGTACCGCATCGAGCGTGAGCTCGGCGGCGGGGGCATGTCGCGCGTGTTCCTGGCCGAGGAGATCGCGCTCGGCCGGCGGGTGGTCGTGAAGGTCCTCCCGCCCGAGCTCACCGCCGAGACCAGCGCCGAGCGCTTCCGCCGGGAGATCCAGCTCGCGGCGCGGCTGCAGCACCCGCATATCGTCCCGCTGCTCGCGGCGGGGGAAGGCGATGGGCTCCTCTACTACACGATGCCGTTTATCGAAGGCGAATCGCTGCGGGCGCGGCTCGTGCGCGAGCATGAGCTGCCGGTGGCGGACGCGGTTCGGATTTTCCGACACGTCGTCGACGCGTTGTCGTACGCCCACGGGCATGGCGTGGTGCACCGCGACATCAAGCCGGAAAACATTCTGCTCTCGGGCCAGCATGCGGTCGTCGCCGACTTCGGGGTGGCCAAGGCGCTCACCGCCGCCACCGGGACGGAAGGCCTGTCCTCGACCGGGCTCGCGCTCGGGACACCCGCCTACATGGCCCCGGAGCAGGCCGCAGCCGACCCGAGCGTCGACCACCGGGCGGACCTGTACGCGGCGGGCGCTGTTGCGTACGAGATGCTCTCCGGCCGACCGCCCTTCAGCGGGGCGACTGCGCAAGGGATCGTGGCGGCGAAGCTCACTCGCGCGCCGGAGCCGTTGGCTGGTCATCGCGCTACCGCGCCGAGCGAGCTCACGACGCTGGTCATGCGATGCCTCGAGACGCGGCCGGCCGACCGGCCGCGCAGCGC
This sequence comes from Gemmatimonadales bacterium, assembly GCA_038253885.1. Lineage (GTDB taxonomy): Bacteria > Gemmatimonadota > Gemmatimonadetes > Gemmatimonadales > Gemmatimonadaceae > JALZAQ01. Next base: position 8,457 of record JBBSGP010000048.1, on the reverse strand, counting down.
GGCTGAGGTGTTGTCGACGCTCGAGGCGATACCATCGGGAGTGTCGGCAGTATCGACCGGCTCCCCAGTGCCGGGCCATGCCGGCCGCTCGTCGCCGTTGCGCCTCATCGGCGCCATCGTACTCTTCCTCCTTGTCGGCGCGTTGCTCGCGACCGCGGCGCGCGTCGCGGCACTCCGCTTCGGGCTGCCCGACTGGGTCGGTTGGCTGGCCACGCTGCTGCTGCTGATCGGTCTTCCGATCATCGGCGTCACGGCCCTGCTGCGCCACGGACCGCATCTGCGAGTACCGAACGTTGCCCGTCGGTGGCTCACCTGGCGGCGGACACTCATTGGCGGAGCACTCGCCTTTGCCCTCTGGGGCGTGGTGGTCGCCGCCTACGTCGTGCTCCGCGTGCTCGGGATCGGTCCGGTAGGGTCGCTGATGGCGGCCGGAGTGCTGCAGAACCGCGAGCGCCTGGTCATGGCCGACTTCGAGAACCATACGACCGATACCACGCTCGCGCCGGCCGCCACCGAAGCCTTCCGGATCGACCTGGCCCAGTCGCCTGCCGTGACGATCCTGTCGTCGGCAACGGTGCACGAGGTGCTCGCGCGCATGAAGCGGCCGGCCTCATCGCGGCTCGACTTCGCCCTGGCGCGCGAGATTGCCCAACGCGACGGCGTGAAGGCCGTGGTGACGGGCGACATCCGCTCCGCCGGGCCGACGTACATCATCTCGGCCGAACTAGTCTCGGCGGCCACCGGAGAGCCGCTCGCCGCGATCCGCGAGACCGCGGGCAACGAGCGCGAGATCCTGAGCGCGATCGATCGTGTCTCGAAGCGATTGCGCGAGCGCATCGGCGAATCGCTGCGGAGCATCCAGGCGAGCGAGCCGCTCGACCGGGTGACCACGACGTCGATGGCCGCACTCCAGAAGTACTCCCAGGCCAATCGCGCATGGAATGTTCGCGGCGACTACGACCGTGCTGTCGCACTGCTGTCAGAGGCGATCGAGCTCGATTCGGGGTTCGCGATGGCGTACCGCAAGCTCGGGACGTACGCCGACCAGATGGGCGATGCGCAGCGGTCGGTCGATGCGCTCGCGAAGGCCTACGCGCACCGCGACCGGCTGACGGAGCGCGAGCGGCTGTTGGCCGAGGGGAGCTATTACCTGACGGTTGCCAACGACCCAAAGCGGATGATCGCCCCGCTGCGATCGCTCGTAGAGAGCTACCCCGACGACTTCATCGGCTGGAACAACCTCTCGGTCGCGTACTCCATGCTCGGCAACCACGAGCAGGCGGAGCGAGCCGTCCGAGAAGCACTGCGCGTCGATCCCGCCGACGCCTCGGCGATGAGCAACCTCGTCGATGAGGAACTGGCCCAGAACAAGATGGCCGGGGTCGACTCGATGCTGCGCCTGCTCGCCACGCACCGTCCCGATCACCCGCAGAACGCGTATTACGCGTCGATCCTCGCGGCCAAGCGGGGGGATTACGCCGAGGCGGAATCGATCGTCGTTCGCTTCCGAGCTCTGCACCCTGAGCTCGCCTTCTACCCGTATCGCGCGCTCTACCGCATCGGCACTCTGCGCTACCTCCGTGGCCGGCTGCGGGAGGGACGCCGGGTACTCGAGGAGCGTACCGCGTTTCTGGATGCCCACGACCGGCCAGCGCTGGCGCTGGATAACGAGATCGGGATCGCGATCGCCACGCTCTGGTTCGAGCGGGACACCGCGTCAGGGCTCGAACGTGTTCGCGCCGCACTCGCCAAGCGTCCCATTGACTCGCTGCGGGTCATGGACCGTCCCTACGCTTCTCTCATCACCGCCTACGCGATGGCCCAGCGTCCTGACCTCGCTCGGGCGACACTGGAGCAGCTACAGCGCGTCATGCCGGGGACGTTACCGAAGAACGCAGCTCGCGATCTGACGATCGCACGCGGAACCCTTGCCGAGGCCGAGCACCGCTACGCCGACGGCGCCACTGAGTTCCGGAAGTTCGGCGACGAGACTGGCTGCGAGGGATGCATCATGTCGGAAATCGGCCGGATGTCGGACGAGGCCGGCCAGCCCGATTCTGCGATCGCGCAGTACGAGCGCTACCTGAGCACGACGGTCGCGGAAAAGTACTACTTTCTGGATCCGTTCCGCCTCGGCCCGCTCCACAAGCGCCTTGGCGAGCTGTACGAGCAGCGGGGAGACATCCGCCTCGCGCGGTCGCACTATACCGCCTTCGTGGAGCTATGGAAGGACGCCGATCCGGTGCTTCAACCCGCGGTCCAAAGCGCACGGCGAGCATTGGTGAGAATCTCGGGCGACCGGCCAAAATAGCGGCCGCGTTATCTCCCGCTGTCAGGGCAGAACGAATTCCGTCCGGGCTTCGGTCCGGTGGTTGGAGCTCTGCACCACTCCGACCGCCGTGTAGCGGCCGTGCGGCTGGTCGGCGGGCTCCCATCGCTCGACAAAAGTGAGCGTCGCGCCGGCATCGATCAGCCGGTTCTGGATGCCCTGGGTGAACATCCGCGAGGTGCTCCAACGCCAGACCTCTCGGCCCGCGGAGTCGGCCACCGCGACATCGTGGGTCTGACCGCTCGGGAAATTCAGCTCGACGTGACTGCGCCCTGTATTCGCGACGGTCAGCGTCAGCGTCACTCCCCCCTTTGTCGCCTTCGCGTGGAGAGTGGTGACGAGGTGGACATCGGGGGCAGGCCTCGGCCGTGGACGCACTTTTGTCCCGAGCTTGGGTTTGGCCGCGATCCTCTGCAACGCGGGCGAGGCCATCGATGCACTCATAGCCGGCCCGACTTTGTCGTGCGGCCGGCAAGCCAACAGGCCCGCCGCCGTCGAAAACAGGAGAGAAAGTGCGGCGCGGGAATTCACTGGGAGTGAGAGACCGAGCGAAGGGTGAGGGTCGGGCGTCGCGCGCTGGCGTGCACTCGGCGTCTGAAGCTACCGAAAGAAGGACGACGCGTCAAGCATAATGTAACTCGTAACTTACAGCGGCTCTTTCACTTGTTGGCACTCAACCGGGCTGGTCGGACGCTGTGTCAACCGTTCCGAACGGTGCTTGCGAAAAATTTCACAAGCTCCTAGATTTTTCCTCCGGATGACCAGACTCCCAGAGCACCGCGAGTCGCCGTCTCCCCGCTCGGGGCCGGCCAAGGACGATCGGAGTCCCCCAGCAGGTGGGGGAGCCTTCTCGCCGGGAGCGTTCGCGGGGTTGGGCATCCAGTTCGTCCTGGCGATCCTCCTCTTCCTTTTTGTCGGCAAGTGGCTGGACCAGAAGCTCGGTACGTCGCCGTGGCTGCTCATCGTCGGAACCTTCCTCGGCGCGTCGGCCGGCTTCTACAGCATGTACCGCCGCCTGATGTCCCAGCCGCCAAGCGGGCCGACGAAAGGCGTGTGAAGCGGTTCGCGATCTACGCGGTGAGCGCGCTCGGCACCGTGTTACTGTCGGGATGGCTGCTCGGTCTGATATTCCGCTCGCCGCCGGAGCGACGGGCGATCTGGGTGAGTGCCGCAGTGGCGTACGGCGTCCAGCTCCTGAGCTGGGCGATCCTGCAGCTCTCCGCGAAGTTCAACGTCTTCGCGGGACGCGGGATCGGGGCCCTGATCCGCATGGCCACGCTGGCGGTGTACGCGCTCGCGATCGTGAAGGCGCACGGCTTGCCGGCCACGGCCGCGCTGATCAGTCTGGCGGTGTTCCTGTTTCTGTGTACCCTCGTGGAATCCTTGCTCCTCACGACATGAAACTCGCTTCGGTCCTGCTCTCGCTGTCGCTGCTCGCTCACACCGCCACCGCGCAGCCGGCGGCGCCTCGGCCCACGCGCGCTGTCGTCCAGACGCCGGCGGGGGAGCATGGCGACCACGCGATGACCGAGAGCTCGAAGAACGTCGACATCATCATGCCGCACATCACGGACTCTCACCAGATCGAGTATCCGTTCTTCTGCGGCCATCCCATCTGCGAGAAAGAGCTTCCCCGCTGGAAGCCCGTACACCTCGGCGGCATGACGGTGGATCTGTCTCCCACCAAGCACGTCGTGATGATGATCATCTCGGCCCTGATCTGCTGCGTGGCGCTGCTCATGGGAGCGCGCAGCCAGAGCCGGCGGCAACAGCGGGGCCGCGCACCCCGTGGCTTCTCGGGCATGATCGAGGCGATGGTGCTCTACATCCGCAACGAGGTCATCGTGCCGGGTGTGGGCCCGCACGGGGAGGCGTATCATCCTTTCCTGTTGTCGCTCTTCTTCTTCATCCTCTTCGCCAATTTGCTCGGGCTTCTCCCGTTCGGATCGACAGCCACCGGCAACGTCGCCGTCACAGCCACGCTGGCGGTGCTCTCCTTCATCGTCATCGAGCTGGCGGGGATGCGGGCGCTTGGCTGGGGCTACGTCAAGACGATCGTCTACTGGCCCGACGACATGCCGATCTACGGTAAGATTCTGATGACGTCCATCATGACGCCCGTGGAATTCATCGGAAAGTTCACCAAGCCGTTCGCGCTAGCGATCCGGCTGTTCGCCAACATGACGGCCGGTCACGTGATGGTCCTCGCCCTCATCAGCATGGTATTCGCGTTCGGCTGGCTGATCGGGCTCGCGCCCGTGGTGATGGCGGTTGCGATCTCGATGCTCGAGCTATTTGTCGCGTTTCTGCAGGCATATGTGTTTACGCTGCTGTCCGCGTCCTTCATCGGCCAGATCCGGACGGCGCATCACTAGATGGGCGAGAAAGACGACATGGCAGTCAATGGCCGCGGCAAGCGCTCCACGCCGCGTCCAAGTACCCGGTCGAGCGACCGGGGATGCTCGTTGAGGCCCGGGCCTCGATGACGAGCGGCGCTCTCCCGGCGTTGTTGACGCCGGATCGGCGCGGGGCAGCGACCAACACGCTTTACGGATGGAGAACCACATGGCAATTCTTTCGCTACTTCAGGCCGCGGGCGGCTTCACGCGCGACTACACCGGCGCGTGGGCGATGATGGGCGCCGGCATCGGGGCGGGCCTCGCCGCGATCGGCGCGGGCATCGGCATCGGGCGCATCGGTGGTCAGGCCGCCGAGGCGATCGCGCGCCAACCGGCGGCGTCCGCCGACATCCGCGGCAACTCGATCGTTCTTGCCGCGCTGATTGAAGGCGTCGCGCTCTTCGGCGTCGTCGTCACCCTGCTGATCCTGCTCAAGTTCTAGCACGGAGCCGGCGCGGCGACCCGGGTCGTCCGCCGGACCACTCCTTCTTCGATCGAGCTTACACATGCGTCTCAGGCTCCTCCCTCTCTCCGTCCTGTCCTTTGCCGCGGCGGCTCCCGCCGTTCTGGCCGCTCAGGAGCAGGCATCCCGTCCCAATCCGCTCGAGGTGAACACCGGGCTGATGTTCTGGACGCTCGTGATCTTCGGGCTCCTGATGATCGTGCTCGGCAAGTTCGCCTTTCCCAAGCTCCTCGGCGCTGTGGAGGCGCGGGAGCGGGCGCTGCAGGAAGCCATTGATGCCGCCAACCGGGATCGGGATGAGGCCGCAAAATTACTCGAGGAGCAGCAGAAGAAGCTGGAGGCGATGCGGGGGGAGGCGCAGCGTTACATCGCCGAAGGGCGGCAGGCGGGTGAGAACGTTCGTACCGGGCTCATCGAGCAGGCGCACAAGGAGCAGCAGGACATCCTCGAGCGCGCGCGGCGCGAGATCGGCGCCGAGCGCGACAAGGCCATCGAGGAGCTGCGGCGCCAGGCGGTGGATCTCGCCGTCAAAGGGGCGAGCAAGATCCTCGAGCGGAATCTCGACGATGCCACGAACCGCGAGCTCGTGGAACAGTTCCTCGCGACTGTCAGCACCACCCCGGCGAAACGCTGATGCGCGAGCCGACGATCGCCCGCAACTACGCCGAGACGCTGGTGGAGCTCGCCCGACGCGGCGGCGATATCACTGGGTGGGGCGCGATGATCACCCAGGTGGCGGACGCGATCCAGAATGACGACCGCCTGCTGCGCTTCCTGCAGGCGCCGCGCGTGACGGCGAGCCGGAAGAACGAGATCCTGGCCAAGGCTTTCCAGGACCGGCTACCGACGGTTCTCGTGCGCTTTCTTCAAGCCGTCATCTCGCATCGCCGGCAGGCGCTCATTCCCCAGATCGCCGAGCAATACCGCGCACTGATGGACGAGATCGAGGGTCGCGTGCACGCCTCCGTCGTCCTCGCGCGCGAGCCCGATGCGGAGACACGCCGTCACGTCGAGCGTCGCCTGGCCGAGGTGCTCGGAAAGGAGGTCGTCGCGCATTTCGCCGTGAACGCGAATATCATCGGCGGCGCCATCATCCGCGTCGGAGACACCGTTCGCGATGGCTCGGTGCGGCGGAAGCTGCAGATGCTGCGGCGGCAGATGCTTCTGGGAGCCGCCGCGCGCTGACGGGCCGGCCGCACCGCGATGCTCTTTCTCGTCGCCCTCGGGGCTCTCCAGCAGGTCACACCGCTGCCCTCGTCCACCACGCCGCCGTCCGGCGACACGGTGGGGTATTGGCAGCAACACGTCCACTACCGGATCGTCGCGACTCTCGATGAGGCTGCGCAGACGCTCCATGCGCGCGGCGATCTGGTGTACGTCAATCACTCGCCCGACACCCTGCGCGAGATGTACGTCCATCAATACCTGAATGCCTTCCGGCCCGGGTCGCGATGGAGCGGCGCCGACGCACGCGAAGGACGCGTGCGCTACCAGCGAATGCGGGACCCGGATTACGCCTATGAGCGGTTCACCGCGCCGGTGACCGTCGACGGCGCGTCCGCGGCGGTGGACTACCCCGGCGCGCCGGACAGCACCGTCGCCCACTTCGCGCTCACGCGACCGCTGCGGCCCGGCGATTCCGTGCGCGTTCACTTCGAGTGGGACGCCCGCCCGTCGACGCTCCCACGCCGGCAGGGACGCCGGGGCCGGCACTACGACTTCGCGCAGTGGTATCCGAAGGTGGCGGTGTACGATCGCGGAGGATGGCAACCCAACGCTCTCGTTCCTGCTGGCGAGCTCTACGGCGAGTTTGGAACGTACGACGTGAGCATTGTCGTCCGCGATGACCAGGTGCTGGGCGCGACCGGCGTGGTGGTGAGCGGGGATCCGGGATGGCGGAGGGTGCGCCAAGGGGGGGTCGGATCGGTGAACATGCAGCCGGCGGCCTATCAAGGCATCGACGAGGCTCCCGCCATCGAGGCGCCCACTGGCTTCCGGGTCGTGCGCTTTGTTGCGCGCGACGTGCATCACTTCGCGTGGACCGCCTCCCCCGATTACCGGTACGAGGGTGCGCTCTACGATGGGCGGATCGCCGTCCATGTGCTGTACCGGCCCGGCGACGAGAAGGAATGGGGCGCGGACACGGCGGTGCAACGCACGGAGACAGCGCTCCGATGGCTCGAGTCCATCTATGGCCGCTACGCCTATCCGCAGGTGACAAACGTCCATCGCCTCGATGGCGGCGGAACCGAGTTCCCGATGATGATCATGAATGGGTCGGCATGGCAGGGGCTCATCTATCACGAGCTCGGGCACATCTACACGTACGGAATGCTGGCGAACAACGAGTGGCGCTCGGGGTGGATGGACGAAGGCCTCACGTCCTACCAGTCGGCCTGGGCGGAGCGGCGCACGCCTCAGGACCGAGCCGGCGGAGAATCCGCTGCTTCTCCGCCGCCTCGGACCGATTACCGGCGGCACGCCGTCCTGCCCGCGGCGTGGGAGCTCTTTCAGATCGATCTGTACAATCTCGATCTGACCGGGCGTGACCAGCCGATCGGCACGCGCGCGCAGGACTTTCGGGACTTCGCTGTCTACAACCTGATGATCTACTCGCGCGCCCAGCAGATGTACGGGGCGCTTCGCGACGCGATCGGCGATTCGGCCTTCTCGGCCTTCCTGCACCTCTACTTCGAACGATGGAAGCTCAAGCACGTCGATGAGCTGGCCATGCGCCAGGCCGCCGAGGATGCGTCGGGACAGAAGCTGGGTTGGTTCTTCGACGAATGGGTTCACCGCACCGGACTCATCGACTACGCGTTGACGGACGTGCGGACGGCGCCGGCGGAGGGTGCGGGAGAATGGATCACGCGCGCGCGTGTCCTGCGGCTCGGCGCCTACGTGCATCCAGTGCCGGTGGGAGTGCACACCAGCCGGGGATGGACGGTCCAGCGCGTTCCCGCATCATCGGAGCGCGTTCTCCAGGTGGAAGTGCGCACTCCGGAGCGGCCCCTCGAGATCAGACTCGATCCCGATCGCGTCACCGAGGATTGGGATCGCCGGAACGATGTCCTCACCGGCTCGACCCGGTATGTCTTCGATTGGCCGTTTCTCAAGCAGTACGAGCGTGAGCGTCAGCTCGTGGCGCTGTCGCCGCTGGCATGGTACAGCCGGACCGGTGGAGTGACCGCTGCCGTCCGCGTCAGGAGCAACTACCAGGGGTTGGTGGACGAGCGCGAGCTCGGGCTGGCGCTGTCGGAAAAACT
>JBBSGP010000047.1:0-19449 GCA_038253885.1 Gemmatimonadales bacterium | reverse complement strand
GGGGCCCGCTAACCCAGGCTCAGGACTCATTGATTGAGCCGGAAGACGACGGTTGCAGTGATGCAGATGGCCGACATGAAGGTGTGGGCCCAAACGATCGTAGCGGGTATGGATACGGCGCCAGTCCTTGAGCTTGCCGAATATGTTCTCGATCTTGTGTCGCTGGTGGTAGCGCGGGATGATGCCAACGCCCTCTATTCTGGTAGCGACATGGGACGATGGACTATTCAGCGTCATCGGCAAAACGGTTCATCAAGAACTCGCCGATCAATCGGTTCGCAGTCTGGTGGCCGATGGACGTGGCGGAGTGCTCGCAATTGTTGGCGGGCATTCGCTCCGTCGACGATCCTCTGATGGCGAATGGACTGAGATAGAAAGAAGCGGATTCGAACTTTCATGCTGCGTACCAATTGGAAGCGTTGTCTTTGTTGGAACCGACGACGCGCGTATCCTGCGCGTTGATCCTGCCGGCGCGCCGCAATGCCTGACGGGTTTTGACGCCGTAGAGGGCCGCGACAGGTGGTACCCGGGAGCGGCGATCATCGACGGCAAGCTGATGGGGCCGCCGCTTGGAATTCGTTCAATGGCCGCGACATGCGATGGTGCCGCGCTTCTGGCCAACGTCCACGTTGGCGGAGTTCCGCGATCAACCGACGGCGGCCTAACTTGGCGGCCCACGATCGATATCGATAGCGATGTTCATCAGGTCTGTGCACATCCAACGCGGCCCGACATCGTGATAGCGGCGGCCGCGGCGGGTCTTTGCATTAGTCGCGATGCTGGAGCGACATGGACTACCGAGCAGCGAGGACTTCACGCCCATCATTGCTCTGCCGTGGCCTTTGGGAGAAACGACATTTTCGTGGCAGCATCCACCGACCCTTTTGCGACGCAGGGCGCAGTTTATCGACGCCCGATCGACAGCAACGGTCCGCTGCAGCTTTTGGGCGGAGGCATGCCAAAGTGGATCGACGGCATCGCCGATACCAACTGCATCGCGACCCGAGATTCAATGGTCGCTGTGATCGACCGATCGGGACGCCTTTACCTGTCGCATGACGATGGTGCTGCCTGGTCGTATCCCTTTGATCGTCTGGCTGTTCCAAGCGGGTTACACATCTGTTGACCTCGTCACGTCACAGCAAGCAGTTTAATAGGTCCTGACCCCAGGATCTTTCCGCCACCATGAGCACCACTCGCGAGGACGCGCTCGAGTACCACTCCCGAGGGCGTCCCGGCAAGATAGCCGTCGTCCCCACCAAGCCGCTGCAGAACCAGCGGGACCTGTCGCTCGCGTATTCCCCGGGAGTCGCCGAGCCCTGCCTCGAGATCAAGACCGACCCCGAGCAGGCCTACCGGTACACAGCCAAGGGAAATCTGGTCGCGGTTGTGACGAACGGAACCGCGGTGCTCGGTCTCGGCAATATCGGTGCGCTGGCCGGCAAGCCGGTGATGGAGGGCAAGGGAAACCTCTTCAAGCAGTTCGCCGATCTCGACGTCTTCGATCTCGAAGTGGGATCGGAGCTGCCGGACGACATGATCCGCTTCTGCCAGCTCCTCGAGCCGACGGTCGGCGGGATCAACCTCGAGGACATCCGCGCGCCCGACTGCTTCTACATCGAAGAGACGCTGCGTCGCACGATGCGTATCCCCGTCTTCCACGATGACCAGCACGGGACGGCGATCATCTCGGGGGCCGCGCTGCTGAACGCGCTCGAGATCGTCGGCAAGCCGATCGAGTCGGTGCGGGTCGTCTTCTCCGGCGCCGGCGCGGCGGCGATATCGACCGCCGAGCACTACGTTCGCCTCGGCGTGCGCCGTGAGAACATTCTCCTGTGCGACCGCGCGGGCGTCATCTACGCCGGACGCGTCGCCGGCGACATGGACGCCTACAAGGCGCGCTTCGCGGCAGATACCACGGCGCGGACGATTGCCGAGGCCCTCGCGGGTGCCGACGTCTTCGTCGGGCTCTCGGTGGCGAACGCGGTCACCGGGACGATGATCGCCCGCATGGCCGATCACCCGATCATCTTCGCGCTGGCCAATCCGGTGCCCGAGATCCTGCCCGAGGAGATCCGCGCGGCTCGCTCCGACGCCATCATCGCCACCGGACGAAGTGACTACCCGAACCAGGTCAACAACGTCCTCGGCTTTCCTTTCATCTTCCGCGGCGCGCTGGATGTGCGCGCCACCGAGATCAACGAGGAGATGAAGATGGCGGCGACCCGGGCGCTGGCCGCCCTGGCGCGACAGGATGTTCCCGATCACGTAGCCCGGCTGTACGGATTGGAGCAGGTGAAGTTCGGCGCGGACTACCTGATCCCCTTCCCGTTCGACCATCGGGTTCTGCTCTGGGTGGCGCCGGCCGTCGCCTGGGCGGCGGTGGCCACCGGGGTCGCGCGCGAATTCATCGATCTGGACGATTACCGCGCCGAGCTCGCGGATCGGCTCGGGCTCTCGCGTGGGGTCATGCGCGGCCTGATCAGCCGCGCCATGCACGACCCACGGCGCGTCGCCTTCCCGGAAGGAGAGGAGCCCAAGATCGTTCGGGCGGCACAGCTGCTGGTGCAGGAAGGGATCGCGCAACCGGTGCTGCTCGGAAACCGGGCGGCGATCGAAGGGATCGCATCCCGCATCGGGGCAACCCTCGAGGGAATCGAGATTCACGACCCGCACATCTCGCCCTGGCGGGACGAGTTCGCCCGCTACCTGTGGGACCGCAGGCAGCGCAAAGGGATGAGCCTGGCCGAGGCGCACCAGCGCCTCTTCAACTTCAATTATTTCGGCTCGGTGATGGTGGCGTTGGGGCGCGCCGACGCGCTGGTTTCTGGCGTGAACATGCACTATCCCGAGACCATCAGGCCGGCCCTCGAGGTCATCGGCGCGCACGCCAAGTCGGGGCTCGTGAGCGGGATGTACATGCTCGTCTTCGAGAAGCACGTCGTCTTCTGCGGTGACACGACGGTGAACATCGACCCGTCCGCCGAGCAGCTGGCGCAGATCGGATTCGCCGCAGCACGGATCGTGCAAACGTTCGGCATCACTCCCCGGATCGCCATGCTCTCCTTCTCGAATTTCGGGTCGGTGCGGCATCCGGAGGCCGAGAAGATGGCACGAGCGGTGGCGCTGTTGCGACAGCGCGCGCCCGAGCTGATGGTCGATGGCGAGATGCAGGCCGATACGGCACTGGACGATGAGAAGCTGCAGGCGATGTACCCGTTCAGCGCGCTCAAGGAGCGAGCGAACGTGCTGATCTTTCCCAACTTGAGTGCCGGCAATATTGCGTACAAGTTGTTACATCATCTGGGCGGGGCGACGGCCATCGGCCCGATCCTCGTCGGAATGCAGCGGCCGGTGCACGTGCTCGAGGCCGGCGCGAGCGTGCAGGACATCGTGAACATGGCCGCGGTGGCTGTCGTCGACGCGCAGGAGCGCTCGGCGATGCCGAGCGAGCGGCTCGACTGACCGACCTTCACCGGACGACGACGCACATGGCGATTCAGACTCCGCCCAGCAGTGCGGCCCGAAGCAGCTCGGAGCGAAAGAGCCTGTCCGGGCTTGATCAGCAGGGCCTCGACCCTCGCGGGGAGCTGCACTGGAACCTCATCGCTCCCGAGCTGGTGCAGGCCGCGGTGCGGCGGAACGAAGGCGAGCTCGCGAACATGGGTCCGTTCGTGGCCGTCACCAAGCCACACACCGGCCGATCCCCCAACGACAAATTCGTGGTTCCGGAGCCCGGCGTCGAGCAGGACGTCTGGTGGGGAAAGGTGAACCAGCCTTTTTCTCAGGAGAAGTTCGATGTTCTGCTCGGCGAGGTGCAGAGCTACCTGAACGAGCAGCCCGAGCTGTTCATCCAGGACCTCTACACGGGGGCCGACCCGAAGCACCGACTCTCCGTGCGCTTCGTCTCGCCGAACGCGTGGCACATGATGTTCGTGCGCAACATGTTCATCCGGCCGGATCTGTCCGACCTCATGACCTTCAGTCCGGGGTTCAGCGTCATCCATGCGCCGGAGTTTCAGGCGGATCCGGCGAGACATGGCACCCGCACGAGCACCTTCATCATCCTCAGCTTCGAGAAGAAGATCATCCTCATCGGCGGCACGCGGTACGCCGGCGAGCTCAAGAAGTCGATCTTCACCGTCATGAACTATCTCATGCCGAAGCACGGCGTTCTGTCGATGCACTGCTCGGCCAACATCGGGGAGCGGGGGGACACGGCGCTGTTCTTCGGTCTCTCCGGCACCGGTAAGACCACCCTGTCCGCCGACCCCGCGCGTTGGCTGATCGGGGATGACGAGCACGGCTGGTCGGAGAACGGCGTGTTCAACTTCGAGGGGGGCTGCTACGCCAAATGCATCAATCTCTCCGCCGAAGGAGAGCCGGACATCTACCAGACGACCCAGATGTTCGGGACCATCCTCGAGAATGTCGTCCTCGATCCGCACACCAAGGACGTGGACTTCGCCAATGCGTCGCTCACCGAGAACACCCGCGCGTCGTATCCGCTGCACTACATCCGTCACCACGTGCCCGGCGGTCGCGGCGCGCACCCGAGGAACATCGTCTTTCTCACCGCCGACGCCTTCGGTGTCCTCCCTCCGATCGCCCGTCTGACATCCGAGCAGGCGATGTACTACTTCCTGTCGGGCTACACCGCCAAGGTGGCGGGGACGGAGCGCGGGGTGACCGAGCCGCAGGCGACGTTCAGCGCCTGCTTCGGGGCGGTCTTCCTTGTATGGCATCCAACCAAGTACGCGAGCATGCTGGGCACGCTGCTGCAACAGCACAACGCGCGCGTCTGGCTGGTCAACACGGGTTGGACCGGCGGGCCGTACGGTACCGGATCCCGGATGCGCCTCTCGCACACGCGGGCGATGATCAGGGCGGCGCTCGACGGCGCGCTGGACAAGGTGCAGACATGGCGCGATCCGGTATTCGGTCTGGCCGTTCCGGCGACCGTTCCCAACGTGCCCGCCGATGTCATGCACCAGCGTGAGAGCTGGCCCGACCCGTCCGCCTACGACGCGCAGGCCGCCAAGCTTGCCCAGATGTTCGCCGGGAACTTCGAGCAGTTTGCCGACAGCGTCAGCGACGAGGTGAGGAAAGCCGGACCGAAGGCGTGAGGCCAACCACAGCTCCGATCTCATGTCCCTCCTCGAGCTCTCCACCGACGCCGGGCTCGTCGCTCTCTGGGGACTGACGGCCAACATCCTTCTCGGGCTCCTCCTCGCGGTTCGATTCAACCCGTGGAGGCACTGGCCGCATCGGAGGATCAACTATTTCCGTATCCACAACTGGACGGGATACGTGGCGCTGGCGATCGCGGTGTTGCACGCGCTTCTTCTTTTTCTGTCGAGGGACGCACATTTCCGGCTGCTCGACGTCCTGCTCCCGCTCTGGGCGCCGAAGCAGCCACTGGTGAACGCGATCGGGGCGGTGTCCCTCTATGCGCTCCTGTTGGTGGTCGTGACGTCGTACTACCGGCCCCGGATGAACCGCCGGTTGTGGAAGCGCTTTCACTACGTCGCCTACGGAAGCGCGGCGCTCTTCTACCTGCACGGCCTGCTCTCGGATCCTTCCCTCAAGGATGCGCCAGTGGATTGGCTCGACGCGGAGAAGGTCAGCGTGGAGGTTTGTCTGCTGCTGGTTCTGGCGGCCGGAGTGTGGCGTCTCCGCTGGGGAAGACGGCACGCGAGCGCGACTCGCGCGATCGCGCTTCGCCGCGCCGAGGCTGTCGATGCGAGGTGAGCGCGCCGGCAAGAGCATCCGGGATCCGCTCTGGAGCAGCATCGCCATCGATGATCTCGCGCTCGGTCTCGTCGATACCGCCGCCTTCCAGCGGCTGCGCTACGTGCGTCAACTCGGACTGGCGTTCCTCGTGTATCCTGGTGCGACCCATTCGCGCTTCGAGCATGCCCTCGGTGCGTACCACCTCGCTCGTCGCACCCTCAGAATGCTCGAGGAGGCCGGAGAATTGGGCCGAGTCGCGCCGGAAGAATGCGCGATCGTTCGTGCCGCCGCGCTGCTGCACGACGTGGGACACTATCCGTTCTCCCACGCGCTGGAAGAGATCGGTGCCCCACACCACGAGAGCGTGGCGCAGCCCATCCTCTCCCGCGGCGAGGTAGCCGACAAGCTGCGCCAGATAGCGCCCGATGCCCCGAGCCGAGTTCATGCGCTCATTCGCGGAGACAGCGGCAGTCCGCTGCAGGGCCTCATCTCCGGATCGCTGGACCTCGACAAGATCGAGTACCTCAAACGGGACGCTCTGATGTGTGGCGTGCCGTATGGCGAGATCGATGTCGACCGGCTGCTGGCCTCGCTGACCTTGCTGGAGCACCCGGAGAGCGGCGCACTCGTGGTCGGAGTGCGGGAGAAGGGTCTGTCTGCCCTCGAGTCGCTGTTGTTCGCGAAATATCAGATGTACCGCAACGTCTACTGGCACCACGCCGTCAGAAGCGCGACGGCGATGTACAAGCGACTGGTGAACGACGCCCTTCGCGCGGGCGTCGTGACCGGTGACGAGCTGGCGTCATTCACCGACGAGGGACTGCTTCACCGGCTCGAGGAGCGCGCGATGTCGCCGCTCCTCGTCTCCCTGCGCTCGCGACGTCTCTACAAGCGGGCGCTAGAATGCCCGGCGTCGGACCTGGAGGAAGGGTGCGCGGAGTGGATCGCCACCGATCACCCCCTGACCCGGCGGGTGGAGAATCGCCTGGCCGAGGAGCTCGGGCTCGAGCCGGGTGCTCTCCTCCTCGACTTCCCGGAGAAACCGCAGATGCTCGGCCTCGACATCCCCGTCCGGCGGAAAGACGGGAGCGCGAGGCAGTTGACAGCGACTGGCTGGCCTGGCGCGATCGACCTTCCGGCGCTGTCGGACGAGCTCTATCGATCGACGCGCTGGCTCCGTGTCTTCACATCGCGCCCGATCACGATTAGACGGGAAGCGCTGATCGCCCTCGCGAGGCATGCGCCGTCGGACGTGGCGGCTCGCCTGGATGCGGGAACGAGCCTGCTGTCAGGCTGAACCCGGTGTGGGCGTCGGAGTTCGGGGGGGCATCGGCGTGCGCTGCGCCGCCGTGGCCTCGCCCGTTCGCGGCTGCTCTGCCACCGGATCCCCATCCAGGCCCAGTACCATCGCGATGATGGCGGTGATGTTGTCGAGACCGCCGCGTCCATTGGCCTCGTTGATCATCGCATCCACCATCCGACCGACGCTGCTCCTCGTGGTCAGGATGGACTGGAGTCGCTTGTCGTCGACCATGCCGGTGAGACCATCGCTGGCGATGAGAAAGATGTCACCCCGCTTCACCTCGCCCTCGTAGATGTCGACGTCCACCTCATCGCTCGCTCCCACGCAGCGCGTGATCACGTTGCTGTAGGGATGGTATCGCGCCTGCTCCGGGGTGAGATAGCCGGCGTCCACCTGCTCCTGCACGTACGAGTGGTCCTTGGTGAGCTGTCGAAGCGCGCCGTCCCTCAGCAGGTAGACACGGGAGTCGCCGATATGGCCGATGAGGTAGCGGTCGTTGGCCAGGAGGAGCACGGAGGCGGTGGTCCCCATACCCTGCTTGTCGGCCTCGGAGATCGTGCGCTCGTAGATGCGGAGGTTGGCGGCGCGGAGAGCGCTGGTCATTCGCTCCGGCGCCTGCGCCGAGATCTCGACGACGTCGGTCATCTCGCGCGAGATGATCTGCACCGCCATCTCACTGGCGACCTCGCCGGCCGCGTGTCCCCCCATCCCGTCGGCCACCACGAACAGGCTCTTGTGCTGGCTGGGGTCCGCGAAGAAGCTGTCCTCGTTTCCCGAACGGATCATGCCCACGTCCGTGCGGGCTGCCACGACCAGTTGCACTTATCGGCTCATGAGGACAAAGATCGTCACCACGGCGACGAGCACGACAATGGCGATCCACAGAATGCCGGACGTCGAACGCGATCCCAGCGTGCGATGCGCAACCGTGATCTCCTCGCTCGATTCGGCGGCGGCCGATCGTTGTCCTTCCCTGCCACCGGCATCGCCCGGACGAGGTGCTTTCACGGGTGCGATCACGCGAGTGCCTCCGCCCGGGCCTTCGCCGGCCAGCGCGCTGTCGAGCGCGCGGAAATGGAGCTTCACGTTCCCCAGCCTGACGTCGCACTCCCCCGAGAGCGCCTGCTCTCCGGCGATGCGCTTGCCGCCGACGTAGGTTCCGTTGGTCGAGTTCATATCCACCACGACCCAACCGGTGCTCCGCCGTTGGAACTTGGCGTGTGACTCGGAGACGCTGCCATCGGGAATGACGATGTCGTTGTGCTCGCCCCGACCGGCTTGGGCGAGCGGCGCTCGCACGTCGAACCCGCGGCCCTTGAGGGCGCTCTCTGTCAGCACCTCCAGCCTCGCCATCTGCGGCTGCTCACCGGCTGGCCGCGCCGGCGCGCCAGACGCGGGTCCCTCCGCCACCGGCTCAGAATAGAAACGGAACTCCTCGGTAGCGACCCGGACGACATCCCCGCGCAACAGCGTCCGGGACGTGACGACGGGCTGGCCGTTCACGAGGATGCCGTTGGTGCTCGTGTCCATCACCATATAACCGTTGAGTCCGAGAGCAATCACCGCGTGCTTGCGGGACACCTCGGTGGACGGGACCACCACATCGCATGTCGGATCGCGGCCGATCACCAGCCCGTCCACCGGAACGGGATACTCCCGGCCGTCCACCAGCGACACCAGGCGTCCGCGAGTGGCGAGTCGCCCGGCCGCCACCGCGGAGGCCGGCGCGCCAGGCCCATCGACGCTGGCGGGAGGCCGTACGCTGTTGATGAGCACGGTGTTACCGGCTTTGCTGTCATCGCCGAAAAAGAGCTCGCGCCCGAGCACCTCGATCTTGTCGCCGTGGATCAGCGGGCTCGGCTCGGCGCCCAACTCCACCCCATTGAGCCGCAGAGCGGCACCAGCGGCGCCACGGCGAATCACCACCCCTCCATCCGGGGTGGTGGCGAGCTTGGCGCTGACGCGTTCGATCTCCTGCCCTCCGATACGCACCTGCGCGTCTGCACCCGAACCGATGAGCGTCTCGCCGACGCCGAGCGGATATTGCCGTCGCTCGAGTTGGATATAGGGCATGAATGAGGGAAGCGCGTGCGTGGAGTGCGGGCCCGGGGAAACTATGCCCTGCCGGAGTGGCGGGCAAGCACGGGCGAGTGCGCTGCGCTATGGCGTGATCCAGAGGTCGGAGGGTATCATCCGGCCATCGGCAGCGAGCGCGCTGAGGCGCCCTCTCGCGCTCATCACGGAGGCGACGTGCCGCTCTGGCTTCAGTGGATGGTGCTCGGCTTGCTGGCCGGCGCCCTGGCCAAATTCCTGGTTCCGGGGCGCGATCCCGCGGGCTGTCTGGTCACGATCGCCCTCGGTATCGCCGGCGCATTCATCGGCGGATGGATCGGGACGCTCGTCGGCTGGGGACGGGTGACGTCGCCCGAGCTGCATCCACGCTCGGTGGCGCTGGCAACGCTCGGCGCGATCGTCGTACTACTGCTCGGACGTCTGATCTTCCGCCGGCGCGGAGAGGACGGCGTCAGCCGATTTTCTTGAGGGCGATGTTGCCGCTGCCCGACGACATGCGCAGGTAGCGCCCGCCCTTCCCGATCGTGCCGCGGACATGACCTCCACTCATCCGCCCCTGCAAAGTGAGCGGGAAATCGGAATCGAAGTGACCGGAACCTTGCCGCGCGTCGATCTCCCCGCTGAAGCTGGCGGGAAGCTCCACCGTGATGCGGCCATTCCCGGTGCGGAAGTCCATGTCGTCCGACCCCTGGATTCCGTCCATCCGCACGTCGATGCTCCCGTTGCCGGAGGACGCGCTCACCGGGCCACTGATCGTCGACACGCGCACGTGACCATTCCCGGTCCGCGCGCTCACGCGTCCGGTGACCCGATCGATGGTGATGTCCCCATTGCCAGAGCTCGCCCGGACCTCGCCCTTGGCGCCGGCGACCGTCACGCGTCCGTTGCCACTCGCTGCCTCGACATCCGCGCCCGCGTCCCGAACGCTCACTTCTCCGTTCCCGCTCGCCGCATGGAGCTTCACTCCGCTCGGGAGCTTCACGCTGAGACGGGCAGAAGCATGGTGGTCGCGCCAGCCGTCGTGCTCCGAGCGAATGCCGCGCGCATCGCAGCTGCCGTTTTCGGTGTAGTAGGCGCAGACGACGACGTCGTTGCCATCCCTGATCACCTGGAACGTGATCTCATCCGATTTGCCGCGCCAACTCGATCGCCGCTCGCCATGGACCTCCGCTGTCCCCCCGCTCGCGGGAGTCACCTCGACCGACCCGGTGACATCATGGATGCGGAGCGTGCTGCCGGCCGTCATCGCGCCGCTCCAATCGAACGTGCTGTCCGTGCTCTTGCGCCCGTCGTCCTGGGCAGCGAGGGGCGAAGCAAGAACGGTGAGGCAGATTCCGAGCGACATCGAGCGATTCACGAAAGGCTCCAGCGAATGGCTGTTTGCGGTGCAGCGTGGGTCAGCACGTTATTGGATGGCGGGGGGTCCCGGATGGTTTGAACCGTCATCCCGGGTGTACGAGGTCCCCGACGACGGCAGGCCGCTCCGGATGACCAGCCGGTAGAGGGGATAGCTCACGGCGAGCAGCAGCAGCGCCAGTGAAATGTGTTGCCTGTCCACCCACAGCGCACTGCCCAGAAAGGCGACTGACACGCCCAGTGCCAGTGCCGTGGTCCACGGATGGCCCCGAGCGCGGTACGGCCGCGGGGCAGCGGAATCCCGGGCGCGTAGATAGAAGACCGCCAAGAATGATATGGCGTAGTTGGCAACGAAGAAGTACGACACAACGGCAATCACCGCCTGGAAGCGCTCACTCCCGAGGATGAAGATGGCGGCCACCATCGCGCTCACGAGCAGGCTCGTGGTGGGAGTGCCGCCCGGATTCACCCGCCGAACAGCCGCGCCGCCCCCAACGAGTCCGTCACGCGCCATGGCAAAAAGCACGCGCGAGGCCATGAGAAGGATGGCGTTGATGGCGCTGAACATGGAGATCACGGTGAGCCATCGGATGATGCGGTCACCAGCACCCCCGAACACCGCTTGGGCCGCGGTGCCGGCGACCAGCGTCTCTCCGGCCATCACGCGCAGGGGAAGGACGTGGACGAACGCCGCATTCACCAGAAGATAGATCGCGATCAGCGCCAGAGCACCGCCGAACATGACGCGCGGAATCTCACGTTCCGGATTGCGCACTTCCTCCGAGAAATAGAGGGCTCCGTTCCATCCATCATATGTGTAGATGACGCTCTGGAGCGCCAGGACGATGGCCGCGAACAGGGATGGCGCGACGGAGCTCGGCGGCACTGCGGCCAGGGGCAGCGGATGCCGAGGGCCGAGCAGGAAGCACGCGGCAATGAGCGCCACGAACGCAGCCGTCTTGACGGCGCTCGTCACCACCTGGGTGGCGGCGCCTTCGCGCACGCCGGCCCACTGCACGACGACGAATATCGTGATCGTGAGTAGTGCGATCCCCTGGCGCCAGGGAGCGAGCACAGGCAGGAGACGGCCCATGTATTCCCCGACGACGAGCGCGATCGCCGCGCCGCTGCCGCAGCTAGAGAGCCAGTCGCTCCAGCCGACCAGGAAGCTCGTGTAGGGTCCGAAGGCATACCGCGC
The DNA here is from genome assembly GCA_038253885.1 of Gemmatimonadales bacterium. Taxonomy (GTDB): domain Bacteria; phylum Gemmatimonadota; class Gemmatimonadetes; order Gemmatimonadales; family Gemmatimonadaceae; genus JALZAQ01. The sequence goes on along the minus strand of JBBSGP010000047.1, from coordinate 7,786 downwards.
GAAAACGTACTGGCCACCCGACCGCGGAAGCATCGTTCCCAGCTCCGCGAGCGCATTGCTGCCGAGAAGAGCGTACAGCCCGCCGGCCACCCAGACCCCGAAGAAGAGCCACGCCGTCGGTAGCAGCGTCGCGACTTCACCGGGGGTACGGAGAATGCCCGCTCCGATGCTGTTTCCGATGATCACCGAGAGGCCGAATACCACGCCGAGCACCCGCAGCAGCGCGCCAGCTCCGGCCCTCCGGGCGCCCGCGTCGCTCACCGGGACTGCTACTGCGACAGCGCGCTCGGGGACGCCGGGCTTTTCCGGAAGGTTGCCCCATCCAGATCCAGAGTCGCTGGCATTCCTCGCGCGTCCAGCGCGAACGTCGCCATGCCCTTTCCGAGCCACCGATCCGAGTAGCGAACCCGGAAGCTGTCGTAGTGCCAGTGCTCAAGATCCGCGACCAGGCTGGTTCCGTATCGGAGATGGAGCGCGTTCGCGGAGTAGCTCACGCTGACCGTGCCGTAGAGTGAATCCGCATAATTCCCGGCGTACCTCTCGAGGGGCAGCGACGGACGGGTGCCAGCTACGCGCTGCGACTCGAGCTTCCGCTCCGCGGCCCTGCCCTCGGCGCGCAGGCCGGCGTAGAGCTTCAGGAAGTCAGCGCTCCAGTCGCGGATGGACCCGGCAGGCCCGAAGAGGTCGAACACCTTGTACATGAGCGCGTGCCGGAGCTCGGCGTGATCGAGGTTGGCCAGCACGTACACCCCGAGCCGCTCGTCCGGGATGAGGCCGATGAGGGCGACATAGCCGTCGATGCTCCCGGTGTGGAAATCGACTGCCCGGCCGGCGTAGTCCTCCTGGAACCAGCCCATGCCGTACGTCGTCCAGTGGGGATGGGTGAGCTTCGCGGTCGGGTAGAACTCCGCCGGCGACACGATCACCTGCGGCGCCAGCAGCTCACGGAAGGTCGCCGGCGTGAGCAGCGCGCGGCCATTCACGCGGCCGCTGTCGAGAATGAAGCGCACCCACTTCGACATGTCGGCCACGTTCGACCAGATCGCGCCCGCGGGCGCGATCGGATCCACCACCGAGTTGACGAGCGGGCCTCCGATCACGCGAACGGTGTCGTCGATGCGGAAATGCGCCGATGCCATGTTGACCTGCTTGAGACGTTCGGCGGCCGTCGGCAGCGATCCCGTCATCCCGAGCGGCTGGAAGATGCGCGTCTGGATGAAGCGTGCCCAGGGCACGCCCGACGCCGAAGCCACCACCTCACCCGCGACGGCGTACATCACGTTCTGGTAGACGAACTGCGATCGGAGGGAGGACGTCGGCCGGGCGTACCGCACCCGCCGGAGCACCTCGGCCGTCGACACGTCGTTCCCATACCAGAGATAGTCGGTGTTGCCGAGTCCGCTCCGGTGGGTGAGCAGATCGCGCACCGTCAGCTCACGGGTGATGTATGGATCCGAGAGCTGGAAGGCGGGCAGGTGGCCGGTGACGGGATCGTTCCACTTGACCTTCCCCTCGTCCACGAGCATTCCCACAGACGCTGCCGTCATTGCCTTGGTGGTCGAGGCGATGGCGAACAGCGTGTGCTCATCCACGGGATCCGGCTTCCCCAGCTCCCGCACGCCGTAGCCCTTGAGAAAGATCACGCTGTCATTCCTGACGACCGCGATCGCCAGTCCGGGCACCGCCCAGTCGCGCATCCCCTTGGCGACATAGGAGTCGAGCGCCTCGAGCTGCGGAGCGCGCTGCGCGGGCGCCGGAAGGACGACGGCGAGCTGGACGGTCAGAGCCACCATCGGCAGCGGCAAAGAGCAGCGCATGGGACCTCGAGGCTCGCTCGGGTAGGGGGGGTAAGAGTGAGGGTCACACCCGGCAGCGGACCGGTCAAGATAGGACGGCGCGGGAGCAGCGGCCAGCGCTCGCCAGTGGCGCTGCGTATCTTGTCGGAGCGCTGACCGATCGCGGACAGACGCGGCGGCACGCCGATGGTAGCTTCTGGGGTGCCATCTCTGACGGAGCGAGCATGTCATTCCCTTCATCTCTCCTGGTGGCGCTCCATCTGCTGGGTGGGAATGTGGCCGCGCCGGCCGACGACGTCGCGGCCGTCTACAATGGCCGGCAGGGCCAGACATCCGTCCGCATCCCACGCTTCGAGGCCGCTCCCACCGTCGATGGTCGTCTCGACGAGCCGGAATGGGGGAAAGCCGCCCTGCTCACCGGCTTCTCCCAGTTCTCTCCCGCCGACGGACGAGCCGCCGACGATTCCACGGAGGTCCTCGTCTGGTACTCTCCGACGGCGATTCACTTCGGGGTCCGGGCCTACGAAGCACACGGGGCCGTCCACGCGACGCTGGCGCAACGTGACAGGATCGAGACCGATGACTTCGTCCAGATCGTGCTCGGCACCTTCAACGACGGGCGGCAGGCGACGGTGTTCGGGGTCAACCCGCTCGGTGTTCAAGAGGACGGCACGATCAGCGAGACGGGTCGCGTGGACGCGACAATGGGGGGAGTGGCAGCCGCGAGACAGCCGCCTGACCTGAACCCTGACTTCGTGTTCCAGTCGGCGGGACACGTCACGCCGTGGGGGTACGAGGTCGAGATCCGGATTCCCTTCAAGACGCTGCGCTACCCGCCGCAGGAACAGCAGCGCTGGGGCATCAACATCGTGCGGAAGGTGCAGCACTCCGGCTATGAGGACAGCTGGACGCCCGCGCGTCGCTCGGCGGCATCTTTTCTGGGCCAGTCCGGTACGCTCGAAGGCCTCACCGATCTGCGTCGCGGCGTGGTGCTCGATGTCAATCCCGAGCTGACCGCGAGCGCGAGCGGTGGCCCGGTTGCCGCAGGCTGGGGTTACGACGCCGGACGGCCGCAGCTGGGCGGCAACGTGCGTTGGGGGGTGACCAACAACCTGACGCTCAACGGCACCATCAAGCCCGACTTCTCCCAGGTGGAATCCGACGCCGGGCAGTTCAGGTACGACCCGAGGCAGGCGCTCTTCTTTCCGGAGAAGCGGCCGTTCTTTCTGGAGGGGATCGAGCAATTCACGACGCCATCCAACCTCATCTACACAAGGCGGATTGCGCAGCCGGTGGCGGCCGCGAAGCTGACCGGCAAGATCTCCGGTACCGACATCGCGCTGCTGTCGGCCATCGATGATCCGACGTCCTCGTTCAACGGCACCGACCATCCTCTCTTCGAGATCCTTCGCGTTCAGCGCGACCTCGGCACGCAGTCGCGGCTCGGACTGGCGTACACGGACAAAGAAGAGGGCGCGAGCTACAACAGAGTGGCAGACGTGGATGGGCGTCTTGTCTTCGGCAGCATCTACAGCCTCACCGGACAGCTGGCTGGCAGTAGCACGAGGCTCGGCGGCTCGACGAGCTCCGGTCCGCTCTGGGGTGCGCGTTTCAATCGGAGCGGCCGGCATCTCACCATGCAGTACGCGCTCACCGGAACCGACAAAGACTTCCGGGCATCGAGCGGCTTCATTCCCCGAGCGGGCATCGCCCAGCTGCTGCTGGATCAGGCGCTGATCTTCTATGGGCCGAAGGGGGGATGGTGGGAGAGCGTCACCGGCGACGTGCTGCTCAACGGCACCTGGCAGTATGATCATTTCGTCGACCAGCGCGATGCGCAGGACAAGAAGCTGCACCTCACGCTGAACGGATCGCTGCGCGGAGGCTGGCACCTCGGCGCGGGATACTTCGTCGAGACCTTTGGCTACGACCCGGAGTTCTATTCCGGCTACGCGATCGCGCGGCCTGACGGAGCCGGCGGGCTGGACACGGTGTCCTTCGAGGGCGTGCCGAGGATTCCCAACAGCGAAGGCTTTGTGAGCTTCGGTACTCCCCAGTACGCTCACTTCTCGGCGACCGCCTTTCTCTTCTACGGCCACGACGAGAACTTCTTCGAGTGGGCATCGGCGCCCGCTTACAATGCCCTTCTCACCGCCGACTGGCGTCCCACCGATCGGCTGCGGGTGAGCGGCACCTACAATTTCCACCGCATCGATCGCGGCAGCGATGGCTCGACTGTCGTGCAGAACCGGATTCCGCGACTCAAGGTCGAGTATCAGCTATCGCGCTCGGTGTTCCTCCGCGCGGTCGGCGAGTACGACTCCTTTGTGCTCGACTCGCTGCGTGACGACTCGCGGACGGGCGCGCCGATCCTGATCCGCGATCCGGTGTCCGGACTGTACGTTCGCGCCGGCGCCCAGCACAACAACAGCTTCCGCGCCGACTGGCTGTTCTCGTATCAACCTGTGCCCGGCACGGTGTTCTTCGCCGGCTACGGCGCCCAGGCGACCGAGCCCGAAGCGCTGCGCTTCAACCGCCTGCGGCGCGTACGCGATGGGTTCTTCCTGAAGGCGAGCTACCTCTATCGGTTGTGAGGGCGGTGCCGAGATGGGGGGGAGGGCCGCACTCTTCCGGTTATCTTTCCGTCGATGAAGACCTCGATCGTCGTCCGCGGGGCGCGGCAGCACAACCTCAAGGGTTTCGACCTCGAGATCCCGCGACGGACCGTGACCGTGATCACCGGGCCGTCCGGATCGGGGAAGTCGTCGCTGGCGTTCGACACCATCTACGCTGAGGGACAGCGGCGGTACGTGGAGTCGTTGTCGGCCTATGCGCGGCAGTTCCTCGAGCGGATGGAGAAGCCCGACGTCGATTACATCGACGGCCTCTCGCCCGCGGTGGCGATCGAGCAGAAGAATCCCACCAAGACATCGCGCAGCACGGTCGGTACCGCGACCGAGATCCACGACTATCTGCGTCTCCTCTGGGCACGCGTGGGACATACGTTCTGTTCCACCTGCGGGCGCGAGATGCGACCCGACACCGTCCAGTCGGTCGTCGATTCGGTCCAGGCTCTGCCCGCCGGAACGCGATTCGCCGTCGCATTCCCTCTGCGTCTCAGCACCGAGGTCACCCATGACACGGTGGTGGAGAATCTGCGCGCTCAGGGATTTCTCCGCGTGTCGATGGATGGCGCGGTGCGCCATCTCGACGAGCTCGCCGGTGCGCGTGACGATCTCACGCGGGTTGCTGAGCTGCTGGTGGTCGTGGACCGGCTGGTGGCGGGTCCGGCGAGCGGCTCCCGGCTTGTCGATGCCGTGGGAACGGCGTTTCGAGAGGGAGACTGCGACTGCGTGATCCTCCTCTCGGAGCCGGTGGCTCCTGCGCCTGGGCGCGCGCCGACAGCAACCCGGCGCTTCACCGAGCGATTCGAGTGCCCCTACGACGGCACTCGCGCGCCGGCCCCGACACCGCAGCTCTTCTCCTTCAACAATCCCCGGGGCGCGTGTCCGACCTGCAACGGCTTCGGTGCGGTCCTGGAGTACGATGAGACGCTGATCGTTCCCTACCCGGCTCGCACGCTCAAGGAGGGAGCGATCCATCCGTGGACAATGCCGCGCTACGAGAACAAGCGACGCGCGCTGGCGGAGTTCGCGAAGAAGTGCGGCATCAGGATGGACGCGCCCTGGAGCAGCCTCGAGCCACCGCAGCGCGATCTACTGCTGCACTCGAAGAGTCGCGGATACAAGGGCATCTTCCCCTTTCTGCGCGATCTCGAAGAGAAGCGATACAAGCAGTACATCCGGGTCTTTCTCCGCCAGTATCAGACGGCGCGGGAATGTCCGGGGTGTCACGGCACCAAGCTCCAGCCGGAGGCGCGGCAGGTAAGGGTCGCCGACCGCACCATCGCCGAGATCTCCGAGATGCCCCTCGACCAGCTCTGCGCGTGGCTGGACGCGCTCTCGCTCTCGGCCTTCGAGAGACAGGTCTCGCAGAGCATTCTCGCCGAAGCGTGCTCGCGCACACGTTTTCTGCTCGACGTGGGCTTGGGCTATCTGAGCCTGAATCGAGGGACGCGTACACTGTCCGGAGGAGAGGCGCAGCGCATCGCGCTGGCCAACTCCCTTGGCTCGCGGCTGGTGGACACCCTGTACGTGCTCGACGAGCCGTCCATCGGGCTGCACGCCCGCGACCTCGACCGGTTGCTCAGATTACTGCATCGGCTCCGCGATGCGGGCAACAGCGTTCTGGTGGTCGAGCACGACCTCGAGGCGATTCGTGCCGCGGACTACATGGTGGAGCTCGGGCCCGGCAGCGGCGAGCACGGAGGCCACGTGGTGTTCGCTGGGCCACTGGCGCGAGCGTCGCAGTCGCCGCTCACGGGCAAGTACCTCTCCGGTGAGAAGGGTATACCGGTGCCGGACGAGCGACGGCCATTGGGCCCGAGATGGATCACGCTGAGCGGCGCGCGCGAGCACAACTTGCGAGGAGTGGACGCGCGCATTCCGCTCGGGGCGATGACTCTCGTGACCGGGGTCTCCGGCTCGGGAAAGAGCACCCTCGTGCACGACGTGCTCTATCGGGCGCTCGAGACCCGCCTCCATGGGGAGCACAGCGCCAAGCAGCATCTGGGCGAACGAGTTGGCGCTTTCGACGAGATCGCCGGGTGGGAGGCGGTTGAGGACGTGGTCCTCATCGACCAGGAACCGATCGGCCGTTCGCCGCGATCGAATCCCGTCACCTACGTGAAGGCGTTCGACGAGATTCGACGCATCTTCGCCGACACGTCGCTGGCGCGCCAGCGACGATTCACGCCCGGCACTTTCAGCTTCAACGTCGCCGGTGGCCGGTGCGAGAACTGCGAAGGAGCCGGACAGCTGCAGGTCGAGATGGTGTTCATGGCGGACGTCTTCGTGCCGTGCGACAGCTGCGGAGGCAAGCGCTTCAAGCCGGATGTGCTCGAGGTGCGAGTGAACGGCAGGAACATCTCGGATGTGCTGCAGCTCACGATCGACCAGGCAATCCGCTTCTTTCCGCGCGAGGAGAAGCTCGGTCAGGCGCTGTGGCACCTGCAGCAGGTCGGGCTCGGATATCTGCGGCTCGGCCAGCCCGCCCCCACGCTTTCAGGAGGGGAAGCACAGCGAATCAAGATCGCGCGCGAGCTGTCGCAGGCGGGACGGCGAGGAGGGGGTGGGCGAAAGCTCTACGTGATGGACGAGCCGACAACCGGTCTGCACCTGGAGGATATTCGGAAGCTGGTGCGGGTGCTCGACCGTCTCGTCGATCACGGCCACACGCTCGTGGTCATCGAGCACAACCTCGACGTCATCAAGCTGGCGGACTGGATCATCGATCTGGGCCCCGACGCGGGGTCGCGCGGAGGGAGCATTGTGGCAATGGGACGACCGGAGGAAGTCGCGGAAGTCGAGGCATCGCATACCGGGCGGTGGTTGCGGACCGTTCTGCCTCTCGAAGGCGCGCGCCGCGCGGACGGGGCGATGGCTCAACCGCGTGCGAGTTGACTCTCCCTCGTGTCGTTTTTAGCTTGCTGCGTTGATCCCGAGTAGCTCAGGTGGTAGAGCAGGTGACTGTTAATCACCGGGTCGGGGGTTCGAGTCCCTCCTCGGGAGCTTGTTGAAACGCAATGGCTTAGGCTGTTGCGTTTTTTCATGCGTGCACCCTCCGACCGTGGGTCCAACCGTGTGCCTTCGCCAGGAATTCGCGGAGTTTCTCCGCATCGTCGGCCAGGAAACGCGCGACGTCGACCCACTCGTACAGGTCCGTCACGTCGCTCGCGCCGTGGCCCATGTACAGTCGGCGGCGCGTCCGCGGGACGCCTGCCTGCTCGAGTGTGCGTTCTCCAAATTCTGACACTCAATTTCTCTTAATTCTGTCACCCCTGAGGGCCTCCCTGTTTCGTTGATGCTTCCGCGGTGGGATGTGAGATCCCGATCACCGGAGGCCCGAGGAGGATGCTCAGGATGCTTGAT
>JBBSGP010000046.1:0-19573 GCA_038253885.1 Gemmatimonadales bacterium | reverse complement strand
TGGCCTCGACAGGAGCGCGTGATGGGCATGGGAATCCTCACCGCGCTGACGCTGCTTACGCTTCCGCTCGGGCCGATGGCGGCGCAGCGCGACCGGAAGGCGCCCGACGACTCGGCCACGCGGGTGATGGTGGGGACCGACTATCTGGTGAGCCGTGACGGGGACGCGCCGCACGTGGAGGTCATGGCGGCGGCGAATCCGCGCGATGCGCGGAATCTCATCGCCGGGGCGATCACCTACACGCGATCCGAAGGGGGCACGGCGACGAAGGCATACGTCACGCACGACGGGGGCGTCACCTGGAGTGACGTGGCGTTCGCGGAGCAGCGCCGGTTCGGCGGCGGGGATCCCCAGGTGACGTTCACCAGCGCCGGCACCGCCATCTTCGCCACGCTCACTCCCAAGGCAGATGAAACCGGGCGCACGCGGGCGTACCTTCACGCCTACCGATCCGAGGACGCCGGAACGACGTGGGGAGCTCCATTCGATCTCGGAGCGTCCTACGACCATCCGATGCTCACCAGTGATCACACCACGGGTCGCTACGCTGGTCGGCTCTACATGGCCGTGCTATATGGCCGCCAATATTCCCTGGGCGTGTTCCGCTCGGAGGACGATGGCCGGAGCTGGATCGGCCCCGTCAAGTTCATCGACGGCGAGGGGAAGCGCGGGCTCAACGTCGATCAGACGATCGTCCTGAGCGATGGCTCCCTCGTCGTACCATTCGTCGATTTCCCGAGCACACCCGCGCAGGACTCGGTCTGGAAGGTGAGCCGCCTCTACACCGTCCTCTCGGCGGACGGCGGCGTGACCTTCTCGCCGCCGCGCCCCGGTCCAGGGCCCGTCGGAACTGCCAGGCGAGTGCTGGCGGATCGGCAGCTTGCCGGATCGTTCGCGTACGCGGCCGATCCGAGCCCCCGCTTCCGCGATCGAATCTACTGTGTCTGGACAGATTTCTCGGGTGGCGCCCCACGAGTGCTGATCTCCTGGTCCATCGATCGGGGCCAGACGTGGAGCGCGCCGAAGACCGTTGCCCAACCGAGTGCCGATAGCACGAAGCAGTTTCAGGCGGCGGTGGCGGTCAATCGCGATGGAATCCTTGGCGTTACCTGGTACGACACGCGCGGCGCAACGAGCGGTCTCGCGTTCCACGAGCTCTTTGCGGCTTCGCTCGACGGCGGAGCCACGTTCACGGAGCCTGCGCGCGTCTCGAGCGCGATCTCCATTGCGCGCGGCAGCGGCAATCTCCTGCTCTCACCGTCGAGCTTCACCGGCCTCGCTGGCGAGATGCGCGTGTCGTTCATCTCCGCGGCCAGCCGGTGGCTGGCGGGCGGGGACTACATGGGGCTCACGACTGATGCGAGCGGCGATTTTCACCCGGTCTGGGCCGACGCGCGCAGCGGATCGTATCAGCTCCACACGGCGCGCGTCCGAGTGGTGCGAGAGTCGAGCCGCGCGGTGACGGCGGCGCCGAACGATACCGCCAGGCTCGGCGCACCCACCGACATCACCCGGCGCATCGACCTCGTGTCGGATCCCGGCCACTACGATGCCGCTACCCAGGAGCTCGAGCTGTGGGTCCGGATCAAGAACGTCTCGGGTCAGGCGATCCGCGGGCCGATCCGACTCGAGGTACGCAAGTTCGGGAGCGGCATGGGAGAGATGAACGCCGACGCCGCGCCGGAGATCCTCTCGTCGAGCAACGGGATGAAGGGCGCGGGCGCGGTCTTCACCTACGAGGAGGCGCTCGGTAGTGATGGGGTGCTTCCACCAGGCGGCGTGAGCGGAGCGATCCTCTGGCGCCTGAAGCTCAGGGACGCCGAGCGCGTACCCGACTTCCACGTGTACATCACCGGACGGCTCGCGCGCTGAGGGACCGGATTCATCTCCGGACCGCGCGACGACGACTTCGTCAGCCTCAGGCTAAACGATCGGGTGCCGAGCGGCATCGGATCAGGACGATCGATGCGTCATTTCTCTGCGTCCCGCCTCCTGAGAGCCATGCCTTCTCTTCGCCCGCTCCTTCCTGCTCTCGCTCTGGCGCTCGGCGTACGGGTGTCGTCAGCGCAAGCGTCCCACAGAGTGGACTACACGTTGCGCGTCGATTCGGCGGAGCTGTCTGGCGTCACCGTCGACATGCGCGTACGCGGCGCGCCGTCCGAGTTTCGGGTGGCGATGGTGGCGCACACCGAGTACGACGACGAGTACTGGCGCCACCTCACCGATCTGCGAGGGGTGTCCGCTCGCGGCACGGTGACGGTGACTCGCGAAGACAGCTCGCTCTGGCGCGTGGTAGGCCCGCCCGGCGATGTCACTCTGCGCTACCGCGTCCGCTTTCCCGCGGCCACGCCTCCGGAGCAGCAGGCCGTGTGGAAGGCCCATCTCACTCCGACCGGTGGCCTCGTGGGAGGGCCGCATTCGTTCCTGTACGTCGTGGGGGGAGAGCGGTGGCCGGTGGGGGCAACCGTTGTGCTCCCCGGCGCATGGAGCATTGCCACCGGGCTCGGCTCGGGTTCTGGCGCGCGCACATTCTCGGCCTCTGGCGTGAACGCCCTCGTCGACTCGCCAATGCTCGTTGGCCACATCCGGAGCTGGCAGTTCGACGTGGAAGGTGTGCCTCACCGGATGGCGTATCTGGGGCGTCCCGCCGGAACACCGTTCGACACGGCGCTATTCACGGGGAACGTCGAGCGCATCGCGCGCGAGGCGGCGCGCATGTTCGGTCGCATGCCCTATCGTGAGTACCAGTTTCTGTTCGAGGACAGCACGTTCGGCGGGCTGGAGCATCTGAACTCGGTGTCGATCGGCGCGCCGAGCGCCAGCCTCGCCCGGGATCCGAACTCTCTGCTGGGGCAGATCGCGCACGAGTTCTTCCACACGTGGAACGAGGTCCACCTTCGGCCGCTGACCTGGATTGGCGTGCGCCACGAAGCGCCTGCTCCGACGGGCGAGCTCTGGTGGAGCGAGGGGGTGACGCTCTTCTACGCCGATCTACTGATTCGCCGCGCGGGACTGCACACGACCGATTCCACGCGCGTGGCGCACCTGGAGCACCTCATGACGACGTACCTCGCCAACCCGTCGCACGCCGCGATCTCGCCCGATCAGACGAGCCGCGCGTTCAACAAGCCGCCGGCGGCCACCGGTGATTACACGCCGAGCATGTACACGCAGGGAGAGCTGCTCGGAGCGATGCTCGACCTGCTGATTCGCGACGCCAGCGGCGGCCGCCGCTCGCTCGACGATGCGATGCGCGATCTCTCTTCCCGCTTCAGTGTCGAGCGCGGGTTCAACGGAGCTGACCTGGAGGCCGCGGTCGCCAAGGTTTGCGCCTGTGAGGTGACGCCGTTCTTCGAGCGATACGTGCGCTCGGCCGGCGCCATCGACTTCGATCGGTGGCTCGCGCTCGTCGGATTGCGCTCCGTGGTCACGTTGGCGCCGGTACTGTCCGCGGGTGGAACACGGCGCCGGATCTGCGCCTCCTGTCGAACAGGATTCCGGGGGAGGCGGGCGTCCAGGCGCGGGTCTGGTTTCCCGCGACCTTGTGGGGACGGGCGGGGCTCCACTCCGGCGACCGGATCGAATCCTGGAACAGCACGACGATTCGCGATCCGGCTCAGCTTCGTGCCGAGCTCGCTCGATTGCACATCGGGGACACGGTTCGGGTATCGGTGCGGCGCGAAACGGGTGGGGGAGGGTCCCGGATCGACAAGACCATCGTCGTCACGGGGTACGACCGGCCGAAGGTGAGGCTCGAGACGCGACCGGACGCGACCGCCGCGCAGCGGCTGTTGCTCGCCCAGTGGATGACCGGACGCGGCTGATCTCGGCGCGACGGCGAGCTGAGTCGTCAGTCCGTGTCTTTCCGCGGCGCGGGCAGCCGATCTCGGATCCTGATGCCGCGAGTGGTCACCCCGGAGTCAGGCAGGGTTTCCAGACGCTCGCTTGGGATGTGCCTCCGCGTCTGTGCGCTCCGTGTCCGCGACGCCGAGTCGGCGAAGAAGGACGGGCATGGTGGCCCCTTGGCCGACGAGGGAGAGCATGACGGTGCCCGCGGTGAGCGCCACGATGAGCGACCGGTTCCCGGCGCCCGCCGGAAGGGCCAGCGCCAGCACGAGCGAGAGAGCGCCTCGCAGTCCGCCCCACACGAGAACCACCCTCCACGCTCGCGGCATGCTCTCTTTCGTGCGCCGCAGCAGCAGCCCCACGACCCCGACGACGAGAGCGCGCGCACCCAGCGCCGCGACCGCGGCCAGCGCTACGAGTCGCCACTCCCGCGCCAGAGAGCTCGCCGACAGCTCCGCCCCCAGGAGCAGAAACACCGCCGAGTTCAAGGCAAACGCGAGCCACTCCCAGAAACTGTCCACGGCCTCGCGCGTTCCCGCGGTCAATCGATGATGACGCCCTGTACGGCCGCACACCACGCCCGCCGTCACCGTGGCGAGCACACCGGAGCAGTGGATCTGCTCGGCAAGCACGAAGGCGCCGTACGCGGCGATCGTCGTCAGCGTGATCTCGATCGCGGCATCGTCGAGCTGGGTGCGGATGTGCGAGACCCCCCACCCGATCACCAACCCCACGAGCGCTCCACCGCCCGCGATCCGCACAAAGCCGACGACGAGTGCTATCGCGGTGGGTGCCTCACCGGCGAAGTACGCGAGCATCAGTGTGAGAAAAACGATCGACGTGCCATCGTTGAGCAGGCTCTCGCTCTCGACCAGCACGTGCAGCCGGCGTGGCGCCGCGACCTCGCGGAACAGCGCCGTGACGGCGACGGGATCGGTCGCCGCGATCACGCCGCCGAAGATCAGCGCGGTCGTCCACCCCACCGACGCACCGCGACCGACGAGGGTTGCTCCGGCGACCAGGAGAGCTGCCGTGAGCAGGATGGCCGCCACCACGCCCGGCGCCGCGAGCACACCGATTGCCCACGCGTTCTCGCGCAGCTCGCGCACCTCGAGGTTATAGGCGGCCTCGAACAGCAGGCCGGGGAGGAAAATGGCGAACAGCAGCTCCTTGGTGAGATGCGGGATCGCGACGATGTGCAGTCCGCCGAGCGCCACACCCACGAGCAGCAGCGCGGCGGTGTACGGTACGCGAAGCCGCTGCGTCGCGATCGCGACCGCGGTTGCCACGCAGTACAGCAAGATGACGCCAGCTGTGACGCTCATGTCGAGTGCACCTCAGAGGCGCGCGCGTCAACGATGTAGCCGGCCACAGCGACGAACCGCTGTCGCGATGCCCTCTGTCGCGCTACGGCACCTGCGGCGGATTCGCCGGAGTGTTCGGATTGGTCGCGCGCTCGGCGAAGGGGTAGGGGAGATACGCCACCTTGGCCAAGGCGAGCAGCCCGAACCGCCTCAGATCGGACAGATGCAGCCCGCTGATGAAGAGGGAGTAGGTGCGCTGCCGGAAGATCTCGTCCAGCACCTCCGGCTTGGTCGCGAGCTGGAGCGCGGTCTTGGACGGCAGGCCGTTGGCGTTGCGCACGATGTTGATCTGGATGATGGCCTCGGCCAGCCTGTCGAGCCGCGCCAACGCCTCCGCGCGGATCAGCGTCATCTCGTCCTGCGTGAACAGGGGGATCGGATCGCTCTCGGCGCGGTAGATGTTGAGCCCGTTGAGTGTCGCGCCCCCGAAGCCGACCGGAGTGGCGCTGGTGGTGAACTTCGCGACCCTGGTGTCACCAGCCTCGGCGTTGGAGCGGAAGGTGGACAGAGCCCCAAAGAAGCTCGACCCGAAGAAGAGGTTGGTGAACGGGTTCCGGTCTCCAGACGCGAACGGGATCACCGAGGTGACTCCGGGCGGCACCTCGTTCGCGAACGCCAGAGCGTCGGCGTAGCTCCCCGCCGCCAGCGAGTACCGCGCCTGCATCGCCCGGATGGTGTTGAGGAGATCGAACCCCGGTGCCAGGACGCTTCCGGTGAAGTCGGTCGACAGCGGCGTTCCGGTGGCATCCGTCTTGGCGCTCGCCAGCAGGCTGAGCGCCTCGGTCAGAGCCGCCGCGCGGTCGACGAACGGCGGCTTGGCTCCGGTTATCGCGATCGGGATCTTCTCGTACGCCTCGATCAGCGTCCCGAAGGCAATCGCCTTGGACAGCTTCGCCAGCGCGAGCAGGCCGGCGCGCGTTCCCGGAACGGTGACGCGATCGATGTTGCCGATGATGTCGTTGGCCGATTTCACGATCTGGTAGTTCTTCGACCACAGATCGAGCACGTCGACGTTCGTCTCCTCGATCAGCGAGTTGGCCGTCGTCTGCGGGAAGTGCTGGAACTCGCGTGTCGTCGATTGTGTGGCGTTGGTGTTGCCCAGCTCCCCCGAGAGCAGGGCGGGCACGTAGATCCCTTCCTCGAGCATGTTTCCGAGGCGGCCCTGCAGCCCTATTCCGATCGCCCTGATTCCGGCCGCGCTGCCGAGCACTCCCAGCTCGGTGGCGGCGTTCGGGTTCGCGATGTTCAGGTCGCAGCCCGCGCTCATGACGAGCGCGGCGGCGACGATGGCGCGCGCGGCGCCGCGCACAGAGATATGGGTTGGCATCGTGTGATCTCCCGTCGCGCTCATCAGAAGTTGGTGGTCACCGAGAGCGCCACGCTCCGGGGAATCGGTACAGTCGCGAAGGCGAAGCCGCGAACGAGGGTGCGCTGCGCGCCGACATTGGTCTCCGGATCCCAGCCGCTGTAATGGGTCCATGTGTGCAGGTTGCGGCCGATGAGGCTGATCTGCGCGCCGTGCGCGCCGAAGCGCCCGGCGAATCCAGCCGGCAGCGAATACGTTGCCGACAGCTCGCGCAGCTTCACGAACGAGCCATCCTCGATGTACTCCTGGAAGATGCTGCGTCGGGCCTGGAAATACCCTTTGGGCACATCACCGCGCAGCTCGGCCTCGTAGGCCTTCCCGGTGCCGAAGGCGGGTGACTCGAGCAGCCGCCGGTCGAAGTTGAAAACGTCGTTGCCGTAGACGCCGTCGAACTGAAAGTGGAGTCTCCAGTGCGATCCGACACCCAGGTCGTTGATCAGCGACCAGTAACCCTTCGGGTTGGGATCGCCGATCACCATGCGCGGACCGATCTTTGGAATGCCCACGATCTTTCCCGTCGCGTCCCGGATCGATTTGCCGGCCGCGTCGAGGATCTGCCCAGAGGAATCGCGCACGTACGTGGTGCCGAAGAAATGTCCGGGTGCCAAGCCGGTATCCACCCGCACGATGTTGAAGCTCTCCGGGATGAAGAAGGCGCCCCCGTCGCTCAGCTTCGTCACCTTCGGGTGGTTGGTCGTGTAAGTGACGGTCGTGTTGAGCGTGTATGACGGCCGCTGCATCGTGACCGCACGGACCAGCAGCTCGATGCCGTGGTTCGTCAGCTCACCGACATTGGCCAGCTCCGACAGGAAGCCAGTGGACGGCGTGATGGTGCGGGGCAGGATGAGATCCTTCACGTGCTTGTTGAAGTACGTGATCTCGGCGCCGACTCGGCCGCGGGCGATCTCGATGTCGGTGCCCAGCTCGAGCTCGCGAGCGCTCTCCGGCTTGAGCTTCTGATTTCCTTGCTGCGTGCTGTTCACGATCCCCGACCGGGTGCCGCTGGGCTCGAAGACGTAGTTCGACAGACGGTCGAAGCTGCCCGCTGGCTGTCCGCCCGAGTACCCGTAGCCGGCGCGGAGACGGAGCGTGGACGCCAGATCGCGCCACCGCTCCCAGAAATCGTACTGCGACAGATTGAGCGCCGCGCCCAGCTTCGGGTAATACTGCTTGCGCTCGTCGATGCCGAACGCCGACGACGCGTCCGATCGCAGCGCGGCCGTCAGAAAGAGGCGCTCGTCGATCCCCACTTGCTCCTGGCCGTAGAAGCCGAGCGTCCGCCGCTTGTCGAAGAACTCCGTGGCGGACTGCTGACTCCCCTGCAGCGTCCCGGTGAACAGCGCCAGATCGCGCGCCTGCGACGTCACGACGTCGAACTTCTGCTCCTGGTAGTTCATCCCCAAGCCGTGCGTGAGCCGGAGGCGCGGCGTCGGGTTCATGACATAGCTCGCGTCGAGATCCGAGTTCATCAGACGGGCGCGATCGGTGGCCGAGATCGCGAGCCCGGTGGCGAGCGACGGCGCCGATGAGTTGCGCGGCACGTACTGCTGCGCGTTCTCGGTGTAGGTGTCGTATCCCAAGCGATACGAGAGCGTGAGACGATCGATCGGGAGCGCGGTGACCTGGAGTCCGCCGATGAAGCGATCGATCTCCTGCGGCGCCCGCCAGTTCGCGATGATGTCCAGCGGATTGGCGAAGATGAACGCCGTCGGAAAGTCACCGCTGATGCTGTCCGCGAACAGTCGATAGCTGTTGGGCGTGAACAGGAAGTCCGTGAGCGCCCCGAAGCTGCTCGTCAGCCCGCCGTTGGGAGTGAGGTCCGCTTTGCTGTGGATGTAGCTGGTGCTGGTGGCGATCTTGAGCCGGTCGGTGAGCGAGCGGTCGAGGTTGAGCCGGATATTCTGACGGCGGTAATTCGTCGATCGGATGATCCCGTCCTGATCCTCCAGCGCGCCCGACAGGAAGAAGCTCGTGCGCTGATCGCCGCCGGAGAACGAGAGCGACGTCGAGACTCTCGGCGCCGTGCGGAAGATGTTGCTCTGGTAGTCGTAGCGGCTCACCGCGGCGCCGGCGGCGTTCACCGGCGATCGGTTGACCTCCACCCGGCGCTCGACGTCGTCGCTCTCGTAGGCGACGCGATACGTGCTGCGGAGGGCGCCGGCCTGCCCACGCTTGGTGAAGATCTGTACAACACCGTCATTGGCGCGTGAGCCGTAAAGCGCCGCCGCGGCGGCGCCCTTCACGATCTCGATGTGGTCGATGTCGTTGGGATCCAGGTCGGCCAGGCGGTTCGAGCTGTAGCCGCCGAGGTCGATCAGCTGCGTCGAGCTGTTGTCGATGATCACACCGTCCACGATGTAGAGCGGCTCGGCGCTCCGGCTGATCGTGGACAAGCCGCGGATGCGCACGCTCGTCCCCCCGCCCGGCGTGCCCGACGCCTGCTGCACCAGAGCGCCCGACACCTTGCCCGCGAGCGCGGCGTCGATCTGGGCCGTTCCGGCCTGCGCGATCTGATCGCCATCCACCGTCGCGACCGTCGCGCCGAGCGTGCTCCGCTCCGATTCGGCTCGGGTTGCGGTGACCACGACCTCGCTCAGGCGCAGCACGTCACGTACGAGACGGAAGTCCTGGGTCACGATCCCGCTCAGCTGCGCCAACAGCTGGCGCACCGGCTTGTAGCCGATGCGGCGGACGATCAGCACCATCCCGCTCCTCGGCGACGGCACGAGCAGCCGGTAGGCGCCGCTGTCGTTGGTGACGGTGCCGATGCCCGTGCCTTCGATCACAAGCTGCGCACCGGAGAGCCCGCGAGCGCTCTCGTCGGTCACGGTGCCCTGCACGGTGAGCTGGGCGAGCGCCGCGGCCGGCGCCGCCGCGAGACAGAGAATCAGAGCGAGGGTGCGGAGGCCATGACGCATGCGCGATCCCGGTTGGAGGGGACCCACGGAGAACGTAGTGCGGGGGCAGAAGATTGGCGGCTCGAACGTATCGCGGGCCCGCGTCAGGGTCAACGGATGCGGAACGACGTGCCGCACGGGTCCGTAGCGAGCCATCCGCCCCCCCACGCAGCGACCGAGTCGGCTGGTGTGACCGGATGGCCGGCTGCCATCAATCGGTTCGCCGCGGCTTCAGCGTCTTCGGCCCGAGGCGTCACGATCTCCCACTCGAGGAGCCGAGCGTCCTGCTCTCGCGGGGGCACGGCATTGGCTCCGGCCCACGTGTTGAGACCGAGATGATGATGGTAGCCGCCAGCCGCGAGAAAGAGCGCACCGGGGTAGCTCCACACCATCGCATCGAGCCCGAGCGCCTGATGGTACAGTGCCGATGCCTGACCCAGATCGCCGACGTGGAGATGCACGTGGCCGAGCACCGTGCCTCGCGGGAGCCCATGCCACTTGTCCCCTCCGGCAGCGCGGGCGATCTCGGCGACGTCGAGCTGCTCGGTTGCCATCACGAGCTCGCGTCCCCGGCGCTTCCACTGATCGCGGGGCCGATCCGCGTACACCTCGATGCCGAGATTGTCGGGGTCCTGCAGGTACAGCGCCTCGCTCACCAGATGGTCAGCCGCGCCGGCGCGTTCCCCGATCTCGGCGAGGTGCGCGATGAAGCGGCCAAGCGAGCCGCGGTCGGGAAGGAGGATAGCGAAGTGATAGAGTCCGAGCGTGCCGCGCTGCCGCATCGGAGCGGCACCCGCCCGCTCACGCAGCTCCACCAGTGGGCGGTCGTCCTCGTGGGCGGCCAGCGACGCGTGTGCACCCGAGCGGTGGAGCAGCCGGAGCCCGAGGACACTCTGGTAGTACGCCAGCGAGCGCGCGAGATCGCTCACCTGCAGCCGCACGCAACCCAGCCTCGTCCCATCCGGGAGCCGCGCTCCATCGGGGTGCACGCCATAGCTCTCCCGCTCGGCGGGAGCGACGGCGGCCGGTCGCTCAGCCTCCTGCATTGCCACATCTCCTGCTGATGGTGATCTTCTGCGATGCTCCTTCGTGCTGTGCTGGTCGCGGCCCTCCTCCTCCCCTGCCGAGCGGCGCACGCTCAGGAGATGGTGGACCTGCTGCTCCATGGCGGCAAGGTCGCCACCCAGGACGACTCCTCGACCATCGCGTCCGCCATTGCCGTGCGTGGTGGCCGGATCGTGGCCGTGGGCGATGAGTCGCTCACCCGTCGTTTCCGGGCGCGCCGGGTCATCGATCTGCGGGGCCGGCTGCTGATACCCGGCTTCGACGACACGCACATACACATCGCCGGCGAGGCGCGCCGGTACATCGACCTCCGCAACGTGCGGTCCATCCACGAGCTCAAGGACAGCGTCAAAACGAGGGCCGTACGCCTCGGACGTAATCAGTGGATCACGGGATACGGCTGGGCGGAGGATGACCTCGAAGAGCATCGCGTCCCGCAGCGCGCCGATCTCGACTCGGCCGCGCCCGATAATCCGGTGATCCTCTGGCGCGCGGGAGGCCACAGCTCGGTCTCGAGCTCGCTCGCGCTGCGACTAGCGGGCATCGATCGCACAACGCCGAATCCGGCTGCCGGGATGATCGAGCGCGACGAGCGTGGGGATGCGACCGGCATCATCCGCGAGCGCTCCGAGATCGTCGGCCGGCTGGTTCCCGAGCCCACCGCCGCCGAACTTCGACCCAGCTTCGTGGCGGCACTGCGCGCCCTGCTACCTCTCGGCATCACCAGCATCGTCCAGGCTGGCGCACCCGAGCGGGGCCCGAGCGGGTACAAGGAATGGGAGCGAGTGTACCGAGACCATCGCGGCGAGCTTCCTCGCGCGGCGGTGCAGATCTACTGGCGTGATTCGGCGACACTCCGCGCCTTCGGGCGCCGTCCCGGTGCGGGCGACGAATGGCTCCGGGTCGGCGCGCTCAAGCTGCTGGTGGACGGCGGCTTCACAGGGCCGAGCGCGTACACGCTTCAGCCCTACAAGGGGATGGCCGACTTCCGAGGGACGCTCAACTACTCTCCCGATTCGCTCTACCACATCGTCAAGGTGGCGCACGCGATGGGATGGCAGATGGGCTTCCACACCATCGGCGACGGCGCCATCGCTCTGGCGGTGGATGTCTTCGACCGCGTGCTGCGCGAGTCGCCGCGCCGGGACCACCGCAACTACCTCAATCACTTTTCCATGCTGCCGCCCGTCGCGACGCTCCAGACGATGGCGCGGGACAGCATCCTCGTCACTCAGCAGCCCAACTTCACGTATACTCTCGAGGCGCGCTACACGCAGACCCTCGACGGTGACCGACTACAGCACAACAATCCCGTGGCTCTTCCGATGCAGCAGGGAATCTTCATGGCCTTCAGCAGCGACGTTCTCCCCATCGGGCCGATGATCGGGCTCTACGGCGCCGTGTCGCGCCGTGGGAAGAGCGGAGCCGTGTACGGCGCGGACGAAGCCATCCCGATCGCGAGCGCGATCCGCGCCTACACGCGCAATGGCCCCTACCTCACGCGGGAGGAGAAGACCAAGGGAACGCTCGAGCCGGGCCGGCTGGCCGACATGGTGGTGATGGCAGACGACCTGCTCACCATCCCGACGGACAGCATACGAAGCGCGCGGGTGGACCTCACCATCCTCGGCGGGCGCGTCGTCTATGATCGCGCTGTCGCCGCTGGCCCGCTGCCCTCTCGCCGCCGCTCGAAGTGAGACTGCACGGCCGGCGCGGGCGGGCGACGGCAGCGGCCATCCCGTTCCTGGTCATCGCCGCGATCGTGGCCGAGCTCGGTTGCAGGCCGCTCGTCCCCGACGCGTCAAGCCGCGCGGCCGGCTCCCGATCCGATGCCGAGCGCCAGGAGATTCGCTTCGAGGTCGGGCCGGTGGACCTCCCGGCCGCGGGCGATGATCACGTGGGGGGGATGCCGGCGATGCCGGGGATGGAGAACATGGCTCAGCCGGCACCGCTTCGCGTGTCGATCCCGTTCGACGGGTGGATTCACGGCTTCGCGGTCGAGGTGATCGATGGCCGATCCCATCCGCTTCCGCGCGAGCTCCTGCATCACGTCAAGGTGAATGTCCCGGCCATGCGCGAGCTGTTCGAGCCCATCATGCTCCGCCTCATCGGAGCGGGCGCGGAAACGGGACCGCAGGGACTGCCCTCGTGGCTCGGCTTCCCGGTCCACCGGGGCGAGAATCTCGTGCTGACGGCGATGCTGCACAACCAGACGGGCGAGAGTTATTCGGGGGTTCGCGTCCGGGTGCGTATCCGCTACACGGCCGCGGGGCGATGGGTGCCGCCGGTGGCCGCCTATCCGTTCTTCGCCCACGTGACCCTACCGGACTCGGCGTCGGATTTCGATCTGCCGCCGGGACTCACGGTGCGGAGCCGGGAGATCCGCCCGGCGCTGGATGGTCGGATCTTCGGGCTCGGCGGCCATCTCCATCGCTATGCCGAGCTGTTGCGATTCGAGGACGCCACCACCGGCCGGCTGATCTGGGAGACGGCGCCCCTGACGGATTCGAATCAGAATATCGTGAGCGTGCCGACGAAGCGCTTCTTCGTTCCCTTTGGCGCGGATCTCCGGCGCGATCATGTCTACCGGCTCAGCGTGCGCTATCGCAACCCGACCGCCCAGACCATCCCGTCGGGCGGCATGGCGACGCTTGGCGGCATCTTTCTGCCCAGCCGTGAGGAGCCGTGGCCGGCCGCGAACGCGTCGGATCCCCGGTACGTCGCGGACGCGAAGGCCGAGTTCGTCCAGAGCGGGATGGAGCAGGGACACTGAGCCTCGGAGAATGCGGTAGCGCCGCGATCGATGAAATGCGCGCGCGCCATAGCCAAGCGTCCCGACCCCCATTAAAATGAGAGCAGAGCGCGACTGGCGGTCCCCGCGTCGCGCACCCGGCATCGCTGTTACGGCCGCGAGTAGTCCCGGCTGTGCGACGTGTCCCACACACCACGAGGCGTACCCATGACCGCTCGTCGTCCATCGCTGCATCCTGTCCATGCTCTCGCACTCGCGACCGTTGTGGCAGTTGCCTCCGTCCTCGTGCCCCTGTCCGCGGCTCGCGGGCAGGAGCTCGGCACCGTCGCCGGCCGCGTCACCGCGGAGGGAGGCGTGCCGGTGCAGGGAGCGAGCGTGTATGCCATCAACACGCAGCGCGGCGCGCTCACGCGCGAGGATGGGAGCTATCGGATGCAGCTTCCCACCGGCCGGTACGCCGTGCGCGTGAGGGTCATCGGCTTCGTCTCGCGCACCGACAGCGTGAGCGTCAGCGCGGGTCAGACGACCACCCACGACTTCACGCTGACGACCGCGGCCACCCAGCTCAGCGCCGTGGCCGTGATCGGCTCGCGCGGCGAAGCGCGCACGGTGATCGACGCCCCGGTCCCCATCGACGTCCTCACGGCGGCCGACATCAAGACCAGCGGCCGGACGGAGACCGCGCAGATCATCCAGATGCTCGCGCCGTCGTTCAACTTTCCGCGCGCCACCATCGCCGACGGCACTGACCACTCCCGCCCGGCTACGCTCCGCGGTCTGGGACCCGATCAGGTGCTGGTGCTCATCAACGGCAAGCGCCGCCACACCAGCGCGCTGATCAACGTCAACGGCACGATCGGTCGTGGATCGACGGGCGTGGACCTCAACGCGATCCCCGCCAGCATGATCGATCGGATCGAGGTACTTCGCGATGGCGCCGCCGCCCAGTACGGATCGGACGCGATCGCCGGCGTGATCAACATCATCCTCAAGTCGGGAAACGGCAGCGAAGCCAGCACCACGTTCGGGCAGACCAGCACGAACGTCCTCGGCACCCACAAGAGCGACGGCGCGGTGAAGCAGGGCGCCCTCAACTACGGCCGCGTGTTCGGAGAGAAGAGCTTTGTGCACGCCGGCATCGAGCTGCGCGACCGCGCCAAGACAAATCGCGCAGGCGGCGACCCCCGCCCGCAGTACTTCGGGTCCGATCCACGCAACCCTGTCATCGGAAACCCCTCCACGTATCCGATCAAATTCCAATCGGGCGATGCGGCCCTCAAGGACGTCAGCGGCTTCGTCAATGCGTCGACCGCGGTCGGCCAGAGCGGAGCCGAGCTCTATGCCTTCGGCGGCGCGTCACATCGCGATGGAGAGGCCGCAGGGCAGTTTCGCCGCCCGCTCGATGACCGCACCGTCCGATCGATCTATCCGGATGGCTTTCTCCCGCTCATCTCGACTAACATCAACGACCTCTCGGGGACCGTCGGCCTCAAGGGCGACCTGCGAGGTGTCCGCTACGACCTCAGTAGCGTCTCCGGCCACAACGACTTCAAGTTTGATGTGCTGAACAGCGCCAACGTCTCCATCGGTGCCACGAGCCCGAGAACTTTCTATGCCGGTACCCTCAAGTTCGGTCAGTCCACGACCAACTTCGATCTCTTCAAGGACGTGAAGCTCGGTGAGACCTTCGCCGTGCGCACCGCGGCCGGAGCCGAGTATCGCGCCGATCGATACGAGATCGTTGCTGGCGACAGCGACTCCTACCGAAATGGGGGAGCGAAGATTCTGGATGGGCCAAACGCGGGGAAACCGCCAGCGATTGGAGCGCAGGTCTTCTCGGGCTTCAAGCCCACCACGGCCACGACCGCGGGCGATGCTGGGCGCTACCATCGCGAGAACGTCGCCGGCTACGTGGACCTCGAGTCAGATCTCACCAAGCAGCTTCTGGTGGGTCTCGCGGGGCGCACGGAGCACTACACCGACTTCGGGTCGACCACGACCGGGAAAGTCAGCGCGCGGCTGGAGCCGATTCCGGGCTACGCCCTGCGCGGCGCGGCGAGCACAGGCTTTCGCGCGCCGTCGCTCTCGCAGTCCTTCTACTCAGCCACCGCAACCAACTTCATCAGCGGCGTCCCCTTCGAGGTGAAGACCTTCCCGGTGTCGAGCAAGGTGGCACAGCTGCTTGGCGCCCGCCCGCTCAAGCCGGAAAAGAGCAAGAACTACAGCGTCGGGGTCGCGATGGAGCCGGCGCCGCGGCTCTCCTTCACCCTCGACTTCTACCGGATCGACATCCGCGATCGGGTCGTCTTCTCCGAGAACTTCAACGGCAAGCCGGTCCGTGACTTCCTGGCGGCCAACGGCCAGCCCGGCGTCGGCGGCGCGCGCTACTTCAGCAACGCCATCGACACCCGCACCGACGGTCTGGACGCGATCGCCAACTATGGCTTTACTTTCGGCCGACACGGCACCACCCGCCTGACCGCCGGACTCAACGTCACCAGCAACAAGGTCACGGCGCTGCGCGAGAACACGCCCCCGGAGCTGGGAAACCTGAACGAGACGCTCTTCGGACGGGTGGAGAGGGCACGCATCGAGAAGGGACAGCCCCGGAATACGATCCTCCTCTCGGCCAACCACCAGATGGGCGGGGCGATCCTCAATCTCCGCACCCAGAGGTTCGGCGAGGTAACGCTCTTCGCGCCCGATACCGTCGGCGCCAAGAACTCGGACGGCTCGAACAGGAACGTCGATCAGACGTTCCGCGCGAAGTGGATCACCGATGCGAGCATCGGCTACACCCTTCACCGCGCCACGCTCACCCTGGGCGCCGACAACATCTTCGACGTCTATCCCGACCGGAACAACAACAACGGAAACGTCGCCATCAATTTCGCGGGCAATGCCACCTTCGGCGCCCTCCCCTACAACAGCATCTCCCCCTTCAGCTTCAACGGACGCTTCATCTACGCGCGCCTGTCGTACGGGCTGTAGACCGATGATCCGTCCGCGTCACCCCGCAACGGCGCTCCTGGCGCTGGTCCTCGTTGGCGCGCCGGCCAGTGCGCAGAAGCCGGCGCGCGCGTCAAAGAGCACGGGGGCGGACGCCATTCGCATCCCGTTCGAGCACTACACGCTTCCCAATGGACTGCAGGTGGTGCTGGCCGAGAGCCACGCCACGCCGACGGTGGCGGTGGACGTCTGGTATCACGTCGGCTCCAAGAACGAGCTGCCGGGTCACACGGGGTTCGCCCACCTGTTCGAGCACGTGATGTTCACCGGATCGGGGAACGTCCCGTACGGAGTGCACGACAAGTACACCGAAGGGGTCGGCGGCTCGAACAACGGCTCCACGCACAACGACCACACCAACTACTTCGAGACGATCCCGTCCAACTACCTCGAGTCCGCGCTCTGGCTCGAGTCCGATCGGATGGGCTATCTGCTCGACGCGCTCGACACCGCGAAGCTCAACGCCCAGCGCGACATCGTGAAGAACGAGCGGCGCCAGGGCGTGGACAACAGACCGTACGGCCGAGCCGACGAGATCCTGGAGGCCGCCATCTACCCGGCGACCCACCCGTACTCGTGGCCGGTGATCGGCAGCATGGCCGACCTCTCGGCGGCGTCGGAGAAGGACGTCAAGGATTTCTTTCGCACCTGGTACGCGCCGAACGACGCCGCGCTCGCCATCGCCGGCGACTTCGACCCGGCGAAGGCCAAGGCATGGGTCGCCAGGTACTTCGGTGGCCTTCCACGAGGGCCGGCGATCACGCGTCCCATCGTCCCGCCGGTGACGCTCGCCACCGCAAAGCGGCTGGTGGAGGAGGATCGCGTCCAGATACCGCGTCTCTACCTGCGGTGGCCGACGGTGGGCGAGAAGAGCGCCGACTCGGACGCGTTGGAGCTGCTCGCCTCCATCCTCTCGGGGCCGCGCACCGCTCGGCTGACGAAAACGCTGGTCTACGACCGGCAATCCGCCGCGTCGGTGGCGGTCTTCCAGTTCCCGAGGGAGGACGTGGGTGAGCTCTCGATCATCATCACGCCGCGCCCGGGACATCCGCTCCGCGAGCTGGAGCTCGCCACCGACTCGATTCTCCAGCGGCTCCGCTCGGAAGGTCCGACGGCGGCCGAGATGCAGCGGGCCAAGGCGGGCGCGCAGCTGAGCTTCATCGCCGAGCTCGAGAGCAACCTCGGCAAGGCGGAGCAGCTCCTGAACGGGCTCGTGCTGCACGGGGATGCCGGATGGTTCCGGACCGACTATCGGCGCCACGAAGCGGTCACCGCCGCCGATGTGAAGCGCGTCGCCGAACAGTACCTCGGCGCCGGTCGCGCCGTGCTGAGCGTCGTGCCGACCGGGAAGAAGGATCTGGCGTCGGAGGCGAAGTGAGGGCGCGCATCGTTCGTACGGTCGCCTTGGTTTCGATGGCGTGCGCCTCGCGCGCCGCGGCTCAGGGCGCCTTCGACCGCAAGCTGCCGCCGCCTGTCCCTCGTCTGGCCGCCTTCCGGCCTCCGGCGTGGTCGCGCACAACTCTGCCGGATGGCGCCGAGCTCATCGTGTCCGAGCGCCATGGGCTTCCGTTGATCGCTGTCACGATCGCGTTCCAGGGCGGGGCGAACCAGTTCGAGCCGGCGGACAAGCGCGGCGTCGCGACCTTCGCCGCCTCCATGCTGAGCGAGGGCACCACCACTCGCACCGGTGATCAGCTCTCGGAGGCGCTGCAGCTCCTCGGCGCCGACATCACATCCGGCGTCGCGGGGGAGAGCGGGTCGATCGGCTTCTTCGCGACAAAGGACAAGCTCGCTCCGGTGCTCGCCATTCTCGCTGATGAGCTGCTGCACCCGACCTTTCCGGCCGACGCGCTGGAGCGCCTCCGCGCGCGCACGCTCGTCGCCCTGCAGCAGCAGCGCGACCAGACGGGAGTGGTCGCCGGCAACGTGTTCGCGCGCACCGTCTACGGAGATGCGCACCCGTACGGCCGCGTCCTGACCGCGGCGACGGTGAAATCCATCACTCGTGACGACATCGTCGCCTTTCACAGGATGTTCTACCAGCCCGGCCGAGCGATCATCACGGTGGTGGGCGATGTCGATCCGGCGGCCGTGAGAGCGACGATCGGAAAGGCCCTCTCACAGTGGAAGGCGGGGGGAGAGAAGGCCACCTTCGCGTACCCGGCGCTCGCCACCGCCCGGGCGACGACGATCTACCTGGTGGACAAGCCGGGCGCGGCGCAGTCCTCGTTCGCCATCGGCCAGCCGGGCCCGCCCCGCGACACCCGCGACTACTTCCCACTCCAGGTGATGAACACGATCCTGGGCGTGCTCTTCCCGTCGCGCCTCAACGCCAACATCCGCGAGGTGCACGGCTACAGCTACGGCGTCGGCTCGAGCTATGCCTACGGAAAGGGGCCGGGCGCCTTCCGCGCGGGCGGCGACATCGTGACCGCCAAGAGCGACAGCGCGCTAATCGAGTTCGTGAAGGAGCTGCGGGGCGTCCAGGGCGGGCGTCCGTTCACCGACGAGGAGCTGCGCCAGGCGAAGGATGCCCTCATCCAGCGGCTCCCCCAGAGCTTCGGCTCGGTGCTCGGCACGAGCGGCCAGATCGGCGCGCTCTATCTGCAAGGGCTGCCGGAGGATTACTTCAGGACGTACGCCGCGAACGTCGAGGCCGTCACCAAGGACGATCTCGTCCGCGTCGCCAAGCAGTACATCGATCTGGATCACCTGGCGATCGTGATCGTCGGCGATCGCACGACGATCAACGCCCCGCTGAAGGCGACCGGCATCGCCCCGATCGTGCTGCTGGACCTCGACGGTAATCCGGTGACGGGCGGACCATAGAAGGAGAATCATGAGCATGGCGCACTCCACCCTGACTCCGCCCGCTGCCGCGCTGGCCGCCGAATTGTCCCTCGAGGAGCTCTGGATGCCGTTCACGGCGAACCGCGCGTTCAAGCGCGCGCCGCGGATGCTCGTCTCGGCCAAGGGCATGTATTACCGCGACGTGGACGGAAAGGAGGTGCTCGACGGCACCGCCGGGCTCTGGTGCGTGAACGCCGGTCACTGCCGGGAGCCGATCGTCCGCGCGATCGCCGAAGGGGCAGCCACTCTTGACTTCGCCCCCGGCTTCCAGATGGGGCACCCCCTCAGCTTCGCCCTCGCGCAGAAGCTGGCCGCGCTCATGCCCGGCGACCTCGACCACATCTTCTTCGCCAACTCCGGCTCGGAGGCGGTGGACTCCGCGCTCAAGATCGCCCTCGCGTACCAGATCGCGCGCGGTGAGCCG
>JBBSGP010000045.1:0-19817 GCA_038253885.1 Gemmatimonadales bacterium | reverse complement strand
GATCTCGGACAACCGCCGGTTGTTCGTTCGCGGCGACGCCCTGTTCGCGGCTGGCGTGATCATCGGCACGGCGGCGATGATGCCGCTCGACCGGCACATCGCCCAGGAGCTCCAGGAGCCCCAGACGCAGGCCAGCCGGGTCACCCGCGAGGCATCACGGACATTCAGCCAGGTCGGCGGACCGGGCGCGATCCTCATCGGCGTCGCGATGTATGGAGTCGGGCGGGCGGCACGCTTCGATCGCGTCGCCGAGTTGGGGCTCCACGGCACCGAGGCGGTGCTGCTGAGCGGCGCGCTGGCGGCCGGCATCAAGCAAGCGACCGGTCGAGCGCGCCCGCAGGGGGACAATTCCGACCCCGACTATTTTGCTTTCGGTCACGGCGCTTTCAGCTCCTTCCCGTCAGGTCACTCCGCAGCCGCCTTCGCGGCCGCCACCGTGTTTACTCTCGAGACCCGCCGGTGGTGGCCCGGATCGACGTGGTACGTCGCGCCGATCATGTATGGCGGAGCGACGCTGGTGGGAGTATCACGGCTGTATTCGAACAAGCACTGGACGAGCGATGTCGTCATGGGTGCCGGGCTCGGTACTCTCACGGGCCTCAAGGTCGTGCGGTTCAACCACGCGCGTCCCGACAACCGGATGGACCGATGGCTTCTGGGCACGGCTCGCTCGGTCGCTGTGATTCCCGGCGCGGATCGCCGCGTCGCCGTCGGATGGTCGCTGCCAGCGCCGCGCGGATCGCCATAGAGTATCCGGCGCGGCGGGCACACGCCTGCCTATCGAGTGCGGTGCGCTCTCGCGGCCGCCTCGATGAGTGGCAGGAGCACGCTCGAGCTCCGCGACTGCCAGTTGAGCGGCGCGATGATCAAGACCTCGACGTCGCTCCGGCGGCAGCGCACCACGCGAGTGTTGTCGCTGCCGCCATCGACACTCTGGGCCCCCGTGTCGAAGCTCTCGTCGCCGCTGTCCGAGCAGCGCCAGACCACACTGTCCCAGCCGATGACGAGGCGTAGCGCTTTGCTGTGCTCGACCGCGAGTGTCGTCATGGTCGCTGGGACGGCGCTTCGTTCACTGAGCGCCCGTGATCGCGTCGGACGGTTGCGCGAGCCGCGATCTACTGCGTCGGCGGAGCGAGGTTGGCGCACGCGATCGTGGTCTCCGTGTTGGCTGCGGACGCGTAGACCACGATGAAATAGTTTCCGGTCGTGGGAGTGTCGAGCGGAATGGTAGCGGACGAGAACGCCTTGCCGTCGTCGCCGATCTTGAGCGGGCGGTAGAGATTCGGAGTCCCGAGCAATCCCTCGTCAGCGCTGCAGGTACCGCGATGGGCTGACCAGGGGTGGACACCGCCCGGTGCCGCATTGCTGACACTCACGGAGAGTGCGGTGAATCCTCGTTTGGCTTCCGGCGCCATCGAGGCCTCGCCTTTGATCTGGACCGCACCCGCCAGCGCGGCGGGAGTCACGAGCGTGCCGTGCCACCGGGCGTTCAGGGTGACGTCGCCCGGGCTGACTTTGACGACGGGCTCGCGGCGGAAGGGACCGACACAGGCGGCAGTCGCGAGCGTGGCAACGAGCAGGCAGCGATCCAGCGTTGAGCGTCCGTGCATACGACCTCCCGAGAATCATGACTCCGTGCGATCACCATTCGCGGAGGTCACAACGCAAGATGCGCTCCGCTCAATCCAGCCAGCGGTTGGTCGCGTCGAGCACAGCCAGCGCGGTCGCCGTCTCGCGATCGTCCTTCACCTCCGCCGACCCACTGAGGAGCACCACCTCCCGTCCGCGCTGCGCCGTCAGCGCCACCAGCACCAGAGTGCGACCGAACGTCTCGACGATCGTCGCACCCTCGAGTCCCAGGCTGCCGGCCTTCGGCAGGTCCGGCGCCGAGGAGAGCGCGGCGAGTGTGGCGCGCGCCACGGCCGCGAGTCGCTGTCCCTCGATGACCGCTCCCGCTGCCTCGCCCATGAGCGGTACTCCATCGAGCCGCAGGGTGACGCGATATTTCTCCCCCGAGGCGCGGGTCCGCTTCATCTCCAGATCCTCGAACAGCACGCGGCGCGCACGCTCCGGCGCTGAAGCCGCGACGTCGGCGGCACGGGGGAGTCCATCCGCGGCCCGTGCCGGACGGCCCGCGTCGCCGCTGGCGGCCGGCGGAGACAGTCGGCCGAGCTCATCGGACGTAGCGACCGTCTGGACCAGGGAGATCTTCCGATCCTCGAGGCTCGGCCCCAGCTCGTCATCGAGCACCCGCTCCGCTGCCCGCAGCGTTGCGCGGGGCTCCGCATCCTTGGTCACGAGCAGATGGATGTCGGTGACGCCCGCCTCGGGATCCCACTCGATCTCGGCGGCGAGAACTCCCGGCAACGCGCGCAGCCGGGAGCTGGCATATGCCACGTCGGACTCCGTGGCGGGCGCCGCGACGCGCGCCGCGTCGGGCACGGCCCGGTCTTCCACGCCGGCCCCCCCTCCCGCGCCTCCCCCGCCCGCCACGCCGCCGCCGTTGGCGGCCACTCCGCGCGCGTCCTGCAGCCATTCCGGGGCATCCCGCGTCGGGGAGCGACTCTCGACGCGGAGGGTTCGCAGCATGGCCAGACAGTCCTCCTGCGCACGGCGCGTCGGGGCATCGGCGGCGAGCTCGATCCACACGCCAGGGCGAAGAGGCCAGTGCGCCGCGACGCTGTAGATGGGAGGACCGTCAGAGGTGGTCGTGAGCCAGCTGGCGATACTCACTTCACGTCCGTCGATGTGTTCCGTGCACGTGTCCCACCCGTGCTGCTTCGGCTCGCTGTCCGGGGAATAGGCTCCGGTCGGAAAGCCGGGGCGCTCCGAGACCCAGAGAGCCACGAAGTGAGCCGGGCTGGTGGGCTCCGACCACCAGCCGAGCGAGTAGGCACGACCGGAAAAACGACGAGCCTCATCCATGAGTCCGCGGCGGGGTGAGCGCAGCCCCGGGTTCATCCGAAAGGAGAGGTGGAGATCGCCATCGGCCTGCACACTGACGTCCCGCCAACCGGACATGTCGCTCGGCGGCACGGGGCACGGCGGCGCCGGCTCGACCGTCGTCGAGAGACCAGCTTCCGGATGCGCCGCGGAGCGAGAGTCGTCAGCCATGGCTGGGGTCGGGAGGACGGAGTGGGGGAAGCGCGCGGTCTGCGTCTCGCGCAGCCCCGGCGTCGATCTCTCTCTGTTCACTACCCTCGTTCCTCCGCGGACCCGGTGTGACGTACGGTGATCGACCTCCCTGTCGACCGGTTCCTCGATCGCCGCACCCCTGGATGGCGGCGGACCGGCAGGCACCTGGCATGCCAGCGCCGGAGCAAGATGCGACCCCAGCGCTCCGCGCGGTAGAGTCGTCTATTTTCGTGCGGAGGGACCGAAAAGCACGTTGGGACCGTCAAATTCGCCCCTCCGTGTCGCGCCGGAGCAACACTACCGTGGTTGCCTCGGTTTTGGGCCGGCGCCTCACCGGTGCCACAGCCCCGCCCCTCAGGCGTCAGTCGGTCGCGCCGTAGTACTCATCGAGACAGAGCACGATCACGCGGCTGAGCAACGCCTGCCGAGCTTCCCCATCCGTCAGCGCTCTGGCTTCGGGTAGCTCGCGCCACGCCTGCTTGAGCAGCACCAGCACTTGTTCGGCGCGAAGCGAGTGGCGCTTCGCCTCGGCGGAAAGCGTGATCAACGCGTCTCCGAGCTGGCCATCGGAGTGGATGGCCGAACCGTTTTCCAGCCGTTGAAGGGCGGCCCTGAGAACGGCGCGGAGTGCGTCGGGAGACAGTGCGGGAGACGGCATCGATTCCGCGCCAACTCGGGACGAGGTGTCCCAGCCGAGGGAAGAGGTCCGCACGCCGCCGCTGATGGGGGCAAGATCGAGGCTCCGATCCGCGCGGTGGCGGCCGGATGAGGGAGCAGCCGCCGAAGCGATGCTAGCGAGCGTCACGGTCTCTTGCAAGATGTGCGAATCGATCTCTCCCCTGGTCGCTGGCCGACGGATTGCATGGAGCGCACCAGGTCCGCCGGGCGGCCCACCCTCTGCAGCGACACCATGGACAGTCGAATCAAGCGCGAGGTTCTCATCATTGCCGCCGACTGTGTGGTGGGAGCGCTCCTCGGTGTGCTGGTCGAGATCTCCGGCGATCAGCCGCGATTCTCAGAAGTGGGAGAGACTCCCCTCGCGGCCATCGAGCGCCTGCGGGCTCCCCTCGTCCTGATCGACTGCGATCATGATGCGGCCTGCGAGGACGCGGCCTACGAGGCGGCCAGCCGCATCGGCAGCGAGGTGATTCTCTTCGGCCACGAAAAGGATCGCGAGCGCATCATCAGCATGGGCAAGGAGCGCGACGTCCACACCCTGTCGCTCCCGGTCGACCCCGCCGCTCTCGGGCGCCTGATCGATCACGTTCTGGCAGCGTAAGAACTGCCATCCTCATTCCCATCCCTCCGCCGCGAGCGCGTCGTGCAGCTCGCTCGGATGGTTGCGATAGTGCCGCTCGAGTCGACTGGACTCCTCGTGTGCCGCGTCGTAGTCCATCCCCTTCGCCATCAGGTTGCGTTCGTGCATCTCGTGGAAGAGAACGAAGCCGTTCTCATCCTCGTGGCAATCATCGTCGATCCAGATCTCGTCTTTCGGGACATACTCGTACACATGCTCGTGACCGCCTTCGGTGAACTCGATGTCGTAGACGCTCCGCACCAGTCGCCCCTTCACGAACCACACCTGCACCCCGTTCGGCAGTGTCTTCCAGAGACGGGCGTGCACGCGAGACGCCTGGGGAAGGGACTTTCCGGGCGCGACCTTCTGGAGGTCGCCTGACTTCGCGCGCATCCGACGTTCGGCGAGATTGGCCGCGGCGCGCGCTGTGTTGTAATCCTTCCCCTGCGAGAGGAGAGCACGCTCGATTGTCGCATGCTTGATGAAGAATCGCTGCTCGTCGGCGTCCGTCTCCTGATCGATCCAGATCTCATCCTTCGGAATGGCGGCGATGGACCAGTGGTGCGCGAAGTTGCTGAACTCCTCGTCCACGTTGCGACGGATGTACGAGCCGTTCACGAGCCAGGTGGATACGCCGCGACGCCGGTGCAGACACTGCACGTAGTACGGCGCCTGCCGCTCGGTCTCGGATGTGCTCCGCGCCTTCTTGACCGGGGCACGCGCCGCGCGCTTCTTGCTGACAGCCTTCTTGCGAGCTGTCACGGATGTGCGTTTTCTCGGGGGCACTGCTCCTCCGCGCGATTCGGATGCCTGCGACCGGCCTGGCGGCGGCCGCGCGGCAACTCTACTCCGTTCACTCCCGACACGCTACCACCCGCTCTGCCGTGTCGGATCGAAAGTCTGTAGCGGGCCCGCGCGCTCGCTGGCCCCGCCGGTGAGCGCGCCGGACCAGGGAGTCGTGCGGCCGCTCGTGGCGAGCGACCGCGATCGGGTGGAGTCGATCGTCCGCGCCGTCGGCAATTTCTCTCCGGCCGAGATCGACACCGCGCTCGAGCTGATAGACGAGTGGCTCGATCTGGGCGAGGAGAGCGGATACTTCGTCTTCGTCTTCGAGGCGGATCGCGACGTCAAGGGCTATGTATGCGTCGGGCCGACACCGCTCACCGAGAGCACCTACGACCTGTACTGGATCGCCGTGGATGCGACCGCGCAGGGCGCGGGCTTCGGCCAGCGCCTTCTCGCCTTCGCCGAGAACGAGGTCCGGCGCCGTGGAGGCAACCTTCTTCTCATCGAGACGGGATCACACGACTCCTACCGGGCGACGGTGCGATTCTACGAGCGGGCCGGCTACGAGCTCCTCTCGCGCATCCGGAACTATTATCGCTCCGGCGACGACAAGCTGACGTTCGGCAAGGCTCTCGGTTGAGGATGAGACGCCTCATCCCGCTGGCGTTGCTGCTCCTCCACCCCGCTCACGGGGCGGCGGCGCAGGACTCCGGCGCTCGGGTCTTCACCCATGCGGACACGCTGCGCGGGTCGAACACCCCGCAGCGCGCCTGGTGGGACGTCGCGTTCTACGACCTCCACGTGAGCGTGAATCCCTCTGACAGCAGCATCAGCGGCTACAACGGCATCAGCTACGTGGTGCTTCGCGCTGCCCGGGAGATGCAGATCGATCTCGCAGCGCCGCTGAGCGTGGATAGCATCGTTCAGGAGCACCGCCACCTCCGCTACCGCCGAGACGGTAGTGCGTATTTTGTCACCCTCACCGCCGCTCAGCGTCCGGGCAATCGGAAGACACTCGTCGGCTTCTACCATGGCCGGCCGCGAGTGGCGAAGAATCCGCCGTGGGACGGCGGTGTCAGCTGGGCTCGGGACAGTCTGGGACGACCCTGGATCGCTACCGCCTGCGAGGGAATCGGCGCCAGCGTGTGGTGGCCCAACAAGGACATCCCGTCCGATGAGCCGGACAGCCAGCGCGTGGCCATCACCGTTCCTGACTCGATGATCGACGTCTCGAACGGGCGATTGCGGAGCGTCAGCCATCACCTCGACGGCACCACCACCTGGGAGTGGTTCGTGACAGCGCCGATCAATAACTACGACGTCGCCATCAACGCCGGCTCCTACGCCCACTTCGGGCGCGTGTTTCACGGCGAGTCCGGAGCTCTCACAATGGATTTCTGGCCGCTCGCGCAGCACCTCGATACCGCCGAAGTCCAATTTCGCCAGGCCGAGCCGATGCTGGCGTGCTTCGAGTCCTGGTTCGGCCCGTTTCCCTGGTATGAGGACGGATTCAAGCTGGTCGAGACTCCACACCTCGGCATGGAGCACCAGAGCGCCATCGCGTACGGCAATCGCTACCGGAACGGCTATCGCGGACGCGATCTGTCGCGCACCGGCCTCGGCCTGCTCTGGGATTTCATCATCGTTCACGAGAGCGCGCACGAGTGGTTCGGAAACAGCATCACGGCGAAGGATCATTCGGACATGTGGGTTCACGAGAGCTTCGCCAACTACGCCGAGGGCCTCTACACCGAGTGTCAGCAGGGTACAGCCGCGGGGGCCCGGTATCTGATCGGAAGCCGGGCGAACGTCAAGAATGATCGGCCCATCGTCAGCATCCCGGGCGTGAACAGCACCGGCTCCGACGACATGTACTACAAGGGCGGCAACATGCTGCACACCATCCGCCAGATCATCAACGACGACGCGAGGTGGCGTGCCATCCTGAGGGGGCTGGCCTCCGCCTACCGTCATCGGACCGTGACTGGTCGCGACGTGGAAGCATACATCAGCCGGGAGGCCGGGATCGATCTGTCCCGAGTCTTCGAGCAATATCTGAGGACGACGCGCATCCCCGTTCTCGAGTACCGCACAGACGGAGCCACGCTCTCGTTCCGCTGGAGCGACGTGGTGCGCGGCTTCGACATGCCGGTTAAGGTGTTGATCGCCGGCGCCGAGCCTACCCTTCTGCGGCCAACGGAGGCCTGGCAGAGCGCACCGCTGCGGCTGTCGAGCCCCGAGCTGCTTCGCGTCGCCGATGGTTTCTATGTCATCTCGAAGGCGATACCAGCGGCCAGCGGAGCAGGCGTCAAGCCGATGCTGTTCCGCTCGCCTGGGCCGCCGTGATCAGCCGGCAGAGCTCCTCGCTCGACATCTGCATCCAGTCGTGGTGAGGCGAGCGAACCGTGACATGCCGCTCCTCTCCCTCACAGGTGGAGCATCTGAGCAGAACCACAGCGGCATCGTCCTCGGCGACGTTCTCCCGCCGCCCGCCGCGGATGTGCGGCACGTCCGGCGCCGCTCCTCCCGACTCGGCGACCAGGACGATGTTCCATCTGTTCCCGTCCGCGCACCTGATCTCCCGCATCATCCCTCCGTGAGAATGTCGGACTCCCCCTCCCCCCTCCCCGCTCACCCACGCCGCGGCCGGAGCGGTGGCGGGGTGACCCCGCACCGGGTAACATGCCACAGGATCGCTTCGGGTGCACGCGGCTCGCTTGCCCGGCCGCGTGCGCGTCGCGCCCTCGTACCTGTGCTCCACCGAATCGCCTCGCCGAGGACCGTCATGTCTCCATACGCTGCTGTCCGCTCGTCGTTCTCTTCGCTCCGCGTGTGGAAAGCGCTGGCGCTCGCCACGATGCTCGCGGCCTGCTCGAGCTCGGGATCCACCGGACCGCAGGTCGCGACCAGCCTTCGCAAGGTCAGCGGCGACCTCCAGATGGGCGCCGCGGGCATCGATCTTACCAATCCGCTGGTCGTCCAGGTCAAGGATCAGAGCGGGCAGCCCATGGCTGGCGTGACCGTGACCTGGGCGGTGACGGCTGGAGGCGGGTCGGTGAGCAGATCCAGCACCGTGACGGACGCGACCGGCGTGGCGCAGGTGACGTGGACGCTCGGAAGCTCCATTGGCAGCGGGGCGGTCACCGCGATCGCCGCCGGGCTGCCGCCCGTCACTTTCACCGCGACCCAGACCGCCGGAGGCATCGCCGTCGTCGCCGTGGTGAGCGGGGACAACCAATCGGCGGTCGCCGGCACCGCGCTCGCGGCTCCGCTCGTTGCGAAGGTGACCGATGGTGGAGGCAACCCCGTGAGCGGAGTGACGGTCACGTTCGCCAGCTCCAACGGCGGCAGCTTCGGCAGCGCGACCACGACGACCAACGCGGCTGGTCAGGCTCAGACGACTTTCACCGCCGGCACGGGCGCGGGAACAACTCTTGTCACCGCGACTGCGGCTTCCGGCCCCAGCGCGATCTTCACCGTCAACGTCACACCGGCGGCGGCGAGCCAGATCGTCAAGGTGAGCGGGGACAACCAGACGGCCGCCAAGGGCACCACTCTCCCAGCGGCGTTCGTGGTGAAGGTCACCGATCAATACGGCAACACCATCTCCGGCAAAACCGTGACGTGGACGACCACCGGCGGAACGTTGAGCGCCGCGTCGACGACGACCGATGTCAAAGGGGAGGCCCGGAGCACTCTCACCCTCCCCTCAACGACGGGCGCTCAGACCGTCACCGTACGAGTGACCGGCCTCACGGACGTCACCTTCACAGCGACTGGTACGTAGCTCTCTCATCCTGCTCGACGGCCGAAAGGACTCTCGGTGGCCACCGATCTCAAAGAGCAGCTCCAAGCCATCCTCGGTGACGCGTACGTCATCGAGCGGGAGCTCTCGCCCGGGGGGATGAGCAGGCTGTTCCTCGCGACCGAATCGTCGCTCGAGCGCCAGGTCGTCATCAAGCTCCTTCCCCCGGAGACCGCCAGCGAGGTGAGCGCGGCGCGCTTCAAGCGCGAGGTTCTGGTCGCGGCCCGTCTGCAGCATCCGAACATCCTGTCCGTGCTCTCCACCGGCACGAGCGGCGGCCTGTTCTTCTACATCATGCCGTATGTATCCGGCGAATCGCTGCGACATCGGCTGGAGACATCGGGCCGCTTCCCCGTGGCCGAAGCGCTGCGCGTGCTGCGCGAGATCGCTGATGCGCTCGCGCTCGCGCATGCCCGGGGCATCGTCCATCGCGACATCAAGCCGGCGAACATCCTTCTGCAGGAAGGGCACGCGCTGGTCACCGACTTCGGTATTGCGCGCGCGGTGGAAGCGTCGCGCATGACCACTGAAGAGCGGCTCACCGGAACGGGCATCGGCATCGGCACGCTCGGCTACATGGCTCCGGAACAGCTGGCCGGCGAGAAGGATCTCGACGCCCGCGCTGACGTCTACGCTCTGGCGGTGGTGGCGTACGAGATGTTCGCGGGCCAGCCGCCCTTCGCCAGGCCGACCATGCAACAGCTGATCGCGGCCCATCTCTCCGAGCCTCCGCCACTCGTCTCGACGATTGCTCCTGAAGTCCCGCCGCAGATCAGCGCCGCGATCGCCAAGGCGCTCGCCAAGGCGCCGGAGGACCGCTACCCGACGGCCGCCGAGTTCCGGGACGCGCTCGATCTACCAATGACCGCCCCGTTCCCGGTGGCACCGCGCCGCCGGGTGCCCAGACGCCTCCTCTGGGGCGGAGCGGCGGCATTCGCGGTCACCGCCATCGGCTCCGGCATCTATTCTCGCGCCCACATGGCGAAGCTCGACCCGAACTACGTCGTGATCCTTCCCTTCAACGTTCGCAGCGTCGAGCCGAGCCTGCGTGAGGGGATGGTGGACGTGCTCTCCGAGGCGATCAGTGGGCAGGGGTGGGTCAAGAGCGTCCCTCCCAGCCGCTACGTCCGGACGTGGAACGAGAAGGCCGACGAGCTCACCGCCGCGCAGCTCGGAAAGCGCATGGGAGCGGCGCTCGCGATCTTTGGTAGCATCGTCGCGACCGGCGGCGATTCGGTTTACGTGACGGCGACCATCATCGACGTCGCCCGGGCCCGACCGCTCGGCGTGCGCATCGGGCGCAGTGGACCGAAGGAGAAGCTCCCTCCACTTGCCAACGATCTCGCGCGGGCACTCCTCAAGGAGCTCAACAAGTGGAGGCCGCTCGGTGCTTTTCCAACGACCTGGCTGGATGGAACGACCCTGCCGGCCCTGCAGGCGTTTCTCGTGGGGGAACAATTCTACCGGCGATCCGCGTGGGATTCGGCGATGGCCTACTACGAGCGGGCAATCGATGCGGACAGTGGCTTCGCGTTGGCCTATCGCCATGCCGGCCTGGTCGTGGGATGGCGACGGAGCGCCGACGACTCGATCTCTCGATCCTACCTACGGAAGGCAGGTCACTTCAATCGTGGCCTGCCGCGGCGGGACAGCCTGCTCATTGCCGCCGACTCCCTCCGCGCCGCGCTGACGGAGTTCGAGACCGACACCGCCTTCTTCGCGTCCGTGCGCGGACTGTTCAGAACATTGCGGACGGCGCGCGACAGCTTCCCCACCGACCCGGA
This sequence comes from Gemmatimonadales bacterium, assembly GCA_038253885.1. Taxonomy (GTDB): domain Bacteria; phylum Gemmatimonadota; class Gemmatimonadetes; order Gemmatimonadales; family Gemmatimonadaceae; genus JALZAQ01. The sequence continues at coordinate 9,010 of JBBSGP010000045.1, read as the reverse complement.
GGTGTGGTTCGCCCTGGGGGAGGCCTACTTCCACTACGCGGACGGCCCGGGTCTGAGCGTCTCCGAGGATACCATTCTCGCGACCTTCGACCGCTCGATCAAGCTGGATTCCGGGTTCACGCCAGCCTACATCCACGCCATCGAGCTCGGCCTCACTCGCGACGGCCGCGATTCCGGGCTTCGCTACATCGCGCGCTATCTCGCGCTGGAGCCCACGGACGAGGAAGCCGACGGGATTCAGGCGCTGAGCGATCTGCTCAAGGGCGGCGGCATCTCGGGGCGCACGGCAAAGGTGCTCGACACTCTCTCCGCCGATGCCCTCCAGACGGCCTGGCTGATCGTTCGACGGTGGGCTGATTCGGCGGAAGTCGGTATTCGATTGCTCCAACTGCCGATGCAAGGGCGTCACTCCACCTCCGCTTTCATCGTCGACCCCGGTATCCGCCGCGTCCTGGTCGTGGAGGAGATGGCCTATCGCGGTCACGTACGGGAGGCGTACGACACCCTCGGCACCAACATCGGTGCTCTCGAGGCCGAGCCTTTCGGCCTCCTGGCTGCCATGGGAGGCGTCCCTCCCGACACGGCGGCGGCTGTGTTCGCCCGTTGGCTGCACGACAAGTCCATCTGGATCGGCTACGCACTTCCCTGGTGGGCTGCACACGGCGACACGGCGTCACTGCTCGCCGGGCTCGCGCGCGCGGACAGCGCCCTCCTTCACGCGGACACGCCCGTCCGTCGCCGAAACTGGGCGTATCGCAAAGCGGCTGTGCGCGCCTATCTGTCGCTCGCTCGCCACGATGGTGATGCTCTCGTCCGCTTCGAGCAGCTTCCCGATACGCTCTGCCTCGGTTGTTACCTCGACCGCTACACGAAGGCCAGAGTGCTGGACAGCCTCGGAAAGCACGCCGAGGCTGAATCGGCGCTGCAGGAACGCCCGCACGTGCTGGTCACACCCCTCGAGGTGGTGGTTGCACGGCAGCGCGCTCTGGTGGCCGAAAAGCTGCAGCACTACGCCGTCGCCGCGCGGGCGTACGCTTTGGTCGCGCGGGCGTGGTCTCTGGGCGACACCAGCTTGCGCACTCAGGCGGCACAGGCGGCGACCAAAGTCGGTCAGCTCGGCGGCGACCAACCGCAACGTGTTGGAATCGTATCGGGGCGCTGATTCCAGGGTGTGCGTGGCGCCGGCATGGAGCGACACTCTTGCACCGTCCCCGCTGGATTCGCATCGTTGTTCTCCGGGTCCCAGGAACGAAAGCAGCATCCACTCACGAGTCATCGTTTCAACCGCCGCCGGCGCGATGCCGGTACTCTCCGCCCGAGGTATCAGGTATGAGTCGTCTCGCCGCTATTGCTGCTCTCGCAGTTCTCGTCGCCGGCTGCGCCGACCCGGCGACGTCACCCACGTCGCTCCGTCCTTCCGGACCGTCCTTCGACGCGGGCACCGCGCCACCGCCGCGTGTCAGTGGGGGAGGATCCGCCACGCTGACCGTGACGCCGGTCGAGGCAGCTTTGAGCATTCAGGGCGCTGCGCCGACGGGTAGCTTTCCGCCAGGTCCGTGCATGCCGCACTCCCTGGTCTTCTCGTTTACCTCGGAGTACTTCGAGAACACGCAGAACAACAACCAGTGGCTGCAAATCAACCCGACGGTCGGGAAGCAGGTGACCATCCACCAGCAAGGTGTGCCTCCGGATCAGAAGATCAATGCGCACGGCGATATCGTGGGCACCGATTTCACCTTCAAGATCACCGACGCCATCACGGGCCAGCTTCAGGGCTCCCGGTCCGTTGAAGGCGGGGGCGTGTACGGCAGCTTTCTCGTCGGGGTGCAGGGAATCATCACGGATGCACTCGGGAGTTGCCCAGCCACTGGCCAGCTCAGCGGATATTTCTCTTCCTTCGGTGGTGGGATAGGCTGAGGAGGTTGAACGATCAGAGGACGCAGCGTCTGATCGCTCGCCGTCGTGATGAGAGACAGGCCCGCCGATATCGGCGGGCCTGTTCTATCTCGGTCTGTTCTCGCGCGGGTGTGTCGAGACGCCACTTTCGACCTCAGCGCCAGAGCACCGGCTGCGGACTGGTTGTCCCGACCGACCCGGCGAACATCGCCATATCGTTGCTCCCGTACACGGCGCCAAAGGAGCCGCTGCTCGCCAGCTTGAACCACTTCCCGTTCTGCGTATCGTAGGTCACCGGATCCGTAACCGCCCCGACGCCCATGCCGGTCAGCGAGCCAGACATGATCGCTGCATTGTTGATGGCGCGCATGTCGCTGCTCGCGTATCCGGACGGCACCGGAACGGTCACCGGTGTCGTCGAGCCACCGGGCCAATAGACGCTCATGGCGCCGCTCGCGCCGAACGCCACACCGGCGACGGTACCGAGGTCGTTCACCTCGCCGAGCGCCACGCTCGATGCGGTGGCTGGAAGATCCAACAGCTGGTAGTTGCCGGGACCCCACCAACGGAACGCGCTAGCGCCCCTCACGACGCCATTCACGGGGTTGAGCGCGGTGCCGGCGACGACGCCGACCGCACGGGACAGGAAGCGTGCGCCGAGATAGCCCAGCGGCTGGGCATCCGTCAGGAGCAGCCCGTTCACCCAGAGCGCGGGGAGCCGCACGCCCGCCAGCATGACGGACCCGACGATCACACCGTCGCTTCCGATGCCCACGGCAGTGCTGTTCTGGCCGCCCGGGAGCAAAGTGAGCACGCCATTCCGCCACGACGCCGCGTGAGACACACCCATCGCGTCGATCGCGAACCCGACGGCGGTGCTGTCGTCCGCCACCCCACTCACGTTCGAGCTTCCCGTCGAGGCAAGCCAGGGCAGTACGGTGAGCGTGCCGTTCACCCAGACTGCCGCATGCGAGACTCCGGGCGTAGCGCAGTCGAAGACGTTCCCACCTTCCATTCCAGTGTTGTTGATGGCAATCGCGCGACCGCATCCGTAACTTCCGGTCGGGAGCATCACCAACGACGACCGCGCCACCGGGATGTCGAAGATCTTCTGTGCAGACGATGAAGTCGGCAATGGACTCACGACGTCAGCCGAACACGCCGACATCACCACGGTCGCGAGCGCGGCCAGATAGGCGCGTCCGCGTCGCAACTCGGTGTCCAGATATGTCATTGGCTTAGTCATATTCTTCCTTAAAGTGTTGTAATATTAAGACGGTCTAATCATGAAATAGTCACCGCTTTTCGCCCGAACAAAGAGCGAACTGGTCGCCTCGTTGCAGAGAGGTCTAAGCCAGCGCATCCTATAGCCGCATGGGCTTCGGGCTGAGGTGGAGCGGGACTCTCACCTGGCGGAGCGCAACGCTCCTTTTCGGCGGCGTTGGGCTATTGATGGTCGGCTTTGCCGCTCGCGAAGCCGGGCGCCTGCGCCAGGAGCTCGCGAGTTGGCCGCGCGTCCGCGCGCACGTGGACAGCGCCGGTGTGGTCACCCCGGTCAAGCGGCGCGAAGCCGTTTACGCGCAGCGTCTCTGGCTGAGCTACGAGCTCGCCGGCCAGCGCTATACCGCGCCGGTCAATGACAACGTGTATTCCAGCGGCTACGGCTCGGCGGTGCGAAGGGCGGCGGCGGCCGAGCGTGCGGGCAGCGTCCTGGCGATGGCGGATCCCCGCGATCCCACCAAGCTGACGATCAATCCCGGCGGCTGGGGCTTCTATGCCGGGCCGCTCATCCTCGGCGGGCTGGGGCTTTTCTTCTGCGGCTTTGGAGCGCTCTTCCTCGCGCTGTGGATGCGCCAGGGCGGGGATCACGAGTCATCCGCAAGCTGGGGCATGCCGCCCCCGATCGCCGTCGCCTTTCTGGCGGTGATGACGGCCATGTTCCTGGGCGGAGGTCTCTTCGGGGCCTATCTGGTGCACCATCAGCGCACCGCTTGGCTCTCCGTGGAGACACGCGTCGACAGCACCGATGTGGTTTGGCAGTCGAGCAGCTCGAGCAGCAGCTCGCACGCCGACCTCTATGCCGTGCGCCTCTGGCTGAGCTACGAGGTGGCGAAACGCGGCTACCACGCGCCCATGGTGCGCGGCGCGTACTGGAGCAACTACAACGGGATCGCTCGGCGTGCCGCCGCCGCCCGTGACGAAGGCACGACACGCGTTCTGGTCAATCCGAGCGATCCCTACGACATCATCCCGACGCCCCACGGAATCGGATTGGACTGGCTACCGTGGCTCTTCGTCGGGATCGGCGCCATCCTGTTCTGGGTCACCGTCTTGGCGTCGCGCTCCCTGCGGAAGAAGTCACGGGTTTCGCGTCGCGCCCCCCACCGAGCGTATAGCGGGTGATCCACTGGTGCTCGCGGCGCATCCTGTCCACCTGATGGTAGTACTCGCTCAGACCGTGCCCTTCGCGGGGGTAGAACACCAGTTCGACGATCTTTCCCCGATCCTTCAGCGCCCGGTAGAATTCCATGGCCTGCCCCGTCGGCACGCGCTCATCGTTGCCGCCATGGAGGATGAGGAGCGGCGTGGTGACATTGTCGACGAAGGTGATCGCCGAGCGAGCACGATAGAACTCGAGTGTCTCCTTTGTCGGCATGCCCTTGAAGAAGGTTCCGATGTAGCCAGGGATGTCGGTGGTGCCGTACATGCTCTGCAGATCGGATAGCCCCGCGCCCATCCGAGCCGCCTTGAAGCGTGACGTCTGGGTCACGACCCACGCCGTCATGTAGCCGCCATAACTCCAGCCGGCGAATGCCATCTTCGTCGAGTCGGCGATTCCCTTCTGGATGAGATGGTCCACCCCGGTCATGATGTCGCGGTAGTCTCCCCCGCCCCAGTCCATGATGTTCGCGCGCATGAACTTCTCGCCGTAGTTGGTCGAGCCGCGTGGATTGGGGTAGAACACCGCCCATCCCTCTCCGGCCCAGACCTGCCCGGGAGAGCCCGACCCCGCCTTGAATCCGGCCCCCGTCGCGCCGGTGGGTCCGCCATGCGCCTCCACCAGCAGCGGATAGCGCGTGCCCGCCTGATAGCCGACAGGCTTGAGCAGCACGCCTTCGACCGGCGTGCCATCGTCGCTCTTCCACGTGACGACCTCGGTCTGCCCGAGCGCAAAATTGGCGACCTGTGGGTTGAGGGTGGTGAGCTTTCGGGGCGTGACGAAGCCGGCATCGCTCACGTAGATGTCGGCGGGCGACGTTGTCGTCTCCATCGCGTACGCGACCCGGCGCCCGTCCTTGCTCCACGACAACCCGCGCATCAGCGTGCCGCCGATGACCCTCGCGAGCTTCTTTGTGGCCACGTCGTAGGCGTACACGGCGCCGTATGCGCGCTCGCCGGTCGTGAACGACAGACGCGCGCCATCGGGCGACCACCGCAACTGCCCCGCGGACACGTCCATCTTCGGATCGTACACGTCGGTCGTCTTTTTGGCGCGCACGTCGTAGAGGATGATGTGCTCGTTGCCGAGCTCGCGCTCCATGATGCTGTCGCCGTGCGCGGCGTGGCTGTTCGGAAGAATCGTGTACGCGAGCGTCTTTCCGTCCGGAGCCCAGACGGGATTGGACGAGACGTCGCTCGCCGGCGAGACTCTCTCCAGCTTCCTGGTCGCGATCGAGACGACGTATGCATCGCTCCGCGAATCGCGAATGAGGGGAGTGGGTGAGCTACTGAAGGCGAGCATGCTGCCATCGGGCGACCAGGAGGGGGCCCCCCGGACCGTGAAGTCGCCGTGCGCGACCTCGGTCGCGTGCTTCGTGGCGACTTCCGCCACCCAGATATGCGCCAGACGGTGGTTTGCCTCGAACACCAGCGGGTCATCCTTCCGCTTCCGTTTGGCCTCGTCGATCTTGGGCATCGTGTCGGCCACCAGATAGGCGACGCGACTCCCGTCCGGGGACCAGGAGAAGCTGGACACGCCCTCCCGCGCCGTGGTGAGCTGCCACGCCTCTCCCCCGTCGAACGGCAATACCCAGATCTGCGCCTTGGGTGACTCGTCGCCAACGGCGGAGCCGCGCGCCGAGATGAACGCCAGCGTCTTGCCGTCCGGTGCCCACACGGGCTGCGACTCGCCCCGCTCGCTGAACGTCAGCTGGCGCGTCGCGCCGCCGGCGCTCGGAACGATCCAGAGATGCGATCGCTGCTCGTGCTTGTCACCCCGCGCGGTGTCCGCCTTGCCGCTATCCGGCTTGGCGTTCGGATGCTCCCAGGCGTTGACGGCGAAGACGACCTGCTGCCCATCCGGCGAGATCACCGGCGAGCCTGCCTGCCGGAGCGCCATGATGTCGTCGAACGTCATCGGTCGCGCCGGCGACTGGGCACCGGCGGCGGCGGCGATCAGCGAGAGCAGAACGACGGTGCACGGAGTGCGGACCATGAAGCTCATTCCTCGAAAAGATGGACCCTCCATCGTGCAGGCGGGCGTCGGACGACGCAAGAGAGTGGCGGCCGTTGAGACCACCGGCGTCACACGGCATATTGCTGCCCTTCTCCCCAATCCCTCCGAGGGTCTTGTATGCTCCTCTCGCGCAGCCGCCGTCCGTGGTCTCCCTCGATCGGCGCGGCCCTCTCCTGCTTTTCTCTGTTGCTGGCCCGGCCGGCGGCCGCGAACGCCCAGCGCGCGCCTCTCGACGGCCTGGATTCTTACATCGCGACCGCGATGCAGCGCTGGAAGGTGCCCGGCCTCGCGATCGCGGTCGTCCATGGGGATTCGCTTGCTCTGAGCAAGGGCTATGGCACCCGCACGCTCGGCAAGTCGGAGCCGGTTGGCGACCACACCCTCTTCGCCATCGGCTCGTCCAGCAAGGCGTTCACCGCGACCCTGGCCGCTATGATGGTCGATGACGGCAAGATGCGGTGGGACGAGCCGGCAACCACGCACCTTCCCAGCTTTCAGCTCTACGACCCGTACGTCTCACGCGAGCTGACGCTGCGCGATCTCCTGACCCACCGCAGCGGGCTCGTGCGCGGCGACCTGATGTGGTACGCGACCGACTACGATCGCGGCGAGATCCTGCGACGCGTGCGCTTCCTCAAGCCAACCTGGAGCGTCCGCTCCCAGTTCGGCTACCAGAACATCATGTATCTCGCTGCGGGTCAGGCGATCGCGGCCGCCGCCGGCAAGAGCTGGGACGACCTCGTCCGCGAGCGCATCTTCGCTCCGCTCGGGATGGGGGAGACCAACACGTCGGTGCGCGACCTCACCGGCCGGCCCGATGTCGCGACTCCCCACCGTGAGGTGGATGACACCCTTCGGGTCATCTCCTGGCACAACATCGACAACATTGCCCCCGCCGGCGCGATCAACTCCACCGTGACCGACATGATCAAGTGGGTGCGCTTCCAGCTCGCCCAGGGAAAAGTCGGGAGCAGACAGCTCGTCAGCCCGGCCGCGCTCGCCGAAACGCACACGCCGCAGCAGGTCGTTCCCGTCTCAGCGGACACGAAGCAGCTCAATCCCTACAGCCACATGATGTCGTACGGCATGGGGTGGTTCGTGCAGGACTATCGCGGGCGAGAGCTGGATCAACACGGCGGCAACATCGATGGGATGAGCGCGCTCGTGGCCATCATGCCGGAGGAGAAGCTGGGACTGGTGATCCTCACCAATGCCAATGGCAGTCCTCTCCCTACGATCGTGATGAATCGCGTTCTCGACGCGTTTCTCGGCGTCGCGCCCCAGGACTGGAGCGTCGCGTACCGGACGCTGGTGGATAAGCAGAAGGCGATCGCCAAGCAGGCGGAGCAGAAGCGATTGGCTCTGCGCGTGTCCGGCACATCGCCGTCGCTGCCGCTCGAGAAGTACTCCGGAACGTACGTGGACAGCATGTACGGCGAGGCGCGGGTGAAACAGGAAGGGGGAAAGCTACTGATGAGTTTCGGTCGGATCTTCGACGGGGAGCTCGAGCACTGGCACTTTGACACCTTTCGGGCGCGCTGGCGCGATGCCGCCCTCGGTCATTCCTTCGCGTCCTTTGCGCTGGACGCCGACGGCAAGGTGGCGAGCGTCAACCTGGAGGGCGTTGGCCTACTGACGCGCAAGCCGGAGGCAGTGGACACAACCGCGAAAGTCGCTCTCGCCGCCGACGCGCTGCGCAAGCTCGCCGGCACCTTCGAGTCCACGACGCCCAAGATCTCGGTGGACGTCCAGGTCGTGGACGGCGCTCTCAAGTTGATGGTGCCGGGGCAGCCCACGTACACGCTGGTGGCCGAGAGCCCGACGCGCTTCCGGCTCACCGGACCGCCGGGGATGCCCGCGGGCTTCTTTCTCGAATATCAGCTCTCCGGTGCGAGCGTCACCGGCGTGACGTTGGTCCAGCCCTCGCCGAGGCCGACGCTGGCGCTCCTGCCGAAGTCGAAGTAGACGTCGCAGTCTCTGCTCTTTTCCCCCTCTCGGATTTCCATGAAACACGAACGCGCTATCGCAATACTCGCGGCATCGCTGCTTGTCGCCATGTACCCTGGTTCCGTTCCCTCGTCATCATCCCGACGTTCGGTGCAAGCGCCCAGTCCGTCACATTGAGGCTCAAGGCGAATGGCGCTGACATTATTGGAGGCGGAGCGCAGAAAGAGGTGACTGCGGTGCGGGGGGAGGCAACTGTCGAGAAGAAGGAAAGGTCCGGCACGATCGTGTGCGAGGCTATCGACATGTCGGTCAAGACGGCGCGTGAAGCGGGCTCTGGGATGGCCACCGGCCGCCGGCAATACGACGGCATCACCTGCACGAAACAGATCGACCGCGCCACGCCGTTGATCGCCAAAGCGCTCGCGGAGAACCCGGTGATCGACGGAACATTCCAGTTCTGGCGGCCGTCGGCGTCCGGCGCGGAACAGCAGACCTACACCATCGACGTCAAAGCAGGGACGCGTGGCCGACATCCGGCAATTCATGGATGTGACTGACCCGGCAGAGATGAAGAAGGGACAGATGGAGCGCGTCACGTTCGTGTTCAAAACCATCACGTTTACCTGGAACGACGGAGGCGTCAGCTTCACCGATCAGTTGAACGTGAACAACTAGCGAAGAAGGTCGAGTCGAGACAGGCGCCCGGGCGTG
>JBBSGP010000044.1:0-19823 GCA_038253885.1 Gemmatimonadales bacterium | reverse complement strand
GATCCCCGAGCCTAGAATGAGCCAGCTCCCGACGAATCCAATTCTTGCCGCGCTGCCGATGCGAGTCGGTAATCGGCGCATATCAGCAGGATTCACCGTCGATGCTGCCTCGCGCCCACGTCGTGCCATGATCACGGCAACCCACTGATCCCTTGACACCAGCCCAGTCATATCAACCCCCAAGTTGAGCTGCGAGCGAATCAGAACAAAGTGGCAGCGAGCGAAGCGAGCCGCCACACTTCGACAGGCCGCTCGTCAGCTCCAACGAGTGTTAGACATCACGGGGGTACAGACCGGGTACATAGGTAACAGAACTGTCCGCCGGTTTGCTCTGTTATCTATCTTCCCGGTTGCTCAATGCTCCGTGGGAGCCCCTACTGATCGCGGACCTGAGCGAAAGCAAGGACATACCCGTCGGCATCGGTGACCTCGAAGCCCCAGAGGCCATTGTCTATGAAAGACAACTCAGTCACGAACGAGACACCCCGCTGCTTGAACTCGTTGAAGAGCGCGTCGGGGTCCAAGGTGTGGATGTAGGCGTCCCAACGAGCCCATCCGTGTCGGGTGCGGTTCGGACGCGGAAGCACGTCAGGAAGGATGGCCTTGAGCATGATGCCGATCCCATCGCGACTCACTCTGCCGTAGTACGGGTCTTCGTCTGGGCCTTGGAAGTCGAGCTGGAAGCCGAGGCGCTCGACGTAGTAGGCGATCGAGACCTGTAGGTTCTCCACAATGAAGAACGGATTGATCGAAGCGAGATTCCTACTACTGTCAGCCACAACGTGCCTCTAAGCGTTGTCCGGTAACCACCACTGTCTCAGCTGGGCGGAGGCACGCCTCGACCGGGGCCGGTCTTCGGCTCCCGGCTCTCCGCCTGCACCTGCGCGACGACCTGCCCCGCTTCGCCGCTCACTACCATGAAGTCGCGTCGCGGGTCAAACCGCTCGGCCAGGAGCTGCAAGGAGTCGATGCTCGATAGCTCGAAGTTCTTCCAGCCGTGGTCGGTGCCACTCTCGGAGTCGCCGCTCAGCTGGTAAGCCTCGAGAACTTCGGAGCCGTCCGGCTTGCGAACGATGGCGTGAGGCTGGACGGTGCGGGCGCCGCCATTGCGATAGCTGAGCTGGACCACTCGACGCTCTTCCAGCGATTGCATCACCGATTCACGATCCATGGGTTGGCTCCCGAGAGTCTCCACGACCAGTGCAACTATCGTTCAACCCGACCCGGACGGCGAGGCCGCGGCGACCGTATTCTCTCCGTCGGCCGGATCGCCAGCGCCGCCGCGGCGACGCGAGCCGGCGCGCCGAATAGCGATCATCTCCGCCACGACGCTGATCGCGATCTCTTCTGGAGTATCGGCCCCGATCACCAGCCCGACGGGCGCGTGGATCCTCCGCAGTCGATCCCGGGGGACACCAGCTGTCTCGAGCAGTCGCCAGGTGAGGGCGACCTTCCGACGGCTGCCGAGCATGCCCAGATACCGCGTCTCGAGCCGCGCCAGTTGCTCCACCACCAGAGCGTCGTGCTGGTGGCCCCGGGTTGCCACGACAACATACGTGGCGGCATCGATCCCCAGCGACGGCGGCAACTCATGATACTCGCACACTACCGTGCTCTCCGCGAACGGGAGCCGCGCCGGATCGGCGAACTCGGGGCGATCGTCGGCGACCGTGACACGCCATCCGGCGAACGACGCCGCCTCCGCAACCTTGGCGCCGACATGTCCCCCGCCGAAAACCACCAGGCGGGGGGGACCGGCCACGGCCTCGATGAGCATGCCGTCGCGCAACTCGGGAAGCTCGGCGAGAGGATCGAACGCGAGAGCGGCCGCGACCAGCTCCGGGGCGGCAGCGCCGACCGTGGTCCCTCCGCCGAGAAGGAGCTTGGCCATTTCGACTGACCAGTCGCCCCCGGTCACCAGCACCGCGCGGTCTCCACGGGCCATGAGCGCGGAGCACGCATCGTAGATCGCGACCAGACGGGGATCGCCGTACACGGGCTCGATGAGCATCACGGCGGTCCCACCGCAGGTCAGCCCGTAATCCCCCGCGGCGTCGGCGTTGAGGGTGTGCTCGGAGATGCACGGACGGCGGCGCTCCGCCACCTCGACCGCTCGCTCGATGATCTCTGCCTCGAGGCAGCCACCGCCGACGGTGCCGACGCGAGCTCCCCCTCCGGACGTTGTCACGAGCATCTTGGCCGTGCCGCTCATCGGTAAAGAGCCGCGCCGGCGCGCAACGGAGGCGAGCGCGCCGGTCCCGCCACCGGCGGCGAGCCGGGCGCACTCGGCGAGGATCGAGGGAGACGCCATGCCTCAGATTATGAGGCTGCCCTTCCGGGGGAAAGGAGTCTCCTGACGCGCGCTCATGGCGATGGGCTTGCTCTCACCGGAGAAACGGGCTCCCACACCTCGCCGTCTCTCACCCGTATCAGTCGCCGGATCGGAAGCGCGGCGAGCAGCGGCTTCGGCGACACGACCCACGCGCTCGAATCGTAATCGAAGCTGATGATGAGGCCGCGGCGCCGTGCCAGCGTGTCGGTGAAGGAGCGAACGCTGTCGGGAGCGGCATCCTGCGGAAGCAGCCGACTCATCCGGCCGGCGTGGAAGTAGAGGGCAGGGGGATAGTTCGTGAACAGCGGCCGGTCGTTTCCGTTGGCGCGCACCCATTCGAGCAGCTCCGACGTGCTCCACCTGTCGTGAGCGTAGTCCAGACCCTCTTCCAGCGCGTACGACGCCGCGTCCACGGTCGACCACGCTGATGCGGCAGTCCAGGCGAGGACGGCGAACGCTGCGGGGGCCCGCGCGCTCCACCGGGCATCCCGCCACCAGGAGACCAACGCCGCGGCGATCGCAATATCCAGCAGAAACGCGAACGGGGCGAGCATCCGGTCGTCGAAGGGAATCGAGGAATAGACCAGCAGCCTCGACAGCGCCACGACCCCTCCGTATGCGGCCGCCATCAACACCGCCGCCGCAATGAGCCGGAGTTCGCCACCCCACGTCGCCATGTCGCGCCACCGATCCGGTGCCAAGCGCCGGGTAGTCCTGCTCGCCAGCACGAGCAGCAGCACGACCGTCCCCGCCGAGACGGCGCGCGCCCACATCTCATCCAGCGACGGCGCCAGCCAGTGTCCGATGGTGCTCGCCCCCTCGCGCACCGCATCGCCGAGGTGCTCTCCGCCGTGAAACCAGAGAAGCGACCGGGGTCCGCTGCGATGGACATTGCGAAGCGTCCACCAGCCGATTCCAACAAACGGCGGAAGCGCGGAGAGCGCAGCGCGGCGCCACCGATCACGCCGCGCGGTGGCGCCGTCGAGGAACGTCCAGAGCACGACAGCCGCCGGTACGCCGATTCCGGCGTAGCGCGTGAGCGCGGCGGATGTGGCGAGAATCCCGGCCAGAACCGGCCGGCTCGGCGTGCGGACGAGGCAGACGAGGGTCAGCGAAACGAGTGCGAGAAAGAGCGGCTCGCTCAGCAGAGACTGATAGATGAAGGCCACCGGCGGGGTGACGATCAGCATCGCCGGCAAGAGCAGGGCACCCAGGCTTCCGCTCACCGTCGCCATCAGCCACGACAGGGTGAGCACGGCCACGAGCGCCGAGAGCGCGACGATCAAACGGCCCGCCTGGACCGGTGGCATCCCGAGCGCTCTCGGGATGGCGATCGCGGCGGGGAACCCGGGTGGGAAATGTTGCAGCGAGTGAACGCTGTCTGCGCTTTTCCAGTCGTCAGTCATCACGAACACGCGATGATCGCGCACGATCGACTCGGCGCCGCTCAAGTAGGAGATGGCATCCGGATCGAGACCCGGCTCGGGCGGCTCGGTCGCCTCCAGCACCGCGAGACAGGCCACGAGCGCCATCGCACCGGCGATCGCGAGTCGGATCGCGCTGGAGGGGGAGGATCGAGACATTGTGACGAGAGGTGCGGATGCGAGCAGGGCTGGCGAGTGCCGCTCGCCAGCCCCAATCGATCGTGCGGACGTCAGCCTACCGCGGTGGCTTGGTCCGAACCGTATCGGTGACGGTGATGCGCGTCTTTGTCGTGTCCGAGATCATCGCCGAGCCGGGGTTGGCGAGCGTCCCCGCGCCCAGTACCACCACCTCGACGCGCCGGTTCTGCTGCCGCCCCGCGGCGGTGCTGTTGGTCGCGACGGGCTGCGTTTCGGCGAGGCCGGTCGAGGTGATCTTGGAGGCGTCCACTCCACCGGCGATCAGCGCCGCCTTCACTGCCGCCGCGCGATCCTCGGAGAGCTTCTGGTTGTGGTCGTGAGTGCCGGTGGCGTCGGTGTGACCCTCCACCGCGATCTTGTGGTCGGGGTACTGCTTGAGCACCGCCGCCACTTTCTGGATGTTGTTCGCCGCGCCGGGCTTGAGCGTGGCCTTGTCGACGTCGAACAGAACATCGCTCAGGCTCACCACGAGACCGCGCGATGTCTGCCTGAGGTTCGTGATCTCGACCACGAGCGTGCGGAGCTGGCTGAGGGCGGCGTTGAGCGCCGCATTCGCCTGCTCCGCGACTTTGCGGAGCGAGTCCGCCTGTTGGGTCGCGGTGGTGGCGGCGCCGCGCAGCGAGTCTGCCTGCTGGGACGTGGTTGTCACCTTCACCTTGAGCGATTCGGCCTGCTGGCTCACGAGCAGATTGCGCTGCCGCAGCGCCTCGATCTCGGCCTGCGAGAGCAAGTTCTGCGCGGCCAGCTGATCGCGTTGTGCCTGACTGAGAGTCACGAGCCTGTTGAGTCGCGCCGTCCGGAGCGCGACGGTCGAATCCTTGGCCAGAGCGGTGGCGTTCTCCGCCTCGGCGGTCTGCGCGAGCTTGAGCGCCACTTCCGAAATGCCGGCCACGTACTCGCTGTTCTGCCGCTGCGCAACGGCGACGTCAGCCTGATTGATGGCTTCCTGCGCCTTGATGAAGCTCGCGCCGGCCCGGCGCTCGGCGCCGCTCGCGGAGAGCTGGCTATAGATCGCCTTGGCCTGACTGAGCGAGGCCGGCGCTTGGGTGCTACCGCAGGCGGCGAGTGCCGCCAGCGCGCTGATGGTGAGGAGACGGCGAGTCATCGGGCACCTCCGCTCGGCGGCAGAGTCGACAGGGCCTGACGTGCCTGAGCTTCCTGCCGCTCGGCCATAGTGCGCTCCGTCTGCGCCCGAGCATACGACGCATCCGCCGCTGCTTCGCGCGCTTTCAGTGCTGCCTTGTTGCTGTTGTGGTTGGTGCCGAGCTCGGCCTGGGCGGTGGCGAGGTTCTGCCGTGCGGACGCCATCGCCGCTGACGCCAGTGAGTCGGCACCCGCTTGCTGCGCCTCGCTGATGAGGCGCTGGGCATTGGCGATCGCCGCCGTCGGCTCGCCGGCCTCCGGGAAGATTCCACTTCCGCCAGCCGACGCGCAGCCGGCCAGCAGCAACGCTCCGCTCATGACGTGAACGATCCGCATCGAAGTCTCCTGGTATGGTGAGAAGCAACGACGGAGGAGGAGCAAGGGCTGTTCCAAGTAGCTGCACAGAGCGTGCGCCTTGTGGATTCGGTTTTTGTTCGGTAAGCTGTCCAAATGACATTCACCCAATCGTCGCTCTTCGCCGGGGCGAAGTCACGCCAACTGCCGGTGCTGGGAGCGCAGAAAGACATCACGTATCACGGCACGTACGCGAAGAGCGTTCTGAATGGGCCGGACGTGACGGGCATGGGGTTCTGGTCGGTGAACCCGTACGTCGGATGCGCTTTCGGTTGCGCCTACTGCTACGCCCGCTACGCGCATCGCTACGTCATGGAACGGGGGGCGGCATCGGAGCGTCTCGACGATAGTCTCAGTCGCGACTTCGCTGCCATGCCTCCATGGCTGGCATTCGAGCGGCACATCTTCGTGAAACAGAATGCCCCTCAACAGCTGGCGCGCGCGCTCAGACAAGGGAGCGACCGGCACCTGAATCTCATTCGCGGCGAGGCAGTGGTCATCGGCACCGCCACCGACCCCTATCAGCCGGCGGAGCGGCGCTTTCGCGTGACCAGGGGAATCCTGGAGACGTTGGCGCAGCATCCTGGGCTCGAGGTCGTCGTCATCACGAAGAGTCCCCTGATCACGCGCGACATCGACGTCCTGGCCCGGATCAAGCGACACTCGCGCGTGTCGGTCCATCTGTCGCTCATCACCCTCGATCGCGACCTCGCGCGCCGGCTCGAGCCCCGCGCGCCGACACCCGAGTCCCGCCTTCGCGCCCTGGAGCGTCTGCGCGCGGCGGGCATCGACGCCGGGATAAACTGCATGCCCGTGCTGCCCGGCATCACCGATGATCCTCGGGCGCTCGAGGCGTTGGTGAAGCGTGTCGCCGCGGCCGGCGCCACCTATGTCGGTGCGTGCGCCCTCCGCCTCCAGAGCGCCGCTCGACAACGCTATCTCCCGTTCATCGAGCAGGAGTTCCCGCATCTCGCCGGCCGCTACCGCAGCGCGTATGCCCGGAGTCCGCACGTCAGCGACCGCTACCGCGCCGGGCTGCAGGCCTTCTTCTCACGTCTGTGCCGAAAGTACGGTGTGCAGGATGGCTCGCACGCCGACGAGGAGCCGGATGAGGTGGCAACGGACACGGCGGCGCTCCAACTGATGTTGGAGCTCTGAGAGAGTTTCCTGCGCGGTCGCCTATCGCTTGGGCCGGGCTCGAAACTGCTCGTACAGCCTGCGGTGCCGGTCCATGAGCGAGATCTCCTGGCCGCGAATGAAGAGGTGTTGCACCGTGCTGCGGACGTCCAGAGGGTCGCCGGTGGTGACGATGATGTTGGCGACCTTTCCCGCTTCGATGCTGCCATAGCGGTCGCCGACGCCCCAGATCTGAGCCGGGTTGATGGTCAGCGCTCGAAGCGCTTCATCGGCGTCGAGGCCGTAAGCGACAGCAAGAGCGGCGTTGTAGGGAAGATTGCGGGAATCCGACGCGGACGCGGTCTGGAAAGCGATCTTCACCCCGGCCTTCGCGAGCACGCCCGGGTTCGCGTAGATCTCGTCGTATGGCGAGTCCATGTCCGGTGATTCGGTGGTGGGGCCGACGATCACCGGGATCTTTCGCGCGGCCAGCGTGTCGGCGAGCATCCATCCTTCGCGGGCGCCGCGCAGGATGGCCTTGAGATGGAAGGAGTCGGCGAGCGCCAGCGCGCCGCGAATCTGACCCGCGGTCTGAACGTCGAACAGCACCGGCATGTCGCCGCGTATCACCGGGAGCATGGCCTCCATCGACAGATTCGGCTTCCTCGTCCCATCCGGGCTCGCACTCGTCTTTCCCTTCAGATCGGCGTACGCCTTCGCTTCGGCGAAGTAGTCGCGAAGCTGACGTACCTGGCGGTTCATGGCGTCCGCCGGATCTTCGGCGGCCGGCGCGCGGAAGCGGGCACCACGTCCGCCCGCCACGCGCGGGTACACGACCACCATCGCGGCGTGACCGTTCACCGCCGCCTCCTGCGGGTTCCAGCCGGCCAAGTCGATGAGCGCCGCCTGTCCGCTCACGAGATTGCCGCCCGCCGCCGAGATCGCCGACGTGATACCGTTCACGCGCACCGTCGGGATGATCTCGGAGTTGACGTTGATCGCGCTGAGCGTCACGTCGCTCGGGTTGAGCTCTCCCAGCTCCTGGGTGTCGATGCCTCCCGGCACCGACTCGATCTCCACCAGACCGAGCTGTGTCCCCGAGTCAATGAGGCCCGGATAGACGAACATGCCTGTTCCATCGATGGCGGTGGCGTCTGGCGGCACGGCGACGGCGGCCCCCACGGCCTCGATCCGGCCATTCCGGATCACGACAGTGCCTCCGGAGATCCGAGGACCGACAACCGGAACGATTGTCGCGTTCCGGATCGCGTACGCCGCCGGCACGACCGGAGACGAGGGCGCCGCCGCCGGCTTTGCCGCCTGCGCGGCGATGGTGCTCGTGACAAGCGTCATGGCCAGTATCACGCGACCGAACAGACCTACTGCCCAGAGTCTCACTGGGCACCTCCGTTCGACGTCGTCACTGCGCGCACGCGGCGCTGCTGCTGCATCTGGCTCTCCAGCGTCGGTGCGGTGCGGCGATCGAAGAACGTACGCCCGTCGATCAGAGTCATCTCCACACGCGACGCCGGTGCGAACGGGTGGCCGCTGAAGATCGCCAGGTCGGCATCCTTTCCGACATCGATCGAGCCCGTCATCTTGTCGACCCCGAGCTGGATCGCCGCATTGAGGGTGATCATCCGCAACGCGGCTTCCTCCGACGCGCCGCCGTAGTGCATCGCCTTGGCAGCCTCCTGATAGAGCCGGCGCGCCCGCTCATCGGAATCGGAGTTGATGGACACGACAACCCCTCGATCGGCCATCAGGGTGGCATTGTACGGGATCGCGTCCCACGCCTCGAGCTTGTACGCCCAGTTGTCGGCAAATGTCGACCCTCCGCTTCCAGCCGCCGCGAGCTCGTCCGCGACCTTGTAGCCCTCCAGCACGTGCTGGAAGCTGGCCACCTTGAAGCCGAAATCCTTGGCCACCTGGAGCAGCATCAGGATCTCGTCCTCGCGGTAGGAGTGCGCGTGCACCAGCCGCTTCCCCTCCAGGATCTCCACCAGCGCGTCGAGCTGCAGGTCTCGGCGGGGTGGAATGGGAGCCACCTCCCCCTTTTTCCCATCGCGCCTGGCCTTCTCGTAGCTCTGCCACTGGGTACGGTACGCCTGCGCCGCCGTGAACCGCTCGCGGAGGAGCTGCTCCACACCCATGCGCGTGAAGGGATATCGCCGGGCGCGACCGGGCGGAGGCGAGCCGTTCGTCTGACGGACGTTCTCTCCGAGCGCGAACTTGATGCCCGGCGGTGCCCCCTTGAAGATCAGGCTGTCCACCGGCAGTCCCCAACGCGTCTTCACCACGACGTTCTGGCCGCCGATCGTGTTCGCCGACCCGTGCAGGATGTTGAGAGCTGTGACTCCGCCTGCCAGCTCGCGATAGAGACCGGCGCCATCCTGCCGGATGACGTCGGACATGCGCACTTCCGCCGTCACCGAGCGGGTGCCTTCGTTGATCGCCTCGCCGGCGGAGTGCGAGTGGGCATCGATGATGCCGGGCATCACGTACTTGCCCGTGCCGTCGATCACCTGGGCTCCGGCTGGAACCGTCACATTCGAGCCGACCGCGGCGATCTTGCCGTCGCGGATGAGAATCGTCCCCTTCTCGATTGTGCCGTGACTGGCGGTGAGGATCGTCGCGTTGGTGATCGCGACCAGACGAGCCGCGGGCGGAATGTGCGCGGCCAGCACCGCGGTGTCGCCCCGTGGCGCCCGTGTGATCGTGTCACGCGCCGTGCGCGCGGTGTCCTTCCGGACGCGCGCTGCCGTGTCTCGCGGCGGGCTCACCGGGGGGGGGCCTGCGCGCTGATCACCGTGGCGCCACCGACGAGCGCGACGACGCCGGCAAGGATGCGTGCGGTCGTGATCATGGCTTCCTGTCTCCACTGAATGGCGCCGTGCCGAACGATCCGATCTGCGCCGAGCCGGTCATCCGGTTTCCATCCACCTCACCGGTGAAGCTGATCGTCACGGACTGTCCTCCCATGGTGATGCTGATCGTCCAGGTGACCGCCTTGCCCACCACCTGTCCGTCCGCAACGGGCGCCGTGCCGGCCGCGCTCGTCATCGTGCCGCTGAAGTTGGTGCCGTCCTGCGCCGCCACGAGCGTCGCGTCCTGCGCACCCTGCGGCGAGTTGATGGTCAGCGACCAGGTGCCCGCCACCTGTGCCGTCGCGACGCCGCCGGCCGCCGCTGCTCGTGCCGCCGCCGGCGCGGGAGCCGTGACCTCGTAGCGCACGCCGTCCACGAATACCCAGCGAACGCGCGCGCTGTCACCGAGCAGGCTGCCGTCGCTCACCACCAGATTCGCGATCTTCCCCGCCTCGATGCTCCCGAGCGCCTCACCCATCCCGACCAGCTCGGCGGCGCGGATCGTCATCGCCTGCAGCGCCACGTCACGTGGCAGCCCGGCAGTCACCGCCTTGCGAACATTCGAGAGGAAGTCAGACCCGCGCGTTCCCCCGGACGCGAGTGCGAGCTTGACGCCGGCGCGATGGAGTGTCGCTGCATTTCCCTCGATGAGGGAACGCGCCGCGCGGTCGGCGGCGGCGCTGTCGTTGGGCGCGTGTTGCATCATCCAGTGGTACGTCCAGCCCGTGACCTCGTTCGACTTCGGAAAGTTCACCGAGACCACCACCGGGCGACCGGCGAGCGCGTCGAGTGCGCGGAATCCTTCGGTCGCGCCGGTGATCACCAGCTTGAGGTCGAACTCCTTGGCCTCGCGCACCGCGCGACGGATCTCGTTCTCGTTGTTCGCGTCGAAGAACACCGGCATCGCGCCCCGCACCACGGGCACGAGGGCGGTGAGGCGAGCATCGTACTCCGGCCGCGCCATGCCACGCTGGCCAGCCCGGTACCGGTCCAGCATCAGCCCGAGCCGCTGCGCGTCGTAGAACGCCTGCCGCTCATAGGCGAT
Source organism: Gemmatimonadales bacterium (assembly GCA_038253885.1). Classification (GTDB taxonomy): domain Bacteria; phylum Gemmatimonadota; class Gemmatimonadetes; order Gemmatimonadales; family Gemmatimonadaceae; genus JALZAQ01. The sequence continues at coordinate 9,344 of JBBSGP010000044.1, read as the reverse complement.
GACGCCGAGGAGCGTACCGGGGTAGTCGCCTCCGAAGCCGGAGCCGACGCCCTGAAAGCCCATGTGCAGGGCGACAGGGGAGCGCAGCACGCGACTCGTGCCCGCGCTGTCGCGCAGTGGCACGAGCGCCGACATGCCGCGGAAGGCGCCGCGATTGGGCGCCACGAGCACGGCCGTGATCCCCACGTCGCGCGTGCTCTTCACCTCGGCGCCGGAGAGCTTGAGCTCGTCGGCGATCGTGCGGTCGGGCTCGAGGCCGATGGGGCCGGCGGCCGGCGTGGGTGCCGGAGCAGGCGCCGCCACGCGGCCGGCCGGCTGCGTCGCGTTTGCCAGCCCCATGGTGGAGGTGAGGTCGATGAGGCCAGGCGAGACGGTCTTCGACGTCAGATCCACTACCCGTGCGTCCGATGGAACGGTGACGCTCGGGCCGACTGCGACGATCAGTCCGTCGCGGATCACGATCGTCCCCCGCTCGATCACACCGTGGGTCACCGTCTCGATGCGGGCATTGGTGAGTGCCCACGTTCCTTCCTGGGCAGACGCGGAGCCGCTGGCCGCGACGATCGCGGCCGCGATCGCGGCGCCCGGTGTGACGAAACGCATGGCTGGGGACTCCGGCAGGAGAATGATCGAGAGCATCAGTGTAGCCGGCCCGGACGCCGCTGGTAAGACCCTGCACTGGCCTTGCGTCCCCCTGCCGGCCGAGGCATATTCGCCCACCCTCTATTCGGGTTTTATTCGGCACTGAAAATGCCGGAAAGGACGCTGAATCTCTCTCCTGGTGCGCCCATGATCTTCGGGTTTTATTCGGTCTGATGTCTCTCGCCCTCCTGAGGCAGCAGATCGCCGATATCGAGGGGCAGCGGCCGAGCGGGGCCGGCCTCCCCACGGGAGTCGGCGCGCTCGACACCGCGCTGTCCGGCCGGGGCCTGCCGCGGGGCCAGCTCACCGAGCTCGTCGGACCACGGGGGAGCGGGAAGACGACGCTGCTTCGCCAGCTCGTGCGCACCACCATCGCCGCCGGACTGCGGGTGGGCTACGTCGATGCGACGCGAACGTTGGCGCCCCGGGACTGGGCACCGCTCGCAGCAGAAGATGTGGACGGGCTCTGGGTGGTGCGGCCAAAGCACGCGGCGCGGGGAGCCTGGTGCGCCGACATCCTGCTACGGAGCGCCGCCTTCGGGCTGGTGGTGCTCGACGGCGCTCCCCAGCTCTCGCGCGCGGTCGCGGTCCGGCTCACCCGTCTCGCGAGCGACGCCGGCGCGGCGCTCGTGGTGGTAGGCGATGGCGAGGGGGGGAGTGCGACGCTGGTCGGCGGCGCGCTGCGTCTGCGGCTCCCACGGCCTGCGCGCACGACAGTCGGCATCACGATAGAGCGAGGCGCAGGTCGAGGGGGAGTGGGAAGTCGTGGACATCGTCGAACCATCGAGGTGAGCTATGCCGTCAGCGTGGCGCGTCGCCTGTGTACGCATTCCGAGGTTCCCGATCGCCGCGGCGTGGCGCGATCGCGCCCAGCGACAGCTCCGGCACGAGCTGTCGCCGATGCAGCTCGCCCTGCCCCTCTCCCTCCCTCTTCCCCTCCCGCCGACCGCGTCCTCTCGCGCAAGCGCCGTTGCGCCGAGCCCGACTTCGGCGGGAAGCCGCGGGTCCCCGTCTCGGCGCTCCGCGCCGGACGCGCTGGCTGCGGCATGGGATGAGCGGCCGGTCGCGCTGCTCGATGGCCGGAAGCTGCGTGCCCTATCCACCGGGGCCGTGCGCGCACACGTGCGCGTCGGGATGACGGTCGCGGAAGCGAAGGCGCTCTGTGCCGACCTCGATGTGCTCGCGTGGGATGAGATCGTGATCGCGCGCGCGATCACGGAGACGACGGCCGCGCTCCTCGCCGCCAGTCCGCAGGTGACACCGGCCGCGGGCGAGCCAGGCCTCTGGTGGATCGGGGCCGCTGGCATCGAGAGCGTCGGCGGCGAGCGCGCCCTGCTGCGCGCCCTCGCCGATGTCGGCCGGCTCTGGCATCCTCGCCCGCGCATCGCCGTCGCCGACTCCTGCGTGGCCGCGCGCGCTGCCACGTGGGCCGGCGCCGGACATCGGGCGACGACGACCTTTCTCGTTCCCCCGGGAGGTGACGCCGCCTATCTCGCGCCCGCGCCGCTCGCGCTCATTCCGATGGACGATGAGCTGCGGGCCATCCTCGAGACGCTCGGGCTGCGTACCGCCGGTGCCCTGGCCGCGCTCGAGGCCGGCGATGTCGAGAGCCGGTGGGGCGAAGTGGGGCTCGCGGCCTGGCGCTTCGCCCGCGGCGAGGACCGCCGCCGACCCGTGCTCGCGCGTCCTGACGCTCCCCGCTCCGTGGATGTGGAGCTCCCCGCGCCCACCACCACCATGGAGCCGGTGCTCTTTCTCGTGCGCGCGGCGCTCGAGCGGCTCATCGAGGAGCTCGTCGCCGATGGCCGGTCCGCCGCCGCGATCGCCATCACGCTGACTCTCGATGGCGCGCGGAGCGCTCTCCCCTCGGGCGCCGCCGCACACACGGTCACGCGCGAGGTGCGCTTTCCCCGGCCCGTCGCCCGGCTCGTTCCGCTCTTCGAGCAGTGCCGGATGCTGCTCGACACGTGGCGCCTCGATGCCCCCGCCTGCGGCGTGACGATCGCCGTCGTCGCCACCGCTCCCTCCGCCGGCGAGCAGGGAGACCTCATGGCATCGGCGTGGCGAGATCCGGCCGCCGCCGACGCCGCCTTCGCGCGCCTTCGGGCGGAGCTCGGGCCCGACGCCGTCGTGCGTCCGGTCGCGCACGATGAGCACCGCCCCGAGCGCGCGGGCGGCTGGGTGGGAGTGGGCGAAGAAGTGGAGATGGACAAGCGCGTTCCCGCCGATCTCCTCCTCCGCCACGCCGAGCTCGACGATCCTTCTTCTTCTCCAGCGAGTCTCGCCGGCGATGCCACCGCCCTCCGTCTTCTCGAGCAGCCCGAGCCGGTGGAGATCGAGCGCGATGCCGGGCTCCCCTGCGCCATCTGGTGGCGCGGCCGCCGCCTCGGCATCACCCGTGCCTCCGGCCCCGAGCGACTCTCCGGCGAATGGTGGAAGGACGAGTACGGTCGCGATTACTGGCGTTGTGAATCCGACACCAGCGGCGAGCTCGTGATCTTTTCCGAAGCCGGAGAATGGCGGCTGCAGGGTTGGTATGACTGAGAGAACGGGCCTCCCGTCCTACATCGAGCTCCACCTCCACTCCGCCTTCTCTCTCCTCGACGGGGCGTCGCATCCCGAGGCGCTGGTGGAGCGGGCGCTGTCGCTCGGCTACGAGGCGCTCGCGCTCACGGATCACGACGAGCTCGGCGGGATCGTGAGCTTCGCGCAGGCGGCGCACAACAACGGGCTCGAGGCGATCGTGGGCTCGGAGATCACCGTCGGCATCCCCGAGCCTGGCCGGATGCGGCCGCTGCGCACGCATCTGGTGCTGCTCGCCGAAACGCGCGAGGGATACGGCAATCTCTCGACGCTCATCACGCGCGCGCGGATGGATCATCCGCGCGGGTCGCCCTTCGTGACACTCGATCTCCTCGCCCAGCATGCCCGCGGACTGTTCGCCCTCACCGGCTGCCCGCGCGGCTGGGTACCGCGGCTCGTGTCGCGCGGCGCGCCGGACCGCGCCTGCGAGGCGGCTGCCACGCTCATGGACATCTTCGAGCGGCGCATCGCCATCGAGTGCTGGGACCATCATCTCCCCGAGGAGCGCGAGATCGTCGAGCCGCTCATCCGGATTGCCGCCTCGCTCGGCATCCCGTGGGTCGTCACCAACGACGTGCATTACGCCAGCGCCGATGGCCGGATCGTGCACGACGTTCTCTGCGGTCTGCGCCACCAGCGGTCACTCGACGCCATGGGAACCCGCCTCCGGCCGAACGGCGAGTGGTACCTCAAATCCCCCGATCAGATGCGCCGCCGCTGGCAGTCTCAACCCGAGGGGATTCACGCCACGCTCTCCATCGCCGAGCGCTGCGCCTTCCGCATGCGCGAGCTGAAGCCGACGCTTCCCGCTTTCCCCCTCCCGCCCGGCGTGACCGCCGACGAATACCTCGAGCAACTCGTCGAGCAGGGTGCGCACGAGCGGTGGGGGGGGGGCGCGTCACGCACGCCGGCGCAGGAGCGACAGCTCGCGCACGAGCTCGGCATCATCCGCACGCTTGGCCTCGCCGGCTACTTCCTCATCGTGTGGGACATCGTGCGCTTCGCGCGGCGCGAGGGGGTGCTCTGCCAGGGGCGCGGCTCGGCGGCGAACTCCGCCGTCTGCTTCTGCCTCGCCATCACCGCGATCGATCCGGTGAAGATGGAGCTCCTCTTCGAGCGGTTCCTGAGCGCGGAGCGGCAGGAGGCTCCCGACATCGACCTCGATTTCTCGCACCGCGACCGGGAGAAGGTTCTGCAGTACGTCTACCGGCGCTACGGGCGCGAGCATGCGGCGATGGTCTGCGAGCAGATCACCTACCGCGGCCGGTCCGCCGTGCGCGACGCCGCCCGCGTGCTCGGCTTCTCGGTGGAGCAGGCCAATGCCCTCGCCACTCTGAGCGATCGTTTCTCGGCCCGGGCTACCGCCGATGCGATGAGTGGACCAGTGAACGACGCGCAGCAGGCCGACGCCATCGGCTCGGCGATGGTGGGTGGCACCGAAGCGAAGAACCGCAGCGACGCCGAGAAGGCCGACGCGCGACGCGTGCGCCGCAATCCGGTATCGGCTCTCCGCTCGACCACCGATCCGAAAACTCTCCTCGCCCACGCCGGTCTCGACCCGAACGACAGCCGCGTGCGCGCGCTGCCGAGGATCGTGCGCGGGCTGCACCAGATCCCGCGGCATCGTTCGATCCACGTCGGCGGCTTCGTCCTCACACGAGAGCCCCTCGCCACCGTCGTTCCCATCGAGCCGGCGAGCATGGCCGACCGCACCGTCGTGCAGTGGGACAAGGACGACGTCGAGGCGATGGGTCTCGTGAAGATCGACCTGCTCGGCCTCGGCATGCTCACGCTCATCCAGGACTGCCTCAAGTACATCCGCGCGACCCGCAACGAGACGATCGACCTCGCCCGGCTCGAGATGACCGACCAGTCCGTCTACGACGATCTCTGCGCCGCCGATACGATCGGCATCTTTCAGGTGGAGAGCCGGGCGCAGATGAACACGCTGCCGCGCCTCAAGCCGCGCTGCTTCTACGATCTGGTGGTCGAGGTCGCGCTCATCCGTCCCGGGCCGATCCAGGGCGACATGGTGCATCCCTATCTGCGCCGGAAGGCGGGAGAGGAGCCGGTGACGTACCCGCATCCGTCGCTCGAGCCGATCCTCGCCCGCACCCTCGGTGTGCCCCTCTTTCAGGAGCAGGGAATGCAGGTGGCGATCGCGGCCGCGGGCTTCACGCCGGGCGAGGCGGACAACCTGCGCCGCGCGATGGGTCACAAGCGGAGCCGCGAGCGGATGGCCGAGATCTGCGAGAAGCTCGTTCTCGGGATGGCGCGGAATGGCATTCCCGAGGAGACGGCGCGGAAGATCTACAACCAGATCAACGCGTTCGCCGACTACGGCTTCCCCGAATCGCACGCGGCGTCGTTCGCGCTGCTCGTCTACGCGAGCGCGTACCTCAAGCACTACTACGCTCCGGAGTTCACGGCCGCGATCCTCAACGCGCAGCCGATGGGCTTCTACGCGCCGGGCACGCTGATCGAGGACGCGCGCCGTCACGGCGTGGAGGTGCGGCCGGTGGACGTCACGCGCTCGGCGTTCGACTCGACGCTCGAGCCACGCGAGGGCAGGAGCGCGCCGGCGGTGCGGCTCGGCCTTCGCCTGGTCCGCGGCCTCGGGGCGAAGGCGAAGGAGCAGCTCGAGCGGACGCTCGCCGAGGAGGGACAGTTCCGCTCGATCGGCGACGTCGTGGCGCGGTCGGGGCTCGATCGGCGCGCGCTCCGCTTCCTGGCGGAGTCGGGGGCGTTCGATGCCGTCGTGCCCGACGAGCCGAGCGCACGCCGCCGCCGCGCCGCCATCTGGCGAATGCTCGAGACGCTGCGTGGAGATGCCGGCCCCCTCGCGCCGAGCGTGCCGCGCCTCGATGTGCCGGCGGCCGTCCCGGCGATGACACCGATCGAGATCACCTCGGCCGATTACCGGATGACCGGCATCTCGCTCAACGGCCATCCCATGGGACATCTCCGCGCGCTGCTCGCGCCCAACGGGGTGAGAACGGCGAGCCAGGTGCACGAGCTGCCCGACGGCGAGCGCAATGTCGCCGTGGCCGGCCTAGTGATCTGCCGGCAGCGGCCAGGGACCGCCAAGGGATTCGTCTTCCTGACACTGGAGGACGAGACGGGGATGGTGAACGTGGTCGTCACGCCGAAGCGCTTCGAGCGCCAGGCGCTCATGATCTCGACCACGCCGCTGCTCCTCGTGCGGGGGACGCTGCAGGTGGAGCAGACGGTGGTGAATCTGCGGGGCGAGTCATTCCGTCCCCTGTCGGTCGACATGGGGCTCGAGCGGCTGCCGGGACATGACTTTCATTGATCGACGCGGATCGGCGGCTCCGCCTCGGCTGTCCGTCCCGATCGTCCGATAATCGCCGCGACCGCCATGTCGCCGGTCACGTTGACGACCGTTCCGGCGATGTCGGGGAGACTGTCCACCGCGATCAGGAGTCCCACGCCTTCCGGCGGAACGCCGACCACGGCCAGCGCTGGCGCCAACACGAACAGCCAGCCGTGCGGCACGCCGGGAGTGCTGAAGCTCAGCAGGGTCCCGATGGCAGTGATCGAGAGGATCTGCAGGAATCCGAGCTCCACGCCGTACAGCCGCGCCAGAAAGAGAGCGCCGGTCAGCTTGAAGATCGGCGAGGAGATCTTGAAGCTCGACACGGCGAGGGGCAGGACGAAGCCGCTTACTGCTGGCGGGACGGCGAGAACGCGCGTCGCCCCTTCGATCAGCGCCGGCAACGAAGCGAGTGAGGAGCTGGTCGCCGCCGCCACCGCCTGAGCGGGGAGTGCCGCGCGCGCCAACCGCCCGAGAGGCAGCCGGGCAGCGACGGCGGTGATCGGGTAGAGGAGCACCATGAAGCCGAGGGAGACGAGCGCCAGCGCGACGGCGTAATAGCCGAGTGCCCCAGCCATCGCCGCGCCGAGCCGCGCGGCCACAGGAACGACGAGCGCGAAAACGCCGATCGGTGCAAGCGCGACGATCCATCGGATGAGCACCAGCATCGCGTCCGCCAACCCCTCGAAGAAGCGGAGCAGCGGCTGGCGCCGCGGCGCGTCGACGTGTGCGATCGCGACCGCGAACAGCAGCGTGAAGATCACCAGCGGGAGCAACGCGCCATCCGCCGCCGCGCGAATCGGATTGACTGGCACGAGACCGGTGACCCAGGCAACGAACCCGGGCAGCTCCCGGAGCTGGGCGGCTGTCTGACTGGTTTGCGCCGCGACGCTCGCGCGAAGGGCGGCGGTCGCGCTGGGATCCAACGAGAGACCCCGCATCACCGGCGGCACGACGACGATCGCGTAGGCGGCCGACGCGGCGAGCAGGGCCAGGAATAGCAGCCCCGCCCGCAACCCGATCCGGCCGACGACCGACGTCTCGCTCCTCGTCACACCGACGATCAGCAAGGCAACGACGAGGGGCACGACGGTCATGCGGATCGCGTTCACCCACAGCACGCCGAGCGTCGCCAGGGCATCGATCGTGGTGACGGCCGCCGGGCTCCGGGTGTGGGACACCGCGATGCCGAGCGCGAGCCCGAGCGCGAGCGCAGCGCCTACCTGCGCGGTCGGAGAAAACCACCGGCTCCCGGCACGCATCACGGCACGCGCGCGACGGTCGCCGAGTTGCGCGACGTCCGTGCGAGGAATAGCGTGGCTGAATGCCCACACTGACCGACATCCGCGAAGCTCGCTCGCGCATCGAGGGGCGCGTGCACCGGACGCCGGTGCTCGGCGCATCGACGCTCGCGGAACGCGCCAGCGTCGCGCGGCTGGAGCTCAAGTGCGAGAGCTTCCAGAAGACGGGCTCGTTCAAGGTGCGCGGCGTGTTGAACAAGCTGAGCCAGCTCGACCCCCCCCCCGCAGCGCGGACGGCAGGCGTGGTGACGGTTTCCGCGGGGAATCATGCTCAGGCACTTGCCTGGGGAGCTCGGGCGGCCGGGATCCGATGCACGGTCGTGATGCCGGCCGCCGCGTCGCGCTCGAAGGTGGAAGCGAGCCGCGGTTATGGCGCCGAGGTGATCCAGCATGGCACCAACATGGAGGCTTTCACCAAGGCGAGCGAGCTGGCCTCCGAGCGCGGACTCGTCTTCGTGCACCCCTTCGACGACGAGCAGGTGATCGCCGGCGCGGGAACCGTGGCGCTCGAGCTGCTGGAGCAGACGGATCCTCCGGACGTCGTCGTCGTGCCGGTCGGCGGCGGCGGGTTGATCTCCGGAATCGCCATCGCGATGAAGGAGATGCATCCGTCCACACGAGTATTCGGCGTCGAGCCGGAAGGGGCCGCGGCGATGCGTCGCAGCCTCGATGCGGGGCGAGCTGTACGGCTCGACTCGGTGAGCACGCTCGCCGACGGGCTCGGCGCGCCGATGGCGGGCAACATCACCTTCCCGATCGTCAGGCGCTATGTGGACGACGTCGTGCTCGTCAGCGACGAGGAGATCGCGGGTGCGATGCGTTTCCTGCTCGAGCGCGCGAAGCTCCTCGCCGAAGGCGCGGGGGCCGCCGCCACGGCGGCGCTCCTGTCGGGGCGCCTTGCCGTGCGCCCAACCGACCGGGTGGTCGCCATTCTCAGTGGCGGTAATGTGGACTTGGAGCGACTCCAGCAGGTGATCTCGTAGGGGATCTCCATCCTTCGGCGCCGAGCGCCTGGGCTACGGCGTCCGAGACGCCGGGAATCTCCGTGGGAGGATGCGCTCCGCCGCCTCGACGACGATCACGCACGCCGGAGCGGCTGAATGCCTGCCCCAGCTCTCTAACCCGATCGACTTCCGCCGAGCACGATCAGCGATGCCGGCAGGCGCTCGAGCGCCATGGCCTTGGTGCATCCCCGCGCGCTGCACGAGCTCGACTCGCCTGGCATAGCTCAGACGTGCATTCTTATGAGTGTTCACGGGTCCTCGGCGGTTGCCGGTTGCGTGTCTCGACAACCCCAGCTTGCCTCCGCTACGACCTGTGAACAACCTCCTGACTAGTTACATCTGATATGAAGGGGCGGTTGTCAAGCGAGATGATTTTCGCGAGTGGGGGAGTTGGGTTTGAGCATAAGCGCAGAGTGGCGTGGCCCCGAGGCGGCTTCGACGATGAATCGCTCTGATATACGCCGATCACGCCCGAGAGCG
>JBBSGP010000043.1:0-20283 GCA_038253885.1 Gemmatimonadales bacterium | reverse complement strand
GTTCGCGGGCGAGGTGACCCGCGTGGCGCGCGAGGTGGGAACGGAAGGACGGCTGGGCGGTCAGGCCAGCGTGCCCGGCGTGGCCGGAACGTGGAAGGATCTGACGGACAACGTGAACTTCATGGCGTCGAACCTGACCAGTCAGGTGCGCAACATCGCGGACGTGACGACGGCGGTGGCGAAGGGCGATCTGTCGCGGAAGATCACGGTGGATGTGAAGGGGGAGATCCTCGAGCTCAAGAACACCATCAACACGATGGTCGACCAGCTCGGCGCCTTCGCCTCCGAGGTGACGAGAGTGGCGCGCGAGGTGGGCACCGAAGGGAAGCTCGGCGGCCAGGCCAAAGTGGAAGGGGTAGCGGGCACCTGGAAGGATCTCACCGACAACGTGAACACGCTCGCCGGCAACCTGACGGTGCAGCTCCGCGACATGTCGGCGGTGTCGGCGGCGATCGCGAACGGCGATCTGACGCGGAAGATCACGGTCGAGGTGCGCGGCGAGATCCTGCAGATCAAGGACGTGATCAACAAGATGGTGGACAGCCTTGGCGTGTTCGCGGGCGAGGTGACCCGGGTGGCGCGCGAGGTGGGAACGGAAGGACGGCTAGGCGGTCAGGCCAGCGTGCCCAGCGCGGCCGGAACGTGGAAGGACCTGACCGACAGCGTCAACTCGATGGCGTCGAACCTCACCGGACAGGTGCGCAACATTGCCGATGTGACGACCGCGGTCGCGCGGGGCGACCTGAGTCGCAAGGTGACCGTCGACGTGCGCGGTGAGATCCTCGAGCTCAAGAACACCGTCAACACGATGGTGGACCAGCTCGGCTCATTCGCCGCCGAAGTGACGAGAGTGGCGCGCGAGGTCGGCACCGAAGGTCGCCTTGGTGGGCAGGCGAACGTGCCGGGTGTCGCCGGAACGTGGAAGGATCTGACGGACAACGTGAACTTCATGGCGTCCAACCTGACCAGCCAGGTTCGCAACATCGCGGACGTCACGACGGCGGTGGCACGCGGGGATCTGTCGCAGAAGGTCACGGTCGACGTACGCGGCGAGATCCTCGAGCTCAAGATGACCGTGAACGCGATGGTGGACAGCCTGCGGGTGTTCGCCGACGAGGTCACGCGCGTGGCGAGGGAAGTCGGAACAGAGGGACAGCTCGGCGGCCAGGCCAGCGTGCCGGGAGCGGCTGGTACCTGGAAGGCGCTGACGGACAACGTGAACCAGCTCGCCAACAACCTGACGGTTCAGGTGCGCGCCATCGCCGACGTCGCCACCGCCGTCACCAAGGGTGATCTCACCCGCACGATCACGGTGGAGGCCCAGGGCGAGGTGGACGAGCTGAAGGCGAACATCAACCAGATGATCGGAAACCTCAAGCAGACGACCGACAAGAACAACGAGCAGGACTGGCTCAAGACCAACCTGGCCAAGTTCTCCCGGATGATGCAGGGGCAGAAGGATCTGGAAGCTGTCGCCCAGCTCATCATGTCGGAGCTCACTCCGCTGGTGTCGGCGCACTTCGGCGCGTTCTACATCGCCGGCTCCGACAGCGGCGGCCAGACGCTGCTGCGACTGATCGCGAGCTACGCCTTCAAGGAGCGGAAGCACGTCGCGAATCGATTCGCTCTGGGCGAAGGGCTGGTGGGGCAGGCGGCGCTGGAGAAGAAGCCGATCCTCCTGACCAACGTGCCGGACGACTACATCAAGATCACCTCCGCCCTCGGCGAGGCGCCGCCGCGGAACATCATCGTGATGCCGATCGTGTTCGAGGGCGAGCTCAAGGCGGTCATCGAGCTGGCGTCGTTCCTCCCGTTCAGCCAGATCCACCAGCTCTTCCTCGACCAGCTCGTCGAGAGCATCGGCGTGGTGCTGAACATGATCGGTGCGAACATGCGCACGGAGGAGCTGCTGCTGCAGTCGCAACAGCTCACGCAGGAGCTCCAGAGTCAGTCCAAGGAGCTGCAGCAGCAGCAGGACGAGCTCAAGCGATCGAACACGGAGCTCGAGGAGCAGGCCAAGACGCTCAAAAAATCCGAGGAGCTGCTCAAGGACCAGCAGGAAGAGCTGCAGCAGGTGAACGAGGAGTTGGAGGAAAAAGCGACACTCCTCGCCGAGCAGAACAAGCGGGTGGAGCTCAAGAACCAGGAAGTGGAGGCGGCGCGCCTCTCACTCGAGGAGAAGGCCGAGCAGCTCGCCCTGTCGAGCAAGTACAAGAGTGAGTTTCTCGCCAACATGAGCCACGAGCTGCGGACGCCGCTCAACTCGCTGCTCATCCTGGCCAAGCTGCTTTCCGAGAACAAGGAAAAGACGCTCAGCGACAAGCAGGTGGAGTTCGCGCAGACGATCTACCAGTCCGGCACCGACCTGTTGAACCTCATCAACGACGTGCTGGATCTGTCCAAGGTCGAGGCCGGTAAGATGGAGGTCGTGCCGACAGATCTGCCGCTCGACGAGGTTCGCACCTTCGTGGAGCGCTCGTTCGGCGCGGTCGCGGAGCAGAAGGGCCTCAAGTTCGCCGTCACCATCCACCCCGACGCGCCCCCATCGCTGTTCACCGATGGCCAGCGGCTCCAGCAGGTACTCAAGAACCTGCTCTCGAATTCTTTCAAGTTCACGACCAAGGGATCGGTGGAGCTGACGATCCGCCGCGCCGAGACTGGCCGGCGCTTCCAGAACCGGACTCTGGATGAGGCGAGGTCGGTGATCGCGTTCGCGGTCAGCGACAGCGGCATCGGCATCGCCAAGGACAAGCAGCGTCTGATCTTCGAGGCATTCCAGCAGGCCGACGGCACGACCAGCCGGAAATTCGGCGGTACCGGACTGGGCCTCTCGATCAGCCGGGAGATCGCGAGACTGCTCGGAGGCGAGATCAGGGTAGAGAGCGTCCCCGGATCGGGGAGCACCTTCACTCTGTTCCTGCCGATCGAGTACGTCGAGCCCGATGGAGGAAGCCAGCGCGAGGGTCCGCCATCGGCAGGGGATCCGCTCCCCTTCGGGCGCCAGCCATCGCAGCGCACTCCGGCTTCGTCTCGCGCCATCAAGCCCTCGGCGTCGCCCCCCGCGCGCTCGCGGACGACTCCGGCCGTATCGACCTACACGCCAGTTGCCCCGGCCAGGACAACCGCGGCGCCGGCCGGTATCCGCGACCAGCGCGACGAGATCGAGGAGGGGGACCGGGTGGTGCTGGTGATCGAGAACGACCCGACGTTCGCCGGACTCCTTCTCAACATGGCCAACGAGAAGGGATTCAAGGCGCTGGCGGCGCTGGACGGGCAGAGTGGCCTCGACCTGGCGCATGAGTTTCGGCCGGACGCCATCACGCTCGACATCGACATGCCGCAGATGGATGGCTGGGAGGTGCTGGAGCGGCTCAAGCATCATCCGAATACGCGACACATTCCGGTGCACATCGTGTCCGGGATAGGCATGCGACAAGAGGGACTCAAGCAGGGCGCGATCGCCTATCTGGAGAAGCCGGCGAGCAAGGAGGCAATCGAGGAATCGTTCGCCCGCCTCGGCAAGTTCCTCGACCAGAGGGTCAGGCGCCTGCTGGTGGTCGAGGACGACGAGACACAGCGCCAGAGCATGATCGAGCTGATCGCCGATGACGACGTGGCTCTGACGGCGGTGGGCAGCGCCGAGGAGGCGCTGCGGGAGCTGGAGCGAACCCGCTTCGACTGCATGGTGCTGGACCTCGGCCTTCGCGACATGAGCGGCTTCGAGCTGCTGGAGCGCGTGAAGAACGACCCGACGATCCAGGATCTGCCGATCATCATCTACACCGGAAAGGAGCTGAGTCCCGCCGAGGACACGCGTCTCCGGAAGTACGCCGAGACGATCATCGTGAAGGACGTGAAATCCCCGGAACGTCTGCTCGATGAGACGGCGCTCTTCCTTCATCGCGTGGAATCATCGCTGCCGGAGCAGAAGCGCCGGATGCTCGAGCATCTCCACAACAGCGATGCGGTGTTCGCCGGCAAACGCGTGCTCATCGTCGACGACGACGTGCGGAACATCTTCTCGATCACCAGCATGCTGGAGGCGAACGGCATGGTGGTCCGGTTCGCCGAGAACGGTAAGGACGCCATGGCGCTGCTCGAGAAGGACTCCGGCGTCGACCTCGTGCTGATGGACATCATGATGCCGGAGATGGATGGCTACGAGACCACCCGCCGCATCCGCCAGCAGACAATCTTCAAGTCCCTTCCGATCATCGCGTTGACCGCCAAGGCGATGAAGGGTGATCGCGAGAAGACGATTGCCGCCGGGGCGTCGGATTACATCAGGAAGCCGGTTGACAGCGACCAACTCCTCTCGCTGATGCGGGTGTGGCTGTACCGGTGACCGCGGCAGCCGACGGAAGCGTTCCGCTCGGCTACGACGCCGGGCTGGAGCGAACCGAGATCAGCCTGCTGCTGGAAGGCGTTTTCCATCAGTACGGCTTCGACTTTCGCTCGTACGCGTATTCGTCCATCCGGCGGCGCATCTGGAAGAGGATCGAGGCGGAAGGTCTCGCGACAATCTCGGCGCTGCAGGAGCGGGTGCTGCACGAGCCGGCCGTGATGGAGCGGCTGCTGCTCGACCTGTCGATCAACGTCACGGCGATGTTCCGCGATCCCGGCTTCTACCGGGTGTTCCGCGCGCAGATCGTTCCGTTGTTGCGGACCTATCCGTTCATCCGGATCTGGCACGCCGGCTGTGCCTCCGGCGAAGAGGCGTATTCGATGGCCATCCTCCTGGAAGAGGAGGGCCTGTACGACCGCACGCGACTCTACGCCACCGACATCAACGAAGTCGTCCTGCAGCGCGCCAAGGCGGGGATCTTTCCGCTCGATCGGATGCAGGAATACACGCAGAACTACCAGCTGGCGGGCGGCACGCGAAGCTTCTCCGAGTACTACACCGCGATGTACGACGGCGCCCTCTTCGGCCCGCGTCTCGGCCGGAACATCGTCTTCGCCCAGCACAACCTCGCGACCGACCGTGGGTTCAGCGAATTCCACGTCGTCCTCTGTCGCAACGTGCTGATCTACTTCGACAAGACGCTGCAGAACCGGGTCCACACTCTGTTCTACGAGAGCCTCGGGATGTTCGGGGTTCTCGCGCTCGGGAATCGGGAGACGCTGAAGTTCTCGGAGTATGAGAGTTGCTACGAAGAGCTCGATGCGAGAGAAAAGCTTTATCGAAAGGTGCGGTAGCCGTGGACTACGAGCTGGCCGTCGTGGGAACGTCGTGGGGTGGACTCGCCGCCTTGGGCCGGCTGGTGAGTGGATTGCCCCCTGATTTCGCGCTGCCGCTGGTATTGGTCCAGCATCGGGGGCGGGACGGAGAGAGCATCCTCGAGCGCCTGCTGCAGGAGCAGACGCGGCTGGCCGTCTGCGAGGCCTCGGACAAGCAACCGATCGAGCCGGGACACATCTACCTCGCTCCGGCGGACTATCACCTCCTGGTGGAGCGCGGCCACCTCGCTCTCACCACCGATCCCGCGACCCGGCACAGCAGACCCTCCATCGACGTCACCTTCGAGTCCGCGGCTGACAGCTATCGCGAGCGCCTCGTGGGAGTGGTGCTGACGGGAGCGAACGAGGATGGGGCACGCGGCCTCCGCCGGGTGGCGGATCGTGGCGGGGTGGCTCTGGTTCAGGATCCGGCGACGGCGGAAGCTCCCGCCATGCCAACAGCCGCGCTCCGTGCGGTGCCATCGGCCCAGGTCGTGCCGCTCGCCGAGATCGCGTCGCGACTCACCGCGCTGTCGCGAGTTGGCGCAGCGGCGCCGAAAGGTGGCCGGTGACCGCCCCGCCCGCCGAAGCGGTGGACATCCTGCTGGTCGATGATCGCCCGGAAAACATCCTGGCGCTGGAAGCGATCCTCGAGCCGCTCGGACAGAACCTCGTCCGGGCTTACTCGGGCGACGAAGCGCTCAAGGAAGTGCTGCGGCACGACTTCACGGTGATCCTGCTCGATGTGCAGATGCCGGGCATCAACGGCTTCGACACCGCGCGTCTGATCAAATCGCGCGAGCGCTCGCGGCACATCCCGATCATCTTCCTCACCGCCATCAGCAAGGAAGAGGATTACGTCTTCGAGGGGTACTCGGTAGGTGCGGTGGATTACATGCTCAAGCCACTGCAGCCCGACGTCCTCCGGTCGAAGGTCGTCGTCTTCATCGATCTCGAGCGGAAGCGTCGCGAGATCAAGCAGCAGGAGGAACTCCTCCGGGAAGGAGAGCGGCGAGAGATCGCTCTGCGGCACGATGCGCAGCTGCTGGAATCGCGGGCGCGTCTGGCCGAAGTGATCGATACGGCAATGGACGCGATCATCATCCTGGACGCGCACCACCGGGTCGAGGTATTCAACCTGGCGGCCGAGCGCATGTTCGGAGTGCGCGCCGTGCAGGCGGTGGGCAAACCGGTCGAGCAGCTGCTCGTCCCCTCGGACGGCGCGGGCGCCAATGGTGACGGAGGGGTCCAAGCCGCGAACGCGGCTGGACTGTTCGGTCGCACTGGAGACTGTCGCGCCCGCGCATGCAGCCTGATCGGCCTGCGGGGGAATGGTGAGCGCTTCCCAGTCGAGGCCACACTGTCCGAGCTCGAGGTGGACGGCCGCGTGAGCTACACGCTCATCGGGCGGGACGTCACGGAGCGGCGTCAGGCCGAAGAAGCGCTGAGACGCCAGGCCGAGTCGCTCGCCCATGCGACCGAAGAGTTACGAGCCGCCAACGAGGGTCTCGAGGAGGCGATCCGCGCGCGGAGCCGCTTCTACGCCTCCATGAGTCACGAGCTGCGGACGCCGATCAATGCGATCCTGGGCTACAACTCCCTGCTGCTCGAGAACATCTACGGTCCTCTGAACGAGAAGCAGACCCACGGGCTCGAGCGAACGAAGAGGGCGGCCACCCACCTGATGGAGCTGGTGAACGACATTCTGGATCTCAGCAAGATCGAGGCGGGCAAGGTCGAGCTGAACCCGCAGCCGGTCGCCTTTCCGGCGCTGGTCGACGATCTCTTCGTCACCGTGCGCCCGCTGGCGGACGAGCGTGGCTCGGAGCTGTCGCTGGAGCATCTCGGGGAGAGCCCGCACTCCATCGTCACCGATCCGCGACGGACGAGGCAGATCCTCCTCAACCTGCTGTCGAACGCCGTGAAATTCGGCGAGGGCAAGCCGATCCGCGTAATCAGCCGCGTGCTGGCCGATGGAGGGGTCGAGGTGGATGTGATCGACCGGGGGATCGGCATCGCGGCCGACGACGCTCACCGCATCTTCGACGAATTCGTACAGGTCAATCAGGTACAGGAGCAACAGGGAACCGGCCTCGGGCTGGCAATCTCGCAGCGACTCGCGACTCTCCTCGAGGGCTCGCTGACGGTGAGCTCGATCGCCGGGGAAGGAAGCACCTTCCGCCTGTCGCTGCCGGCGAAGATCGATTACCGCAAGCTGCTCGCGGCCCAGAGCGCATCCGCGGTGTCGAGCCCGACCTGAATCGCCGGCACGAGCGGGTGCCCCGTTGGCCCGCGCGTGCTGTCGTGACTAGCTTTCTCCACTGACAGGGGTGCCGCCTGCACATCCGCTGGCGGCTGAGAGAGTCCCTTTGAACCTGACCCGGTTCGGACCGGCGTAGGGAGTCAGCAGATGAGCGATAGCATTGCACGCACGCAGATGCGGTACGCCCGCCACGGGGAGATCACTCCCGCCATGCAGCTGGTCGCCGAACGGGAGGCGATCTCGGCCGAGCTGGTTCGCGCTGAGGTCGCGCGCGGCCGGCTGATCATTCCCGCCAACCATCGCCATCTCGCGGGCGCGCTCGAGCCGATGGCCATCGGGAAGGCGGCGCGGGTCAAGATCAACGCCAACATCGGGAACTCCGCCGTCACCTCATCGATCGACGAGGAGCTCGCGAAGCTCCGGCTCGCCGTGCAATACGGCGCTGACACGGTCATGGACCTGTCGACCGGCCGCGATATCGACACCGTGCGCGAGGCGATCATCGCCGCGTCGACGGTTCCGATCGGCACCGTGCCGATCTATCAGGCGGTTCTGATGGGGAAGGAGCTGGAGGAGCTGACGGCGGAGGACCTGCTCGGCGTCATCGAGCACCAGGCGAGGCAGGGAGTGGACTACATGACGCTCCACGCCGGCATCCTTTTCGAGCATCTGCCGCTCGTCCATGGGCGCGTCACCGGCATCGTGAGCCGCGGCGGCTCGCTGCACGCCGTGTGGATGATGCATCATCGGCGGCAGAACCCGCTGTACGAGCGCTACGACGACGTGCTGGACATCCTCCGGCAATACGACGTGACAATCTCTCTCGGCGATTCGCTGCGTCCCGGCTGTCTGCACGATGCATCCGACCGCGCCCAGTTCGCCGAGCTCGAGACGCTGGGCGAGCTGACGAGGCGAGCCTGGGATCGGGATGTCCAGGTGATGGTCGAGGGGCCGGGACACATCCCGATGCACGAGATCGAGATGAACGTCAGGCGCATGAAGGAAGTCTGCCACGAGGCGCCCTTCTACACGCTGGGTCCGCTGGTCACCGACATCTCTCCGGGATACGACCACATCTCGAGCGCGATCGGTGCCGCGATGATCGGCTGGTACGGCGCTGACATGCTGTGCTATGTCACGCCGAAGGAGCACCTGGGCTTGCCCAACGCCGAGGACGTGCGGCAGGGCGTGGTGGCCTACAAGATCGCGGCCCACGCGGCCGACATCGCGCGGGGACGGGCGGGCGCGCGGGACCGGGATGACGCCCTGTCCCGGGCGCGTTACGCGTTCGACTGGAACGAGCAGTTCCGGCTGTCGCTGGACCCGGAGCGGGCCCGTGAGTACCACGACGAGACGCTGCCGGCGGAGTACTTCAAGAGCGCCGAGTTCTGCGCCATGTGCGGCCCGAAATTCTGCTCCATGCACCACTCCCGGACCATCGACGAGGGGATCGCAGCCATGGCGCGGGAGCGAGAGGTCGCGGTCGGCGTCGGCGACTGACGATCGTCGCAGGCGGTGGGAGTGGGTTCGAGGGCGAGCGATTGCCTACGATCGCGCTGGCACACGGGGTGCTTGTAAGGCGATCAGGGCGCTCGCGAACTCGTCGTCCGACAAGCGCGTGTTGGCAATAGAACGCGTCGGTGGTGACAATCGTCATTCGAGCAGAATGCCCTGTAAATGGCCTAAATGTCGCTAAACTGTCGCGATAAAGGCATACTGGTGTCGCCTAAACTTGCTGTATTCGCAATTGTGCTCGGTGGAGCCCTGACCGCCCGCGCGACCGCTGCCCAGGTGGTGCGCTATGGCGCCGTCACATCAGAAGCACGCACCATCCTCGAAAATATGTGGTCGGACGAGCCCCACCAGAACGAGCGCGCGTACTGCGCGAGCAACTGGAGCGCGTCCGCGATGGCCGAACGGTCGTCAGCGCCGACTCGAGAGGACAGCGTCTACAACGTCACCGTGGTCCAACGCTCGCCGGTCCGCGCGTCCGGCCCGAACAGCGTGGACTTCGAGTGCCCCTCCGGCGTCCCCGAGATCCACACCCACACGCCGACCACCTGCGTGGGGGATGACCTGGCGTCGTGCATCGTCGGCGGGATCAACGCCTACAGCTGCCAGCCGAGCCGCCAGGACCTCGAGAAGCTGGTGCGCCGTGGTGATCCGTTCGCGGTGGTCCAGTGCGATCTGCGCGCGTTCCGCTTCTACTACCCGCAGGAGTACGTGGCGGGGAGCGCTCCCGTAGGGGCCGATGCGGCCGGGGGCGCCCGCAATGCGAGCTATCAACAGGGTCGATCGCGCGGCGCCCGCAACCGTCCGCGCTGAGGAGCCGCTCCCACCCGCGGCATGGCCCTCCCACTCACGTCGAAGCGTCGCGCCGAGCTGCGCGCTCAGGCGCATCACCTGCAGTCGATGGTGCATGTGGGACAGCAGGGACTGACGCCGTCGCTCCTCGAGTCTCTCGACGACGCCCTGCGCACCCACGAGCTCGTGAAGGTGCAGGTCTCGAGACAGGCGGACGTCGTCGCCCGCGCCGCCGCCGAGCACCTCGCCAGCACTCTCCACGCCGATGTCATCCAGGTCATCGGCCGGACGACGACGCTGTATCGAAAGAACCCCGATTTGCCGAGGAAGGAACCCGAGAGCTAGATCCGCTCGGTGCTGGCGGCCAACACCCTCCACGGCGTCAGCGGAATCTCGTTCACCTCGATGCCCAAAGCGTCGGCGACGGCATTGGCGATGGCGGGCGCGGTCGGGATCAACGGCGGCTCGGAGAGGCCTTTCGCTCCGGTATGGTTGGCAGCCACGTCCGGCACGTCGAGACAGAACGCGTCGATGGCCGGAACGTCGAGCATCGTCGGCACCTTGTAGTCGTGCAGCGTCGGATTCAGGGGAATGCCCAGCCGACTGTCCAGCACACGCTCCTCAAACAGGGCGTAGCCAAGCCCCTGGATGATCCCTCCCTCGAGCTGGCTCTCCGCCAGCGTCGGGTTGATGATGCGACCGGAATCGTGCGCCGCCACGTGCCGCAGCACGCGCACCACGCCGGTCTCGCGCTCCACCTCCACCTCCACGAAGTGGGCGCTGAAGCAGGAGATCGTGGATCCATCGGGATTCGGTCCACGGCTCCCCCGACCGATGATCATGACATCGCCCAGCTCCTTTCCCAGTTCCGCGAACGTGATCCGCCGATCCTGGCCGCACACGCGCACGCGAATCACCGAGTCGCGTGCCTCCAACTGCTCCGCATCCACCCCCCCCCCGACTCCTAGCAGCCCGGCCGCGGCTTCGAGAAGCTGGCCGCGCGCGTCCATGGCCGCCATGCGGACCGCTGGGCCCACCGAGGCCGTCGTGATCGAGCCCCACGAGTTCGATGTGAAGGGGGCCTCGGTATCACCGAGAATGACGCGTACGTCAGCGAGTGCCGCGCCCATCGCCTCAGCCGCGATCTGCGCGAAGATCGTCCGCGTACCCGTGCCGAGATCCTGGGAGCCGGTGATGACGTCGATCGTCCCGTCACCGTTCACGCGCACCATCGCGTAGGCGGGCGGTCCTCCGCCAGCGTTCCAGATCTGGGACGCCATGCCGAACCCGCGCGGCCGCGGACCGTTGCGGGTTTCTGTCAGCCGACGCCTGTCGCTCCACCCAAACCGCTCCGCACCGGCGCGATAGCAGTCGTCCAGCCGCTTGCTGGTATACGGCCGACCCTTCGCTTGGTCGTGGTCAGCGTAGTTCACGCGTCGCAGCTCCAGCGGGTCCATCCCGAGCTCGCTGGCGAGGGTATCCATCGCCCGCTCGAGTCCAAAGGCGCCCTCGGCATGGCCGGGGGCGCGGAAGGCCGACATCGCGGAGGCGTTGATGTACGCGAACGTCTCGCTCGTGCGCACGTTGGGACAGCGGTAGAGCTCGCGGTAGATGCCCGCCGGGCCACCCTCCCATCCGCCGATTCCGAGCGCGACCACGGCGTCCAGGACGATCGCCGTCAGCCGCCCGTCGCGGGTAGCTCCGAGCGTGACCTTCTGGATGGTCGCCGGGCGATTCCCGGTGTCCGTCTGCTCCCCTTCGCGATCCAGGATGCAGCGCACCGGGCGCTCCGTGCGGCGCGCCAGCAGCGCCGCGAGATAGCAGTGAGCCCCCGCGCCGTTCTTGGCGCCGAACCCACCTCCCATGTACTCCTTGATCACCCGCACCTTGTTGAGAGGTAGCCCGAGAGCTGACGCGAGATCGCTGCGCACGCGGAAGATGCCCTGGGTGGATTCCCAGACGGTGAGGCGATCCCCGTCCCACTCGGCAACGGTGCCGTGCGGCTCGAGGGCGCTGTGGAGCGCCACCGGCGTGCGGTACTCGCGCGTGATCGTGACATCCGCGGCCGCCAGTCCTCGCGCCACGTCGCCGCGCTCCGACAGAGCGGGCGAATCCTCCGTCCGATTCCCGGTGCCGCGAACGACCGGTGCGTCAGGGGAGAGGGCGTCCTCGGCGGTGACCGCGTGCGGCGTGCTCTCGACCTCGAGCCCGATGGCGTGGAGCGCCCGGGCAGCCAGCTCGGCGGTCTCCGCGCAGAGCGCCGCCAGCGGCTGCCCGGCGTAGTGGATGGTCCCGTCGAGAAGAGGGAATCCGGCGACGCGGAGCTCCGGGATGTCGGCGCGGGCGATCACGGCGTGCACCCCGGCCATGCCGCGAGCAGAATCCAGCTCGAGGCGCGTGACACGCCCGCTTGCCACGGGAGCGCGCAGAATCGCAGCGTGGAGCATGCGCGGGCGAACGATGTCGGCCGTGTAGCGTGCTCGACCCGTGACCTTCTCGACGCCGTCGCGACGAGCCACGCGGGCGCCCACGATTCCGAGCTGCGCGTCGCTCCCCCACGGCGGAGGCTCGAACGAAGGCAGCTCGACGATCTTCACTTCTTCGCGCCCTTCGACGTCCACCGTCGTCTGGACGAACCGTTTCCCGGTGGCCGGCGTCGGCGGGGCGGATGATGCTCCATCGCCAGCCGCGGCAGCTGGGCGCCCCGCCGGCGGCTTGGCCGTCTTACGCGCCATGCGCTGCCTCCGCGCTCTGCGAGAGAATCGCGCGCACGATCTTCGGGTAGGTTCCGCACCGGCAGAGGTTGCCGCTCATCCAGCGCACCACATCCTCCTCCGATGCTCCGGGCTTCTCGCGGAGCAGCGCGATGGCGGCCAGGATCTGTCCCGGAGTGCAGAAGCCGCACTGGAGTGCATCGTTGTCGATGAACGCACTCTGTAGCGGGTGCAGCTCTCCTCCTCCCGGAGCCAGCCCCTCGATGGTTGTGACCTCCTGCCCCGCGCACGCCGCGGCCAGCGTGAGACAGGCATAGACGGGCGCGCCGTCGAGCAGAACCGTGCACGCGCCGCACTCCCCGCGGTCGCACACCAGCTTCGCGCCGGTGAGCTCGAGGTGGTCGCGGAGCGCGGAAAGCAGCGTCGTGTGGTCCGGAAGGGAGAGCTCGTGCTCCTGCCCGTTGACGTGGAGGTGCATTCGGTCTGCCCTAGTGAGCTGTCGATTTCCCATTATTTTACCGGGAGGCCCGATCCGCAATCTGCTAGATAACCCCGAGGACAGAAATGCCGTACGTCATCACCGAAGCCTGCATCGGACTGAAGGACAAGGCTTGCGTCGATGTCTGTCCCGTCGATTGCATCTACGAGACGGAGCAGCAGCTGCTGATCCACCCTGACGAGTGCATCGATTGCGGAGCGTGCGAGCCCGAGTGCCCGGTGACGGCCATCTTTCCGGAGGAGGACGTCCCGGCAAACATGAAGCAGTACGTGCAGATCAACCGCGACGCCTTCAAGGGCCCGAACCCTCCGCAACGCCCGACGCGCTGACCGATGCAACCGCCGCCATGAAGGCGGCGACCTTCCGTTCATCCAGCTGGCCGTCAGTGCGCACCCCGCTGCACACGTCCACACCGTGAGGCCGAACGGCGCGGATCGCCTCGGCGACGTTCTCCGATCGCAACCCGCCCGCGAGGAAGACAGGCCGCTCCACCCGATCGACGATGCGACGGCTGAGCGCCCAGTGGTGCGTGCGGCCGGTTCCTCCGAGCTCCTTGATCTCGAGCTGCGGTCGCCCCGAATCGAGCAGGATGAAGTCCACGAAGGGGGAGACGGCGGCCGCCTCGTCCACCGATCGCGGGTCCTGCACATGCACGACTTGCATCAACGCCACGCCGGGAAGCTCGCGTCGTAGTAGCCCGAGCTCCGACGGCTCGACCTCGTCGACGAGCTGAATCGTGCTCACTCCGGTACGGCGCTGTTGGGCGGCGATGCCGGCGGCATCCTGCCGGCAGGTGAGCAGCACGGTTCTCACCGACGTCGGCACCGTCGGCACGATGGCGGCGATCAGCGACTCCTCGATCGGTCCTGGTCCGCTCGGCATTGCCGACACGAGACCCACGGTGGACGCGCCATGACGGACTGCCAGGGCCGCCTCCGCCCGGCTCGCGATGCAGCAGATCTTGACGCCGAGCTGCAGCGCTGGGCGTGACACCGCGGTGTTACTGACCCGTGGCCGAGAAGATGACGGAAGGGATGCTCGTGCCGCTGACGCTCACCTGGACGGTGTTGGTGCCCGGGGTATTCCCGAGTGCGAATCGTGCCCGGGCGAGGCCGTTCGAGTCCGTCGACACCGACACCGGGCTCACGTTTCCCCCGCCGGAGAGCACCGTGAAAGTGACGGTCGCGCCGGCGACGGGTTGGTTGGCGAGATTGAGCACCCGCACCACCATCGAATCGGTCAGGGCGGCGCCGACGCGGCCGGTTTGATTGTTCCCGCTCACGATCACGAGCGACGCCGCGGTGTTCTGATTTCCGCCGCCCCCGCCGACGCCGATGGTGGTCCGCGTCGGTGTCGCCTCGCAGGCGGCGACCAGCGCGAGCATGGCGATGGCGACGATCCAGCGGGATCGGACAGCACTGCGCATTGTACTCCTCCGGGAGATCTACGGCCGTAAAGGGCAATATACGTTCCGGCCTCCGCCCCGTTCCGGTCCCTGTTCGGGGTCACTCCCGGCCTTCGCTCCGGCGTACCCGGCCGAGCAGGAACCACGCGAGCGGGCCGACCAGGGGCAGCAGGAGAGAGATCACCGTCCAGAGGATCTTCGCCTTCACCGAATGGTGCCGGCCCAGCCAGATGGAGAAGAGCGCGGCCACGAGCGAGAGGATCGCAGCCGAGACCGCGATCAACGGCCAGCTCCATCCGCCGGCGAGCAGCGATCGGCCGGGCGGAACCTGCGTCACTTTCGTGCGAGCACCCGCTCCACGGCGCCGACGATCTGTGCGGCGTTCATGCCGTACTTCTCCTTGAGGTCCTCGGGCTTCCCAGACTCGGCGTAGCTGTCACCGAGGTTCACGAACTCGCACGGCGCGGGAGTACGGCCGGCGAGCGACTGGGCGACGGCGCTTCCGAGCCCACCGTAGCGCAGATGCTCTTCCGCGACCACGATCGCGCCGGTGTCCCGCGCGGCTCGCTCGAGCGCGTCCTCGTCCAGCGGCTTCACCGTGTGCATGTCGAGCACGCGGGCCTGGGTTCCACGCTCGGAGAGAGTGTCGGCCGCGATCAAGGCCTCGGCGACCAGACCGCCGATTCCGACGATTGTGACGTCGGCACCATCGCGAAGCTGGATCGCGCGGCCGAACTCGAAGGCC
Source organism: Gemmatimonadales bacterium (assembly GCA_038253885.1). Lineage (GTDB taxonomy): Bacteria > Gemmatimonadota > Gemmatimonadetes > Gemmatimonadales > Gemmatimonadaceae > JALZAQ01. The sequence goes on along the minus strand of JBBSGP010000043.1, from coordinate 5,133 downwards.
ACGTCCGGCGGGTGTACGAGATACGTCTTCGGTCGTCCCAGCCGCAGGTACACGGGTCCTTTGTGCTCGACGGCCGCCAGAACCGCGGCACGCATCGAGGGCTCATCCGCCGGAATGCAGACGACGAAGCCGGGCAGCGAACACGCGAGAGCAATGTCCTCGATGCACTGCTGGGAAACGCCGTCCTCCCCGACCGATATCCCGGCGTGCGATCCCGCCACTTTCACGTTCAGCCCGGGATAGGCGGCCCCCATCTTCAGCTGGTCGTAGCCCTTGCCGAGCACGAACGCGGAGAAACTCGAGACCCACGGAATCTTTCCGCTTGCTGCGAGCCCGCTCCCGACCGACACCATGTTGGCTTCCTGGATGCCGATATTGAAGAAACGCTCGGGGAATTGCTTGCCGAAGACGGCCGCGAAGGTCGACTTCGCCAGATCGGCGTCGATCGACACGATGTCCTTGTTCGCTTTGCCGGCCTCGAGAAGCGCATCGCCGAACGCTTCACGCGTGGCGCGCCCGAGCTTGAGTTGTGTCGTGGGCATGTGGTCAGAGAGAGTGTGAAACGCCGACGCCGCTCGTCCTTCAATCCTTCAACTGCGTCATCGCCATCTCGAACTGTTCCTTCGATGGCGCCTTGCCATGAAACTCGTTGTTATTCTCCATGAAGGTCACACCCTTGCCCTTCACGGTGTGGGCGATGATGCAGGTGGGGGCGCCTCGGTGGTCGCGGGCCGTCTGCAGGGCGCCGAGGACCTCTGTCATGTCGTGGCCCTTCACCTCGATCACGTTCCAGCCGAACGAGGTCCACTTGTCGGCGAGCGGCGCCAGCGACTGGATATCCTCGACCGCCCCGTCGAGCTGGAAGCGATTCGAGTCCACGATCGCGGTGAGTCGATCCAGGTCGTAGTTGGGGGCTGCCATCGCGGCCTCCCAGATCTGGCCCTCCTGACACTCCCCATCGCCCATCAGAACGTAGGTGTGGTAGTCCATCTCGTTCATCCGCGCTGCGATGGCCATCCCGATACCGGCGGAGAGTCCCTGTCCGAGCGAGCCGGTGGACGCCTCGATGCCCGGCGCCGTGCCCAGCACCGGGTGACCCTGCAGGCGAGAATTCACCTGGCGCAGCGTCGAGAGCTCCTCGATCGGAAAGTAGCCGCGCTCGGCCAGAGCGGCGTACAGAACCGGCGCCGCGTGTCCTTTGGAGAGGATGAAGCGATCGCGCTCCGGCCAATCAGGGTTCTGCGGGTCGTGGCGAAGAACGCCCCCGAAATAGAGCCCCGTGAGGATCTCGACCGCCGAGAGCGACCCGCCAGGGTGGCCGCTGTTCGCGGTGTAGATCATCTGGACGATGTCGCGCCGCAGCCGGCGAGCGATGCGCTCCAGCTCGACGATCGAGACGCTGTCGGTGACGGTGGACGTCATGGGAGCTCCAGAGAAGTGATCGAACCCGACCTCAAGTATATCGAGAGCGAGGTGGGGATGGGGAGGAATACAGCCCGGCCGGCAGCTATCCCGCTCCGCCGTCTTTGCGCAGCGGCATCTCGTCGCCGATGGCGTCGTGCACGTAGAGCATCTTCACGGGCACGACGATCGCAGCCAGGAGGGGAACGGCGATCATGAGGCCCAGGAATCCGAAGAGCAGCGCCATCAGGGCCTGCGAGATGATCGTGAGCGCGGGCGGCAGATCCATCCCGCCCTTCATGAGCAGCGGAATCATGATGTGTCCCTCGAGGAAGTGCAGCCCGACGTAGACGATGAGCACGGTGAGAGCCTTCTCGGGGGAATCCAGGAAGCCCATCGCGATCGCGGGCACGGACGCGATGATCGGACCGATCGTCGGGACGAACTCGAAGAGTCCCGTCAGAACGCCCAGCACCAGCGCCGCTTTCACGCCCAGCAGGAGGAATACGATCGTCGTGACAACCCCGATGGTCACCATGGCGATGAGCTGCGTGACCAGCCACTTGCGCAGCACCGCTGCCGTCGCGGAGAGGACGTCACCGGCGCGCGGCCGGGCCGGGTGGGGAAAGAGATGCAGGATGCCGCGGCGGTACAGCTCCGGGTCGGCAGCGGTGTAGATCGCGAGGAAGATGATGAGCAGCAGTCCGGCCACCGCCTCCACGGTCGAGGTCAGGAATGGAAAGAGGTAGCGCGTGACGCTGCTGAGCTGATCCCCGATTCCGGACTTGGCCGGGGCGGTGGCGGAGTCGCCCGCGCTCTTGTCCCTTCCCGGTGCCGGCTGTGAGGGCGGTGTGGGAGCCGGCCGAGCGGCGGTGGCTCCCTCGCCAGCAGACCGGGCCTTTCCGGCTCCGGCAGGCTGCGCCTCCCGCCCGACGAGAAGCCCGATGGAGCTCTGCTTGGCCGACCACCATGTCTCGAAACGATCGATGGCTTGGGGAAGCTTGGCGCGGAGCTCTCCCGACTGCTCTCTCAACGTCGGGCCCATCCACGCGCCCATGCCCACCAGGCTTCCGATGAACGCGATGACGATGGCTGCCGCTCCGATCCCACGCGGGATGCGAAGACGCTGCAGCCGGTCCACGCCGGCGGAGAGGGCGAGCCCCATGAGCACGCCCAGAAACGCGACGAGAAAAATCTTCTGCGCAAACCAGAGCAGCCGGAGAGCGAGGTAGAGACCGACGACGAGCGCCGCCGCGCGCAGGATGTCGCGGCTGGCCCATCCTGATGCCGACTGTCTCGGCGGGGGGGGGAGGATCGCCGGTTCGGGTGGTGACAGAACGGGCGACGCGTCGGACGCGGCTGGCTGGGTCATGAGGGCTCGATGAGAAGCACAGGAGCGGCGGAGGCCTCAAAGCTAGCTATCGCCGGCGCTCGCGGTGAGTCGTGCGCTCGGTGAAGGACGCGAGTCGTGCTGTCGTCTGACGTGGGCCTTTTCGCCGCCCGTGCTCGATGAGACCTTTCGCGTCACTCACCTCGGAGATCAACGCGTGACCGTCCGCGCGACGCCGCACACCCCGCTGTACCTCGATACTGTCGGAGCGACCGATGACTTTCTCGCCTCGATCGCGGGGACGCGCGCGCTCGCGATCGACACCGAGGGGGCGAGCTTTCATCGTTTCGTCGATCGCATCTACCTCCTGCAGCTGTCCACGCGCGAGGTGTCCGCGGTGGTGGATCCGCTCCCCATCGGCGTCCCGGCGCGACTGGGCGCGCTGCTCGAAGACGCATCGGTGCAGAAAATCTTTCACGATGCCGATTATGATCTCCGGCTCCTGCATCAGGATTACGGATGGAATGTGCGGAACATCTTCGACACGCGATTGGCATCCCAGCTCATGGGCCTCAAGGCGTTCGGCCTCGCCGCACTCCTCGACAAGTACTTTCAGGTGAAGCTGGACAAGAAGCACCAGCGCGCCGACTGGTCGATGCGGCCGCTCACCCAGGACATGCTGGCGTACGCCGCGCTGGACACGATGTATCTGCTCGATCTGAGCGATCGGTTGCGGGCGGAGCTGGAGCGTGCCGGCCGGTGGGAGTGGGCGGCGGAGGAGTTCGCGCGGCTGGAGGGTACGCGCTGGGACGATTCTCCCTACCGGGACGAGGACGCCTTTCTTCGCATCAAGGGAGCGCGAGATCTCTCACGCCGCGAGCTGGCGCTGCTCCGCGAGCTGGTGCGCTGGCGAGACGTGGTGGCGCGCGACCTGGATCGCGCCACTTTCCGGGTGGCCAGCAATGAAGTTCTGCTCGAGGCCGCGCGCGTGGCTCCGCGCACCAACGCCGAGGTCGCGGCCGTCCGCGGCATGCCTCGCGGAATGGCGGAGCGACGCGCGGCCGATATCCGAGCCGCGGTGGAGCGGGGGCTGGCGCTGCCCGAGGATCAGCTGCCGCGCTTTCCCCGATCGGCCCGCTGGGATCGCGACGACGACTTCGAGCCTCGCGTGGCTCGGCTCAAGGAGGTGCGCGATCGGACGGCCGGCCGGCTGAAGATGGACCCGGGATTTCTGTGCTCACGCGAGCGCCTCGAGGCGATCGCTCGGCGGAACCCGAAGACGCTGGAGGATCTGGCCGAGCTTCCCGAGCTGCGCCGCTGGCAGATCGCCGAGATGGGGCCGGGATTCCTGGAGGCGCTGGCGAGCGCCTGATCGGGAGTCACGATTCGCGGTTCCGACTAGCGCGTGCGAGACCGAAGAAGGCCCACACCGTGAGCGCCGTGACGATGACGAGCGCAATGCTGGAGTTCCGGAACGACGCATCGGCGCCAGCATTCCAGATCAGGGCGGGGGAACCCGAGGAGGCCTGCCACTCGGCCTGACCGTGCCGCCACAGATCGATGTTCGAATAGAGGTTCCCGCCCGTGTGCAACACCACGGCGGGCAGAATCGACCTGGTCAGGTACGTCACGGTGCCGTAGATCGCCGCCACGGCCACATAGTACGGCCAGAGGATCAACGTGAAGTCCAGATGGGCGACGGCAAACATGGTCCCGGTAACCAGGATTGCGACGACCAACCCATGGCGACGCTCGATCGGTCCCTGCATGTAGCCGCGGAACGCGGCTTCTTCAACGATGCCGGCGACCGGAGCGGCCATCAGCAGCAGAGACAACATTGTGACTGTCGGCACGTGCGACAGATCGGGAAGCCGCTGCTGGGGCAGCACGACCAATCGATTCGCCACGCGGAGCGCCAGGACGAGGGCGACGATGCCGATCCCGCCGGCGAGAAGCGCCCACGCCCACACGCGCCCCGAGACGTGGTTGGCGCGTAGGCTCGTGCGTCGTTCCTCGGCCGTCGATGCGGGGGGCCACTCGCCCCGGAGGTATCGCCAGAAGAACCACAGGTACACAGCGGTCAACGGAACCGCCCAAGGCACGCTCGCGTAGTATCGCAGATTCGCCGCGAAGAGGAGGTTTCGCGGGATCGTCCCGGCAATGACCACCGCCATGCCGATGAGCACGGCCCGAACGATGACCTCCGAAGACTCCAGCCGTCCTGACCTTGACGGACTCGGGTCCCTGACCGGCTTCAAAGCCCCAGGTATGAGCGAATGCGCGGCTCGATCCGCTCCGGTGACCAGAACGGCTGCCATACCAAGTTCATCACCACGTCCTCGACGCCCGGCATCGCCCGCAGCTGCTGCTCGGCGCTCGTCATGATCTCCGGCCCGGAAGGG
>JBBSGP010000042.1:0-22704 GCA_038253885.1 Gemmatimonadales bacterium | reverse complement strand
GTGGGGCGGATGCTGGTCAATCTCCACGGGCAGCACGAAGCGCAGGCGCTGCTCGACGAGGAGTCTCAGCGCCGGATTCTCGATGCATTCGGAGGAGCCGGCGAGACCGGGGCTCGGGTGAGCGCCACCCACGAGTCGCTCGTGGGGGTTGTCCGGCAGATCCAGTCGTTGGCGAGCCGAAAGGAGGAAGCACAGAAGCGAGCCGACTATCTGCGCCATCTCGTGCGGGAGATCGACGACGCCCGGATCGTGGACGGAGAGGACGGGCGGCTCGAGGAAGAGGCACATCGGCTGGAGCACGCCGAGGAGCTCAGATCTCTCGCCGCCGGGATGGCGCGGGCACTGGGAGGCGAGGAGAACGCCGTTCTCCACGTGTTGGGCAACGTCCAGCGGTCGCTGGCGACTCTCCAGCGAATCGACCCAACCCTCGCGCGGCTGCAGGAGCTCTTTGACACTGGGTTCTACGCGCTGGAGGAGCTGTCTCGGGCGCTGACGGACTACGAGAGCGGAGTGGAGCTGGATCCCCTGCGGCTCGCGGAGGTTGAGCGGCGGCGCGATCTCTTCTTTCGCCTGGCGAAGAAGTACGGACCCACGCTCGCTGACGTCCTGCAAGCGGCCGAGAGAGCGCGTGCCGAGCTCGACCTGGTGGATACCGCGGACCTCGATCTGCGCCAGCTCGAGCACCGTCGCCGTGACATCACCGAGCGGCTCTCCGAGGAGGCCGCGCGATTGACGGCCCGGCGATCAGATGCCGCGGTATCGCTCGCTGCTGCGGTCGATCAATTGTTGCCGGAGTTGGGCATGGCGGATGGCCAAGCCCAGATCGTGCTGTTGACTCGGGACGAGATTGCGGCGAGTGGGGCCGAGGATGTGGAGTTTCGGGTCGCGCTGAACAAGGGACACCACGCACGACCGCTGACGCGGGTCGCGTCCGGAGGGGAGTTGTCGCGGGTCATGCTGGCACTCAAGACGATTCTCGCGCGCCTCGATCGGGTGCCGACACTGGTCTTCGATGAGGTCGATGCTGGCATCGGCGGACGTGTGGCGCTCCATGTCGGTGACGCGCTGCGGCGCGTGGCGTCGCACCATCAGGTGCTGGCGATCACCCACTTGCCGCAGATCGCGGCTCGCGCTCACCACCACATCACTGTGGCCAAGGGCGCTCGTGGCGGCGTGACGACCGCCGACACGCTGTTGGTGAGCGGGGAGGCGCGGGTCACCGAGCTCGCGCGGATGCTGGGCGGCGACCCCGAGAGCGACGTCAGCCGGGCCCATGCCCGCGAGCTCCTCGGGAACGCCGACCCGTTGCCACCTGACCATACGACGCCGGCTATCGACGCGTCGCGGACCGGTCGGAGACACATCGCACGGAAGCGCTGAGCCCGCGGTCGGCCGGGTGTAGCAGCGTCATCGAGCGCCCGCTGGTGCGCTTACTTCGAGTCGCCTCCAAAAAGCCGTGCGTAGATCCGGAACTGGATCAGGTCCTGGAAGATGCGAGGCGTTCGCCCGCCGTATCCGCGAACAGACTCCGAGTGCTGGTAGCTCAGCTCGAGCGGGATTCCGAACTTTCCTTTGGTGAAGGGTGCCACGGTCGAAAAGACGATCCCCCCGGTGAGGCGATGCTCCCGCTGCTCGGTTTCGCCATTGAGGGCGGTGGCGTTCAGCGTGGTGTCCACTCCGGCCAGATTCTTTGCCGTGAACGTCCCGGTGTAGCGGTCCTCGAACTTGTGCCGGTAGAGATACTGGCCCGAGATCCCGAACCAATCATTGATGACGATGCGCGGCGTCGCTTCCAGCTCGTAAAAATCCCCGAGATCCCGGGCCACATACCGCTGCCGATACAAGGGAGCGAGCGGGAGATTCGATTGCTCGATCCGCACCGTCTGGTGATCGGCCCGCTGCCACACATATCGGCCGACGAAGCTGGCCCAGAAGTGGTAGCCGAACAGCATGTCCGACTGCGAGCGAACGCCAAAGCCCGGCGCGCCGGTGCCCGTTCCGATGTCGATGAAATTCTCCGGCAAATCGACATTGCCTGAGCCGAAGCGGACCACGCCCGTGACGGCGCTCCGGAAGTTCAGACCGGCGGGCGGGTCCAAGCGGTCACGCGCGCCGAGGGTGTTCAGGAACTGGAACTTTCCCGCCACTTCGACGTCGCCGATGCCCGTGCGCTCCACCGTCTGCAACGGCTGAGCGGCCACGCCGAACGCGGGATCGGTGAGGATGCGCTGCGCATCCGAGAGCCCGAGCACGTTGGGGGCCGCGACCGGGCCTGTCGAGGTGATGCTGGTGATCCCGAACTGGCGATACAGGCCATTGAACGCGGCCACCCGCGCATTGATGGTGCTGGCGATGTCGGTGCCGGCGACCGGGACGAAAACGGATTGCGACGACGTGTAGATCTGCGCGATGCCACCCGCGAACTGCTGCGCGTTCTGAAGAAGCGTCGGTCCGTTCGCCAGGACGGCCGAGCACCCGGGAGTGGCCGGCGCGGCGGTGCAGCCGGCGATCTTCGCTTGCAGCTGCGTCGCGGCCGACGAGAACTGCGCCAGCAGCAGGCTGTCGGCGGATTTCGCTGCCGCGCTCCCGAGATACGGATTGAAGCCGACGTTTCCTTCGCGCCCCAGTGGATTCACGCTGAACGAGGCATTGTTCTCGGTGCGGATGAACGGCACCATGACTCCCAGCGAGAAGCGCGTCGTCACTCCGAGCTCGGCGACGAGCGGGACGGCGCGGACCTTGGCGTTGAGCCCGAGCACGGTCCGGCCGAGCGACAGGTTGAAGTCGGGAATCCCGGCCACCTGTCGCAGTCCGGCCTGGAGCGGGACGAGAGACTCGAACTGTCCGGTGCCGATGGTATCCAGGTTGAAGTCCACCGCCAGAGGCTCGAGGCTGCCGTTCGCACGATTCGGAGTGTTCAGTCCGTAACGTTGATCGAAGCGCGTCACGGAATGAATGAAGCGGAGTCTCAGAGCGCCGCGTGGAAGCACGAGAGCGTCATCCCCGATCCCGAGCACGGCCTGCGCGCCAAGCGTCATCGGCACGGAAATCGAAAGCATGGACGCGACGGCAAACAGCGAGGCCAGGCGAGAACGCATGGAGCTCATCTCCTCAGAGAAAGCAGCGTGGTGCTGGGGGGATGTGTCGGGTGGCGAGGTCGTTGACGACGCGCGGCTAGAGTAGCATTCTACGCTTCCCTTGTCAACCAAATCGGCCAGTGCGACTCGCACGATTCCGGTACCCACTCTTTCCTGGCAAGTCACCGGGAATCACTGGCTTGCATTGCCCTGCGTCCATCCGGGAGATGGATCCGTCCATGCCCTCGGAGTCCTTCATCGCGGAGCACGAGCGGCAGTAGAGTTCGCCGGTTCGGCCGATTTTCTCGGGGGTCAGGGACCGGCTCTCCTCCGTCCCATCCTCCGCATCGACGGTCGTGCGGTGGCGCTTGGCCACGATGGGCTAGCCTGGGAGCGTTCGTCCGGCTGGCTGCCCACGTTCACGTGCACTGTGGGGTCGATCCTGTTGCGCGGGACGATCTTCGCGCCGCATGGCCGGGATGCGGACGTGGCCGGGGCGGTCTACGCGCTCTCGGTCGAGAACCGTGGGACCGCCGAGCTGGGCGCTACCCTTTCGCTCGAGGGGGCGCTCGGGCACCGCCAGATTCGCGTCCGAACGGCCCGCGCGATGGCCGATGCCCATCGTGTGACGCTCGAGCCGGACGAGGTGGTTGTGCTCGAAGGGTCGGCGTCACCGGAGTTGGTGGCCCTGGCAATCAGCGCGGACGACGCGGCTCGCATCGATGTTGAGCCTGGCGGCGGCTCCTTCGCTCTGCACTGTGAGCGTACCCTCCCTCCGGGTGGTCGCGCGACAGCAGCCTTCTATATCGCCGCTGGCCCGGAGCGGGATGGCGCGCAGGCGACGTTGGCGGTCATGCGTCGACGTGGATGGAGCGCGCTTCTGGCGTCGACCCGCGACACGTTGCAGTCGCTGGAGCAGACGGTCGGTCATGACGGCATCGACCGGCTGCTGAATCGCAACTTGCTTTTTGCCTATTTCTACGGCGCCGGGCGGGCGCTCGATGACGCCCATTACTACCTCATTCGCAGCCGGGCGCCGTGGAATGGAACCGGCCTGACGGTTCGCGACTGGGAGGCACTCGCCTGGACGTTGCCGGCCATCCAGCTCGCCGATCCCACGCTGGCGCGGGAGCTACTCCTGCGCTGCTGCGAGCTGCACGGATACTCGCCCGGCAACGGCGTACACTACCTGGACGGCACGCTCTTCCAGCCCGGATTCTCGCTCGAAGGGGCCGCATCGTATGCTATCGCCACCGACCGATACATCCGCGAGACCGGGGATGAGCAGATCGTGGACGAGCCGGTCGTTGCGGACACGCTCTATGCCTCCTTCGATGACCTGACGGTTCGGCGCGATCAGCACATCCCCCTCTATTCCACCGAGGTGACCCTGGCGGGAACACCGGCGCCCTTTCCGTACACGCTCCACGGCAACGCCGTCGCGGCGATGGCGCTGGATGTCTTTCGTCGCACGCTCGACGAGGAGACCGCCGCGCAAGTGGAGGACCCTGACGCGGTGCGCGCGGCGTTGCGCCGGCACTTTGCCGTCGAGGTCGAGGGCAAGGTGTCCTTTGCCGCTGCGGTCGACCTCGCCGGACATTCGACAACGGACGACGACGGCCTCGCGTCGGCCTATTGGCTGCCCCTCTATGAGGTCGTGGAGCGATTCGACTCGGCGTACCGGCGAACTGTGCGGGGTGTCGGGAGCGTGCCGAGCTCCCTTGCCGAACAGTGCGCACGGCTCACCGGCCCCGACGGCCCGGAGGCTCTGCGTTTTCTCCGGCGCGCCGCCCTCGACAATGGCGTGGCGGCGGAGACTCTCGACGCCGAAGGAAAGGCGGTCTCCAACGGCGGCGATGCCGCGCTCTCCGGCCTCCTTGCCTGGTCGGTGTGGTACGCTGTGCACGCTCTGGGACTCCGGCCCTGACGAGCGCCGCGGATCCGGTTCGTGACCTGTTCACGCGCACCTTCGGCGGGAAGCCGGACGTCCTTGCGTCCGCACCGGGTCGCGTCAACCTCATCGGTGAGCACGTGGACTACAATGGCGGCGCCGTGCTCCCGATCGCGATCAGGCAGCGCACGTGGGTGGCGATCCGCCGATCGAGCGGGGGCATGGTTCGCGCTTTCTCGTCGGCTCAGTCGGAGGCAGGAAGCTTCGACGCGACGAGACCGGCGCGATCGGGCGGCTGGATCGACTATCTGGCTGGCGTCGCGCTGGAGCTGGGACGGGATCACGTGCCCGTTCCAGGGTGCGACCTGGTGGTCTGGAGCGATGTTCCGCTGGGATCGGGTCTCAGCTCTTCGGCAGCACTGTGCGTGGCTGGAACGGCGGCATTCGCGCGGGTCCTGGAGCTGCCGCTCGATGCCGCGAAGGTCGCCCTGGCGGCTCATCGCGCCGAGGCCGACTTCGTCGGTGTTCCCTGCGGAATCATGGATCAGTTCGCGAGCGCACTGGCCCGGACCGGGCACGCCCTTCATCTCGACTGCGAGAGCACGGCTCATGAAGACGTCCCGTTCGCCGAAGCGGTTCTCATCTTCGACAGCGGAGTGACGCGATCGCTGCGCGGGTCGGCGTTCGCCGTGCGACGGAGCGAGTGCGACCGCGCGCTCGCTCTTCTCCGCGAGCGATGGCCGGCACTCCGCACGCTCGCCCAGGTCACGCCGGCGCAGCTCCGCGATGCGGCCCTTCCACCTCTGCTCGCCCGTCGCGCACGGCACGTGGTGGAAGAGGGGAGGCGAGTTGCCTCATTCGTCGAGAATCTGCATGAAGGCAAGGGGGCCAGCGGCGACATTCTTCTGGCCTCGCACAGATCGCTGCGCGACGACTACGAATGCTCGATTGCGGAGCTCGATTGGTTCGTCGAACGGGCGATGGAGTTTCGGGGCGTGAGCGGGGCGAGACTCACCGGCGCGGGGTGGGGCGGATGCGCCATCGCCGTCGGCGACGAGGGCGCTCTGGAGGAGATGGCACCCCTCGTCGCGACGGATTATCGGGCGGCCTTTCCCCACCAGCCACGACACTGGATCACACGGGCCGGCGACGGAGTGCGCGTCGAATAGTTGCGCCGTGCGGCGGCTCTTGTTGCTCTTCACGGGGCGCACTAGCTTTCCCCTCGCGCGGGAATAGCTCAGTTGGTAGAGCACAACCTTGCCAAGGTTGGGGTCGCGGGTTCGAGTCCCGTTTCCCGCTCTGGACTGAAGGAGAAAAAAGGCGAGGTTTCTTGTGACGGGAGCGGCATTGCCGCTCCCGTTCGCGTCGATTCTCCGGGCGGCGACCTCGCAGCTCCGATCGCGGTAGGGATGTGATGGACATCATTGTCGTGGGTGCCTCAGGACAGGCGAAGGTGATCCTCGACATTGTCGAGCGAGAGGGCGCGCACCACATCGTCGGCGTCGTGAGCCACGATGCAGTGATCGGAGACCGCTTCCTGGGGTACCCCGTGCTCGGACGGGATTCGGATCTCGTGTCCCTCGTGATCGAAGGAAAGGCGAACGGCGCACTGATGGCCATCGGGGATAACTGGGTGCGAGGCCGCCTGGTGGAATCCTTCCGGCAGGCCGCCCCCGATCTACGCTTCGCCACCGCGATTCATCCGACTGCCGTCATCGGTCGCGACGTCATCGTCGGAGAGGGCACCGTCATCATGGCCGGAGCGGTCATCAACGGCCCGACACGCGTCGGCCGGCACTGCGCCATCCTGGCGCGCAGCTCCGTCGACCACGACTCCGTCCTCGGCGACTTCTCGAGTCTGGCGCCAGGCGTATCACAAGGGGGCGGGGTGACGCTCGGGGATTACGCGGCGATTGGTATCGGAGCGAGCGTGCGGCACGGCATTCGAGTCGGCGCGCATACCGTGGTCGGCGCGGGTGCGGCGGTGGTGACGGACCTTCCTGATCTGGTTGTGGCCTACGGCGTGCCGGCGCGAGTTGCCCGGAGCAGAGAAGCGGGCGAGCGCTATCTGTAGGCACGCGACACGACGCCGCGATCGATCCACGCGCTCTGTCCGCGACGAGAGCGGCCGGCTACGTTTCGCCATGTCGCGCCGCCGGGATGGCGAAACGGGTAGACGCGGAGGACTTAAAATCCTCTGGGAGTGATCCCTTGCCGGTTCGAATCCGGCTCCCGGCATGTCCTGTTCGAGAAGGCACGAAGCGGAGCGGCGCGGCCCTCATGTCGCGGGCATTCGCCGCTCCGCTCCATCATGTCATCAGCGCGGCGCGCTGGGCGGAGAGTGCGTCGTGTCCTTCTTCGCACCTTTCACGCTCTTCGAGGCATCTCCCGCGACCTCGTGAGCGCCGTGACCAACTTTGCGCAGCGCATGCCCGACGTGGTGCTTCGTTCGACGGGCTTCGTGCTCCGTATCCTTGCCGGCCTTCGAGACGGCATTTTTCGTGTCCTTGGCTGCCTTGCCGGTGGCGCGTCCGATGTTACGACCCACCTTCTCGACCGGCTTGGCGTGAGTCGTGTCCTGCGCGCGGGCGCGCAAGGGCAGAACGAGGACAGCCACCATGATGGGAAGAGCTTTCAACACTGACATGGCTTCGACCTCACATTCAAATTGTTGTGACACATTGCATTGGCGAGAGCCAGAGGGCCCGCGGTGCTTTTCCGTGGGAGCAAAAAGCGGGCTCGGCCCGCGGGACGCGGCAGCCTTATTGGCCCGCTCATCCGAGAGCTCGCGACATCCCCGGGGGCTCTTGACGCAACTCCCTGGCGACGGGATAGTCCACCCCGCCAAGACACGTGCGCGGAGGAATTTCTGGTCCCACAGGACATCGAGCTGTCCGTTGTCATCCCCATCTGGAACGGCGCCGAGCGCCTGTCCTCGTCGCTTCAATCGATCGGCTCGTATCTGGCCGAACGGGACTACGCGACGGAGCTGATCCTCGTCGATGACCACAGCGACGCAGCCACGGCGGCCGCCATCGACGCGTTTCGACAGACGAGGCCCTGCGTTGCCGTCCTGCGCAATGATGCAAACCGCGGCAAGGGATTCTCGGTGTCGCGGGGGATGCTGCACGCTCGCGGACGGATCCGGGTGTTCACCGACGCCGACCTGGCCTATCCACCGGAAGAGATCGGCAAGCTCATCGCTGAGGTGGCAGCGGGCGCCGACATCGCGATCGCCTGTCGCGTGCTTCCTGAGTCGCGCTATGTCATGAGCCCGAGCTTTTTCTCTTACCTGTACACCCGGCACGTCATGAGTCGCATCTTCAATGGCGCCGTTCGGTATTCACTTCTGCCGGGCATTCTGGACACGCAGGCGGGGTTGAAGGCGTTCACGGCGAACGCCGCCGAGGTGATCTTTCCCCGCGTGACCATCGGCGGCTTCGGATTCGACGTAGAAGCGCTCTACATCGCGCGGCTACACGGGCTCCGGGTTCGACAGACGGCCGTCACGTTCCGCTATGACGATGAGCCCAGCACCGTGAGCTTCATCCGCGACGTGGCGCGTATGGTGAGCGATCTCGGGCGCATCGCCTGGAACGGGCGAGGTGGTCGCTACGAGTGATTCGTCTCGCGACGATCGGCCGCGCCGGCTGATCGTCAACGCCGACGACTTCGGCTTCTCTCCCGGCATCAATCGCGGCATCATCGAGGCGCATCGGGCGGGAACGCTGCCCTCCGCGTCGCTGATGGCGACCGGAATCGCATTCGAGGACGCGGTGAGTCTGTTGGCCGACACGCCCACGCTCGACGTCGGTCTGCACTTCGATCTCACGATGGGACCCCCGCTCACCGGTGCCCGAACACTGACGGATCCGGCAACCGGCCGCTGTCACCGGCTCCCGGCGCTCCTGGGCCTCGTCGCGGTGGGAAGAATCGACCGTGGTGAAGTGATCGCCGAATGGAGAGCGCAGTACGACCGGCTCTGCGCAGCCGGCGTTCAACCGAGTCATCTCGATGGCCACCACCACGCCCACGCGTTTCCGATGATCTGGGGCGCCGTGGTGGATGCCGCGCGCGAGGCAGGCGCCTCCCATCTGCACCTTCGCGTTCCGTCCGAGCGGCTCGCCGATGGCTCCGGATGGCGAAGCGGGCTCAAGTCCCTCGCGTTGCGGTCCCTGTGGCGGATCGCGTCGGCACGAACGCCTGCGGTTCGTCGCACCGACCATTTTCGCGGGTTGGGGGTGCAGGGAGGGCAGGAGGTTCTGCCGCGCCTTCTGGCTCTCGTTGACCGGCTACCCGGCGGCACCACCGAGCTGATGATGCACCCCGGCTACGACGAGGGCATCCCGGCCGGCGACTCCTACACCTGGCAGCGCGAGCACGAGCTCACGGCTCTCACCTCACCGGAGCTGCGCGCGCGATTCCGGCGCGGTGACCTGACGGTGACTGGCTTCGCCCATCTCTGAGCCATGTCGAGGGTCCGCGATGTCCCGGAACATCTCCCATTGAATGACCACCCACGCGAGCAAGCACGGAATGGTCTTGACGCGCCACGGGATCATGATCGTACGCCTGAGCCATCCCGGCAGGAGATCCCCCGACGCGCCGGAGACCAGAAGGAGCGTGACGCCCATGATGACGATAGAAAGCGGTGTCCGGGGTGACGTGACGAACCAGATCGCAATGCCCGTCACCGCGATCACGAATGTCGGCGACTCGGTCTGATGGTTGAAGAGCACCAGGTAGATCAACAGAGAGCACAGATATCGGACGCGAAATGACGGGTCGCTCCACCGCTTCCGTCCCAGCGCGAGAGGCAGAAGGAGAAGCACTGTTCCCGCGAGCTGGACAGGCCAGTTCGGCCAGGCGAGCCCGAACCAGAGCCGCAGGCCGCCCATCAGACCGCCGTAAAGGGCACCCCCACCCCCGGTCTGGTCAGCCGTGTCGGCCGCCACCAGCGCGCTCCACGAATGGTACTGGGCGGCGAGAGCGGGAGGGGATGTGGCCAGGAGCGGCAGCAGCGCAAGGGCGGTGACAGAACCCAGCAGCAGCAGAGCGAACCGGAGACGCCGCTGCTGGAAGAGCGCGAACGTGGCGGCGGCAACGGGGAAGATCTTGATGGCAATGCCGGCCGCGATGGCCAGGGCCGCGCGCCCAAGCCGCTGCCGCTCGATGGCGACGAAGGCCAGGATGACGAGCGCGGCCACGAGAGCGTTGCTCTGCGCGCGCTGCATCGAGTGAAGCACCTCGAAATACACCAGCGCCAGCGCCAGCCGAGCCGCCGGCGAGGGAAGCAGTCGCGACACGGCCCAGTACAGGGCCAGGGCGTTGAGGAGGCTCCAGAGTGCGAGGGATGCGGAAGGAGGGAGGACCGCGAACGGCGAGAAGAGCAGCGCGAAGGTCGGGCTGTACTTGAAGAAATCGTGGAATTCGGCCGGATAGGCGGCGTAGAGATCCTGACCCTGCGCCAGGTGCCGTGCCGCGGCCCGGAAGATCAGGAAGTTGTTGTCCGGGGACCGCACGCCGCCCTGTACCGCCACCGCGAGGGCACTCGCGATGTAGATGATGAGAAGCCAGTGTCGCCCGAGCCACGCTCGCGCGCCATCGGGAGGGAGGAATCGCTCCATCAGTCGAGAAGGCCGCCGAAGTCGGTGGAGGATGTGACGCGGGGTGGGCCAGTCGGCCCACCCCGCACCTTCATTCGCTAAGCGTGTCAGGGAATACGAAGGGTCACGCGCACCGTGTCGCCGACGGAGCTGCCGTCAGCTGCCCGGATCTTGCCGACCGTGATACTGGCCGAATCCGATGGCGTCGCGCTGCCCGGAGGCACCGCGTAGAGCTTGTACGCGCCGACATTGACCACGCGGAAGAGAAATTTGCCGGTGGCGTCCGCATTGGCGACGAGAAGTGCCTGCGCCGTCGTCGGGTTCGCCAGGATGAGAGTGGTGCCGGTGACGCTGGCCCCGCTCCCGCTGGTCACCGTTCCGGAGACCTGTCCCGGAGCGGAATGCCGCGACGAGACTGATTGGGGAATTGCAGCCGTCACAACGAAGATCGCTGACGCCGAGCTGGGTGGCGTCGAGGATCCCTTCGGCTCGAGCAACAGCGCGAAGCGGGTGAAGTCGTCGAAGACGACGCCGAGCGAATCCGCGTTGGCGCGGAGTTGGGACTGCACGATCGCCCCGCTGGTGCGAAACGACCCGCTATCGACGTCGAAGTTGGCCAGTGACTGCAAGTCGGGGAATGGCGTGACGAGAGTTCCCAGGCGCACTTGCCGTCCGGTACGGTCGTCGATCAGCCACGCCGCGTACTGGAAGCCTTCCGGCGGGCGGATGAGGGAATTGAAGGTGACGTAGATGTTCGTGCCGCGGAAGCCGCCCCGCGCGCTTCCCGGGCCGGAAAATGGCTGGCGGGTGGACGCGTTGATCGTCCAGCTTCCGAACGTGAACGAGCCGCTCAGGGCGAACGTATCGTCAGTGCGGCTCGGCGTTCCCTTGGCGTCGCGGAAGCGTGCCACCAGAAAACCCTTCCGTGTCACCCGCTCCAGGCGACCCGGCGCGATCACCAGCGCCGATGTCACGGTCACCAGAATGTGCGAGTAGTTCGCAATCGCGTCACCCCCGAGATCGGCGTTCACCACCCTCAGGGTGAAGGTGCGATTGGTGTCGCCGACCGTGATGGAGCTGGCCGCCAGCGTCGTGTCCGTTCTGGTCGTGAAGATGGCCGAGTCCCGCGTGACCGGCTGTTTGGCGCGCGTCTGAGTGATCAGACGCCCGCTCACCGGCCGCACGTTGTTCGTCGTCGAGTCCACCGTCTGTGAATCGACGAGCAGCACCTGATAGCGCGAGTTGGCCGGGAGTGGGGGCAAGTTGGTGAGCGTGATCGTGAGCGTGTCTTTGTTCGCGCTCAGGGTGTAGCTGCCACCCGGCATGACCGCGTTGCCGGCCGGGCCGAGGGAGAGATTGAGGATCGGATCCCCGAGTACCTTGGCGGGCCCATTGATATCATTGTTGCATGCGGCAGCCGCGGCGCTGAGCACGAGCGCAGCGCCCAGCGCCGCCAGCCGTCGGCCCGGATTGAACATCGTCATGGAGTCTGGCTCCCGGGTTGTCCTCGACGGGATGGGATGTAGCTGAACACGAGCGACATCTGGAGGTTGTGCAACGCCGAGGACGTCTTGTCCGGAAGCGGCAGGGCATTGAACACGAGCTGGTCACGGGAGTAGCTCACGGTCGGATCGAGCCGGTTCCGATCGTAGTTGCGCATGTAGAGGTCACGGGCTTCGAGACGGAAGCCGATTGTCTCACTCACCGCGAGGTCGACGCCGCCTCCACCGATGGCCATCGGCTTGGTGAAGTTCCGGTTCGCCTCGTTCTGGCGTGAGTCCAGGAACATCGTGTAGAAGCCGCCGCCGCCGAAGAGGTAGGGATGCACGCGTCCGGTAGCGAAGCTCAGCATGGCCTGCGCGCCGTACTGCAGCAGCGAGACATTCTGAGCCACCGTCTCGAGGAAGGTGGTGTCACCCACATTCAATGACACCACCGGGAACTGGTCCCCCCGAGTCTGTGGGCGCGACGCTGCAAAGGTGAATCCCACGCCGAGCACCGCGCCCGCTGGGCGTGATCCCAGGCGGTACGTGCCGTCGAGTCCCACGAATGGCGCGTCCTTGAGTGCCGCGCCCTTGTCGAAGCGAGTCAAGCCGATGTGCGTTCCGACGTCCCACTTGCTGGGAACGATCTGAGCCGCTGCCGGCGCCGCACCGAGAAGCACGGCACCGGCAACCAGTAGAGCACTGCGCATGAAGGTCTCCGCTCGGCGGGTTAGAATCCGAAGTCGAAGCTCAGCACCTGGTTGTGCTGGAGCTGGCCCTGATTGACGAACGCATAGTCGAGCGCGAGGTGACGACCGAGGAAGGGCACGTGCAGCCCGCCGCCCAACGCGAAGCCTCGCGAAAAGCCTTCGCCTGAATGCTGCTCGTTGTACCAGCGCTTGCCGACGCGCGCGAACAGCTGCTTCCGGAAAGCGTACTCGAGCCCCACGGCGGCCTGCACATCGGTGTCGTTGGCATGCATGAAGTCCACTTCGCCGTTCAGCGCGTGAGTGGTGCTCGTACCGAAAAGTGCTTCGGCATCGCCGAACAGGCTGGACAGAACTCCGAACTGCACCGTGGTCGGGATCGGTTCCTCCCGGGTGCGATAGTTGAACGGAATGTTGCGGCCGGTCGCCTGGCCGTTATACCGCGGCTGGCTCACCTGCTGCTGCACTCCCGGTCCGTTGAAGTTGCCCGAGCCGCCGAGATTCGAGAGCGCGGCGCCCACCGTGAGGCCGTAGAGGCCGGTGCGGAAGCGCGTCGCGATGTCGGCCGCGAAATAGGAGCCGCCTGCCAGGTCGATGCCTTCCGTGGCGTAACGCGCTCCGATCGCCGCGGTCAGCCGATCGGTGACGTTCCGCGCGTAATGAGCGCTGAACGCGGTGCCGATCCAGCTGAAAGTGCCCGGAAACGCTGGATCCCCTCCTTCCGGCGCGTTCTCGGTGGTCCGCTCGATCGGGCCGCTCGAGTACTGGGTTATTCCGACGCCAAGCGCGCCCTGCCCGATCGGCAGAGTCAGCGCCGCCGCGACATCGGTGATGCCGGAGTTGCCGAAGAGCCGCTCGTAGGAAGCGAACACGCTGAGATTGTCACGCGACGCGATGTTCGCCGGATTCCAGAACAGCGCGTTGGGTCCATCGATGAGCGCTGACACGGCGCCCGCCATTCCTTCGGCGCGGGCTCCAATGCCGACGTGCAGGAAGTTCGCTCCCCGGGTGCCGACCTGCGACACCCGGTCATCAGCGCCCGGAACAATCTCCGAGCCCGGAAGGCCTGATTGCGCGTACGCGACGCTGCTCCAGGAGAGGGCGGCGGCCGCAGCAAGAAGGCGAATCTGAGTCGTGTGCATGAGTCCCTCTCGCTAGTGGATGACGACGAATTTGCCGAGCTTCTGCACTTTCTTTCCGCCGATCTCGGATGAGACCTGGAAGATGTAGAATCCCGCTCCCAGCTCCAGATCCTCTCGCGTGCGCATGTTCCACACGAGATCACCGGTGGCCTGACATTGCGTCGTCTGGACTGTCGCCGAGCAATTGTGATCAAGATCGTCCGGCGTCCAGTTGATCTGCTGCACGAACTGTCCGGACGCCGTGTAGATCCGGAGGTTTCCCTTGGGCGGCAGATGCGTGAACATGAGCCGCTTCGTTCCCGGCGTCTGCTCGAATTGCGAGAACATCACATAGGGGTTCGGGACCACCCGAATCAGCGACAGGTCCGCGCCGGTGACGCTCGCCACCTGAGCGCCTGACTGTTCGGGCGCAACCACGAAATTGAGCTTGAGCAGATTGCCGCTGACCTGCGGGCCGCCGATGGGCGCGAAATAGACGAAATCCAGCTGCTCACCGGCGTTCGTCTGCGTGTATCCGGTGCCCCCGACTCCAATCACCGGGTTGCAGGTGGCGATCGAGATACAGCCGATCACGCCCGGGCCCCACGTGACGCGAGTCACCTGGTCGATGATCGGTTTGCCGGCCGCGTCCACCCGCGTGAGCGTCTTCCCGGCGATCACGGTATCGCGAACTCGGGAGAACGTCTCGACGAAGTAGAGCTTGTCACCGGGCAGCCACTTGTCCGCCGGAGCAGTGACACGCACGGTGTCGCCCACATTACCCAGGAGCAGATTCTGAACGAGCTCGCTCTTGAGCACGGCGACGGACACCGCACCTCCCGTTCGCGCGTTCTTGATCGTGAACGGCAGCGACAACGCCGCCAGCGAGTCGGTGGTGATGGGCCGACCGAGCGCGCGCGTGAGCGCGGTCGCCGACGTCACGGACGCATCCGTCGAGGACACCGTCTTTCGCTTGTTGAGCGAGTTGGTGAATGCCGTCTGGGTATTCTGTGGGTTGACCTCGTCCAGCCGGAAAGGCGCGTCCGGACCGAACTCGCGGTCGCCGAAAGTGACCGCGTAGTGCGAGTAGGCAGCGGGGTCACGGGCGGTACCGCTTCCCGACAACCACTGAATCGTGGGATAGGCAGGTGTGTTGAGCAGCCCGATCCCGGCCTGGGTCCAACTGAAGCCGAGAAATCCTTTCTGCCTGGTCGGGTCGAACGTTGTCGCGATGCCCGGGAAGTCGGACCGGACCAGGGTGCTGGCGGGCGTGATGTCGGTCGAAGGCAACGTGTCGGTGACGAAGAACGGCACGCCCGCCGCCAGATATGTGACCTGCGGTCCGCGACCATTGGGACCGCTGGCCGGCAGGAACCGGTAGAACGTGTACTTGCTCACTCCGGCCACGGAGTCCGTTCGCGTGAAATGGCCGGCCACATCGACCGGAGCGCCGGTGGCCACGAACGTCTCCTGCTGCACTCCGATCCGGCGCGATACCGTCGCGCTCCCGGTGTCCGCCAACGCGAACAGCCTCACCGTGCTCTTGGTGATCGGCTGGTTGGCCTGGGTGGTATCCGCGCGGAAGATCTCGACTTCGGCGCTGTCCGAGATGGCCAACTGCACGCGGAGCGAATCGGTGCCGCGCACCGGGCGCTGGGCGAAGATACTGGTAGCAAACGCCGCTGTCGTATCGACATTCGTCGACGCGAAGCGCGCCGTCGTCCCGCGGCCGCCCGCTTGGACGCTCAGCGGGACGTAGACAGTCGCGACATTGCGGTTCGATGTGCTGGTGGACAGACCATTCAATGTTGCCGGCCGCACGGTATACGTCTGCTGGACGAGCTGACCGCTCACCAGGTTGGTCACCGGGAACGACGCCGCGAACGATTGCCCGACCACCACATAGGTGTACGTCACTCCGCCGGTCACGGCGCCGTCGCTATACGTGGCCGGGAAGCGACCATCCGCGCCGCGGCCCAGCTTCGCGTAGGCCTGCCAGCGGAATCGCGGTGAGGCACCCGACACATCCTTCGCGGGTGAGGGGACGCACGCGACCCCGGAGCTGGCGGTGAACGTCTGCCCCAGATCGCACGACTTGAAGATGAACAGCGAGTCCACGACGCCAACGGCCGTGTCAGTGACGATCGTGCAGAGCGCCGGATTGTACGTCGCCGAGCTCGAGCACGCGCGGGCGTTCGCGATCAGCGTCGCGTCGCTGTTGAAGCGGCCCGACGTGTCCCTCGGCACCGTGTCCACGAGAATGGTGCCTCGTGGCAGTCCGCGACCCCGAATCTGGTTCACCAGACGCGGGTTGATCGCCTTCAGCCGGACATCATTCGCGAGCAGACTCGCCTTGAGCGCTTTGGCCTGCTCGACCAGGAACTTGTCGGTGCAGTCATTCACCGACTGGTCGAAGAAGAGGTTGACTCTCGTATCGAACTGCCGGTTGCCACCCGTGGCGCTCGCCGAGACGATATTGGTCGGGCACGGAGGCTCGGGGCTCAGCCAGAAGTTCTGATAGATCTGGATGACGTTATCGACCAGCGCCTCGAAGCCCGCCGAGTCGGGAGTCGACAGGAAGGCGATGACGAAGCTCGTGGAGTCTCCCGCCTTGAGTTTGATCGGGCCGACGCCCACATCGTACTTGTTGTGGAGCGCGTTGGGGAAGCCGCCAGGCAGCGTGTCGGTCCAGGGCTTCACGCATCCCTGGCGTCCGCACGTGGTGACAGCGAGGGTGTCGAGGATGCCGTCCTTGTTATAGTCCCAGTTTCCAGGCGGGACGTACTTGTTGAACCCGCCTACCTTTGGATTGCTGGGCGTCCAGCGCTGGGGCCAGTCCTGGGTGTGAAAGAGGTCAAAGTACTGGAGCTGGGTGAGATCGTTGGAGGTCTTTCCCCGTCCGGCGAGCGCATCCGACTCACTTCCCGTGTACGCGCCGAACGCGGCCCGGTTCGGTGTGCCGATGAACTGATCATTCGAGCAGGTGAATCCGCAGGCGTTGGCGAGGTTGTAGGTGAGAGTGTCGCCTTTGTTCGGATGGGACGGGAAATAGAATGGCGACGTCGGATCGGTGAATTTCTTGTTCCGCAGGTCACCGATCGGGCTCTTGAGCATGACGGTGCCGCCGACGCCGCCGCGAAACCCACGATTCGAGCTGGTATTGCTCAGACAACTCCTGATAATGGTGCCCGCGGTGTAGCCGCCGCTCACATTGGAGCCGTGGACGGCGCCGTAGCAATTCGTCGCGTTGATGTTGGTCTGCGCCTCGAAGAATGCGCCCTTGGACGGTACGGCGTAAATGGCCGGCGACTGAGAGCCAGTCGTGTGGAAGGGCCGCACCATGAACCCGAGATAGAGCGAGTCATAGTCGAGGCCGACCCCGTACACCTCGGCCGACTTGTTGACAACCGTCGCCTTGTAGAACATGGCATCGGCCACCGTTGGCACCGCATACGACCAGACGTTGAAGTCAAATTCGACCCCGAGAGGATAGCCGTCCTGGGTCGGCGAGCCGATTCCGCCTGGTACAGTGTTGCCCATGCGCCGAACGGCCTCTCGGCCGAAGTCGTTGGTCGCGCCGAACGTCTGGAAGGAGCCGTAGAGCTTGGAGCTCCGCTCGTCCTTCCGGTAGTGCCAATCGTCGAAGTTGAAGGTGGCCTTGCTCGCCTGGAAGCGCTTGAGGAAGACGGTGTCCGGGACGGGCCGCTCGCCATCGAATTGCGCGCCAGCCCACGTCTTGGGACAGTCGCTCGCCGCCAACGCCGGAAGTCCGCCCGGGACGAAATCGTTCGGCCGGTTGTTCATGTCGAGGCACGTGCCGGTGCCCTCTTCGGTGGTCGCGCCCGAGTAGAGCGATCCCACCGATCCATCACGCCCTTCCATGGACCAGTAGAGGTCGGGAGCCCACCGCTGGTAGTTCATGCGGGCGTTCCAGCCGCCGCCGCGGACGTTCTCGAGCGTCGGTGCGATGTCGCGGTTTTTCAGCCAATTGCTCCGCGCCGCGGTCATCCAGAGCTGCAGCTCGAAGTACCCGCAGCAATAACCCGTCGGCCTGCTCGGTGTACCTTGAACCCGCCCGGTGAGATCGGAATAGAAATTGTACGTGTCGGAGGGACCGGACGAGACGGTGAACCACGTCGAGTTACCGGCGTTGCGCATTCCGGTGATGGCGAAATCGGCGAGGCCGTACAGGCGGAAGCCTGCCGGACGCTTGACGTTGACGGGCTCCGGATCCGACGGACCATCGGGGCCCTGGGCGGACGCGATAGAAACCTGGCACAAGAGCAGCGCGCCGAGCGTCCACCACGTCCGCCGTGCGAACAGACCAGACGTTCGATTCATGCAGTGATCCTCGAGCGGAGGTACGCGGCGCCCCGGACGGCCCGGGGCGCCGCATGGTCGTCAGAAGCTGACGCGAAGACCCGCGTTGACGGTGCGACGGATATCCTGGTACTGAGGACGGTCGAAGAACGTGGAGCTCTCGTTCTCCCCGGTGAAATTACCGGCCGCGAGCCGAGCCTGTGGTGACGCGCCGCCCTCACAGTTGCCGGTCGTGGCGAACACCTGCACGCAATTCTTCCGGTCCAGCAGGTTGGATACCCGCACGAACGCTCCGTACCGGATGTTGGAGAGGTACCAGCCTTTCTCCGCTTCCATGTCGACGCGGAAGATGGACGTCCCTGTGCCGCTGTTCCGATCCAGACGATCGTTGGTGTTCCCCGTGAAGGTCAGCGACGGGGTGTACGGATAACCGCTCTGATAGCGGCTCGTGAAGGACAGGGACACGTTCTTGAGGATAGACGCAAAGCGGAAGCTCGGCGTCTGATCCAGGACGGCGAAGGTCAGGATCGCGTTGATCGCGTGGGTCTGGTCGATGTCGCTACGAATCTCGGCCCGCGCCGGCACGTCTCCCTCATCCACGGTCTGCTGCTGCTCGAGATCGGGAGGTGCGGCGTTCGTGCGCACCTTCTCGAATGCGTAGTTGATGCGCCCGCTCCAGTAATTCGCCAGCCGGCGGCGGAACTCCAGCTCGAAGCCGCGTGCCGTCTGGAAATCCTGGTTCACCAGCACCGTGTAATTCGGCGCGTTCGTGCCGTAGGTGAGTCCCGGGTCGAATACGCGAGTCACCGTTCCTTTCAGGATGCCGCCGTTCCGGATGCCGGTGAGCCCCGACTGATCCTTGTTGAAGGCCACGACCTGCAGAGAGAAATTGCGGCCGAATTCCGTCTGATACCCCATCTCGTACGAGGTCGTCTGCTCGGCGCGAAGCTGCGGGTTGCCGACGAAAGTGCCGTTCGTGAATGCAGGCCCCAGTGGCGTTCCCTCGTTCGGCGTTCCGATACCGGTACCCTGATAAACGTTGTTGTAGAGCGGGTTCTGATAATAGATGCCGTAGTTGAAGAACGCCGAAGAGCGTTCGGTGACGGGGAAGTTGATGCCAACGCGCGGGCTGAATGCGCGCCGGTTGCGTGCCGGACCCATGTCGTCGCGGAAGGCGACCTTGGTCGCGGAATCGCCGATGGCCTTGTTGAGCGGGTGCTGGCAGGCCGCGATGCCGTTGAAGACGGTGTCGCCGCTGACGAAGCGGGCGAAGCCCGCCGGTAGCCCGAACTTCGTCGGATTGTTGCACACCGTGAGCTCGGTCGTGCCGTTGGTCGGATCCAGCGGATCGTTCAGGAACTTCCCCTTCGCATTGCCGTAGTCGAAGCGGCCACCGAGGGAGATCGTCACGAAGTCGTACTCGATCTTGTCCTGCAGGTAAGCCGCCGCGTCCCACGGCTTCGCCGCATAGTCGGACGGCTGCAGGAAGATGTTGTTGAGGCCGACGTCAGTGACCTCACGGAAGTGGATGTCGTGTCCCTGATAGAACAGTCCGCCGGCGAGGTTGTGGTGGTCCGTAGCCTGGAGTTGGAGGTCGAACCGGCCCAGGACTGTCCGCATGCGGTCGTTCCCGGCGATGCGATCGGTCCCTTCGGTCGGGGTCACATCCTGCGACGTCACGCCGGGTGTCACGAAGCGACCGTTGAAGTTGGTGTCGGCGATACGCTCTCCGAGGCACACGCCCGAGAAGTACGTCGCACACGTGCCGCGCTTCTGATTGAAGACGCCCCCCACGAGCTTGAAGTTGAGCCGGCCCGAGGTCTGCTCGAAGCGCGCTGTGTAGAGGTCGCGGATCTGGCTCACGGTGGCGGGAAAGACGACAAGGCTCCGCTCGCTCGATCCGTTCTGCGGTCGGCCGTTGGCGTTCGTGCGGTCGGAGCCATAGTACGTGTTGCAGGCATCGACGACGTCGATGTTCGCCCCGTATTGGCCCTGATAGAGGTTGATGCACGCCTGCGCGGGGCTGTAGCCGGTCAGCTCCCAATCAAAGGGAATCTGCTGCCGCTCGCGCTCGTAATGCAGCGTCGACACGCTCAGCTTGGTGGTCGGCTGGAAGAGATAGGTGACCTTGCCGAAGACGTCGCGCTCCGCCTGGAATCCCAGCGCCCGCCAACCGGAGAAGAGGTCATCGGAGACCGGTGTCCGGTGCACGGTGTCGCGCACGAATGGATTGAACACCTGGTTGTCGAACTGCAGCACCTGATCGGCCTGGCTCTGGGTGCGGCCGGCAATGACAAACCGGAGCTTGTCGGCCGTGGCCGGCACCGGGCCGGAGAGAAAGCCTTCGACGAAGTCGTAGCCTCTCAGCTCATCCTGGCGATATCCGAAGCTGCCGCCGATGCGCGATGTCTCGTACTCGATCGAGCCCGTCAGATTGGTGCCGCCCTCCTTGGTCGCGAGGCTGACGACGCCGGAGAGCGCGTTGCCGTACTGCGGCTCGAGCCCACCCTTCTTGATCGAGATGTTCTCGATCGCCTTGCGCGTGATGTCCAGCGTCGGGCCGCCGAAGAGGAAGTTGTTCACAGGAATGTCGTCGATCAGCGTCATCGTCTCGCCGGCCCGCCCGCCTCGGATGAGGATCGGCGAGACGTTGTTGCGGCGCGATGAGGTGAACGACGTCAGGTCGGTCGAGATGGTCGGGATCTCCTGGAATCCCGACTGCAGCGTCAGCGCGTCGTTGATCGAGCGGATCGGAAGCGCCTCGAGCTCCTGGGTCGTGATCTGCTGCGTAGTTCCCGTCTGGGTGAGCTCCACCAGAGGCCGCGTCGTCTCGATGACCTTGACGGTCTGCAGCGTCGCGCCCGCCGACGACAGCTTGAGGCTGATTTCGCGCGTCACGTCGATGAGGATCTGCGTGTTGGTCTGCTGCGTCTGGTAGCCAATCCGGCGCGCGGTCACGGTGTAGGTGCCGGGGGGTATCGCGATGACGAAGTAGCGGCCGTTCGGCTGGGTGATCGCGCCGTAGCCTGTGCCCTGGAGGAACACCTGGACGCCCTCGATCGGCTGACCGGTTGTCGCATCGGTGACGACGCCGGTGAGTTTACCCGTCTGCGCCTCCGCTCGCCGGACGCCCAGCAGGGACGCGAGCAGAAGCGTGGCACAGATCAGGCTGTGCCGGATGAACGAGGTATAGCGCACGAACACCCTCCTCGAAGCGGGACGACGTGATGGCGGGAGCAACGAACGAACAGGCATGTGTGCGTGACCGCGATGCGACAGTGCGCGCCGCGCCGGGAAACTCCGGAAGAGGTCTCCGAGAACGACCACGCAAAGCGAGGGGAGCCTAAGCCCCTGTCCGAACCATTCGACGTGCCGGGTCAAACGCCTCATCGGCCGGACGCTATAATCGCGCATGTGACGTAATTGTCAAGACTTGGAATCCGGCGCTAGCTTGTCCGCATGGAAGACGTCGTCGCCCTCGCCGCCGAGCTGATGACCATGGATTCCACGACGGGGTCCGAGGGCCCCGCCGTGGACTTCGTCGCCCGCCGCCTGATCTCCAGAGGTTGGAATGTCACGCTGCAGGAGGTGACCCCGGGCCGCAGTAACATCTGGGGCTCCCGCGGCAAGGGCCTCATCACCCTGTCTACCCATCTCGACACGGTTCCGTCACACAGCCGCCCTCTTCTCTCGGGCGAGCGATTGGTCGGGCGCGGCGCGAGCGATGCCAAAGGAATAGCCGCCGCCATGCTCGCGGCCGCCGACCGGCTGATCGATCAAGGAGAGGAGCGCGTCGACCTCCTGTTCGTCGTGGGAGAGGAGAAGGGCTCTGACGGAGCGCGCGCCGCGAACCACCTGCCCGCCACCAGCCGCTTCCTCATCAACGGCGAGCCCACCGAGAGCATCCTGGCGAGTGGCGCCAAGGGATCGCTTCGCGTCACCCTGCGCACCTACGGCCGCGCTGCGCACTCGGCCTACCCGCAGCTCGGCCGCTCCGCATTGGAGCCCATGCTCACCCTGCTGCCGACCCTGCGTGAATTGTCCCTTCCCAGCGATCCGGTGCTGGGAGAGACAACGGTCAACATCGGGACGCTGCGCGCCGGCACGGAAGCGAACATCATCCCGGATCGCGCTGAAGCGGAGCTGATGTTCCGCCTCGTGGGAGATGTGAAGGAGGTGCAGAGGCTGGTCGAGCAGTGGGCCAACGGCCGCGCCGAGATCCAGTACGGGTCGCACATCCCGGCCCAGCGGTTTCACACAATCCCAGGGTTCGAGGCGGCGCCGGTGGCCTTCACCACCGACATCCCGCTCCTCGGGAACTGGGGAACGCCTCTTCTTTTCGGTCCGGGCTCCATCCATGTGGCGCACACCGATGCCGAGTACGTCGACGTGCGCGAGCTCCGCGACAGCGTGGACGGGTACGTTCGGATCATCCGCACGCTGCTGTCATCGTGACCGTGATCGATCGAGCGCCCAGAGAGCGCGTTCCCGTGGCGGT
>JBBSGP010000041.1:0-25504 GCA_038253885.1 Gemmatimonadales bacterium | reverse complement strand
GAGCCGCTCGATGATGGTGCCCGCGAGAGCGCCGATTCCGCCCAGAGCCATGACCCCGCCCGTATGGCGACCTCCTGGCCGCAGGACCACTGCACACCCAGGAAGGGTGGACAGCCCTCTGAGAAGGACTCGAATCCGCCCCAGAACGCCTCGGCATAGCGATCGTCACCGGTCAACATCCAGCCGCGGATGAGATCGAAGGCCCAACCGAAGCGCGCCGGCTCCCAGACATCTTTGATGTCGCCGGTCTCGGGCTGCAGATGGGCGATCCGGTGCCAGAGCGCGCCTCGGGGATATTCGTGGCCGGTAACGGGATGCGTGTGCCACTGGCTGGCGGTGCGCGGCAACGGGAGCCAGCTCGTGCGATAAGCCTGGTGCTCTCCCGACAGGACTCGGACAGCACGCTCCATTGCCTCGGCTGTGTCCGTGGTCCGTCGAACGGCCGCCGAGTCCGGAGACATGATCCAGTCGCGCGGCGGCCCCGAAGCGCCGACGGCGCCGTCGAGAGCGGGCGGCGCCGAGATGTAGCGATTGCTCTTGCGCTTGACCTCGTGGAGGCCCCGGCGCCACGCCCCTCTGAGCCCGAACGTCGTGTAGATCGCTCCGAGTGCCCGTGCGGAATCGCTTGCCTTCACCGTGAACTCCGGATCAACGGTGCGATGGCGCCCTCGAGCTTGGCAGCGACGATCGGCCGATCGCGCTCCGCGGTGACCCAGCTGCGGCCTCGCAATCCCATCGCCCGCCGCTCCGACGGGGATAGCGAGAGCAACGCCTGGATGGCGCCAGCCAGCGCCGGGCCCGACCCATCGCGCGCTTGAATTCCGCCGCCGGAGGCGGCCACCATGCCGGCCACATCTCCACCGACGTTGCAGACGACTGGCAGCGACGCGCCCCAATAGTCGAAGAGCTTGTTGGGGCTGACGCCGAACGAGAAGAGCGGCAGATCCCTCAGGACCATGAGACCAGCGTCGCATTCGCCGAGCAACGCCGGCATGGCCGACTTCGGCACAGGTTCCTGGAAGCAGACTCTCTCGAGGCCCTGCTCCCTCGCCCTCTCGGTGAGCTCACTCTTGCTCGGCCCGTCGCCGACGAGCAGAAACGACACGCCTTGGTCGTCGCGCAGGATGGCGGCCGCGAGAAGGACCGCCTCGAGGCCATTTGCCGGCCCATGCGCCCCCGCATAAACCAGCCGCAGCCGCTCGCGCTCTTCCGGCGCTGCGGCCGCGAAGGCGCGCGCATCGACGCCGTTCGGGACCAGGGTGACGCGTCGCGAGGGTACTCCCCGCTGGATGAGATACTCCCCAACGCCGCTTGCCAGCACGATGATCCCATCGGCGACCCGGTAGAGAAATCGCGACAACGCAAAAAGCGACCAGTAGCCCGGGCCGCGTAGTCCGCCGCCGACCGCCAGGCTCTCGGGCCAGAGGTCGCGCACCTCGAGCACGAACGGCACTCCGAGGCGCCGCGCCAGCCGCCACGATGCGAGAGCCGCGAACAGATGCGGAGTGGAGCCGATCACGAGATCGGGCGGCTCGCTCTCGACGGCCAAGCTGGAGAGGGATGCGCCGAACGAGATCCAGTTGCGAATCCTGGAGGTGTCGTTCCGCGTGTAGGGATGCGCCCACAGCCACGTCATGTCCACGCCGTCGATGCGCTCGTGGATCACCGAACGGTCGGAGGAATCGCGGCGCCGTAGATACTCGCGGTGATGCAGATGAAAATCGCTTGCTGCGATCTGCACCGACCATCCTCGTCGGACGAGCTCGCGGCCGAGCTCGACGTGGCGAGTGCCGCCACCCATGTCGGGCGCCGCCGCGAAGTGGTTCACCCAGAGTAGCCGCCGCGGAGCGGCCTCGTTTGATCCCATCACGCGCCGATCGGCACCGGAGCGGATCCGTCCTCATCCACGAAGGTGCGGGCCCAGATCTCGAAGGTGAACAGCGCCCAGACGATGTAGGCCACATCGCGGCGTCCGGACTGAAGATCAGCGAGCAGCTCCTCGATGCCCATACGGGAAAACAGGCCGCGGGCGGCCAAACGCTCACCGAGGAGCACGTCGCGCATCAGGCCGCGCAGGTCATTTGCCAGCCAACGCCGGAGCGGCGCGCCGAAGCCCGTCTTGGGTCGCGTGAGGATATCGGCCGGCAGCCATGGACGAGCGGCTTCGCCCAGAACCCATTTCTGGCGTCCATCGCGGAGCTTCATGTTGGCCGGGATTCTCCCCGCCTGCTCGACCAGGGCGCGATCGAGAAACGGCACGCGCAGCTCGACCGACACCGCCATCGAGGTGCGGTCGCCGTACGTCAGGTTGAGCGCCGGGAGGAAGGTCTTGAAGAGGACGTAGCTCCAACGGTCGACGTCGTTATGAGCCCGTGATTGCTGGAAGAGCGCCATGTAGTCGCCGTACACCTGATCGGTGGACTCGGCTCTCGCTTCGGGTTGGAGCAGAGCATCGCGGGTGGCGGACGACGACCAGTCCGCGAGCTGCATGATGCGATCGCCCAGCGGTGCTCCCACGAAGCGTAGCATCTTGAGCATCCGCCGCGGCGTGGCGGTCGCGGAGACGCCGGACCGGGCAGCGATCGCCTCACCCATGGCACTCGCCGCTCGGATCAGCGGTCGCGGGACGCCTGAGAGTCGTCGGCTGAGGTGGATCGCGCGGTGGCTCCGATAGCCGTGGTAGAGCTCGTCGGCTCCCTGCCCCGACAGGAGGACGACAGTGCCATCCGCTCGTGCCCGGCGGCAGAGAAGAAAGGATGCGGCGATCGCGGGATCCGCGAGCGGCTCGTCGCTCTGCCAGATCAGCATCGGCAGAAGCTCGGCGATGGCTGGGTCGATCTTCTCGGTCACGAGATCGAGACCGAGATGGCGTCCCACCTCATGCGCGTACGGGAGGTCGGACGCGAAGCCATCCTGAGTATCGCCCTCGAGCGCGGCACTGTAGGCGCGGATCGGAGCGTCGGGATGCAGATGCCGCATGGCGCCGGCGATAGCGGATGAGTCGAGACCCCCGCTCACCAGCGCGCCGAGCGGCACATCGGTCATGAGCTGTCGCTCCACGCTTTCCAGGAGCGTCTCGCGGACCGAAGTCGTCCATTCCGCGGGTGACCGATCGTCCTGGGCCGACTGATCCCAATCCCACCAGACGCCGCGCTCCGTTCGCTCCGGCGTCCAGGACAGCGAGCCGCCGGCCGGAAGCTTCGAGATCCCGCGCCACATGGTGCGCTCGCCCGGAACCCAGAGAAAGGTCAGGTATTGCCGGAGCGAGACCGGATCAATCGATCGGTCCACGAAGGGCAGAGCAAGCAGCACCTTGGCTTCACTGGCGAAGGCGAGGGATCTTCCGGAGCTGGCGAGATAGAGCGGCTTGATGCCGGCATGGTCGCGAGCGAGAAAGGCCTCGCCGCGACGCTCGTCCCAGATGCAGAAGGCGAACATGCCATTGAGATGTCGCAGCATGTCGCGGCCGTGCTCCTCCCAGAGATGGACGAGCACCTCGGAATCCGTCCTGGAGCGAAAGATGTGGCCGGCCCGCTCGAGCTGGTCGCGGAGCGGCCGGAAGTTGTAGATCTCGCCGTTGAAAACGAGCCAGACCGTGCCGTCCTCGTTGGACATCGGCTGGTGGCCGGCACCGGACAGATCGAGGATGGAGAGGCGCCGGAACCAGAGTGCGGCTCGGCGATGCGGATCGGTGTACGAGCCACTGTCGTCGGGGCCGCGGTGGCGCTGGCGGTCTTCGGGCAGCGCGTGCCCCTCGAGACGGCCGAGCAGGCCGCTAATACCGCACATGGCGGTCAGGCACGGGTGAGATCAGCGGGGGAAATGCCCACAGAGGGTCTCACGCCTCTACGTGCTGGCGCTCGACCTGCTCCCCAGCGGTGAATAGACCCAGGGCGGACAGAGCGGCGAGGATTCCGGCGACCGTGGCGTCGTAGCTGTACCGCGAAGACAGCTCGCGCGCCGCTCGACCCATCCGCCGCGCCGACATGGGATCTTCGAGGATTGTCAGCGCACGGTGCGCCATCGCGTTCCAATCGCCGCGCGGAAACGTGTAACCGGTGACTCCTGACTGAATGAGATCGGGCGCGCAGCCCACGCTATCGGAGACCACCACGGGAATGCCCGCTGCCATCGCCTCATTGACGACAAGTCCCCAGGGCTCGGAATCCGACGGAAGAATGAACAGATCCGCCATGGCGTAAACCCGCGGAAGCTCGCTCTGATTCACGAATCCGAGCATCGACACATTTGTGAGTCCATCTCGCTTGACCGCTTCTTCCAATTCCCCTTGCATCTCACCGCTCCCGACAAACACCAGGTGCACGTCAATCGGTCGCGCCGCGGCGACTCGAGCAAGTTGAAGCAGAGCTTCCGGATGCTTGTTCCGGGTGAGCTTTCCAACGAACAGAGCGACCGGACGATCAGTGGGCACGTTCCAGCGATTCCTCGCTGTGACGCGCGCTGATCCGTCCTCCGGAGCCAGGGCCGCGATTCGCTCGACGTCCACGCTGTAGGGCGCGAAGAACAGCTGCTCCTCCCGAGCACCGTAATGCAAGTACGCCTGGCGGTTTGCCCGCCCGATATACAGCAGCGCGTCGCTGCGTTGTATCCACTGGCGAAGCACCGCGTCACGGAGCGGCCGTGCCGATGGCTCGTCCGCGGAGCTGCCGAACTGAAGCTCGCTTCGCAGGAGAATGCGGGTCCGACGTAATCGCGCCGCGAACACTGCGAGCCAGTTCGACGGATAGAGGTAGCCGTTTACCCACAGCGCGTCATACCCGGACAAGAGCCTCAAGAATGCGCCCGGGTTAATTGCATGAAGGGGATTGAACGTGTCATGAACCGGGCTGATGTTCTTCAGAAAGCGGTGATTGTACCCGGAGAGTTGATCAGTGTCCCACGCGATGACTTGTGCGAACTGCCGATCGAAACGGGGGCGAACACCAAAATCTCGACAGAACAGAACATCGAGGTCCAGACCAGGGAACTTCGCGAGGCGCCGGTAGAGTGGAGTGAAGTACTGGATTGGGTGGGATGCTACAACGGCCAGCCTGCAGGCCGGAGTGTCCGTCATAGCGAGCCGTGCCTCAGGAGAATATCCTGGATGCGGTGATCCCATGTGTGGTGTGCGAGAACAGTAGCGCGGCCTCGCTTCGCTACAGTTTCTCGTTCACGCGGGTCGTTCAGATAGTGGCCCACCTGACGTGAGAGCTCATCCGCACCAGAGAAGCACGCCACATCGACGCTCTCACGGAGGATCTCCAATAGCTCGGGAGTACGCTCGTGAAGCATGAATCCGCCGCTCGCCGGAATGTGGAAGGTGCGAGTCGTGATCTGATCGCCGTCTGAGGCACCTTCACGTCGCTCGCTCAAGATTGCAATGTTGATCTTGGAGCCAGCAATTGCTCGCGCGAATTCGTCGCCCTGGACGTGATGACCCATGATAGCGCGCTTGAGGACGCCAGCAGCAGCTCTATTCCACCGCTCTCCCCACACACGCAGCTGCATGTCCGGCCGGCGTTCAACCAACTCTCGTAACAGATTTTCCTTCTTCGGCGACCAGGTGCCGATGAAGGACGCGTCGCATCCGTACCTCGCGCGATCATCTCCGGACAGCTGGAGCGGCCGATGTACCTCGGTATCGCATGCGTGTCGAAGAAGGCTCGTTCGGGTGACACCAAGTTGCTCGCGCATATCTCGCAGCCCGAACTTCTTTGTCGTGAACACCCAGTCGTACAGCGGCAGAGCGGAGGGAATCTGGCTACCGTGCGCGCGGAATGAGACGTCCGGGTAGAAGCAGTAGGTCTTGACTCCGAGAGCGCGCAGCTCGACGAGGGCGGATCCTGGAATGAACGTGCCCTTGAAAACGAGAACGAACTCGGGGTGAAGCTGGCTAGCCTCACGCACGAGCTCCCGGCCGAGCTCACGCACGGCGAGCGAGCGCAGCAACCGGGCAAATCCCTTCAAAGCCGTGGTCCGCCACCGGACAGGCACGAATTCCCATTCGTTGAATGCGCGTGCTGTCCAACCGGCCCGCCGCAGCGCCGTGAGGCCGGCGTATCCCGTGCTGCCCGCCCATTGCTCGCAAACGACAATCGCTCGATGAGTTGCCGGCTCGGGCCCGGATTCGGCGGTCACGGAGTGGATGAACCGCTTCTGCCTGCCTCATGAGCTGCGTCCAGCCCCACCGGCGATGGAGCGATGAGATGTCGGCTCACGAGAAACCGGAGGAGGGCCTCGCCCGCTATCCGGTGGCCTTCGGGGGTCCAGTGAAAATCGGCGGGCGCGTCGTCAACGCGCATCCCCGCCGCGCGAGAAGTCTCGATTCGCTCTGGAATGCTGTCAGCGAACAAGATTCCATTCTGCCTGGCGACGCGCTCGTAGCTATGGTCGATGAAACGTGGCCGATCGACCTCGAAGGCAACGACCGGGATGCTACCGGCGCGCAGTTTCACCAGGCCCAGGATCGCCGATGTCCGCCGCATCGCCTCCCGATAGAGGGGCGCAGCCGGAGTGATTGTGTCTTCCAGAGTGTGCTCGTTGAAGCGGACTCGTCTCAGGACGCGCCACTGAACTTCGAAGTAGCGCAGCAGATACGACCTGCCCACCAGCTCCAGTCGATACGGAAAATGCCTTTCGATATGTCCGTCCTGATAGTACGGGCGCCTCATCGCGTTATTGTTGGAGATGCTGGCCCGCTCGAACGCTCGGTCGTTGTTGGCGATGTCATTGCTGCAGAATTGCCAGAGGATCACGTCCGGCTTGATGACATCCATGTACTTGTCGAGCGTGAGGTATTCCTGCAGCGAGCCGTACATACTCGACCCATACGCGAAGACTTCGAGTGCGGTGTCCCGCGAGGCGAGCCAATCGAAGTACGTCTGACCGTCCGACACGCCGATGGCGTGAGTGTACGAGTCGCCGATGACGAACACCTTCGTCTTGTGATTCGCCGGGTTCCCCCAGCGGCGGAATCCGTCGCGCGTGGTGGAATAGCTCGCGATACCATGGAGCGTTGGGATCATCTTGTGAAGATTCGGCCGGGTCACCCACCCGCGGGTGTCGTCCAGCATCATGGTGTTCGCCCAGCCCCCCCGAAATATCACGCGGGTCACGCCTTCACAGATCAGGGCGAGCAGGAGGACCGGAATCATCCCGAAGATGATGTCCTGTCCCCGTACCCGATGACGATAACGGATGAGCAATGAGCCCGTGACAACCAGGACTGTCTCCCCGAGCAACACGATGCTCCGTGTGGCCGGATTCTGCAGGCGATGCGCACCCAGCAAGGCGGGAAGCGTCCATTCGTTCATCAGGAGGCCAAACCCAACGAGAACCGCGCCGGCCATAGCGATGGCGGTGACCCGTCCTGGGCGCTCGGTCAAGACGCGGCCTCTGTCGGCGGCACCGCGCTTCTGCGGGCGGCCGTTCCTCGAGCGTTCTGTGCGACCGCTCGAATGCCAAGCCCGGCGGCAGCGAAGAGAAGGTAGACGGCGAGAATCGTTACCAGAATGGTCAAGTCGCCGGCCGCGCTCAATGCCGCCCACATCACGTAGAAGCCGAATGCGGTGCCCAGGGCATTTCTGTCGTCCTCCCAGAAACGCGCGCGCGACCAAAACACGGCAAGAGCCAACCCGTACAGCGGTAGACCTAGCATGATGCCTATCCAACCCCAGTTCAGGTAAAGCTCGCCCTGGACCGTCATGTTCACCGCGTTGTTATACCAACCATTTTCGGTTTCCATTGCTTGCCCGATTCGCACCGCGAACCAGCTGCCGCGTTGAATGCGCGGCTTGTCAGGGAAGAGAAAGCGGGGCATGAAGGCGTAGGCGAGGTAGCTTAGCGTCTTTCCTTCGTAGAAGCCGTCCTCATCGACTACCCGCCGGATCTGTGATAACTGGTTGAACGTCGTCAGGCGACTCAAGACAGTCTCCTTGTGAGCGGCGGCCTCCCTGGTCGATGACTGTGACATGTCGTACTCCAACAGCGTGTTGAGCTTGTCCCCTCCAAAGTTGGTGCTGCGGATCTCGCCCAATACGCCGAAGTACAGAACATAAATGGCGCAAAGCGGATAAATCGGAACAAGCAGCTTCATCCGGAGAGGTTTGAGGGAGCGAGCGCCCAACACCGCACCGCTCACCAGGGCGACGATCGGTAGCACAGCGGCCAGACGGAGGTACTCGAAGACGAGGCCACGAAATGCCTCCATGAGCGCGAGCACCAGTGCGAGCGGCAGGGCGCCGCGCACCTGCCGAGCGGTTCCCACGCGAGCCAGAACGAAGACGGCGAATTGCGGGATCAGGAACACGACCTCGCTGACCGTCCCGAGAGAGGGAACCACATTCAAGAATCGTAGCACCGTGACGAGGGGAGCCAGAATGGAAGCACTGATAAGAAGGTTGCGGTTGCTTATGGTCCCTCTAACGTCTGGCAGAAGATCACTCCACCGTCGCATACTTGCTCGCCGAACTACCGCCCAAAACCCCAGCACCGGAAGCACGGTGGCCGCGAACCCCAGAAGGGAGGCCAGCATCACGTGACTGTCCACCGCGTAGATGAAGTAGACCGAACGGAAAGGACCGTTGCCCGCGTATATTCCGACTGCATTCGCGAATCCCGTCGCGGCGCCGAAGAGGGAGAATACGGTGATCGCGGTGAGTCCCCCTTGCCGCGTCCGGCCCACGTCGCTGAGAAAAAGCCCAAGACCAGCAAAGCCGGCTGCGGACGCGACGAGCCAGGGCTCGTTGACACTGACGCCGAGCAAACCGGTGATGGCTGACGCCCAGTAGAACGTCAGGGCGGCCCGAATCGTGAGCCTCACGAAACGGCTCGGTCGGATGTGCGCGCCCGCGATAGTTGGTGCTTGCAGGAGTGTCGCGGTCGAGCTGTTCACGCGCCCACCTTCGTTGCCGCCGTCGCACGAGACAGTGTGTCGGCCACCGGCCGCACTCTGAGGCCACGGGCCGACTCAAGCTCCGTCGACCTGATGTCAAACCGCTCCGCCCACAAATGCAGAATGAAGCCTCGCCACACGTGCAGGACAACCTCGTCGCGGCCGGCCCGTAGTTCCCGGAGGCGTTCGAGATAGCGCCCAGCGTTCAGGACGCCCAGGCTCGCGACGCGATCGACGGTCATGAAATTTGCGAGCCACTCCCCTTCTCGTCGCAACCAGGCGGCCATCGGTGTGTGGAAGCCTACTTTGTCCTGTCTTGCCCGCACGATCTCCGGGAGTAAGTGGCCGAACGTTTCGCGCAGAACGCGTTTGGAGAAGCCGTTCTGATAGAGGGCAGCGTACTCCACGGTGGAAAGAAGCTCGATGACGCGGTAGTCGAGAAATGGCATGCGGCCTTCGACCGAGAAGGCCATCGCGTTCCGGTCATCGTAGTGTGTGAGGTGGGGGATCGCAAAACGCTTGAACACCTGGGCGATGTAGCTGTCAAATGAGCTGCGGGCCGGTTCCACCGAGAACCGCAGAAAGCTCACCGCGTCCCGAAGCGCCGGAGTCACGACCTCCGCCCAGCTGGCAACGTATCGGGAGCGCAATCGATCGCGTAGCGGCAAGGGTAAAGCCTGTCCCGCGGCCGCGTAGGACAGCCGTGCCAACGGGATCCCCGAGCCTCGCGACCAGAGTCCGATCTCGCGCGCCGCGCGAATCACCTTCCCCTGCTGGAGAAGATGCCCGAGATACGCGTTGATCATCGACGGATAGCCGAGGAGTAGCTCGTCACCGCCCTGGCCCGACAGCACCACCGGAACCCCGGCTGCGCGAGCCGCCTGCATGAGCGAATAGTGCGCAAAGATTGACGTGTCGCCAAAGGGCTCCTCCTGGTGGTCGAGCACCCGGAGGAGTTGCTCGCGCCACCCCTCGCCATCCGGCACCACTCGATGGACAATCGGCGC
This sequence comes from Gemmatimonadales bacterium, assembly GCA_038253885.1. Taxonomy (GTDB): domain Bacteria; phylum Gemmatimonadota; class Gemmatimonadetes; order Gemmatimonadales; family Gemmatimonadaceae; genus JALZAQ01. Next base: position 15,604 of record JBBSGP010000041.1, on the reverse strand, counting down.
GCGCAGTCGATGGACCATCGCATCGAAGTATGGGGTCTCATCGTCCCGCGAACCGGGATACAGACTTGTGAACAGGTGCAATGGCCGGCCACCCGTCACCTGATCGACCAGCGCCACGATGGTCGAAGAGTCGAGCCCGCCGGAGAGCGTCGCGCCAACCGGCACATCGGCTCGAAGACGAATGCGCACGGCATCGGTGAACAGATCACGGAATCGGTCGCGGAACGCGGAGTCGTACCGCAATCGATCGCGCTCCGACACGACCGGAAGATCCCAGTAGCGGGCGATACGTGGCGCCTGCCCCGGTCGGAGCTGCAGATAATGTCCGGGAAGGAGCTGCTGCACACCGGAAAAGAATCCGTGCGCCCCCAGGTGCCCGTACGTTCCCTGCGTCAGAAAATCGAAAGCGGCCTGCGGGTCGAGACCGAAGGAGAGGCCAGCGGCACGCAACGCCTTGATCTCGCTCGCGAAGTAGAAGGCGCCTTCGTCATCCGTGGCGTAGTAGAACGGCTTCTTCCCGGCTCGATCGCGTGCCGCGAACAGCTCCCCGGACTGGCGGTCCCAGATCGCGATCGACCACATGCCGTTGAATCGTGAGAGGGCGTTCGGTCCCCATTCCCTGAACCCGTGCAAGACTACCTCGGAGTCCGTCGCGGACAGAAATCGATGACCTTTCCCCTCCAGCTCCGAGCGGAGCTCCACGTAGTTATAGACCTCACCGTTATAGACCATGACGTATCGGCCGGTGTCGTCGCACATTGGCTGGCAGCCGAGCGCCGACAGGTCGATGATGCTGAGTCGCGTGTGACCCAGGAGGACCGCTCCCTCCTGCCATGCGCCTCGCGCGTCAGGACCGCGATGGACGAGCACATCTGTCATGCGGTCGAGCAACAGCCGGTCGGCCGGAGTCGATGGTCGACCAGGAGTGACGATGCCGGCTATCCCGCACATCAGGCAGTCCTGGTTCGTCGTGCTTTGATCACTTTCAGCATGGGGAGCACCTGCGTCTCCATCCGGTATGAGCCGTTGGCGAGCTCAGCCACGCGGTTCCGCGCTGCATCCACCCCGTCGAGCGCCCGCGTTACCGCGCCGGCGATGGACCTAGGTTCGAGACGATCAGCGAGAGTAGCGACGCCCTGCGCTTCCAGCTCGTCGAGATAAGGGCCTCGGACTCCGACGATCGGCAGCCCGGCCCTCAGGTACTCGCCCACCTTGTTCGGCGCGGGCATCAGCGTTTCCGGAACTCCCGGGGTCGGGCGGATGAGACATGCCCCAAGCGTGGCAGCAGATTGGAGCGCGAGCATCTCTGCCCTGGTGACCGTCGGAAGGAGAAGGATGTCGTGTCTGCGGGGAGATTCTTCCGTAGCGCGGCGCAGCAGCGCCGCGTACGGCGAGTCGTCGACCCGCGTCACGACGAGCCCGGTGCGGTCCGGCCAATGCTCGACGCTTTGCACCAGCTCAAGCACAGCATAGGATGCGTTGGCTGCGCCCGAATTGAGCACGATAGCCCGCCCGCGTATTCCCCCGGGCAAAATCCTCTCCAACGTCGCGAGGTCAGGGCTCCCGGGCTGATAACCGCCGAAGGGCGCGTTGAGGACAGTCGCCGGCACGGTGGGCAGCCGCGCCCGGCGCGCAAGCCAACGTGATCGCTCGTTGGACGGGGTACACACCAGGGCGGCTTGGCGAAGCTTGCGCAGAGTCCACCAACTTCGTGCCGTGGTTGCGGGCGATCGCCAGATGTCCGCCAGCACGAAATCGTACAGCTCGAACGCCTGGTAGATCACCGGGATCGCGCCGTTCGAAAGCCGGAGTGCCAGAAGAAAAGTGAATGGACAACTCGCCAGAATGACGTCGGGGCGATCGGCAAGAACCATCTCTCTTCCGAGGCGATCGAAGGATCGACGAGCACGCCAGCGGGAGAGAGCACTCCCTTGCATCGGACCGGCATCCCGGAGCTCGCCCGCCGGGTCATCCGTCGGCGCTCCGGGTACGGGAGACGAGAAGGAGAGCACGCGGACACGTCCTCCGTGCGACCGAAGCGCAGCCGTGACGGCGGAAATCGGAGGAAGAAAATCGGGATGAACGAGGCTGAGGTAGAGCGCGCTCCAGCCGGCACTCAACTCAGCTCGCATTGGTCCGCCGCTCGACGCCAAGCACCCTGGCGAGCCGAAGCTTCGTTGCCCTCATGCCGGCGAGCGGCAACGACAGGCTCGTCTCGAGCCACGCCGGTTGGGCCCGGTACCCGCTCATGGCACTGCTGGGCGTGATGCGGCCAAGCAGAACGTCATATCGATCAATACAGGAAGCGATCGAGAATTCACGCCGCGCCAGATCGCGCGCTGCTTCGACGCGCGAAGGAACGTGAAAGCGGGCCACGTCCAGCACCAGGCTCGTAGCGGCTTCGATGTCGCCCACCGGAAAGATTCGGAGGCACGCCTTCGCCAACGCGTTGTTCTCGAGGTCTTCGACGCCGCTCACCCGGCTGGAGACGACGGCACACCCGGCTCTCAGCGCTTCCATGACAGCCACCGGCATCCCTTCGAAGTTGGAGGTCATGAGCAGAACGTCAGAGCCATCCAGGGCGCGCGCCACCTTCTCCTGCGATAGCCACCCCAACAAGCGCACCGACTGCTGCAATCCACCGTCGTCGATCATCGTCGCCAGACGTTGGCGCTCCGGGCCATCCCCGACGATGTCGAAGGTGTACGCTACACCTCGCTGGCGGAGAGCGATCGCGACCCGCATCAGATCCAGTGAGCGCTTCTGGTAGTCATCGAGGCGCCCTACCGAAATCAACCTCAGGGGACCGGGCGTCTGCGGTTGCCGCGCCGCCGCGCCGGTCATGGGAATGCCACAGGGTATCGTGGCGACCTGCGCGCGACTATCCACTGGCAGCTCACGGGACACACGTTGCGCAATCCGAAGCGAGACGGCCACTAGCGCGCTGCTGCGGAGGAAGTTGGACGAGGCGAGCTCGTAATACGCCCGGTCATCCGCATGGAGGACACCGATCAGGGGGTTCCGCCGGGCGCAGAGCGCCCCGGCGGCCCATACGGCTGGATCATCGGAGACGATGAGCGGTACCCCCGCAGGCACGCCCTGCAACACGGCTTTCGCGTACACGTGACGGCGGTAACCGCTAGTGCCTAGCTCGAACTGCCAGCCCACGACCGGTGCGACGAGGGTCGGGCGCAGCTCCGGCGGAGCCGCGTCGAGCAGCTCCATCATCGCCGGCCGCCCTGCGCCTCCGGTGAAGGGACGTCGCGGGCGCGGGGCCACGAACCAGACGGCCGAGCCGCGCCGACGCCATTCCTCCGCCGCATCGATCATCCATCGCGTCACGCCGCCGCGATGGTATGGATGGCAGACCAACGCCACCCCACGTGCCCTATTACTCGCATCCTGATCGCGCGTCGCCGCGCCGGTAGACGGAGCTGCTCTCATGTTACGACAGCGCCGGACAATGTCTTCCCGGTGGCAGTTGTCGGCCGGCGCATTGCCAGCCAGCGACCGAGCGAGATCACGCGCCAAGGCAGCTGGCTGAACGGAACGGTGCCGTCGATCACCGCAACGGTCGCCGCATTGAGACGATCCACATCCACGAGGTCGGCCGCGAGGTCCAGCGCGGATGCGATCTCGCGCCGGAACCAGCGCTTTCCTTCACCGGTAGCCCATCGCTCTTCGGGCGTCACGAATCCCATCTTGTCTCCCCTGAGCCGAACAGGCTCCGGAACGACGCCCGCGAGCGCCTCCCGCAAGGCGACTTTGGTCACGCCCCGACGGAGCTTCATCCAGTCAGGAAGCCCCGCGATCAGCTCCACCAAGCGGTAATCCAGAAACGGCACGCGTGATTCGACGGAGCGGGCCATCGAGTTGCGATCCTCGTAACGCAGGAGCGAGGGGAGCGATGTGGAGAGAAGCTGACGCCGGAGCGCACTCTCGAGATCGGCCGGAGAGCCGGTCTCCAGGCGAGATGGCGTGGGGGTGCGCATCCAATCAGGTGCACTTCCGGAGGGGCGCCACCGACCCGGGAAAATCGACATCATGGAGGGAAAGGCGACCCGCGCGGCGTGGAGCAGTTGGCCGAGCGGCGCCGCACCGTGCCGCCCACGAAAGGACCGTGTCTCTCCGAGCAGGTTGCGGAATGCTCGACGGCGCATCTGGCCGGCGAATAGCGCGCCATCGTTACCAGGGTATCCCGCCAACTGCTCGTCACTTCCCTGCCCATCCAGCATGACCGTCAGTCCCGCGTGGGCGGCGGCGCCGAACACACACCATTGACTGAACATGCTGCTACTCGTGAAAGGCTCGTCCATGTGCCATACGAGGCTGCCCATCTCCCGCTCGAGCCGCTCGAAGGTCGGCCACACCTGGATCGACCTCGCTCCGACGCTACGGACGACCTGTTCGGCAAAATGCCATTCATCGAACTGTGCTCCGTCAAAGCGCGCCGTGACCGTCACCTGACCGGCATGCCCCTCATGCTCCGCCAGCGTTCGCTGCACCAGAGCGACGATTGCGCTGGAATCAAGTCCTCCGGACAGACAGGAGCCGACGGGGACGTCCGCCCGCAAGCGCAGACGAACACTATCAGTGAGGATGTGACGCAGCTGGTCCGCGGCATCGGCGAGTGAGCGAGAAGGGGACGTAGGGCTGAGTGCATACCAGCGCCGGGTCTCGACGGCGGGACCCGGAGCATCGAGCCGGATCAGGGCGCGCTCTCCCCCCATGAGCTGCTGAACATTCTCGTCGAAGGTATCGGGACCATGATCCACGATCCCCTCGGACAGAAAATCGCGCACGGCACTCGGATCCACCCTCGGGACGAATGCCGGAAGAGCGCGGAGTTGTTTGATCTCGGAAGCGAAAGCGACGGTGTCGCCACGGCGCGTCCAGTACAGCGGCTTGACGCCGAAGCGATCGCGTACCGCATGAAGAGTCCCGCCGCCCCTCGGGTCAAGGAGCAGAAACGCGAACATTCCGTTGAACCGCCTGAGGCAATCCGCATCCCATTCCGCCCAGGCGGCAAGGAGAACCTCGCTGTCACAGGTCGACGCAAAACGGTGACCGAGCCGCTCGAGCTCGCGCCGCAGCTCGACGTGGTTGTAGATCTCCCCGTTGTAGGCCAGCACGAGCCCGCTTGGCGCGTGCATCATCGGCTGATGCCCGGCGGGAGAGAGATCTACGATCGAGAGCCGCCGGTGACCGAACGCGACTCTCCAGTCGCCGTGCGAAGGCAACGGCAGGAGGGCATGCCGCTCCCGCGACGCCAAGGTGGTTTCGGCGCCAGAGTAGGCGCGACCGCCTCCGACGCCGCTCCAGAGGAAGTATCCTTCATCGTCGGGGCCGCGATGCCGCACAATTGTCGTGGCGTCGACAAGAGGAGCGGTCGAGGCCGGCGCGCCATCGCGCGCGCGAACGAGACCCAGGATGCCGCACATGGCTCGAGCCGGCTCTGCTAGCCGCGCGCGAGCGCGCCATCGCGCTCGAGGTAGCCCGTCCCGCACGCAGTGCAGGCAGCGCGCTTCCCTTCGATGAGGTCCGCGGGGAGATCGAGGCGTTCTCCGCACTGACACATCCAGCCGATGGTTCGAGCCGGCACGCCAGCCACCAGCGCGTAGTCCGGAACGCTCTTCGTCACGACAGCGCCGGCGGCCACAAACGCGTACTCTCCCAGATCGTGTCCGCACACGATCGTGGCATTGGCCCCGACCGATGCCCCACGCCGGACGCGAGTCAGCCGGTACTCGCTCTTTCGTGAGACGTGACTGCGAGGGTTGACGACATTCGTGAAGACCATGGACGGCCCGAGAAACACATCGTCCTCGCACTCCACACCTTCGTAAATACTGACGTTGTTCTGCACCTTGACATTCCGACCGAGGCGCACACGCGACATGACCACGACGTTCTGCCCGATGCTACACATCTCGCCGATCTCGGCGCCGGACATGATGTGGCAGAAGTGCCAGATGCGTGTGCCGGCGCCGATGATCGCGCCATCATCGACGTAGCTCGATTGGTGCACCGACCACTGGCCTGGCTGCTCGCGCATCTCGCTCACGCGTGGTGCTCCTCACGAGAAAATGTGCGTAGAGGCAGCGACACCTCGGTGCCCGTGCGCGCCGACTCGTAGATCCCGAGGATGAGCTCGAGCGATTTGCGCCCTTCGCGACCATCGGTACCCGGAGTCGCCTCTCCCCGCAGCACCTTCACGACGTTCTCGTAGTAGGGACGGTGACCGGATCCATATACCGATAACGGATTGGGAGCCGCGCGCTGCGCCTCCGCCTCGCGATCATCGTCATCGTACTCGGCAAACTCCCAGTGCTCGATGCGATTGAGAGCGGTGCCTCCGACCTTGACCGAGCCCCTCTCCCCGAGAATCGTGACCGAGCCTTCCATGTTGCGGGGATAGGTGAGCATTGTCACCTCGATCGTTCCGAGGGCGCCGTTCCGGAAGCGGAGTAGAACGACGCCCGTATCCTCGCTCTCGATCCGACGGCCCAGCGTCGCCGTCTTCGCGGACACAGATTCTACCGGCCCCATCAGCCACTGGATCATATCCACGTAATGGCTTGCCTGATTCATGAACGCGCCACCGTCGAACTCCCAGGTCCCACGCCAGGGGGCCGAGTCGTAGTACGACTGAGGCCGGTTCCAGCGCACAGTCGTGTTCGCGAGGTAGATGCGACCGAAGCGACCTTTCTCCACCGCACGCTTGAGCAGCTCGATGCCCGGATTCAGGCGATTCTGCTTCACCACGAAAAGGTGGACGCCCGATTCGTCACACGCTCTCACCAGGGCGTCCGCTTCCTCGAGACGCGTGGCCATCGGCTTCTCACAGATCACGTGCAGACCGCGCTGAGCGGCCATGATCCCGTGTCGCGGGTGGAGGCCGCTCGGGGTGCAGATCACGGCCGCGTCGGCGTCCGTCTCGGTCAGCATGGCACTGAACGACGTGAACGCCGGTACGCTCACGCGCTCTCCGGCCACGCGCGCGCGCTCCGGTATCTCATCACAGACGGCGACGAGCTCGAGACCGGGATTGTGCTCGATCGCTTCCACGTGCCGCTCGCTGATGCGGCCGCAGCCCACCAGCACCATGCGGGCGGGTCGCGCGGCCGGGTCACTCACCATGGTTTCTCTCCATTACGGACGAGGAGCAGGATTCGCGAGGTCGCCCCGGGCCCAGATACGAACCGCCAGCGATTCCGAATGGGCCCGCAACGTCTTCCAGTCTCGTACCACATAGGACGCCGGGATGATCTTCGTAGGCCTGGTGCTGAACGTCCCCGGCGCAGTGCACTGTTCGGGCAGCACCAGCACGGACACGCCGGTGAGCGAGGAAGCGGCGAGGCTGTTGCCGTCACTGCAACGAACATCCTGGATGCGGGGCAGAGGGTGAACACCGGAGCCGAAGGCATACAACCACAGATCCTGGCCCACGAAGCCGGTTGATGCCGGATCGACCGACGGAACAGCTACTCGCGTCGGAAGGAGGCTCGGTAAGGCCGCCGCCGCCCGTGCGTCCACCATTCGGCGGGCTGCCTCGGCCGACAGATCATTGCGGGTGAAGACAGCTCCCCAAAGAAGCACCATCGCCCAGCTCACATAGGCTGCCGCGCCGAGCCGTGGTCCGCGGCGCTCGATCGCAGCCAACGCCAGACCGGCAAGCAGACCCACCCCAAGCAGGTACTTATAGGCGTAGTGACCAGGATACTGGGGCCAGGGCAGATAGATCATCGCTCCGAGAAGCGGCAACGAGAGTGCCGCGGTAATGAGGAGCGTTGCGTGAGGTCGGCGCGGCCAGTCCCGCACGAACCACGTCAGCCCGCACAGCATCGTCGCGAGATAGAGGACGTTCGCGGGGAAAAGCAGGAGTCGCGTCACGGGAAGAAAGGTTCCCCGAACCACATTGCTCGTCTCGGCGAGAGTGATGTTCCGGAAACTGTAGGATGCCGTATAGCTGGTCGTTGGTGCGTGCGCTTTGACCAGCAGCACAGGCAGCGCGGCAAAGAAAAGGATCACGCCGGCCATGACGGCGACGAAGAGTACGTTCCGGCGCGATGGAGATGGCAGGACGAATTCACCGTCAGGCTGCCGACTCAACGCGATGAGCGCCACGAACGGCGCGCAGACGACGAATGTCTCGGTGTCCCAGATCGCAAGCGTGCACAACGTGGCGATGCAGAGACTGGCCAGCACGGGACGTCTGGCGGTCTGGTAGCGCAACGCGAGAAACGAGGCACCGAGCAACAGCAACATGGCGATCGGGTCCTGCATCTGCGGCGAGCGATAGAGACCCCCTGCTTGCGGCGCGCACACCAACAGCAAGGCGCCCGCGAGAGCGCTCGTTCGACTCGAGCCCAGACGGCGAAAGAGCGCCGATGCTGCCACCGCCGAGGCGATCATGAGAAGGAATCGACCTGTCTGCCATCCTGTTGCGTTGAAGCCAAATAGAGCCCAGTTGGTCACCAACCCCAGATAGGTGATGGGCGAGAAGCGGCCTTCGGATTCGTAGGCACTCGTCATGGCATCGAGCTGCGCGCGGAACCCGTGATGCGTGGCGTACAACGCGAGATGGTTTCCCCAGTCCTGGAGAGGAAACACCGTCGCTTGCCAAGGTCGATAGAGCACCGCACCGATAGCAACGCAGATCAGGCCAGCAACGGCCAGCTCTCGCGACGTCGACGCCGATGACAGGCGGGCGGGAGCGGAACTGCCCGTCACAGTTGAAACATGCAGTTGGGCAGCAAGCAGACTGGCAATGGCGCAACAGAGCGGGGATGGGGACGAAGGCGCCCCCGAACCGCGATTGCAGACGGAGCGAAAGCAATGCCACGGCGCGATTTGCGCCGCTTCCGCGAGCCGTGACAAGGTGTCGTTCCAGCCGCGTCTATACAAGAAAAAGCTAACGCCGGCGGCACGAGCGTTCAACCCTGCAAGGCAGTACGCTGCAGCGATCTGCGCGGGGTGGACAGCGCGACACCGGGGCACTACATACCGTGCTCTAGCCGGCACCGCAGAGCGGGCGCGGCCCCCATCCAGGAGGCGTACAGGTGTGCGGCATTGCCGGTGTCATCAGCCTTCGCGACGAGCCGGTCGCGCATGAGACCGTTCAACGGATGATCGACGCGGTGCGGCACCGAGGCCCGGACGGCGAAGGCGTCTGGGTCGATCATCGCGTGGGATTGGGGCACCGGCGCCTTTCCATCATCGACCTGTCGCCGGCTGGCAGTCAGCCCATGCTCTCCAGCGAGGGAGACCTCGTCATCACCTACAATGGCGAGGTCTTCAATTTTCAGGAGCTCCGTGCCGAGCTGCAGACGCTCGGGCATCGCTTCTTCTCGCGGTCCGATACCGAGGTCATTCTTCGGGGCTACCGCGAGTGGGACGAAGACGTTCTCACCCGCCTCAACGGGATGTTCGCGTTCGCGGTGTGGGACCGCACGAAGCGGAAGCTGTTCATCGCGCGAGACCGGTACGGGGTCAAGCCTCTGTACTACTGGACGGACGGATTGCACTTCGCGTTCGGATCAGAGATCAAAGCGCTGCTCACCTTGCCAATGGTTCGCCGAGAGGTGTGTCTGCCGGCGCTCCATCAGTATTTCACCTTCCAGAACATCTTCACCGACGAGACGCTGTTCGAGGGCGTGAAGCTCCTTCCTCCCGGGCACACACTCACGATCGATCTGGATCGAGCCGACGTCCGAACCCGACGGTACTGGGACTTCCGGTTCGGTCTCGATCGATTCGCCGGGTCGGAGCGGGAGTGCGAGGAAGAGCTCTACAAGTGCTTTCAGGGAGCGACCGTCCGGCAGCTCGTGAGCGACGTTCCGGTGGGCTGCTACCTGAGCGGCGGTATGGATTCAGGATCGATCACGGCGCTGGCATCCCGGCATCTGGGGCGCATCCACTCCTTCACCGGTGGCTTCGATTTCTCCTCTGCCTCCGGTCTCGAGCTCGGGTTCGACGAGCGCCCGGCGTCGGAGATGATGGCCAATCTGTTCAAGACGGAGCACTACGAGGTCGTCCTCCATGCCGGCGACATGGAGCAGGTGATGGCGGACCTGATCTGGCATCTCGAGGACCTGCGCGTTGGGCAATGCTATCCCAACTACTATGTCGCCCGGCTCGCCAGCCGGTTCGTGAAGGTGGTCCTTTCGGGTGCGGGCGGGGACGAGCTCTTCGGCGGCTATCCGTGGCGCTACTTCCGCGTGACCAACAGCCGCACGCCAGACGAGTACTATCACAACTATTACGCTTTCTGGCAGCGGCTCGTTGCCGACGAGGCAAAGCCGGATCTGTTCTCACCTGACGTATGGCGATCCCTCGGCGGGCATTCGACGTTCGATGTCTTCCGGAACGTGTTCAGGGACTACCCGGCGCCGATCGAGAGCCCGGAGGACTGCGTCAATCACTCGCTGTACTTTGAAGCGAAAACCTTTCTCCACGGCTTGTTGGTGGTGGAAGACAAGGTGAGCATGGCGCACGGCCTGGAGACACGTGTGCCGTTCCTCGACGACCAGCTCGTGGACTTCGCCATGGGCATACCGCTCGAGTACAAGCTGGATTGGGAAGCGATTCGCCAGTCCGTCGATGAAGACGACGTGATCAAGAAGCACGCGTGGGTCGCCTCGGCTGGGGGAAAGAAGGTCCTCCGTCACGCCATGCGCCGTCTCATCCCGCAGGAGATTCTCGATCGGAAGAAGCAGGGCTTCAGCGGACCCTACGAGGCATGGTACAGGGGTGAGAGCCTCGAGTACATCAAGAGGCAGCTTCTCACGCCGCGCAGCCGGGTGAACGCCTTCCTGCAGCCCGCCTTCGTTCGCCGCATCATCGAGGAGCACACGTCGGCGCAACGCAATCACCGACTGCTCATCTGGTCGCTACTCTGCTTCGAGATGTGGCTTCGCCGCTTCATGTAGAGTGACTGCACCAGCGACCGTATGACTCCCCCGGCTCTTCCGGCTGCGGCGCCCGGCGTTTCAGCGATGATCATGGCCTACAACGAGGTCGCCAGCCTCCGCCAAGTCGTCGAGGAGATCGCCGGCGCGCTCGACTTGACGGGACTGCCTTACGAGATCGTGATCATCGATGACGGGAGCACCGACGGCACGGGTCCCGAATCGGACGCGCTCGCGCGCACGATCGCGAACGTCCGCGCCGTCCACCATGGAGTCAACGGCGGTGTGGGGCAGGTCTACCGGACGGGATTCGCCGAGGCGCGGCACAGCTACGTCACCTTCTTTCCGGCCGACGGTCAGTTCCCCGCCACGATACTGCACCAATTTCTGGCGCTCATGCCGCGGCACGACATGGTCCTGGGCTTCCTCGATGACCGGGACGACCCCCTGCTGGCGAAGACTCTCTCGTTTGCCCGGGGCGTCGTTCACCGCCTCCTGCTGGGCCCGTCACCGCGCTTCCAGGGCGTGACAATGTTCCGTCGCGAGCTACCAGGCCTGGTCGGTCTCAGGTGTGACGGTCGCACGAATACGGTCATCAACGAGCTGATCATCCGTGTACATCGGGCCGGCTATCGCACCGTGAGCATCCCTACACCGATGCGGCCTCGCGCTGCTGGCCAGTCCAAAGTGAACAACCTCAAGACGATCCGCGACAGTCTTGCTGACGCGGTTGCGTTGCGGCGCTACATGTGAGCGAGGTCACGGCTCGGCTGCGAGGATGTCGCTGATCGCGTCGTCGAGCGTACGGCGCGGAGTGAAGCCGATCAACCGGCGGGCCTTGCTGATGTCGGGCACGCGACGCGCCATGTCCTCGAAGCCGGGTCGGTAGGCGATGTCGTACGGCACGAAGTGGATCTCCGACGACGATCCGACCCGCTCACAGATTCGCCGCGCGAGCTGCAGGATCGTGATCTCCTCGTCCGAGCCGAGATTGACGACCTGGCCCAGCGCGGCGTCGGTGTGCACCAGCTTGTGCATTGCCGGAACGATGTCGAGCACGTGACCGAAGCATCGGCGCTGCGTCCCGTCGCCGTAGACGGTGATCGGCGCGTTCGTGCGTGCCTGCTCGATGAAGCGGGGGATGACCATCCCGTAGAAGGGCACCTGCCGTGGGCCGACCGTATTGAACAGCCTGGCGACGACACCGGGAAGTCCGTGCGACTCGTGGTACGCGAGGAGAAGGAACTCGTCCACGGCCTTCGAAATCGCATAGTTCCACCGGCGCTTGGAGGTCGGCCCGTAGAGCACATCGTCATCCTCACCGAAGGGGATACGGGTACCCTTGCCGTAGACTTCGCTCGTGGAGGCCACGAAGATCCGCTTCCCGAATTTGGCTGCCGACCGCAATGCCACCTCGGTGCCCACGATATTGGTTTCGATGGTGCGCACCGGATCGTTCACGATCAACTGAACGCCGACCGCGGCGGCAAGATGGTAGACCACATCCACCTGCTCGACAACGCGCTCGAACGACGTGTCGGCGGTGAAGTCGCCGATGATATAGCGGAAGCCCTTTCGCCCCAGACAGCGGGCGAGGTTCGACATCCGTCCGGTCGACAGATCGTCCCAGACGAGAACGTCTTCGCCCTGCTCGAGGAGGTGCTCCGCGAGATGACTTCCGATGAAGCCCGCGCCGCCAGTGATCAGGTTTCGCATTGCGAGGGGATAGAGTGGGCCAGAGCGGATAGCCGACGGACCTTGCGAGGGCAATCCGGCGGCGTCAAGGGCGCGCCGCCCACGCTCCCAGTACGGCGCACCCGAATGTCAAACGCGGACTATCCATGAGACCCCGCCCGCCGGAGAGATGCAGACCGCTTGCTGCCCAATCGCGGACGAGGGTGCCGGCGGAGCCGCTCATCCATTCGCGCATGGGAGAATTGAATCCCGTTTTGTCGCGGGCCGCCAGCCCCGGAGGCCCGAGCTCCGCGTACCATTCACGCAGACACAGCTTTCCGGTCGTGCCACGACGCTTCCGCTCGCGGGGCAGCCCCTTGGACGCCCTCAACACCCCTTCGGCCAGCATCGGTACGCGGCTTTCGACCGAGTAAGCCATCGAGGACGTATCCACCTTCGCGAGCATCTCATCGACGAGGGCCGTCGCGCGGTCCACCGCCAACATCCGCTCGAGCTCCCCCGCCGAGGCGAAGCGGTCCCACGCATCAACCGCTTTCTGCTCCATGGGATCGTTCTGCGGAGTGTTCAGCCCGAGCGTGTGCAGTTCATCTTTCGAGCACACGCGGAGCTTGTCGAGGTAGACTGACGCAGGGTGCCGGGACACGCGTCGTCCTACCTGGCCGATGACTCCAACCGGGCCCAATCCTCGCGGCAGCCGGCCCAGCCAGGGAGCGATCTTCCGGAAAGTCGGGCGCTCCGCCCATGCCGGCACGGAGGGCATCCCGAGATGCCAGTCGTATCCCGCGAAGAGCTCGTCACCGCCATCGCCCGAGAGGATCACCCGTGTTTCCGGTGCGATCGCTTGAAAGAGCTGGTGGAGTCCGACCAGGCTCGACACGCCAAGCGGTTCGTCCATGCCCGTCAGGACCCGCTCGAACAGATCTTCCGTCAGCCCGGTGGCGCCGATGGCGATCTCGTGATCGGTGACCCCGAGATGACTCGCTGCTCGCATCGCGTCGTCGTACTCGTCCTCTTCCGACCCGGGGTGACTCACCGTCCAGGCGTGAAGAGCCATTGGCGGCAGCGCGAGGGCGGCGAGGGCGGCGATGATCCCCGAATCGATTCCCCCCGACAGCAACACGCCGACCGGCACGTCAGCCACGAGATGAGATCGCACCGCGGCGTCAAGTTCTTGCCGGACGTCTCGATCGGTCGTCGCCGCTTCGACGGGCGAGTCCGTCCACCACCGGTGCTCCTCCGCGACCGCTCCGGCGCGCACGCGAAGCCAGCTACCCGGAAGAACATGACGGGCTGCGCGAACGACCGACCAGGGCGACGGAACGAACCCCCATGTCAGAAAGCTCGTGAGCGCCTCCTCGCGAAGGCTCCGAGAAACCCGCCCATCCGCCAGCACACCGGGCAGGGTGGACGCAAAGGTGACTCCGCCGTCGTGCTCCGCGACGACGAGCGGCTTGATCCCCAGTCGATCGCGAACGAGGAAGAGCTCACGGCTCCGACTGTCCCAGAGCGCGAAGGCAAACATGCCCGCGAGGCGCTCGCAACAGGCCGAAATTCCGTATTCCTCGTACAAGTGCGGTATCACCTCCGAGTCCGACCGACTGCGGAAGCGATGACCCAGTCCTATCAGAAGCTCCCGCAATTCCCGAAAGTTGTAGATCTCGCCGTTCACGATCACGCAGACTGTCCGGTCTTCGTTCCACAACGGCTGCGCTCCCGCCGGCGAGAGGTCGATGATCGACAGCCGGCGATGGACGAGAAGCAGATCATCATCGCAATGGGTTCCCAACCCGTCCGGTCCCCGGCGTCTGAGCGCGCTGGACATCGCCTCCGCGAGCGAGTGTGCCTGACGCTCGGGCAGCGGCGCACGATTCGAGCAGCCACCGAGTCCGCACATCAGTCGAGACCTCGTGCGGCCTGCTCGTAGGGTGATGCAGCGTCCAGTGTCGCCGGCATCGAACCGGCCAGCAGCGCGGTAAATAGGGAGTCGAGGCGCGCGGCGGCGTTGGCCGCGTTTCCAATGATCTCGGCGCGCCGCCGCGCGGCGGCGCCAAGACGCTTCCGGGATGTTCCGTCGGCCACCAGCGACCCCAGTGTCTGTCGAAGCACCTCGACTTCCCGGGGCTGGATCAGATATCCCTCGATACCGTGTGTGATCACCTCGCGATGGCCGCCGACTGGCGTGGTGACAACGGGGAGCCCGGACGCCATGGCCTCGATCAGCGCGTTCGACATGCCCTCTCCGTAAGTCGGCAAGCAGAAAATATCCGAAGCGGCGTAGCACCGTGGCATTTCCTGGCCCCGGACATCGTGGAGAAAGACCACCGTGACGTCGGGGGCCAGAGCCTCGCGCTCACTGGTCAGGTCGAGGTCGGCGCCCAAGCCCGACACAACAGCCAGCAGAACGACGTTCCCCACGCGGAGCTCTCCCAGGGCGCTCAGCAGCTCGCGCCAACCCTTTCTGGCGAGGGCCGCACCGACGCAGACGATGACCGTCGCGTCCTCCGCAACCTTCAACGCCCGTCGCGCCGCCAATCGTTCGGCAGTATCGACCGGGTGGAAGTGTTCCAGATCGACGCCATTGGGCACGACGGCAGCCCGTGCCAGCGACGTACCGGCGAGACGTCGCGCTTCGGTGAGCATCGCTTGCGACACCGCCAGGATCAGACTCGCGCCCGTCAGGGTACGCACAAAGTCCGCCAAGTGCTCCGGGCGATCATGGGGCCACACCCACACGTCGTCACCACGCAGGTAGACGGCGTACCGCAGCCCGATCCTGCGACACGCTGCAGCCACCGATGGTCCGTAGGGCAGCGCAAACTGGCACAGCACCAGATC
The DNA here is from genome assembly GCA_038253885.1 of Gemmatimonadales bacterium. Lineage (GTDB taxonomy): Bacteria > Gemmatimonadota > Gemmatimonadetes > Gemmatimonadales > Gemmatimonadaceae > JALZAQ01. Next base: position 164 of record JBBSGP010000041.1, on the reverse strand, counting down.
ATGTTTGACCGCTACCCGGGAAGTGACGAGAGCAGCGGCCAGCGCATTGCCGACCCGCTCCGCGCCGTCGAGGGGACGCGAGAGCCGGCTGGGAACACGGTTCTGGTGAAAGAGATCGGAGACCGTCACTCCGTCCGGCCGCCACGACGACGGAACGCGGCGTC
>JBBSGP010000040.1:0-26470 GCA_038253885.1 Gemmatimonadales bacterium | reverse complement strand
GTTGACTGGTGACGTGCAGGAGCACGCGGATGCACCGCTCCAGGCCGCCGGGCACGGGAATCTCCATCGTGCAGAGCAGGGGCACATCCTCCCACCCCATCTCGCGGGCCGCGCGCGCCGGGAAGTCGCTCCGCAGGTCTTCGGTCACAGTGAAGATGGCGCTGATGACGTGGTCGTCCCGAAGGCCGTTGCGCGCGATGATCTCCTCGAGCAGCTGGCGGGTGCCGGAGCGAATGAGCGCGGCTTCATCCCGGTCGACCGTGGTCGCACCGCGAATGGCCAGAACACGAAGCACGTGCATGCGGCCCCTCCCCCTCCCCTCACCTCTGCCGGTGACCTGTGTTCGATACCCGCGCCTTGAAACTGCTCGCCATCACCGACGACATGCGTGATGGGGCGGAGGGGCTGGTGGGACGTGCGGCAGCAGCCGTCCGCGGCGGCGCGACGATGGTTCAGCTCCGGCTCAAAGATGCGGACGCCCGGAGTCTGGTGGAAGTAGGTCGGGCCCTCGTTGCCTCGCTCCCGGTGCCGGTGTTGGTCAATGACCGGGCGGATGTGGCGCTCGCGGCGGGAGCGGCGGGAGTACACCTCGGTCCCGATGATCTGCCGGTGGCCGCCGTACGCGCGTTCGCGCCAGCGGGCTTCATCATCGGCGCGTCGGTCGGTTCGGACGCCGAGCTTCCGGCGGCGCGCGGCGCCGACTATGTGGGGATCGGTCCGGTGTACGGCACACCGTCGAAATCGGACGCTGGCGCGGCGATCGGGATCGCAGAGTTCGCCCGCCTCGCGCGGGAATGTGGCGTGCCCGCGGTCGCTATCGGAGGCGTGACGGCGGCCACAGCCGGCTCCCTGATGGCCGCCGGCGCGAGCGGTGTCGCGGTGATCAGGGCGATTCTGGGCGCGCCCGATCCGGAGGGAGCGGCTCGAGCTTTTGGGTCCGCCACCGGAAGGTGATGTCCGGCACGTCCGGTTCCTTGGGGGGTTTCGGCGACCGCCGTTTCTGCGCGGACTCCGGGGCGCGCAGCCGCATCGCCCGCGAGATCTCCGAGAAGACCGGAGGCAACAGAAAGAGATCCGTGAGGTCGGGATCGAATTGCTGTCCCCGGCCCGCCGCGATCACGTCCGCACCCTGCTGGAGCGTGCGCTTCGCCTCGTAGCGGCGTCCGTGGGTCACGACATCGAAGGCATCGGCGATCGCCACGATGCGCGCCGCCAATGGAATCTTCGCCCCCGACAGCTGCCGGGGATAGCCAGCGCCGTCCCAGCGCTCGTGATGCGACAGGACGCCCTCGCTGAGATCCGGGTAGAAGATCGCGAGCGGATGGAGAACCTCACAGCCGCGCCAGGGGTGCGTGTCGATCAGCTCCCGCTCGCTCGTGGACAGCGGCGTGTCGTCGTGCACGATGTCGAACAGGGCGCCCGAGATCTTGCCGATGTCATGGAAGAGGGCGACCCGCTCGACGCTGCGCTGTTGGCGGTCGTCCAGCTCGGCCGCTCGCGCGAGGATGAGCGCGTAGGATGCGACGCGGCGCACGTGCAGCCCGGTGTCGTGGTCATTGGCGTCGATGGCGCGAAGCAGCGCCTCGAGCGATGCGGCGGCGATGCGCCGCGACAGCCTCTCCTCCCGCCTCCGCCGCAGTGCCAGATACGCGGCGGCTCCTATGCCCACGCCCCCCAGGCCGATCAGGGCTGAATCGCGGTAGAGTGTGGATCGACGCCCCGAGCTCATGACGGAAACTGAGGCAAGAATCGGCCCGGCCGCCAGAGGTCCCGAGCCCACGCCGCGGCGTGGCGCGTTCCGCTGGCGGCGCGGCACTCCTAGCTTGCCCCCATGGCCGAGCCCGCCGTCGTCTCTCCCCGCGGTGCGCACCGGTGGGTCCAAGGTCACCCCTGGATTTACCGCAGCGACGTTGTCAGGCGACCGGCCACACCCGCCGGAGCAGTCCCCGTCACCCTGCAGAACGGTCGGCCACTCGGATGGGCGCTCTGGAGCCCCGCATCGGAGATCTCACTGCGCCTCCTCGACCGCGATCCGGGCGCCACCATCGATGGGGCGTGGTGGCACGATCGCATCGCACGCTCGCTCGCGCGCCGTGAGCAGCTCCGCGGTCGGAGCACCGCCTACCGTCTGGTGCACGGCGAAGCGGATGGCTGCCCCTCGCTCATCTGCGACCTGTACGATCGCTGGCTGGTGATCCAGCTCCTGAGCGCGGGGTTGGAAACCTTCCGCGAGGACATCGTCGGGGCCCTCCTCGTGCTCTCCGGGCCCGAGGGTATCCTCGGCCGCAACGACGCGTCAGCCCGCAGCAAGGAGGATCTCCCGCGCGAGACCACGTTGCTCCACGGTCAGGTTCCGCAGGAAATAGAGATCGTCGAGAACGGGGTGCGCTATCTCGCCGCGCCGTGGGAGGGACAGAAGACCGGAGCCTATCTCGACCAACGCGAGAATCGGGAGCTCGTCGGCGCCATCGCGCGAGGACGAGCCCTCGATTGCTTCAGCTACCACGGCTCCTTCGCGCTGCACCTCGCCCGCTCCGCCAGCACGGTGACGGCCGTCGACTCCTCGGGCGCTGCCCTGACACGCGCCCGCGAGAATGCCCGTCGAAGCGGTTTCGACAACATCGAGTTCCAGGAGGCGAACGCTTTCGACTTCCTGCGCGCCGCCGACCAGAGGGGCGAGCGCTTCGATACCGTCGTTCTCGACCCGCCGGCCTTCGCCAAGACGCGCGCCGCTCTGCCGGGTGCGTTGCGAGGCTACAAGGAGATCAACCTCCGCGCGATGCGGCTGCTCGCGCCGGGCGGACTACTCTTCTCGGCGAGCTGCAGCTTTCATCTGACGAAGCCGCTCTTTCTCGAGGTGCTGGAGGCCGCGGCCGCGGACAGCGGACGCCGGATCGCGCTTCGCCAGCTGCGAGGTCAGCCGCTCGACCACCCCGAGGTGCTGACCATCCCCGAGAGTGGCTACCTCAAAGCCGCGCTGCTCGAGGCACTCGACTGATCTTCGCTCACCCTGACGAGCGTGTCTCCTGCTTCCAGGCCACGTACGAATACCCGAGCAGCCCCACCACCACCCCCAACGCGCACACGGTCACCACGACCGGCAGCCACACCACCCCCAACGCACCGGTGATCACCAGGAGTACGCCAGTGGCCATCATGAGATAGCCCCCCACCCGGTGCGTCCGCTCCCACACCCGATCATTCGACAGTGTCCACGGCGTCCGAATACCAAAGAACCAGTTGGGGCGCGCGCGCGGAAGGAGGTTGCCGATCACGATGAGGAGAGCGCCCACCGCGATCGGCGTGATCCGGTCGAGCGGGATGGGGTATCCCAGCGCCACCGCGAGCACTGTCATGTGAATCAACGCCAGCATTCCGATCGCGCACGAGACGACCACATCGTAGGTTCCCTGGAACCGGGCGTAGTTGGCGCGCTTCGGATCGATCGTCGGGAGCCATCGGAGCAGCGCCCAGAGCGGAAGCATGACCAGCGGGAGCAGGAAGGCTCCCCAGAAGCGGCCCATGGTTCCGTTCACCCGTCCGTGGGCATCCCAGTGCGAAGGCATCGGGTCCGGCAGATGCGGGTACGCGAGGGCGGAGGCCAGGAGTGCCACCAGCACCGCGACGGCAGGAATCCATTTACGCACGGCGACCTCCGGGCTTGACCCATTCCATCAGGTGCTCGACGACATCCTGAAAAACTGTCGAGTTGAGCTCATAGCGAATGTGTTGCCCATCGCGCTCCGCAAGGATGAGATCTGCCTCGCGCAGGATCCCGAGGTGGCGCGAGACGGTGGCCCAGCTCGTGGGAAATTGCTCGGCGATCTCGCCAGACGTGCGCGGCCCGCTGCGAAGGAGACGCAGGATTTCCCGGCGAGTCGGGTCGGCAAGGGCGCGAAAGACGGCGTTCATGGCCTCTACTGTGTGATACTTAGCTTATAATCTAATTAAAGGCCGCGGATGCGCAAGGGCTGGTCAGCGCTGGCACTTCGGACAGAAGTAGGTCGAGCGTCCCGCCTGCACGATGCGACGAACAGCTGACCCGCACCGGCGGCAGGGCCGGCCCTCCCGATCGTAGACCGTCCAGCGCGACGAGCCGGCGCCGTCGGTGTAGCGTGCCGCCGGCGCACGCACGATGACATGGCGGATGGCGGTCAGGAGCCGACCCCGTCGCGCAGCGCTCAGTCGCGCCGCCGGAGCTCGCGGATCGATGCGGGCATGCCAGAGTGCCTCGGCGGCGTAGATGTTTCCGATGCCGGCCACGACGCGCTGATCGAGGAGCGCCGGCTTGATCGCGCCTCGCTTTCGCGCCAGCGCGACTCCCAGCGTGGCGGCGGTGAAGGCGACATCGCCGGGCTCGGGACCGAGCGCGTCGAGGGAATCGTCGCCCTCGGCGCGCAGCACGATCACCGAGAGCGCGCGCGAATCGACCAGCGCGATCCGCGTGCCGTCATCGAGGGCGATCGTGGCTCGGGTGAAGCGCGGCTCGGGATCGGCGATTCGACCGAAGTCCCAATCGCCATTCATCCGGAAGTGGACATCGAGCGCGCGGCCGTCATCCATGGCGATGCGCTGATGTTTACCGCGACGGACGACCGCGACGATGCGACGCCCAGCGACGCTGCGTCGCTGCCGCGGTGTGAGGCGCCGAGCGAGGGCAGGATGCCCGAGCTCGAGCCTCACGATCGTGCGACCGACCGCGGCCACGGCGAGCCGCCGCGCCGCACGCTCGACCTCCGGAAGCTCGGGCATGCGCGCAACGTAGGCGGCGAGACACGCCGGCTCAAGATTGACACTGCCGCCGGATCGCTCCCAGCTTGCAGCCGTGCAGACGTCCGCTGCCACCGCCGCCCCGCGCCAGACCGCCGTCAGGAACACGCTCCTCATCATCATGGCGCTCAACGTCGTGGTTGTGGCGGTGAAGGTCGTCGTTGGCGTGCGCACCCAGGCGTTGTCGGTCATCGGCGCCGCTCTCGAGTCCGGACTGGACGTCCTCAACAACGTCGTCGGCATCCTGCTGGTGCGACTCGCGTCGGCGGGTCCCGATGAGACGCATCCGTACGGGCACGAGAAATTCGAGACCCTCGGTGCTCTGACAATCGTCGGCTTTCTCTCCATCTCCTGCTTCGAGCTGCTGCGGCAGGGAGTGAGTAACGCCTTGTCGCATGAGGTGCCGGCGTCACCGCGCTTTCTCGAGCTGGTGCTCGTCGCGGCGACGCTGCTGGTGAATCTCTTTGTCGTCGCTTACGAACGGCGGCGAGGCCGAGCTCTGCGGAGCGCCTTCCTGCTCGCCGACGCGGCGCATACGCACAGCGACATCTACGTGACGGTGGCTGCCGTCGCATCGCTCCTGCTCACGCGGATGGGTGCCGGGGCCGCCGACCCTATTCTGGCGATCGTCGTTGCTCTGGTGATTGCATGGAACGGCTATCAGATCGTGCGTGGAACAGTTCCCGTGCTGGTCGATGAGCGCGGCGTGGACGCGGCGCGGATTCGTGAGCTCGTGTCGAGCGTACCCGAAGTGGCGGACGTGCGCTCGGTGCGCAGCCGGGCCAGCGCGAGCGGGTCGGTGTTCGCCGAGGTGACGATCGGCGTGCGGGCGTCGACGAGCGTGGCCGAAGCGCACGCCATCGCCGACGCGATCGAGGCGCGCCTCGCTTCGGCGATCGGTGCCTCCGAGGTGATGGTGCATGTCGAGCCGGCGTAGGCCTTGCGCGTGTGTCCGATCAGTCTATGATAGAGGCGGCCTTTCCCCCACCACCCGAGAGTCATGACCCTTCGACCGCGCTCGTTGAAGCACGAGTACGAGCTGTACGTCGAGCGCGAGATCGAGGAGTACAAGGATTCGGTGCCCCGCCACACGATCCTCGCGATCGGGGACGAGGCGGTGGTCTCACTGGCTGATCAGGACCAGCTGGCGCTCACGGAGATTCTACTCTGTGGCGAGGTGGACAGACTGATACGGCAGCGGCTTCGCCTGCCCTCCCTCGCGATCTGGCGGCGGCGGCGCCTCAAGGCTCTCAAGGATTTCAGCCGGCCGGAGTACTGGGGCCTGCGTCCGGATGGAGCGATCGCGCGCGCGGCCACGAGCGCCGCCGAGGGTCATGTGCTTATCGCCGGCGCCACCGAGGAAGGTCCGACGCTGTATCTCGCCGCCAACGGCTGTACGGTCACGACCCTCGATTCCTCGGAGACCGTGGTCGAACGTGTGATCGGCACAGCGGCGCGCGTCGGACTCACGAGCTTCATCCACGGGCTGGTGGCGGATCTCTCCAGCTGGACACCCGACATGCCGCTCAATGCCGTGGTCTGCGCCACCGCGGCGTTCGACGGATTGACGGCGCCGCAGCGCTCCCGCGCGATCGGGTTGCTGCAACAGGCCACGACCGTGGGCGGCGTGCACATCGTGGCGACCGCGACCGAGAACCGACAGCTTCCCACAATCGAGGAGCTCGAGCAGAGCTATCGAGGATGGCGCACGTCGGTCGAGTTAGACGTGCACAGCCGGGAAACCTTTCTCGCGTGGAAGGCGGTCGCGTAGCGAAAAGACACAATCGACGCCGATCCGCCCGTGTCAGGGCGAGACGAATGGGTCGTCCAGGGCGACCAACGATTTACGGAAGTCATTGCCCTGGTTTGATTTGCCGGAATTTCCAAGGTTGGCATGTGCGGTGCCTTGGAGGGAGAGGGCCCCCGACAGTTCCCGGGGCGTACTTCCTCTGAGGTGGACATGAAGTCAGCAAGCGAGACCAGGCTCACGGACGAGCCAATGGGCATTGTCATATCGCGCGGGAAGCGTGACGAGCCCGCCCCGGCGTTCTCGGCGTATGTGTGGGGACCAGCTCCCGAGGACGGAGTGAGCGCGGACACGAAAGCCGCGTAAGAGCGCGTGTTTCTCGAGAGGAGACGCCGGCGGGCCTCGAGCCTGCCGGCGTTTTGCATCGCCGCTCGGTACGACGCTTGCCTCGGGGAATCGCGTGCAAGAGACATTCGAGGCGTGGGAGGGAGTGCGGAAGACGCTGCTCTCGCGCCGCATCTCCGATTTGGGGCTGTCCATCAGAGGCACGCTCGTCGAGCGCCTGGTGGAGGAGCTGTATGCCGAGCTCGCGCAGCACGGGCTCGCGTTGCGCCCCCCGGTCTACCTCAGCGACCAGTGGGGGTGTCCGGAGGGCACACCTCTCATCGGCGTCCCGTTCTACCTGGCGGATCCGCGGTTGTCGCGACTCGAGGAGGAGATAGCGGTGGAGGTGGAAGGGGAGCTCGAGGTCATGCGCTACCTGCGCCACGAGTCGGGGCACGCCTTCAACTACGCCTACCGGCTGTACGAGCGTGATGATTGGCGAGCCATCTTTGGCCGCTACTCCCAGCCGTACCGCCAGCGGTATCAGGTGGACCCCCTCTCTCGCCACTACGTGCGCCACATCCTCGGCTGGTACGCGCAGAAGCATCCGGACGAGGACTTCGCGGAGACGTTCGCGGTCTGGCTCACACCGGGCCGGGATTGGCGCTCGGAATATGCTGGCTGGCCGGCGCTGACGAAGCTGGAATATGTGGAGCGTGTGATGGGAGAGGTCGGGAAGGAGGCACCCACGTCGCCCGCGCCGACGGCCGACGATCTTCCGGTGGAAGCGATGGACTACACTCTGGGCGATCACTATGAGACGGTGGACGAACGCCTGCCGATCGATGACGAGCGACAGTTCGATGGCGAGCTGCGCAATCTCTTCGCCAAGGCGAGCGAGGCGCCGGCGGGGGAGAGCGCGGGCGACTTTCTCCGACGTCACCGGCGCGAGATCGTGAGCCGGATCAGCTACTGGACCGGAGAGAGCACGACCGTGGCGCGAAGCTTTCTCGATCACCTGGCACGTCGGGCCGACGGACTGGAGCTCCGGGTGAGGGGCCTCGAAGCGTCCACGCTCATCGAGCTGACGGCGTTCGGGACCGCGGTCATCATGAACTTTCGCCACCAATCTGTGCGTGGCCGTCGACGGGGGGGGGGGCGCTCGTGAAAGTCACGCTGCTCTGCACGAACGATGCGATGGCCCCGCCCGAGGATCCGGTGCTGGCTCAGCTCACCGGCGCACTCACCGCTGACGGGCACGAGGTGAGCCGCCTCACCATCGACGACCAGATCCAGCCGGTCGTGGATGCGCTCCGCAGCGAGCGACCGGAGCTGGTGTTCAACCTCGCCGAGTCATTCGGCGGGAAGAGCGCGCTCGAATCGAACATCGCCGCTCTGCTGAATCTACTCGGACTCCAGTACACCGGATCGAGCCCGGCCGGGCTTCTGGTGGCCGGCGACAAGACGCTGTCGAAGAAGGTGATGAGCTTCCACAACATTCTCACGCCGCAGTTCGCGACCGTGTATCGTGGCGCGGTGGACTGGGCCGGCGACATCACCTTTCCGGTGATCGTCAAGCCACCGCAGGAGGACGCATCGCTCGGTGTGACGTCGAAATCGGTGGTTCACGACATCAAGCAGCTGTTGGAGCGCATCGGGGCGATGCAGATCGAGTTCCAGCAGCCGGCGCTGGTGGAGCAGTTCATCGATGGGCGCGAGTACTACGTGGGAGTACTGGGCAACGCGAACGCGAAGGCGCTGCCCCCGATCGAGCTCGACTTCTCGGGATTTCCGGCGGACAAGCCGAAGATCGCGAGCTGGGAAGCGAAGTGGGGCGAGGATGGAGAGGGATCGGGCGCGGAATACGCGGGCACGAAGTCCGTCTTCCCGGCGGATCTCGATCCGGCGCTCGACGAGCGAATGCGACGCGTGGCCGTCGAGGCGTTCCAGGCGCTGCGGCTCCGGGACTATGCCCGCATCGATCTGCGGGTGACCGCGGCGGAGGAGATCTACGTGATCGAGGTGAATCCCAACTGCTATCTGGAGCGGGAGAGCGAGTTCGCCCGGGCGGCCGAGCACGACGGCCTGCGGTACGATGCGCTGGTCAAGCAGATCATCTCACTCGCCACGGCTCGTTACTCGCGCTGACGTGGCGGCAGCGAGAGAAAACACGAACGGCCGGCGTCGCGCGCCGGCCGTTCGTCTCTCGTGCCGGGTTAGCGGCGTGATTTCTTCGACGACGACTTCCGCCCGCTCTTCCGGGAGGTACTCTTCCGACCGGACTTCCGCGACGCCTTCTTCGACGCCTTCTTCGACGACTTCTTCGACGACTTGCGCGACGACTTTCTCATGGCTGCCATGATGTGCTCTCCAGAACTGGAGTGTGTCTACCGGCCGATCCCCCGGTGGATCGGCGGCGGCGATGCGACGGTGCAGATCTGCGCCGCGCACCCGTACACGGCCTCGACGAGGCACGTGCAGCTTGGGTCACGACGGCGCGCCGACGCGCTGTCGTGCTATGGAACATCGGAGCGCCTGACTGTGGTGCGATGGCGAAGACGGGTGTGGCGCACGCCGTACACGCGTGGTGCGTCGAAGTGCGGCGCCACTCGCCGTCGTTGCGCCATGCAGGAGTCTCGTGCGTTGAGGACGATCATGACTCGCCGCGAATATAGGAATGACAAAAATTGCACGCAATAGTCGGCGCCGCATTCGCCGCCGACAGATCGGCGACGTCATCGACGCGTGTGAGCACGCGGTGATCGATCGGTGAGCGCGCGCCATCTCCTCGTCATCGGCGGCGGGATCGCCGGCGTCGCCGCGGCCGTACGGATGCGCGCGCGCGGTGTGACGCTGACGCTCCTCGATCGGCATCGCACGCTCGGAGGACGGGCGCGGAGCGAAGCGATCGACGGCATGACGATCGATATCGGAGCGCAGCTGGCGGCATCATCGTTCGCGCGCGTGCGTCAGCTCTCCCGGGGCGCGGACGGAAACAGCGCCTTCCGCACGATGACGAGTCACGACACGCTGGTCACGAACGGAGAGCGACACGCCATCAACTTCGGATCCATCACGAGCCTGCTGGGTTTCAGCGGCCTCGGCGCGATGGACAAACTCCGGCTCGGGGCGCGACTCGTGCCACTGATCGCGCGCCATCGCGATGGGCTGGAGGCATCGGCGATGCGGGTGCCGGTCGATCTGGACCAGGCCAATGCACGCGGCTATCTCGACCGCGAGATCGGCGAGCGCGTTGCCGATCTGCTCGCCGAGCCGGCGCTGAACGCCTTCTACGCGGCTCGGGGCGCCGAGGTGAGCCTGGCATTCTTTCTCACGCTCGGACGATACGGCACCGACGGGGACGTGCTCGCGCCATCCGACGGTTGGTCGTCACTGCTCGATCGCGCGCTCAGCGCGGCCGGCGCCACATCGAGCCGGGAGATGGGAGTCGAGATCGCCTCGCTGGAGCGTGATCACGATGGGCTCATCGCACGCGCGGACGACGGGAGGGAGTGGCGCGGCGACGGGGCCGTCATCGCCGCCGGGCCTCGCACGTCGCGCCACCTTCTGGCGATGTTGGGAGAAGACAGCACGCTGCTCGAGTGGCTCGACGGCATCGAGCTGCGACCGACCTGGACGCTGGCCGTCGTGCTGGACGCGCCCGCGCCCCACGATGCGTTCGGCGCCTTTCCCGATCCACACGTGGACTCGACGGTCAGCGCCTGCGTCGTCTACGGCACCAAGCTCGGCCCGGCGGCGCGTCGGGATGCCGACGTCGTGCTGGCGTGGCCCACGCCCGCCGCGATCGCGCGGCTCGGGAGCCGATCCACATCCGAGATCGTGAGCGCCATGATGCCGGAGATCGAAACGCTGGTACCGTCGGTACGGGGTCACGTCGCACGAGCGCGGCTCTTTCGGCTGGACGAAGGCACGCCGCTCGCTCGCCCCGGCTTCGGCGCCGATCGCCTGCGCGGACGTCAGCTCGCCGACCGGATCGCGGCCCCGGTCACGCTGGCGGGCGACTTCCTCTCCATGCCGCTGCTCGAAGGCGCGGCCATGAGTGGAGAGGCCGCGGCGGACCGGCTGCTCGAGCGATGGCGGAGTGCCAGCAGAGTGGCCAGCCGGAGCGACTGACAGCGCTCGCGGCGAGCAGTATACTGTAGGCGATCTCCGTTCCGCGAACCTCCCGAGACACTTGGCATGCCGACACTGACGATCGATGATCGGGATATCACAGTGCCCGAGGGCGCCACGATCCTCGATGCCGCACGAACGCTCGGCATCGAGGTGCCGACGTTCTGCTGGTATCCGAAGCTTCCGATCGTCGGCAACTGCCGCATCTGCCTTGTCTCGATCGACGGCGCCCCGAAGCTCTCGGCGGCGTGCGCGACTCTCGCCGCTGACGGGCAGCGCGTCCATACCGAGTCGGCGGCCGCGATCGAGAACCGCCGCGGCGTCCTCGGCATGCTCCTCGAGCGCTATCCCGCGCATCTGATCCCGGAGAACGGAGCGCGCAACGAGTTCGAGACGATGGTGCGGCGCTACGATGTTCCGACCGGGGTGCGCTCGTCACTTCCGCCGCGCACCGGAGACAAGCGGGAGGGCGACCCGCTCATCCAGCACGACATGTCCACCTGCATCCTCTGCACCCGATGCGTGCGCGCCTGCGATGATCTGCAGGTGGTCGGAGTGCTCGACGTCGCCCACCGGGGCGAGCACGCCGAGATCATCGTCGGCGCGGACGGCAATCCCGAGCACGCCGGCTGCACCTGGTGCGGGGAGTGCGTGCGCGTCTGCCCCACCGGCGCGATCCACGACATCCTGCCGATGGCGAAGCTGGCAGCGGGAGCGATGGAGAAGCCGGCCCACGCGGTGCGGAGCGTCTGTCCCTACTGCGGCGTGGGTTGCCAGATCGATCTCGAGGTTCGGGGCGACGACGTGGTGCGCGTCACCAGCCCGTGGATCGAGGAGGATACGCCCAACGAAGGATCAACTTGCGTGAAAGGCCGGTTCGGCACCGACTTCGTGCTGCATCGCGACCGGCTCACGACTCCGCTCATCCGCCGCGGCTGGGAGAAGCGGAATGGCCGCTGGCAGTGGATGCCCGAGCCCGGGCTCCTCGAGAGCTGGAAAGGTGAGCGACGGGGCGGACCGTGGCTCGATCTGCAGCGAGAAGGAGAATCGCGCAAGCGCCGGCCGCGGACCAACCCCCTTCGCCGGGACCAGACCGGACCGTCCTCGCTCGGTGATCCGCGCGACCGCGCGTCCACACCCGCCGACTGGTATGCACCATTCCGTGAGGCGACGTGGGAGGACGCGATGGAGCTGACGTCGCAGGAGCTCGCGCGACTCCGCGACGATCGCGGGCCGGACAGCGTCGCCGTCTTCTCCTCAGCGAAGTGCAGCAACGAGGAGAATTACCTCCTCCAGCGACTCTGCCGAGCGGCGATCGGAACGAACAACATCGACCACTGCACCCGACTCTGCCACTCCTCGTCGGTGAGCGCCATGCAGCGGTCGATGAACACGAGCGCGGCGAGCGGCTCGATGCGCGAGGTCGAGCACGACAGCGACGTGATCTTCATCCTCGGTGCCAACACCACCGAGTCCCACCCGGTGTTCGGCGCCGCCATCAAGCGCGCGCAACGGCGCGGCGCAACGCTCATCGTGGCCGACCCGCGACGCATCGAGCTCGCGGCCCGTGCCGACGTTCATCTGCAGATGCTTCCCGGCACGGACGTCGCCCTGCTCAACGGAATGCTGAACCACATCCTGGCGCGGCGACTCCAGGACGATCGCTTCATCCGCGAGCGCACCCACGGGTTCGACGACGTGGCCGCGGCCGTCGCGCGCTACACACCCGAGCTGGCCGAGACGATCACCGGTGTGTCCGCCGATCTCATCCGTCGCGCCGCCGAGCTCTACGCGCTCGGGCCCCGGTCGGCGACGCTCTGGGCCATGGGACTGACTCAGCACCGCACCGGCACGGACATCGTGACCTCCCTGCTCAACCTCATTCTGGCGACGGGGATGATCGGCCGATGGGGCGCTGCCATGATGCCCATCCGCGGGCAGAACAACGTGCAGGGCGCGAGCGACGTCGGCGCCATCCCGATGGTCTACACCGACTACCAGCCGGTGACCGATCCCGAGATCCGCCGGATGTACGCGCGCGAGTGGCGGGTGCCAGAGGAGCGGCTCTCCCTCACCCCCGGCCTCAAGGTCACACAGATCGTCCAGCCCGGCAGCCCGGTGCGCGGCATGTACATCATGGGAGAGAACCCGATCATCTCCGACCCCGACGTGTCGCATGCCGAAGAATGGTTCCGGCGATTGGATTTCCTGGCGGTTCACGATCTGTTCCTCACCGAGACAGCGCGCTACGCGGATGTCGTTCTTCCGGGAGCGAGCTTCGCCGAAAAGGACGGCACCTTCGTGAACACCGAGCGCCGCATCCAGCTCGGGCGCAAGGCGATCGATCCGCCCGGCGCGGCGCGCGGGGACCTCGAGACCCTGATCGATCTCTCCGAGCGGCTCGGTCTTCCGGCGAATTTCGCCAGCGCGGCCGAGGTGATGGATGAGATCGCACGGGTGACTCCATCCTGGCGCGGCGTCTCTCACGCGCGCCTCGGCGGCGGCGGACTCCAGTATCCCGTGCCCGACCACACGCACGGCGGGACCTCATTCCTGTTCGACGATCGGTTCCCCACCACCGACGGACGAGGCCGCTTGGTCCCGGTGGAGTTCATGCCGCCGGCGGAGCTGCCGGATGGAGACTACCCTTTCTGGATGAATACCGGACGCCAGCTCTACCATTGGCACACCGGCACGATGACGCGCCGGTCCACCGGGCTGGACGCCCGCGAGCCGACGCCGACGGTGGAGATCTCGGCCGTTGACGCGGCCGAGCTCGGAGTGTGTGATGGAGACCCGGTGCTCATCTCGTCGCGGCGCGGGTCGATCGAGATCGCGGTCCGCATCTCATCGCGGGTCGCCCGTCGGCAGATCTTCATCCCAATGCACTACCGAGAAGCGGCTGCCAATCTGTTGACAAATCCGGCGCTCGACCCGTACGCCGGGATTCCCGAGTTCAAGGTGTGCGCTGTCCGGATCGACGCCGTGCGTCGCGGGGCGGCGGCGGCGGACGGACGGCAGACCGAAGCTCGGGTGCCGGAGCTGGTGGCGGGAGACGACTGAGGTGGACCTCGGCATCGCCGGCCGGGGCGCACTCGTCACCGGAGCGTCGAGCGGGCTGGGGCTCGCGATCGCGCGCGAGCTGGCGGCAGAGGGAGTGCAGGTCGCGATGCTGGCGCGACGCCGGGACGAGCTGACGCGACACGCCGCCGCGATCGCGACCGAGACGCGAACCCGGACTCTCCCGCTGGTGGCCGATGTCACCGACGCCACGGCCATCCGCGATGCGGTCACGGCCGCACGAGCCACCTTCGGGGCGATCGACATTCTCGTCGCCAACTCCGGCGGGCCCCCATCCACGACGTTCGATTCGACGACCGAGGCTCAGTACCGAGCCGCAATCGAGCAGAACCTGCTGGCCTCGATCCGGCTGGCGCAGCTCTGCGTGCCCGACATGCGCGAGCGAAAATGGGGTCGCGTGATCTTCCTCAGCTCGATGGCCGCCAAGATGCCGATCGCCGGCCTCATCCTGTCGAACACCGCCCGCGCCGGGCTTCTGGGATTCGCCAAGACGCTCGCGACCGAATGCGCGCCCGACAACGTGCTGGTGAACTCGGTGCTCCCCGGACACTTCGACACCGACCGGGCCCTCCGCCTGGCCGAGATGAGATCCGAACGGGAAGGACGTCCGGTGGATGAGCTGATGGCCGAGCGGGCGCGCTCCATTCCCGTGCGCCGCAGCGGCGACCCGCGCGAGTTCGCCGCCGTGGTCACGTTTCTCGCCTCCGCGCGCGCGAGCTTCATCACGGGCACCGCCATCCAGGTGGATGGCGGACAGGTGAGCGGCGTGATCTAACCAACCGATTGGAGATGTGAACGCGTGAAAGCGCTGGTGAAGACCACAGCCGGACCCGGCTTCGTACTTCAGGACGTGCCCGTTCCCACGATACGCGATGACGAGGTGCTCATCCGCGTGCGCCGCGCCGGTGTGTGCGGCACCGACGTGCACATCTACGAGTGGGACGACTGGGCGCGGGGACGCTGCAAGCCACCGTTCATCGTGGGCCACGAGTTCGCCGGCGAGGTCGCCCAGGTCGGGTCGCTCGTCACCGACGTCCGGATGGGGGATCGCGTGACCGCCGAGGGGCACATCGTGGATGGGCGCTGCCTGCTCTGTCGCACCGGCAACGCCCACGTCTGTCCCCACACCCGGATCATCGGCGTCGATCGCGACGGCTGCTTCGCCGAGTACATCGCGATGCCGGCGACCAACGTGTGGCATCTCGACGACAACATCTCGTTCGACATCGGCGGTATCCACGATCCGATGGGAAACGCTTTTCACACGACACTCACCGCCGAGATTCCGGGGGCGACGGTGCTGGTGACGGGGTGCGGCCCGATCGGGCTGTTCGCCATCGGCATCTGCGCCGCCGCCGGAGCGTCGCGGGTGATCGCGTCCGATGTGAACGACCGCCGACTCGCTCTGGCGACGAGGATGGGCGCTCACGACGTGGTTCATCCGAACCAGGCGGAAGAGGTCGTGAAGAGGCACACGGCAGGGCTCGGTGTCGACGTCGTGCTGGAGATGTCGGGCGTGCCCTCCGCCATTCACCAGGCCTTTGCCCTGGTTCGGGTGGGCGGGCGGGTGCAGATGCTCGGGATCCCGGCCAAGCCGATGGACGTGAACTTCGCCACCGAGGTGATCTTCAAGGGGATCACGATCTACGGTGTCGTGGGTCGCCGGATGTACGACACCTGGCACCAGATGACGCGATTTCTGCGCTCCGGCGAGTTCGATCCTTCGCCCGTGATCACCCACCGCTTCCGTCTCGATCAGGCCGACGAGGCGATCCGCGCGATCAAGTCGGGCGAGGCGGGGAAGGTGATCTTCGAGGTGGCGTGATCACGGAGCGATGCGCAGTTCCAGCCTTTCACTTGTCCTCTCATGTCCCTGAACCAGACTTTCTCGTCCGAGCTGCAGAGCTCGCTGGACCAGCTCCACTCGGAGGGCACCTACAAGCGCCTCAACTTCCTCGATTCGCCGCAAGGGGCGCGGGTCACCATGGAGGGGCGCGGTGAAGTTCTCATCCTCTCCTCCAACAACTATCTAGGCCTGGCGAACGAGCCGGCGGTGGTGAGGGCCGGTGTGGAGGCGCTGGAGACGTACGGCGCCGGCACCGGAAGCGTCCGCTTCATCTGCGGGACCTTCACCGTCCACCGCGAGCTCGAGAGTGCGCTGGCGCGTTTCGTCGGCAGCGAGGCCTCGCTGAGCTACGTCTCCTGCTGGAATGCCAACGAGGGGCTGACGGCGACCATCGCCCAGGAAGGCGACTTCGTCATCTCGGATGCATTGAACCATGCGTCCATCATCGACTCGGTCCGGCTCGCGAAAGCGATCACCAGGTGCACGACGGCCGTCTACAAGCACTCCGACATGGATGACCTGGCGGCCAAGCTGGCTGCCAACCGCTCGGCACGCCGGCGGATCATCTGGACCGATGGGATCTTCTCGATGGAGGGAGACATCGCGAAGCTCCCCGAGATTCTGCAGCTGGCGCGCGAGCACGACGCCATCGTGGTGATGGATGACTCGCACGCCACCGGCGTGCTCGGCGCCACTGGCCGCGGAACCGCTGAACACCACGGAGTGGCCGGCGAGGTGGACATCATCACGTCGACGCTGGGCAAGGCTCTCGGAGGCGCCGCCGGGGGATTCACGGCGGGTCCGTCGGCGCTGGTGGACTACCTGACGCAGCGCTCGCGACCCCAGCTGTTCTCCAACGCCCTCCCACCCACAGTGGCGGCCAGCTCGCTGGCGGCAGTGCGGTTCGTGGAGGAGCATCCGGAGAGGGTGAAGGCGCTGCACGAGAACGCGCGCTACTTCCGCGCCGCGATCAAGGACGCAGGCTACTCCCCGCTGGAGGGTGAGACGCCGATCGTTCCGATCATCGTGGGTGACACCGCGCTGGCGATCCGGATCAGCGACATGATGCTCGCCGAGGGCGTGTTCGTGACCGGCTTCGGATTTCCCGTCGTGCCGCAGGGACACGCCCGCATTCGCTGCCAACTATCAGCGGCGCACACGCGCGACGACCTGGACTTCGCCGTCAACGCGTTCCGGGAAGTGGGGCGCAAACTGAAGATGATCTGACGCGCTGGCCCCACACCTCAGGCATGGCACCTCACCTCGACGATGAGCCTGCGCCAGCTGGCGACCTCGTCGGATTCGAGTTTCTCGACCGATGCGCCACAGCGGCCACCATCGAGCATCCAGGGGACGAGCCACCGCGAGATGCCGAACGGGAGGTGGCCGACCACATCACCGCCGGAGGCGTGCACCCAGACGGCGGGATTGTCGGTCCCGGGCGGATCGGGGACGAGAATCAGCCGGTCGCCGGCCTGCAGACGATGCACGACCTCCATCCGCTGGCCGAAGACAGTACCGTAGACCGGCGCCCGAAAGCACTCGTCGCGGGTCAACACGTCTGGTAATCTCATCTCGACGCTCCCCGGCTGTCTGACCTCAATCCACCCCCCCCCCGGCTCCCGATACCCATGATTCGTCGACTTGCTGTGGCGACCGTCGCCGCGCTCTCTCCCCTCCTGTCCGGCTCCGCCGCCGCTCAGGGGACCATCCCTTCCCCTCGCGCGGTGCTCGGCTTCGACGTCGGCGCCGACCGGCAGCTCGCCGACTGGGGACAGATCGTGGCTTACCTCGGCAAGCTTGCAGCGGCGTCGCCCGCCGTCAAGCTGGATACACTCGGCCCGACCACGGAGCGTCGCCCCTTCGTGTATCTGACAATCTCCAGTCCCGAGAACATGCGCCGACTCGACGCGATCCGGTCGGCGCAGGCCCAGCTCGCGGACCCGCGACGTTTGTCAGCCGAGGAGGAGACGCGCCTGATCGCCAGCCAACCGGCGGTGGTGCTCATCTCGTGCAACATCCACTCGAGCGAGATCGCATCGTCGCAGATGGCGATGGAGCTCGCCTGGCGGCTCGCCACGAACGACACGCTGCAGGGCCAGTTGAAGAACGTTGTCGTGCTGCTCGTGCCGTCGATGAACCCGGATGGCGAGCAGATGATCACCGACTGGTACCGCAAGCAGCTCGGCACGAAGTGGGAGGGCGGACCGATGCCCTGGATCTATCACCATTATGTGGGGCACGACAACAACCGCGACTGGTTCATGGTCACGCAGCAGGAGACGAAGCTGGTGACGGATCTTCTCTATCGTCGCTGGTTTCCCAGCGTCTTCTACGACGTGCATCAGATGGGCAGCGAGGGCTCCCGGCTCTTCGTTCCGCCATTCGTGGATCCGGTGAATCCGAACGTGGACCCCCTGATCGTGAGGGGCATCGGTCAGATCGGAGGCGAGATGGCGTGGGCGCTCCAGGAGCGCGGGAAGAGCGGAGTGGCGGACCACGCGATCTACGATCTGTGGTGGCACGGCGGCGCGCGCTCGACGCCGACGCGCCACAACATGATCGGCCTCCTCACGGAAGCCGCCAGCGTGAAGATCGCGACGCCGATCACGCAGACCGCAAAGGATCTCAAGGGACACGCCCGCGGTCTGCCGCGATACCAGCAGACCGTGAACTTTCCCGACCCGTGGCCAGGCGGCCTCTGGAGACTGCGCGACATCGTGGAGTACGAGGAGATCGCCTCGGAGGCACTGATCCGGCTCGCCGACCGGCAGCGGGCGGACTACGTGCGGGTCTTCGCCCAACTCGGCCGCAACCAGCTGCGACTGGGCCAGAGCGTCGCGCCATATGCATTCGTGATTCCCGCCGGACAGCGGGACGGGGCGGCGGTGGAGAAGCTGGTGGACGTTCTGCGCGCCGGAGGCGTCGAGGTGGGGACGGCGACCGCCGCCTTCGAGGTCGCCGGCCAGAGCGCTGCCGCGGGATCGTACGTGGTGAGCATGGCCCAGCCCTATCGGGCACACGCCAAGGATCTGATGGAGATTCAGCGCTATCCGCGCGTGGAGAAATATCCCGGCGGCCCGATCGAGCGGCCGTATGATGTGTCCGGCTGGACGTTGCCTCTGCAACTCGGGGTGAAAGTCATCGAGGCGGTACAGCCGCTGTCGGTGCCGACGCGGCCGGTGATCGGGCCCTCGGAGCCGAGCTTCCCCCCGTGCTTTGCCACGGGTCCGCGCCGCACCGCCCTCGACCCGCGCGATTTGCGCAGCTATTCGTACGCGGGTGCGGCGTTGCGGGCGGGTGCGAGCGTAGGGCTCGCGCCGCTGAGCAGCTCCGCTGGCGGCGTGCTGATTGTCGAGCGCTCTGTTCCCGCGGGCTGCGGTCCGGCCAGGGCGAATGCGGTTCGCGCCGCACCGCCGGCACGCGCGGCGCGGGTCGCGCTGTACAAGCCGTGGACCGGAAACATTGACGAAGGATGGACCCGGTTCGTCCTGGAGCAGTTTGGCTTTCCATTCACCAATGTGTCCGACTCGGCGGTCAAGGCCGGCCGGCTGCGTGACCAGTTCGACGTGCTCATCGTCTCAGACATGAGTCTCCGGGAAATCCGGGGCGGCCTGCCCGAGGCGGTGGTTCCGCCGGAGTTCGCCGGCGGTCTCGGAAGCACCGGCATCGACAAGGTGAAGACGTTCGTGTTCGAGGGCGGCACTCTGGTGCTGCTCGACCACTCGTCACAGCTGGCGACCGAGGCGTTGGGAGTGCCGGTTAAGCTGATCACCAGCGCGCGCGACGATGAGCAGGAGCGGTCGGGCGCGACGGTGGGCGGAGGAGATTCGGCGGCGGCTCGCGGGGCACGGGAGGGACTCTATGCGCCAGGCTCGATCCTGCGGGTGCTCGTGGATGGAACACAGCAAATCGCGTACGGAATGCCGGATACGGCCGCAGTCTATTTCACAAATTCGGTGACGTTCGATGTGGCGGCGGGCTCGGGGGTGAAGGTGATCGCGCGGTATCCCGAGAAGGCCGACGACATTCTGTTGAGCGGTTATCTGCAAGGCGGTCAGGCGATCGCCGGGAAAGCGGCGGCGGTCGAGGCGCCGCTGGGTCGGGGACGAGTAGTGATGTTCGGCTTCCGGCCGCAACACCGCGGCCAGTCGTATGGCACCTTCCGTATGATGTTCAACGCACTGCTCGGCGGCGCGACCGTGGAGCGATGACAGCTTTCCCCCTCATGACATTCGAACCAAGGAGTCTCTCCATGCGTCTGGTGCGATGGTTGGCCGCCGGTGCCGCCTTCACGGCGCTTCTGCCCGCGGCCGGCGCGGCCCAGAGCTCACGCCTGTTCTCGAACTCCTGGTTCTGGGGCGCGACCGCAGGCACCATGACCTTCTCGACGAACACGACGAAGAACGCGATCGCGCCGGTCATCGGCGCGGAGTGGCTGATCACGCGCTCTCGCGGTGCGCTGTACGCGTCGCTGCAGCAGGCGTTCTTCAAGGAGACAGCGAGCCTCACCGATTTTCAGGGGGCGCCGTTCACGGTGGACCTCAAGAACATGAAGCGGGCGACGCTCGCGTTACTCGCCTTTCCGACTCGTTATGGGGCGCTGCGGCCCTACGGCGGCGTGGGATTCTCGCTCAACGTCATCACCCACGCGACCGTGCGCGGCTCCTATAGCAGCGCCGATCAGGCGAGCGCCGTTGAGAGTCAGATCACCGACTTCAAGGATCGCGCTTCTCCGATCTTCATGGTGGGCCTGCAGGCACAGAAGGCCCGCTTCTCGATCTTTGGCCAGGCGACCGCCATGCCTGCCCAGAGCCGCTTCTTCTTCAGTGATCGGGCGACCTACCTCTTCGAGGGCGGCCTCCGCTACAACATCGGAAGCGCGATCGAGAGACAGGAGTAGCGCTGACACAGCTGTAGGTGAAAGAAAGGCGGCGCCGTGTACGGTGCCGCCTTTCTCTCATCTATCCGGGGCGGACCGGCGATCCATCACCTGCTGCATCACCCGCATCATGTTTCCGCCCAGCATCTTCCGGACGTCGTCCTCCGAGTACCCGCGATCCAGCAGGCCCTGGGCGATCCGTGGCAGACGGGTGACATCCTCCATGCCCTCCGGAAGATCGCTCACGCCGTCGAAGTCGCTCCCGATTCCGACGTGATCGACCCCCGCCACCGTGGCGACGTGGGCGAAATGATCGATCAGGATCGAGAGGGGCGTGCGGGGAAGACTCGCCTGGAGAGTTGCCCGCAGAGCCCGCAGCGCCCTCAGAGCGGCCTGCGGATCGGACGGATGGAGCGCCCGCTGCGAGTCTCGTGCAGCATCGAGCCGTCGCTTCATCGCGGCCGCGGCGACGATCTGTGCCGGGTCGATGAAGCGGGAGAAGAAGTTGATGTTCACAACTCCGCCGTTTCGCGCCAACGCGCGGATCTGCTCGTCGGTCAGATTTCGCGGATGGTCGGCGATCGCCCGCGCCGATGAGTGTGACGCGATCACCGGCGCTGTCGAGACGGACAGTGCATCGAAGAACGTCTCGTCCGACACGTGGGAGAGGTCCACCAGCATGCCGAGCCGGTTCATCTCGCGCACGATCTGGCGGCCGAAATCGGTGAGTCCCGCGGTGCGCGTGCCGCCCGATCCGACCGATGAGCCCGCCCAGTCGTTGCCGTTGTTCCAGGTGAGCGTGAGATAGCGCGCGCCGCGACGATGGAGGTCGCGCAGCTTCTCGATGGAATTCTCGATCGCGTGGCCCCCCTCCACACCAACGAGAACGGCGATCTTTCCCTCCGCCCTGGCTCGGCGCACGTCGGCCGCGGTCGTTGCGAACAGGAGTCGCTCCGGGTGTCGCGCGACGAATGCGTGGATGGTGTCGGCGACCTCCACCGCTCTCCGATACGAGCCGTCGGGGCGCACGCGGGCGTATCGAGCATCCACGAAGTCGGAGAGGAACAGCGCGGTGATCCCCGACTCGATGAGACGGGGCAGGTCGGTGCTCCCCAGCTGTCCGCCGAAGCCGGCGCCATGGCGGACGTCGGGATCGTAGCGGTCGTCGAGGATGCGCGATGGCAGGTCGTTGTGCATGTCGATGACATAGGCGTCGCGGTACAGAGCGAGCGCCCGGGCGCTGACGCCAGACATCGGGGCGACGGAATCTCGAGACATGGCGGAGGGAGCGGGCCGACTCTGCGCTCGTGCCGCCGCGGTGATGAGGCAGGCCGCGAGCACGGCGCTCCTCCTCATCCGACGGAATTGTGCGGTCGGCGGGAGAAGTGCGTGGGAGTCCGCGTCACCCATGGGTTGTCCTTCACGTACCAGCGCAGAGGGAGATTTGCTGCCTTGGTGATCCCTATTCGTTCGGTGACGACGATCTCGTTGTCGGGAATCTTCCTGGCGCGGCGGATGACGAGAGGCGATGCGGTCAGGGACAGGCCGTTATGGGATCCGGTGATGCCGAGCGCCGCACAGAGCTTTCCGGGTCCGTTCGTGAGATCGCGGGGCTGCCTGGGGTGGCGGCGGCGCGAGATCATCAGGTCGAGACCATCGAGCGGCTCCAGAGCGCGGATGAGCACGGCACTGGGCTCCCCTTCCACCCGCGTCACGGCGTTGACACACCAGTGAGCCCCATAGATGTAGTAGACGTAGGCTATTCCCGGTGGACCGTAGAGCCATTGCGTGCGGGGCGTGCGTCCGACCGCCGCGTGGCACGCCGGGTCGTGCTCGCCGAGGTAGGCCTCGGTCTCAACGATCACGCCGCTCGCCGTCCCCTCCGGACTGGAATGCGAGAGGACGGCGCCGAGGAGATCACGCGCCACCAGCTCGGTGTCGCGCGCATAGAAGGAAGGGGCAAACGGAGCGCCGAGCGGAAGGACGCGGACGCCGCGCCCGAGCGAGAACGCGGCGCCCGTGCTCACCCGTCTCCTCCGGCCGCGCCCTTCTTCCGGGCGGCCGAGCGGCGGCGCTTCGGCTTCGCCTCCGCATCGTCCGACTCGCCGGCGGCCGACGCCGAGGCACCTCGGCCGCTCTTGCGTGCTGTCGCTTTCTTTGCCGTCGTCTTGGTGGAGCTGCGACGGCGCGCCGGCGACGCGGCTCTGGCTTCGGGTGTGATGCTCTCGGCCGGCGCGCCCGCGAGATCGAGTGCCACCTGAGCACTCGTCGGCGCCGGTGCCGGTTCGTCGATGATGCCGATGGCAAAGAGCTCCGGAGGTGGTGCTTCCGGGCGTGCGGGACGCGGCCCTCCGCGCCCACCGCCGCCCCGTCCGCGAAGTCCGCGCCGGATCGCGTTGGCGTTGGCGGCGCTGCGGCCCGCCTGGCCCTGCGCGGCGGCGACAGGTTCTGCGGCCGCGAGCTGCGCGGCGATCGGCTCCGCATTGACGGCCGGCGCCACCTCGAAATCATCGCCGCGCCGGCGGAGGTCGATCACGTTGGCATCGTGCGCATCACGCAGGATGCGCGCGAAGTAGCGCTCGCTCAGCGTCTCGCTGTCGCGTCCGAGGATCTCGCGAGCTGTGCGCCGGATGTCCGACGCACGCGCCACGTCCTCCGGGCCCAGACCCAACCTGGCCACGGATTGCCGCAGGAGGTCGAGCGCCTCGGTGCGCGTGAGTCGCTCACCGGTCATCTCCGGCTCGCCGGCGACGCCCGGACGCGCCGGAGCAGGCAGCGCTTCCGCTCGCGGTGCCGCCTGAGAAAGGGGCGCCGTCACTGGCGCGTCGAGCGGGGGTGAGAATCCATCCGGGGCCGCTGGCGCGTCGGCTCTCGCCTCGGCAGGACGCGGGGTACGCTCGCGACCCCGGTCTCGTCCGCGGCCGCGGCGGCCGCGGTCCCGTCCCCCTCCACTCACGCCGGCGGTCGCGCCCTCCCGGGGGGCGGGGCGGTCTTCGCGCGGTGCTTCGGGGCGCGGCTCGCGGCGCGCCGCCGCGTGATCGGTCGGTGCCACGGTGGCCCCGTCCGCCAGATCCACCTCCATCTGACCATTCTCGAGCTTGTTCGCGCGGAGAAGACCGCGCTGCGCCGCTTCCTGCACGAAGCGCGAGAACTTCGCCATGCCGAGATTGCTCTCGTCGAAGGTGGAATCGATCTCCTGCATCACCTGCTTGAGGCGATCGGAGCGCATCACGTCGCCGTTCCGCTTCATGCGCTTGATCGCGTCTCCCACCAGCTCCCACGGATCGCGCTTGACCTGCTCCTCTTCGGCCGTCTTCACCAGGCCGGCGAGGGCGTTGTAGCTGTAGTACTCATCGCAGTTCTGCACGAGCAGATCGCTCGACGATTCGCGGATGCCGACCCCGATGACGTACTTCCCGTACTCCTTCAGCTTGATGACGAGCGTCGAGAAGTCGGAGTCGCCGGAGAGGAGGATGAACGTTCCGATCTCGGGCCGGGTGAAGACGAGCTCCATGGCATCGACCGCCAGTCGGATGTCGGTGGCGTTCTTCTTCGACGAGCCGTATGCCGGTGCCATGATCATGTCGATCGACGACTCGGCGAGCGGGACGACATACTGTGGATAGCGCCGCCAGTCCGCATAGGCGCGCTGGAGCTGGACCTTGCCCTTGATGATGTCGGAGCCGAGCAGGTTGCGAAGCTCGTTCCCGAGGTCGGAGCGGATCCCCATCGTGACGTTGTCGAAGTCGATGAGGAGGGCGGCGTTGGGGGCGTGCACGAACGGCACGCTGCTATGGTGCGCGGTCTGCGGAACGGCCTGGGGCCCCCGGTACATCGGGGCGACGGGGGCACGGTTCGCCGTGCCGGGCCGCTGGTGTCGTGAGTTCATGAACTTCCTGTCGGAGTGTAGAGCGTGATCACGCGTTCGAGCTCGCGGCGCTTCACCTTCCCGCTGCCTGTCATGGGGAAGCAATCGAAGAAGCGAACGAGGTCCGGAATCTTGTAGTCGGCCATCGTGTCGCGAGCGAAGTCCTTGACCTCGTCGCCCGTGATGACCGCTCCTTCCACGGGAACGATGCACGCGCACACCAGCTCGCCCATGATATCGTGGGCGACACCGATCACGCAGACATCGTCGATCGCGGGGTGCGTTCGGAGATGATCCTCGACGTCGCGCGGTTGGATCTGATATCCGCCGCGCACGATCGTCTCCTTGCTGCGCCCCACGATTCTGAGGTAGCCCTCCTCATCGATGATCCCGAGGTCACCAGTGAGAAAAAAACCCTCCGGGGAGAAAGCGCGAGCCGTCTCCGCCGGCATCCGGGCGTACCCTTTCATCACGTTCGGCCCGCGCACGGCGATCTCGCCGGCCGCTTCGGGCCCGTGCAGCGCTCCGGTGATCATGTCCACTGCCTTGATCTCGACCCCGCAGATCGGCCGACCCACCGTGGTGAGCCGCTTTTCCTCCGGGTCCCCGAAGCGCGTGATCGTGACCGTCGGTCCCGTCTCGGTGAGACCGTAGGCCACCTGCACGTTGCACCAGCGCCGGATGCGCCGCACCAACTGCTCCGGCACCGGACCTCCCGCGACGATCCCCGTTCTCAGACGCGGATAGCGCGACGGATCGAAGTGCGGGTCGCGCATGATGAGCTGGTACATCGTCGGTACGCCGTGGAGCACGCTCACGCGCTCCCGCTCCAGCAGCTCGATCGCGGCAGCGGCGTCGAACTGCTCCTGCAGGAGGAGCGTCGCGCCCGCCGCGATCGTGCCGACGACCACCCCAACGCCGAAGATCGTGAACAACGGAACCGGGACGAGCACGCGATCGGCGGGCTCCATCTCCAGCACCTCGCCTGTGCGAACCGCGGTCTCGACAACGCCGCGATGTGACAGACGCACGCCCTTCGGCTTTCCCATCGTGCCCGACGTGTAGAGAATCGCGAGATCGCTCTCGTCACCGATTCCCCACCGCGGCGTGAAGCTGCGCCCCTCGCCGCTCGACAGCAGATCCTCGAACCGGAAGATCCGGTCGTCGGACCACAGCTCCTCTGTCCCGACCGTGACGACGTACTGCAGATCGGGCAGCTCGGCGAGTGCATCCTCGAAGAGCTGAAGGTAGTCCACGCCATGCCAGCGCTCGGTGGTAAACGCTGCCGAGACTTCGGCGTGTCGCAGCTGGTACTTCATCTCGTGGTAGTTGAGCCGGGGATTCACCGGCACGACCGTCGCCCCGAGCTTCGCCGAGGCGAACAGCGCCACCACCCATTCGGCACAGTTGGGCATCGCGATCGCGATCCGGTCCGCCGCCTCGATCCCGAGCTCGGCGAGCGCGGTCGCGAGTGCCGTCGACTGTGTCTCGACCTGACCGAATGTGAGCGTCCGTCCACCTGCCGCGAGAAGCTGCCGATCGGGATGCTCCGATGCGCGACCGGCAAGAATTCGGGCAAGCGTCCAGACGCTGGACATCAGGCTCCAGTCGTTGTGCGAAACAGCATCCCTTCAATGTTAACGGAGGCAAGGACTTGCGTCCAGACTGCCGGACTACTTGTCAAGCGCGGATAGAAATGTCCCCTTCGCCGGGCGGATAGAAATGTCCCCTTTGGTTGGTTGGGGTGTGAGGGTGATGGCGTCCGTCACTCAGGGTGGGGTGTCACCGAGGCTCTGCGCTGAGCCGCCTGGTCGACCC
>JBBSGP010000039.1:0-27857 GCA_038253885.1 Gemmatimonadales bacterium | reverse complement strand
GGCGCGGCGACCTCCCCCTCTGCCACGTCTCGCGGAGCCTCGGCGACGCGGAGCAGGAGGATCACCTCTCCTCCATGACGGATGACTGCCGGGTTGAAGACACCCACCACCGCGAGCTCCGGCCGCGATGGCTGAACCATGTCCGGAGTCAGGATGGGATTCTCCGGCGCCCGTCGAGGCATCAGGCTCTCTCGCGCAGGAGGTGCCGCTGTCGCGGACGTGCGATCCGTGCGTGGGCCTAGCGCTCGAGACCGCCGCGGTGCTCCATCGCCTGGGTTGCGCGGCCTTCGGGTGTCTCGGTAGCCGGACGCACAGCAGTGCGGTGCGCCCCTCTCCGGGCCGCGAGCAGGAAGAGGACGCCGATCACAAACAGTACGGCACCCCACCATAGGTTGATATTCAGCCCAGCGGAGCGCGCATAGAGATCGGCGGAGCCGATCGTCGCGAATCCATAGCTGCTGAGCACGATGCCGAGCGCGGCGAATAGTCCACCGATCGGGATGCGAAGATCGAGCCCCACCGCTCCGCTCATTGTCGTCTCCGTTCTATCGAAAGATGAGGTTGAGCACGAGCGTGAGCGCCAGGACGGCGACGGCGAATGTCACCGGCCGCTTGATCCAGGGTAGCGCACCATCGCCAGGCCGATCGGTGAGCGCGTAGACGAGACCGCGCAGCTCCTCCTCGGGTCGCGCCTGCGTCAGGAGGCTGATGACGACGGACACGGTCGCGCACGTGAAAAACGCCACGATGGCCGTCCAGAACGTCTGCGCGAGCTCGCTGGGGTAGGTGTGCAGAATACCGAGAAATCCGCCCTTCACCCCCGGCACTCCGCCTGCGGGGAGCGTGAGGCCGTGGTGGAGCATCGCGCCGAGAATGCCGGAGATGAGGCCAGCGAAAGCGCCATGGCCGGTGGCACGTCGCCAGAACATCCCGAGCGCGAACGTGGCGAACAGAGGCGCGTTCACGAACGCGAACACGAGCTGCAACAACTCCATGATGTTGTTGAACGAGCCGGCCACGTACGCGGCACCGATCGAGAGCAGGATGCCCCCCACGGTGGCGGCGCGTCCCATCCACAGGTAGTGCGCGTCCGAGGCACCCTTCCGGATGTGGCTCTGGTACAGATCATATGTCCACACGGTGTTGAACGCAGTCACGTTCCCCGCCATGCCCGACATGAACGACGCGAGCAGCGCCGTGAGTCCCAGCCCGAGCATCCCTTGCGGAAAGAGGTGGGTAAGCAACATGGGCGTGGCGAGGTCGTAGTCGAGCACGGCCCGCCCCGCTGCATCGATGAGCGGCTGGCCGGCCGAGGTCAGCTTCGCCGGAATGATGCCCTGGCCCGCGGCGGCGCCCGAGCTCGTGAGCGCGAGCGCGATCATGCCCGGAAGGATCACGAGGAAAGGGAACAGCATCTTGGGCACGGCAGCGATGAGCGGGGTGCGCCGAGCGTCGAGCATCGAGTCCGCCGCCATCGCGCGCTGCACGACGAGGAAGTCCGTGCACCAATAGCCGAACGAGAGCACGAACCCCAGCCCCATGACGAGGCCGAACCACTCGACCCCCACGGGGTTCGTCGCCGCACTGCCCATTCCCTGCCAGGCGTGCGTGTAGGACCCCGCAGCGAGGCCGTGCGTGGCTGCGGCTTCGGAGAGCCGGGCGGTGAGCCCACCCCATCCACCCACCGACCGCATGCCGAGCCAGACGAGCGGCGCGAAACCGAACACGATCATGAAGAACTGCAACACCTCGTTGTAGATCGCACTTGTGAGGCCGCCGGCGAACACATACGCGAGCACGATGACCGCGGAGACGAGCACGCTCACGTCGAAGCTCCATCCGAGCAGCAGATTGAAGAGCTTGCCCATCGCGTACATGGAGATGCCCGACGAGAAGACGGTCATCACCGCGAAGGAGGCGGCGTTGAGCGTTCGCGTTTTCTCGTCGAAGCGGAGCTTGAGGTACTCGGGGACAGAGCGCGCTCGCGAGCCGTAGTAGAACGGCATCATGAACAGCGCCACGAACACCATCGCCGGGATGGCCCCGATCCAATAGAAATGGCTGGTCGCGATGCCGTATTTCGCGCCCGATGCACCCATTCCGATCACTTCCTGCGCGCCGAGGTTGGCGGACAGGAAGGCGAGGCCCGTGACCCACGCCGGCAGCGAGCGGCCGGCCTGAAAGAAGTCCGTGCTCGTCCGGGTGGTGCGCCGCAGCGCCCAGCCGACGCCGAGCACGATCGCGAAGTAGAGCGCCATCACGAGATAGTCGATCCACGTCAGATGAGTGATCGGGACCAGGTTCACTCGGGGCTCCTCCTCATGAGATGAAGGCGGGGATACCGGGGATCGAGTGCGTGCATGCGGCCCATGACGCTAACGCGAGAGCCCGCCGTCGCACGACGTTGGCCGCTCGGTGTGACGGCGTCAAGTGTGCAACCGCGCTCATCTGCGGGGCAGGCGCGGCGAGTGATAACTGTCGGTGCGAAAGGTCTCCCACACACCCGCTGGCGCATAGGCATCGTTGGACACCACCGGCCCGACGCCATCGATGAGGAGGGTTCTTCAACGTATGCCTGATCGTGCCCGCCATCGGCGCGCCCTTCTGGGGGCGTGCCGCGCTCGATGCGGAGCGTGAGCCAGCGCGCCGTGCCTGACGGCGGCGTGCGCCATGGACGCCATCGGCGACGTCGGCACACGTCCGCTCGACCGACGGGGATCGCCGGGCCTCGCCCTCACCGCAGCGACCAGGTCGTCGCCAGCTCCTCGCCACCCCATGCGATCCGCAGCTCACCGTGAGGCGTGCCCGGATCCAGTGACGGGATGAGCCACATCGTGAGGCTCTCGATCGGCGACGAGAGCTCGCCCCGGCGGAGATCGATCCGCGCGACGTCGTTGGCGGCCTCGTAGGTCATCCCGCCCTGGCCCGCACTCTTCTGGACGATGAGCTTCCACCCCGCGCGGCCCGGCAGCAGGAGCAGGATATACGTCCCCTTCGGCAGCGGCGTCCCGCCGAGCACGAGATCCACGTCCGTGGTCAACGTGGTCGGCCCGTTCGCACCCGCGCGCCAGGGCTTGTCGTACGGCACGAGGCTGTCGGTGTGGAGCGTACGCCCACGAAGGTGCGGCTGGCCATAGTCGAGCCGGATGATCAGCGGCTTCGGCGCCGCCGCGGGCGGCGACCCCGCGGGTGTCGCGGTTGCGGGTACCGCGGTTGCGGGTACCGCGGTGGCAGGTACTCCGGTTGCGGGAGCCCCGGCTGAGGGTGCGCCGGGTGTCGGTGCGCCCGCCGGCGCCGGGGGGCGCGGATAGGAGAGCGTGACCTCGCTCGTCCCGCGTCCGCTGGGCGAGGCACGGAGCCCGGTCTGTGCGTGGGCGCTCGCTCCGCCAGCGAGGATGAGCATCAGGGGAACGAGCAGCTGAGCAGAGCGCATCGGAGTAGGGTGCGAATGGTTGGATGGGACAGCCCCGAAGTGGGCGCGACTCGTGATCACTGGATGCCCGCGACCGCTGCGGGCCGTTTTCCTCGGGCGTAGCCCACGCTCGCGCCGACTCTCGGCCACGGCGCGTCGAGGACGTAGATCCCGGAGTTGACGTCGCTGATGACGACATACTCACGCGCCTGCGATCGAGCCCTTCCGGTGGGAATCGACAGGAGCGCCACGCTCACGACGTAAGCCTTTCGAGGGAGAACTCCGGACGGGTCGGCAACGTCTGGCGGAACGAACGCCGCGATCTCCCGCGGAACACCGGGTGTCAGATCGAGCACGCGCGCGCCGTCGGAATTCCACGGGACGACCGCGAACTGACCGTGAACGGCGGCCCGCTGCGGGGATGATACGCCCAGATCCTTCGGTGGGAAGATGCTCGAATTCGGCGTGCGATAGACGCCGATCTCGCGCGCGGCGGCCGGATCGGTCACGTCCACCACGCGCAGAGTACCCCATTCACCGGGGTCATCGCGCATCGTCGCGGTGATCGGCGGAGCCGGCGCGCAGTGCCCTCCGGCGAGTGAGGGACAGAGCGCCGTCCGCAGCGTGTCCGCATCTCCCTTGTCGATCATGATCACGGGAATCGTGATCCCGGCCGGATCACCGTCCGGAGAGAAGGCCTGCGGCGCGGTCGTGCTCGTCTGCAGCATCACGACCGCGCGCGCGCCCGCGGCCTGCGCGAGCCGCACCCGTTCGACCACAGAGCAGCCCGATCCCTCGGCGATGCCCGCCTGGATCGGTTGCCGACTGCGATCGATCAGCGCGATGCGACCGCTGACGACGGAGAGGTACGGGTCCGCCTCCGTGGTCGCCATCTCTGCGTGCATGTCCGGCCCATGGCTCACCGGACATCCGCGACCGACATAGGCGAGCTCGGCGCTCACCTGATGGCCGGGTTGCCGATACAGCTGCGCCCTCCGCGCCTGATCGTAGAGCGTGAATATGGCCTCGCACGCGAACCGAGCACCGGATAGGGGTCCCGGAGCGTCGACCTCGAGCGTCGTCGTCGGCGCGATAAAGTCGGCTTCCGAGATGAGAGCGAGGTCCCGTCCATTCACATGCGCGGCCGCAACGTACGCGGCACTTCCCTCGAATGTCCGCTCTTTCGGATACGAGAAATGGCCGATCTCGCCGGGACCGCCCACCCGGTCGAGATCGAGCACGAACAGTCCGCCATCGTAGAACGCAAGGAGGCCGCGCCGACCCGCGTGCGAGAAACCGGCGCCATGCCCGGCGCTAAAGGGGCGGCACCCGTTGTTCGAGAAGATCGGTGTACCGGATGGTGGGAACGCGCCGATCTGGACGGGATGCCGCGAATCCGTGACGTCGACGACGCGCAGGTCGCCCGACGGGTACTTGCTCGCCGACGCTCCCGGCTCGATCGAGAGAGAGAGTACCCGTCCATCGGGGCGCTGGATGAGGGACACCGAATGCTGCGAGCTCGCGCACCGCTGAGGACCGAGTCGCGGCGGAGCCCCACAGTCCGGGATGCTGTCGGCACGCACGATATCGGCGTCGGCCCGGTAACGGCCGAGCAGCACCGGAGACGCCGGGCGCGTGATGTCGTAGTAGGCGACCCCGCGGTCGATCGTGTTCCCCAGGGCTCCGCACATCGTGAGCGCGACCGCCAACAGATCACCCGAGAAGGCGGGCGACGTCACGCGTGCGGCGCTCACTCCGTGCGCCGCGACCCCGGCGGGCACGGGAATGCGTCCCACCACCACCGGCCGCCGTGGCCGCGACAGGTCCACGAGCTTGATCGCGACCGCCGGACAGGGATAGGGATTGTAGAGATGCGCGTGCACGCCCGCGGCCGGCATCACTCCGGCGGCAACGACGGCGGTCGTGCCGACAATGGTGAGGTCGCCGTTCAATCCGGCGCCCCCCAGATCGCTGTGGCCCACCAATCGCATCGCCTGTGCGTGCACCGCACCAGGGAAGGCGACAGCGACGACGGCGGCCAACGCACGCACCAGCGACATTCCGGGCGTCATCCGCCTAATGTGCCCTTCCGATCGTCACGATTCGCCACCGCCGTCAGTCCGGGCCGAGGGCCGCGCGATCGGAAGAAGGGCGCCGTTCCGCCGAGCGATGTTCGCGTGGCCGAGTTGCTGGCAAAACTCGAAATGACTCCTCCCCGGGATAGACTCTGTGAGAGCCCCAATTACGGTGTGCTAGGGCCGAGTCGCAAGAGTGGGCGAGGAGGACGACTCGGGAGTCGGGGTCGAATCGAGCTCCCATCCCAGGCGCACGCCGCCAAGTCGCGGGTCGAAGGAACGCTGGAGGTAGTCAGCGGACAGTCCAAGCGCGAACAGCAGGATCGCGAGCGCAGCCACCGGCGCCGCGGTCAGCCACCACGCGTCACGGAGGAAGGGCTGGGCATCGCGAAGCATCGCGCCCCAGCTCGGACGCCGCGCATCCTCGACGCCGAGAAACGAGAGCCCTGCCTCGACGACGATTGCGCCCTCCAGGCGGAAGGGGATCAGCGCCAGCACCGGGACCAGCACCTCCGGCGCGATGTGTCGGGCGGCCACCCTCACCCACCCGGCGCCGAGTGCGCGCGCGGCGATCACCGATGGGCTCTCGCGCACCACCATCATCTCGGCCCGGACGACACGGGCGATCCCGAGCCATCCCGTCACTCCGACAACGAGCGCCACTGGCACCAGGCCCGGGCCGACCACCGAGACGAGAAGCAGCGCCAGCAGCAACGCCGGAATCGAGTCCGCGATCTCGGCCGCTCGCATCAGCAGATCATCCCACCATCCGCCGAGCAGGGCCGCCAGCGCTCCGACGATCACGCCGAGTGTGAGTGCGACCCCGGTCGCGAGCAGGCCGACCGCGAGCGAGGTGCGGGCGCCGAACGCGAGCCTCGCCCACGCATCCCGGCCCAGGATGTCGGTCCCGAGGGGGTGCGCGACGCTCGGCGGAGCCAGCGCCCCGCCCCCGCTCTGCAACCCGCCGGGCGAGGACAGCAGGCCCGGCGCAACCGCGACCAGCACGAACGCCATCAGAATCGTCGCCGCGATGGTTCCCTCGCCGATCGCCCAGGCGCGCCCGACACGGCGGTCAGCCACGGCGCACTCTGGGGTCGAGAGACGCGAGCAGCAGATCGGCCGACAGATTCGCGCCCACCACGAGCAACGTTCCGGTCAGGATCACTCCGAGTATGAGGGGATAATCGCGCGCCAGCGTCGCATCGACCGCGAGCCGTCCGATCCCGGGCCACGCGAACACGCTCTCCGTCAGCACGGCGCCGCCGACCCAGTGTGCCGCCGAGAGCGCGAGCAGAGTGATCGGGGCCGTGAGCGCGTTCGGAAGCACATGCCGCCAGAGGATGCGCCACTCGGGAATGCCAGCCGCCCGCGCGGTCCGCACGTGGTCGCGCTGCCAGACGTCGAGGAGCCGGGCGCGTGTGACGCGCGCCACCGCGAACATGGGCTGGAGCGCGAGTGTCAGCGCGGGCAGCACGAGGTGCGCGAGAGTGTCCAGACTGCCGCCCTCGCGCGCCGACGTCATCCCCTGACTCGGCAGCAGGCCGAGGATCAGCGCGAAGATGACGATGAGCACGATGCCGGCCACGAAGGGAGGTTGATTGCCGCCGAGCAGCAGGGCCAGAAAGGTCCCTCTCTCGAGCCGCGGTGTACGCTGCGCCATTCGGGACAGCAGCACGCCGAGTCCGATGCCGAAGATCCCGGCCAGGATGAGCGCGGCCGAAGCCAGCAGGAGGGTCGCCGGGAGTCGCTCGGCGATGGCGCCGGTCACGGACCGTTTCTCCAGGATCGACTGGCCGAGATGTCCGCGCGCGAGCTCGCCGAAGTACGCGACGAGTCGCTCCGCGATCGGCCGGTCGAGCGCGAGCCTGCTCCGGAGCGCCGCCAGTGTCGCGACGTCGGGAGCGCCGCCCTCTCCGAAGAGGAGGATGACCGGATCACCCGGCGCGAGGGAGACGAGCGTGAAGTTGAGCGCCGCGACCCCGATCACGAGCGGCACCGCGAGCACCAGTCGTCGAGCGACGATGCGCCACATGTTGACGCCGCTTGGGTCAGCGGGCGACGATCGTCGCTTCGTCGAACGTGTGCCCGCTCCAGATGCGAAGCCCGCGCACCGTGGCGCGCCAGGCGCGCAGTCCGTCGGTCTCGACGAGCCACAGGTAAGGGACGTCGTCGAGAAGGATGCGCTGGACCTGGCCGTAGACGGCTCGCCGTCTGACGGGGTCGAGCGTGCTCGCCGCCGCGTCGAAGAGCGAATCGACGACCGGATTGCGATAACCCGCGCCATTGTTGAAGGGGATCGGCAGGACGTTGCGCGAGTCATACACGCGCTTGACCCCGATGTCGGGGTCGGCGCCGTTGCAGTACGAGGCGACGCCCAGGTCGAAGTCCTGCTTGATGTAGACCTTCTCGACCGCCGAGTTGAAGTCCATCGGGTCGAGCAGCAGCTCCACACCGATGCGTGCGAACTGGTCGCGCAGCGTCTCGGCCAGGGCGGCGAACCCGGGCGTTCCGTACGTGAATCGCAACCGGAGTCGCGGAGCGCCGTCCCGCGCCACGATGTTGGCCGCACCGAGCAACCTCACCGCTCCGGCGGAGTCATGAGCGAGCGGCGGGGCGGTGCGGTCGGTCGCGCCGAGAGCAGTGTGAAAGGGACCGTGGGCTGGGCTGGCCGTGCCTTTGTACAGCCGTTCGGCAAGGAAGGCGCGGTCGATGGCGAGGCTGAGGGCACGGCGCACGCGCACATCCTCGAGGGGGGGGTGCCGCAGATTGGGCACCAGCGTGTTCACACACCAGCCTCCGCCCGCTCCGGCGGGATTGCGGCCGAGCCGCACGCCGGGCGCGGCTCGCAGGCGAGAGAGCTCCGGACCGTCGACGCCGCCGAGATAGTCGACCTCCCCCCGCTCGAGCGCGATCGCCGCCGCGGTGCTGTTCGGGAGGATGCGCCAGACGAGGCGCCCGATCCGCGGTCGGCCGCGGACGAAGTAGCTGGCGTTGCGCTCGAAGACGATGCGGTCGCCGTGCGCCCACTCCACGAAACGGTAGGGCCCCGTTCCGACGGGACGCTGGTTGTGGGGGTTGGAGAGCGGATCGGTCCCCTCGTACAGGTGGCGAGGAAGAATCGGGGCCTCGTCCACCGTCAGGCGCTTGAGCAACGGCGCGTAGGGCTTCCTGAACCGGAAGATGACCGTCGCGGCATCCGGGGCATCGATGCCGGCCAGCGCCGGCGCGAGCCCGGCCTTCGCTCGCGCCGAGTACTTGAGCAGCATCTCCGTGAAGGTGTAGGTCACGTCGCGCGCCGTGAACGGGACGCCGTCGTGCCACCGAACGTCAGGCCGCAGATGAAAGACGTAGGTACGGCCGCCGTCCTTCACCTCCCAGCGTTCAGCGAGTCCCGGTTGCGGACGACCCGCCGAGTCCAGCTCGACCAGCCCGTCGTAGAGGGAGCCCGCGATCGTGTGGACGCCGCCTGCGGTCGTGATGGCCGGGTTGAGATGCGCGGGGTCGCCGCCGGCGACCGCGACGATGGTGGACGCGATCCGCCGGCTGGCCTGCGCCATCGAGGAGCGGCCCGAAGCGAGCCCCGCGACGAGACAGAGGCAGAGATGTGCGGCGCTACGCCAGGACATCGGCGAGCGCGCGGATCGCCGTCACGGCAGCTCCTGCCGGGTTCTGCTCGACCGGCGCGTTGCCGCGTCGCTCGGTCTCGACCAGACTGGGGTCGTACGGAATCTCACCCACGATCTTCAGGTCGTGGGCGCCACAGAAATCCGCGATCGCGCGACGGTCGGCGTCGTCGCGCACCTTGTTGGAGAGGATGACGACGTCGTCGATCCCGAGCTCCGTGGCGAGGAGCGCGACGCGACGTGCCGTCTCCATCGAGCGGTAGTACGGCTCGAGCACGGCGACGAAGCGCGAGAGATGCCGGCCGGTGCCGCGCGAGAGATGCTCGAGTCCGGCCTCCATATCGACGATGATGTCGCTGTCATCGCTGCTGTTCTGGACGATCTCTCCGAGTAGGCCACGAACCGTGGCGTGGGCGCTGCAGAGTCACCCAACCCCGCCGTGATCGACTTTCCCCATCATCAGGAGCTGGACGCCGTCCGGCGCACGGGTTCCGTAACGCTCGATCACGTCGGCTGGCGAGGCGGTGAACACGACCTTGCTCGTCCCGTCGTCGGCCGTCTGACGTTGCATCAGGTTCCGCGGCAGCGCGGCGATGCTCTGGACCTGCTCCGCCGGCACGCCGAGCGTGGTGGCCAGATTCGGGTTGGTGTCGGCGTCGATGGCGATCACGCGACGGCCGCGCTGTGCGAGCACCCGAGCGAGCGTGCCGGCGATCGTGGTCTTGCCCGTGCCTCCCTTTCCCGCAATGGCGAGTCGCATCAGTGTTTGTGCTCTCCGTGTGCGCGGGCGGCATGGCACTCAGCCGCTGCCCCCGGGTTGTCGTGACAATCGCAGTCGGGGTCGCTGCACTCACCGTGTCCCTGTCCGAGCAACGGCGCGAACTCCTCGGCGAAGCGGCGCGCCGCGTCACGACGCCCGGGCTGGGTGAGGCGGTACTCGCCGCTGAGGTCGAGAAGCACCACGTCGCCGCGCCGCACCAGCTCATCGAGCGTGCGACGCACCTGCGCTCCGGGATGCGCGACGAATCGGACGATCCCGTCCAGCGTCGCGTTCCCGTGAAAGCCTTCGCCCTCGAGCCAGTAGAGCAGCTCGAGCAGTTCATCCCGACGGGCGATATCGTCGCCGGGCGGTACGTCGTCGCTCATTCCTTTCCTCCGCCGGTCGAAGCTGCCCTACCCGCGCCAGTCGCCGATGTGCCTGAGTGCATGGCTCCTCGCTCCCTCATGAGCTCCTCGATACGTCCGACGGCGGCGTCTACCGCCAAGCTCACGGCTGGCGACAGGCCGATCGTCAGATCATCCACCTCCGCCGGCTCGCAACCCACCAGGAAAATGTCCGGAGGGAGCGCGCCGAGCGCTTTGGCAACCGAAAGCGCGCTCGATGGGATGGTCGTGTGCATGTCAATCTCGCGCGCGGCCTGCACGCCGTCGATAGCCAGCGTGTATACGGTCCCGGGCGCGCCTCCCCGGGTCGTCGCGTCGATGATGATCAGGCGGTCGTACGGCGTGACCAGCTCCTGGGCCAGGCGGATACCGCCCGTCCCGACATCGAGCAGCTCGACCGAGTCGTTCGCGATGCCGCGCTCTCCGAGGCGGCGCAGGACCTCGACGCCAAAGCCGTCGTCGCCCCGCAGGACGTTGCCGAAGCCGGCAATAAGGGTGCGCAACTAGGCGCAGGGCGCGCGGGCGCTCATCGGTGCTGTGCCCACGACCACCTCGATCATTCCGTCGCGCACTCGCACCGGATACACCGCGAGCTGCTCGTCCTGTCCGGCGTCCGGATAGTCGAGGCGGCGGCCCGTTCGGATGTCGTAGCGGCAGTGGTGCCAGCTGCACGTGAGCTCGGCGCCGTCGAGCGCGCTGTAGTCGAGGGGAAGGGGGCCATCCCCGCACGCATTCTGGACGGCGTAGAACTCACCGTCCACGTGCCCCAGCAGCACACCCATTCCGTTCACGATCGCGCTGCGCGTGCTCCCCGGCGCGATGTCGGCGGCCGGGCAGACCGCGGAGTACACCGGGCGAAATGCGAGTTGGAGCGCCGCCAGCGGGAGAAAAGTGGAATCCTTCGACACGGGACGCGCACCTTTTCCGTCGCGGACCTCGAGCTCCTGAAAGCCGAGCAATCCGGCGTGCAGGGCCTGGTCGATGTCCCGGACGATGCCGTCGTAGGAGGGGTCATCCGGCGGCGGTGCCCCGTGCAGGCGGATGGAGACCACGCCGCCGAGCACCTCGACCAGCTCGACATCCACGCCGTGCGCGTGGAGATGGCCGCGCACCGCATCGAGCGCCTCTTCGGCCAGTGTGCGCCGGTCGACGGCCAGCAGATCGTACGACATCAGGAGGAGCCGGATCGCCGGGTCGCCGGTGAGACGGTTGACGAACGCATCTCCGGCCATCGACTGGATCGCGCCCATGAGGTGCGCGAGCGCGGTGCGGTGCACGGCGTCCACGCGGTCCAGCAAGGCCGTCACCGTCTGGCCGACCGCGGGGTCGGGATGCGCCGTGAGGACGCCGATGAGGCGCTCCACCTCGGCGAGCACGTCCTCGGATGCGCCGTCCGCTCCGGCCGGCTGCGACTCGTCGTCCGCGGCCTGCTCGGCACCGCTCATCGGGCGAGCGTCCACACGTCGGTGCCCACCCACCCGCCGCCGAGCGGCATGAGGGGGAGCGAGCGGCCGAGCGCGACATCGGTGGCGAGCTGCATCACGAGCGCTCTCGCCTCACGATACGCAGCCGCCACCGCCGTGCTCATGTCATCGCCGAACGCGTGCTCCAGCGGCTCGACCTCGACGACGATCGATTCCTCGGGGAGCGCGCCCATCCATTCGGTGACGATGAGGGTGTTGTCGAGCAGGATCACGCCGGTCACGGCGTCAGTGACGGCGCGCTGGATCTCGTCCGCCGCCGGAAGCACGCGATCCCACCGATAGGAGGAGATCGTTCCCGGAGGACGGCCGTCCTCCCGGCCGACCGCCGCGACGAAGATCGCCCGAGTGATCGGGGCGTGGCGCGCTTCGTCGAGGAGCCACTGCCCAATCGCGACGGGGCCGTAACTCAGGTCCTCCACGAGCAGGCCTGGCGGCCGCGCCTCCGACTCCAGGTCGTCGCTCATCATGATGCCCAACGAATGATCGCGCAGGTTGCGATAGCCGACGCCGCCGATCACCGTGCGCATCGAGCTGCCGCCCGTCATCTCGCTAATCGTCCAGCCCGCAAGCGCAGGTATTGACTTCGCGGGTGATCATTCCCGCCTCTGACTGGATGTGCGTCGTGCACGGCATGCACGGGTCGAAGCTGCGGATGGCACGCAGGACGTCGATTCCGCGGAACTTCTCCGGCTCGGTCGACTCCTCGAGCAGCGGCGTGTTCATGACGGCTTCCTCGTACGGACCGGGCTGCCCCCACCGATCTGTCGGCGACGCGTTCCACGACGACGGCGTGACGATCTGGTAGTTGGCGACGGCGCCGCGATCGAGCACGATGTGATGGGTCAGATAGCCGCGACCTGCGCCCCAGAAGCCGACTCCCATCTGCTCGCCGCGCTTCGGGATCTCGAACTTGGTCGAGGTCTTCGTGTCGCCATCCTTCAGGCGCTCCATCGCCGCCATCCACTGGTTCATCGCCGTCATGGCCACCCAGCCCACGCAGTACGCGCGCGCCCGGTTCCGCTCGAAGGCGTTCCACACGTCGGGGACGTGCCACTCGATCTCCGTCTCCGGGAGCTTGCCCCGTGGCAGGCGGATCTTGAGAGAATGACCCGTCGACTCGATGAACGGATTCTCGGGCATCTTGCGCGCGACGGCGGTATTCCACAGCCGGGCATAACAGCCCGCTTCCATCCCGTAGCGGTCCCACCGCGGCGCGGTGTCCCAGGTGTACTTCTCTTTCCAGCTCTGCGCGCCCGGCTTGGGCTTCGTGATCTTGTTCCAGGGGTGATAGGGCGAGAGCGGAAGCCCCACCGGGTCGGTGGGAAAGCGCTGCTTCTGTCCGCTCCCGGTCCAGTCGTCGTAGTATGAATGCTCGACGAACTCCTCCAGGCCCATGTTGATCTTGTGGAGATCGGTCGTGACCAGCCGGCCGTCGACGATCGCCCCCGGCGTCGCCCACCGTCGGTTGCCCCACTCGGACGCGTTCTTGTACGTCGCGTCGTAGGCGTCGGGGTCGTCGAAGATCCCCGTATCGATCATGTTCGCGCGGCGAGCCCCGACCTTCTTGTATTCGGGGTCCGCCTCGTAGAAGAAGTCGGTGAGATCGTCCCAGATACCCGCGATCTTCTTGCCATAGTCGAAGAACTGGCTCATCCGAACGTACATCTCGTTCATCACGGTGAGCGTGATGGTGGAGCTCATGCCACCCGGAACAATCGTCTGCGGGTGCGGATACTTGCCGCAGATGAGCACGTACGCCTCGCGCGCCACCCGGGTCATGTGGAGCGCCTCGAGGTACAGTCCGCCACTGAGCGGATTCAGGTCCGTCATCAGATCGAGGATCGTGCGGTAGCCGTGCACATCGGTGTGCCGCGCTTCGGTATGACGCGCCCGCTCGATGAGCGACGGGTTGGTGCCCTCGACGATCGCCGCCGAATAATCCGGACCCGCGAGCAGGTGCAGGTGGAGCGGGTTGTCGTACAGGAACTCGAGCGCGAGGGCGAGGTTGCGGATCAGAACGCCGAGCGGCGGTGGCTGGCAGCCGATCGCCATCTCGATCGCCAGCGCCGAGCACGTGGAGTGCACGCCTCCGCAGACGCCGCACGCACGGCTGGTGATGAAGATCGCGTCGCGCGGGTCGCGCCCGATCATGATCACCTCGTAGCCGCGAAAGAGCGTCGCGACGGACCGGGCCTCGATCACCTTCCGCTCGCGCACGTCGGCGACGGTGTGGAAGGCGAGAGCCCCGGCGACACGGGTCACCGGATCGAAGTCGACGTCCTTGATGTGCCCGTTGCGCTTGACCAGCTCGGCGACGCGATCAGAGGTCAGTTGCCTGGGGACGCCCGGCGGACCGGCGGTCGCCGTGGAATAGGGATTCCCGGCGCCGTCCTTGAGGAAGGCCTTCCCCTGCGCATCGAATTCGATCGGGAGGTTCTTGAAGCACATGGTGAGTCAGTGACTCCGCCGCGGCCGGTCGCTCAGCCGAGCTTGAAGACAGTGGCGACGCGCCCGAGATGGCGGTCGGCGGCCTGCAGGCCGGTCAGGAGTTGCGAGAGCGCGCTGTTGATGGTCGTGAGCTTCTCCGGCAGAGGCTTCGTGTGCCCCGCCACGGCCTCGAGGCCGTTGGCGATCGCGGAGATGCTCCGTCGTGATTGGATCAGCGCCCACGCGATCGCGATCAGATAGCCGGCCAGCGCGAGCACGACGAGCCCGACTGTCACGAGAGTGAGTATCAGGAGCACGGTCGTATCCTCATTCGGCGCGGCTGGCGAGCACTCCGCCGGCCGCCTCCAGTTTCGCCGCGATCTCTCCAGCGACTGCCACCATCGAGCCGCCCACCGAGATCGTCGCGTCGAGCGCGGGGATGTGTTGCGTGTTGCCGGCGATTCCGCCAGCCGCCGTGAGCGCCTCGGCGGCATACCGCTGGATGGAGCGCGCGGCGACCAGGGTGCGATGCAGCAGATAGACGGAGAGCGGCACCAACAGGACGAGCGTGATGATCAGTCCTGTCCACCAGATCGTGTAGACCGTGCCCGGCATGGCGACGGGATTCACGAGGCCTCCTGCCGCACGACGGCGTCGATGACTCCGGCCAGATTCTTGTCGATCACGATGAGTCCGTCGCGCACCTGGGTGAGGGCGCCATTGAGCTTCGTCACCTGCGGCGCGATGGCGCCGGTCTGCGTCTCGATCGCCCGGACGCCGACGCGAATCTTGGACAGGAAGCTCGCCCGAACGCCGTACCCCTTCTCCTCGCCGCCGATCTTCTCCAGCTCGGTCGTGATCATGTTCAGGAAGAGCGCCAGGGCGATGAAGAGCGCGGCCGCGCCGCCGAGCGAGAGGAGAGCGAGCAGTGTGAAGGGGTTCATCGGGCCCACCGTGGTCCGAGGACGCAGGCGGGGCAGCCCGGACAGTCGGCCGCGTGCGCCTGGACCGCCGCCGTGGCGCCGATGATCCCGACCGCCGACTCGAGGATCTGCGCAGCGCCGGCGTTGGTCTTCTCGAGCAGCGCGAGATGCACGGTGTTGTTCGCGATGCGCTGCCCGACGTTCCAGATCAGCGAGGCGCCAGTCTTGATGTCGCGTGCGGTGCGCAGGATGAGCGTCAGCAGCACGGCGACGACAACGAGCACGACCGCGAAGATGACGAGCGACAGCGTCCACACGGAGCGGATCGTGTCGGCGGATGGATGGGGCATCATGTCCTCCCGGTCAATGTGCGCCGGCGTGTGACTCGAGTGCCGCTGCGAGAGCGCCACCCTTCTCCTCGATCTGCCGCACGGTCGCAAGGAGCTCGCCCGCCACCTCGTTCGTCGTCTCGAGCGCCCAGATGGGCATCGTGCTTTCGCGAATGCGCTCGGCCGCCTTGAGCGCCCGGACCGCTTCGGTATAGATGCCGCGCGCCGTCCGCCAGATCACGATGAGCAGCGTCGCGGCGATCGCGATGATCACCGCCGCGAGCCCGGTCCAGAGCCGCCACGACGCCCACAATTCGGCATCGGTCATTTGCCCTCCGACACGGAGTCGTCGATGTAGTCATCCGGCTTGCCGGGGCGCGTGGCGCCCCAGAAGCGCGCTTCCTCTCCCGGACGCCGTCCGGGCTTCCGCGAGCCCCAGTGCTGCCACTTCTGGTAGAAGACCTCCATGATCTTGAGCCCCGTCGTCTCGCCCGGGAGGTTCGCCCACCCGCTCGGCACCTCGTTGTTGACATCCCACCGATGCTCCCGGCTCGCGTGCCGGTTGCTGAGTCGGCGGAGCCGGCGGATAACGGCGCCCACGCTGTGCGACATCGTGGTCGAGATGATGCCGCCCGGAGGCGCTTTGTAGAACGGCGAGAACTTGTCAGGAAAGCCGGGCATCGTGCACGCGATGCAGATGCCGCCAGCCTCCATGCATCCCCCCATGTGGTTGATCGCGCCCCGCTTCACGATGTTGCAGTTCACGACTGGCCCCCAGCAGCCGATCTCCACGAGGCATTCCTTCTCGCCGTATTCGTGGGCGAACACCCCTTCCTCGTAGTAGCCCGCGCG
The DNA here is from genome assembly GCA_038253885.1 of Gemmatimonadales bacterium. Classification (GTDB taxonomy): domain Bacteria; phylum Gemmatimonadota; class Gemmatimonadetes; order Gemmatimonadales; family Gemmatimonadaceae; genus JALZAQ01. The sequence goes on along the minus strand of JBBSGP010000039.1, from coordinate 11,568 downwards.
CGTGCATCCGCGGTGGACTGTCTCCCCGTAGAGCCACGACGGACGGCCGAGCTCGTCGAACGCGGGCAGGGGACCCAGCCCTTGCAGGAACAGAAGAACCGCGAAGACCGTCTCGGTGAAGTTGTCGCCCTGCGGCGCACATCCCGGGATGTTGATCACTGGCAAGCCGAAGGCGCTTCGATACTGCTTGCCGAGGAAATCCATCACGCTCATCGCGCCGGTCGGATTCCCCTCGGCGGACGGTATGCCGCCCCAGGTGGCACAGGTCCCGATCGCGATCGTCGCGGCGGCTCCCGGGGCGAGCCGGCTCAGCCACTCGGTCGTCGGGACGAGATGCGTTTCGCCATTCGTCCCGCCGGCGATCGCTTCCGAGCCCATCGCCGACCAGTAGCCGCCGGTGCGCTTGGCGATGCGTTCGTCGGGTACCGAGCCCTCGAACACCACGACGTATGGATCGCCCAGCTTACCGGCGTGGGCATCCTTGAACGACTGCATGAACTCGGCGCCCGCTTCCACCGACAGGACCGGGTGGTGGAGTAACACCTTCGGCATGGCCGGAACAGTGCCCGTCAACAGGCCCTCGATGCCGGGGTTGGTCGCGCCCGCCACCGTGATCGTGCATCCGTCACAGCTCATTCCCGCCATCCAGAACACGTGGACGGTCGTGATCGGGCCGAGCGGGAGACGTTGTGGCTTCGCCTCGGGCAATGTTTCGGCGATCGGGGGTTGTCCTCCCCGGATGGTCTCGCGATCGGTCGTCATCGCCATCGGTCGCCTCCTCAACAGATTCTCGGCGGCGGGTCGCCGCCCCGCGCGTCGAACAGGCTCGCGCCCCCCTGGGGGACGATAGCCTCCTGGCCCGGGTGCGAGCAATAGGCGGTTCGGTTGGTCGAAGCGCCTCCGGAAAGCGCTACGGCTCGGTCGCCAGAGGAGGCTCGCGCCCCACCTCTCCGAGCAGGAGTCTGAGCCGGCTCAGCAGTTTTGTCCCTGAACCAGTGAGCGAGTACCTGGTATGCGGGCCGGTCGCACCCGACCGATTCTCACGGGTGAGCAGCTGGGCGAGCTCCAGCGCCCGAAGGGTCTCGACGAGGGTCGAGCTGCTCGCGCTCGGTATCCCTTCGGCGATTTCATGATACCGCGGCTGACCGCGTGAGTGGATCGCGTTCATCACCGCCAGAGAATAGCGCCGGCGGATGACGCGCAGCAGATCATCGACGCCGCAGTAGCAGATTGCCCCCGACAGGTCTCCCGGGATGGCGCACCCACACGGGGGAATCTCGGTCGGCTGCCCGTCCTTTCGGATGCTCATCACGCGGAATAGGCAACAGCACGCCACGAACGCAAGGCCGCCGTCTTGACAAGCTTGGTCCCGCGACGATTATACGGGCACTCCTCCAGGTCGAGCCCGATCTCTCGGACGTGGCACGCCGATGGCGCCTCAATCGCGCGCGGGCGGTACCGCTTCCGGTGTCAGACACTCGCGCTGCTCGGCGGCCCCTGGGCGGAGGCCGCTGCTCGGACGCGGTCGAGTGATCGCCGACGAGGCGCTCAGTCTGAGGGCGCTCGGGCGCGCCGTGGACGCCAGATATCGCCGGGACCCGCAATCAGGAGCAGAACGGGGAGCGGGTGTCGCCTTCACGGAGGTCGTAGCGGTGTGTCTCGCCATTCCTGGGATGATCGTCGAGTTCCCTCCGACCGAGCCGCACCTGGCGGTGATCGAGGTATCCGGCGTGCGCCGTCGCGTGAACGTCGACCTGCTGCGCGAGGACGGGTTGGCATTGGGCGATTGGGTGCTGATCCACGTCGGCTTCGCGATGAGCAAGATCGGCGTGGCGGAAGCGGAGGAGCAGATCCGACTGTTGAAGATGCTCGGCGAGGACGGGCAGGCGATGGATGAGATCATTGGCTACCGCTTCGACGAGCCGTCATCGTGATCATCTGGCACGCCGCGCGGCGGCCGGAGGCTGCGTGAAATTCGTCGATGAGTTCCGCGATCCCGGGCTCATTCGCCAGGCGGCGGACGAGATCCGGCGCCTCGCAACGCCCGGCCGGCACTACCGCTTCATGGAGGTGTGCGGCGGGCACACGCACGCCATCTACCGCTTCGGGCTGGCGGACCTGCTGCCGGAGAACATCGAGCTGGTGCACGGTCCCGGATGCCCGGTGTGCGTGCTGCCCATGGGACGTGTCGACGACGGGCTCTCGCTCGCGGTCGAGCACGGTGCGATGCTGGCCGTGTTCGGCGACATGATGCGGGTGCCGGGCCGGCGCGGGAGCCCGCTCGAGCACAAGGCGCGCGGTGCAGACATCCGCATGGTGTACTCCCCGCTCGATGCGCTCAAGCTCGCCCAGCAGAACCCCGACCGTGAGGTCGTCTTCTTCGCCATCGGCTTCGAGACCACGGCCCCGTCAACCGCACTGACCTTGCAGCGCGCCCGTCAGCTCGGCGTGGAGAACTTCTCGGTTTTCTGCAATCACGTCACCATCATCCCCGCGATCCGCGCGATCCTCGATTCGCCGGACATGCGCGTCGAGGCGTTCATCGGTCCGGGGCACGTGTCGACAGTCATCGGGTGCCGGCCGTACGAATTCATCTGTCGGGACTACGGCAAGCCGCTCGTGACATCGGGCTTCGAGCCGCTGGACGTGCTGCAGTCGATCGTGATGATCCTGCACCAGCTCGATGCCGGCGAGGCGCGGGTGGAGAACCAGTACGCGCGCGTGGTGCCGTGGGAGGGTAACCGGGCCGCGCTCCGGGTGATGGCGGACGTGTTCGAGCTTCGCCCGTTCTTCGAGTGGCGCGGGCTGGGGTTCATCTCGCAGTCCGCGCTCGCCATCCGCGAGACGTACGCCGAGTGGGACGCCGAGCGGCGGTTCAGCGTGCCGGGCGTGCGGGTCACCGACCCCAAGGCCGCGCAGTGCGGCGAGGTTCTCAAGGGTGTGCTCAAGCCCCAACAGTGCAAGCTGTTCGGCCGCGAATGCACCCCCGAGCATCCGATCGGCGCCCTGATGGTCTCATCGGAGGGGGCATGCGCAGCCTACTTCAACTACGCCGTACGGAAGGCCGAATCGGCCGTCGTGTGACCACCGACAGCCGAGGAGCGATCCCACCGGCCGACGCAGCGCCCCGGATTCGGTTCCGCGACCCACAGATCGAGATGGCGCACGGAGCGGGCGGCAAGGCGAGCCGCCGGCTGATCGAGGGGCTCGTGGCGCCGGTTTTCGGCGGCGCGCTACTCCAGCCGCTGGCCGACGCCGCGGTGTTCGACGCCGGCGCGAGCCGGATCGCGTTCACCGCCGACAGCTTCGTGGTGCGGCCGCTGCGCTTTCCGGGCGGCTCGATCGGGGATCTGGCGGTCAACGGAACCCTCAACGACCTCGCCGTCTCCGGCGCCGCACCGGTCGCGCTGGTCGTCACGCTCATTCTCGAGGCGGGTCTCCCGACAGCGGTTCTCGAGGTCGAGCTTCTCGCCATCGCTGCCGCCGCCCGCCGCGCCGGCGTGCCGGTGGTCGGAGGCGACACGAAGGTCGTCGAGCACGGGGCCGCCGATGGGATGTACATCACGACGGCCGGACTGGGCGTGATGGACCCACGCGTCCGCTGCTCGACGGCCGCGGTGCGCCCGGGAGATCGGATCCTGCTGTCGGGGCCGATCGGCGACCACGGAATCACCATCCTGCTGGCCCGTGGCGAGATCGATCTCGAGGCGGATCTGTGCTCGGACACACGCTACGTTGGACCGATGGTGGACGCGCTGATCGCGCGGGTGGGCGAGGGGGTGCACTGGATGCGCGACCCGACGCGCGGCGGAGTGGCGAGCGTGCTCAACGAGCTAGCCGCCGACACGCGGATGTCGATGGTCGTGTTCGAGGACCGGCTGCCGGTGCGCGACGCGGTACGCGGCGCGTGCGAGCTGCTCGGGCTCGAGCCGATGCACATCGCCAACGAGGGCCAGTTCATCGCGGTGGTCGCGGCGGACTGCGCCGACGCTGCCCTCGCCGCCATGCGCGCGACGCCCGGCGGCGAGGGAGCCGTCCTTCTGGGTGAGGTGCGCGCCGAGCCGGCGCGCACCGTGCTCGCGCTGTCGCCGTACGGAAGCGCGCGGGTGGTGGATATGCTGGTGGGAGACCCCCTCCCGAGGATCTGCTGACGATGCAGGCGCCATCCGTCGGGGCGCGATCGCGCCCGGCCGAAACGCCGGCATCGCTCGAGGACTTCGTGCGCGACGGACTGCTCGCCCGGAACGCCGTCGCCGAGGCGTGCTTCGCGCGCGAGGCGCCCGCGCTCGCGATCGCCTGCCAGGAGATGGCGGCGCGCTTTCTTCGCGGAGGCCGCCTCCTCGCGTTCGGGCGCGGCGCCTGCGCGACCGACGCGCAGCACGTCGCGGTCGAATTCGTGCACCCGGTGATCGTCGGCAAGCGGGCCCTCCCCGCGCTCGACCTCTCGGCGGAGTTCGCCTCCTGGACGTCGGTGATCGGGCGTCCGGACGACATGGCGATCGGCTTCGGCCCACCCGGCGGGGACACCGAGGTGAGCGCCACACTCGCCGCCCTGCGGCGCGCCGGCCTGCAGACGTTCGCGCTGCCGGGAGCCGAGGGTGGTTACGCGTTGTCGCCCCCCTCGGGTGATCCGTTCGTGCACCAGGAGATCGTCGAGATCCTCTATCACACGCTGTGGGAGACGGTTCACGTCTTCTTCGAGCACCGGTCGCGCGGTCACGACGTCGGCGATGCGGGATTCCTTTACCCCTATCTCGGCCGGAGCGAGCAGGACACGAGCGGCGTCCTCCAGAGCGTCGCTGCGTCGATCCGCGAGAAGGCGGAGGATGACTCGCGCCTGCGCACGCGCGTGGCCGGCGAGCAGTCGGGATCGCTCGCGGCCGCGGCCGAGCTGATCGCCGAGCGCGTGCGCGCCGGGGGCAAGCTGCTGCTGTTCGGGAATGGCGGGTCGGCGACCGACGCGAACGATCTCGCGATCGATTGCGTGGCGCCGCCGAAAGGCTATCGGCCGATCCCGGCGTTGTCACTCTCGCTCGAGCCCGCGACCATCAGCGCGGTGGCGAACGACATCGGCCCGGACGCCATATTCCTCCGGCAGCTCATCGCCCACGCGGCTCCGCAGGACGTCGCGGTCGCGTTCTCCACCAGCGGGAACTCGCGCAACGTCGTCGCGGCGCTGGAGGAGGCACGCCGGCGCGGACTCGCGACGCTCGCTCTCGTCGGCGACGACGGCGGAGAGGTCGTGCGGCGCGGGCTGGCCGACCACGCGCTGGTCGTGCCGACCGACTACATCCCGCGCATCCAGGAGGTGCACGCGTCGGTGTATCACGTGCTGCGCGACGCCGTGGACCGCTGCCTCGATGGGCGAGCACCGTGAGTGAGGTCGAGCTGTACGGTGGGAGCGGATGTCCGTACACCAGCGAGCTCCGCGAGCAGCTGCTGTGGGAGGACCGGCCGTTCGTGGAGTACGACGTCGAGACGGACGAGGCAGCGCTGCGGCGCATGGTCGCGCTGACGGGAGGACAGTGCGGCATTCCGGTGCTGGTGGAGAACGGGCGCGTCGTTCAGGTGGGGTGGCAGGGGCGTGCGTGCGTCGTCGCGCCCCCGTGCGAGGAACCTGCAGGAAAGAGTCTCGAAGGCGCGGTCGCGCCGATGCAAGCGCACGCCATCCGGGTACGTGGGATCGTGCAGGGCGTGGGCTTTCGGCCGTTCGTCCACCGCCTCGCCCGCGAGCATGGACTCACCGGGTGGGTGTTGAACGATGAGGACGGCGTGCGTGTCCACGCCGAGGGCGCCGCCGTGGCGGTGTCGGAGTTCGAGCGACAGCTGACGCAGATGGCGCCAGCCGCGGCCCGCATCGATGCCGTGGAGAGGACCGACGCCGCTCCGCTGGGGGGGGGAGCCAACGACTTCCGGATCGTCGCCAGCGAGCCGGGGTGTCGCCCCACGGCGGGCATCACCCCCGACCTGCCGGTGTGCGACCGATGCCTCGCGGATCTGATTGACCCGTCCGACCGGCGCGCGGGGTACCCATACGTCAATTGCACCGAGTGCGGACCGCGGTACTCGATCGTTCTCGCTCTGCCGTACGACCGGGCAGCGACAACGATGCGCGGATGGGCGATGTGCGAGCGCTGCACCGCCGAGTATGATGCGCCCGCCGACCGCCGCTTTCACGCTCAGCCGACCGCGTGCCCCGAATGCGGGCCGCATTACGAGCTCCGGGAGGCGTCGGGGGCGCGCAGGGTAACCGGCGATTCCGCGGCCATCTCGGCGGCATGCGCTCTGCTGCGGCAGGGCGGCATCGTGGCGATCAAGGGTCTGGGAGGCTACCACCTCGCATGCGACGCGGATCAGCCGGGGGCCGTCCGTGACCTGCGGGAGCGCAAGTTTCGCAGAGAGCGGCCGTTCGCGCTGATGGTCAGGGACATCGACGTCGCGCGTCGCACGGTCCTGCTGAGCGAGGAAAGCGAGGCTCTGCTCGCGTCGGTCCATCGTCCGATCGTGCTCGCCCCGGCGCGCGCTTTGCTCGGCGACGTGGCGCCCGGCTGTCACGAGATCGGTGTCATGCTCCCCTACACGCCGCTCCACCATCTGCTGTTTGCAGCCGGCGCTCCCGAGCGCCTCGTGATGACGAGCGCGAACCGGTCGAGCGAGCCGATTGCCTATTGCGACGATGATGCGGCGGCACGGCTCGCCGGCATCGCCGACGCGCTGCTCCTCGGCGAGCGTCCGATTGCGCGACGTGTGGACGATTCCGTCGCGCGCATCGGCGCCGCCGGCCCGGTAGTGCTCCGTCGATCGCGCGGCTACGCGCCGGCGGCCGTCGCGTCACTCCCGACGTCGCGCCCGGTGCTCGCGCTCGGAGGCGACCTCAAGAACACGGTGACGCTCGTGGTGCGCGGCCGGGCCATGGTCAGCCAGCACATCGGCGACCTCGAGCACGCGGACGCACGCGCCGCCTTTCAGGAGACCGTTCGCGACCTCACGAGCATGTACGGCGTCGCGGATGACGACCTTTGCGTGGCGCACGATCTCCACCCGCAGTACGCGTCGACGACGTTCGCGCTCGAGCTACCGTGTTACGCGCGCCGCGCCGTGCAGCATCACCGCGCCCACATCGCCAGTGTGCTCGCCGAGCGGGGCGCGCTCGAGGAACGCGTGCTCGGCGTCGCGTGCGACGGTACAGGGTTCGGCGACGACGGGACGATCTGGGGCGGCGAGTTCCTTGCCGGGAGCGTGATCGAAGGGATGACGCGGGTCGGGCACCTCCGTGCGGCGTCGATCCCAGGTGGTGACGCAGCAGCACTCCATCCGGTTCAGAGCGCGGCCGGGTTTCTCGCCGAACTCGAGGCGGAGGAGCTGCCGGACCTTCACGCCGCGCCCTTTGAATTCCCCGACCGGTTTCGTCACGCACGTGCGCTGACGGCGCGCGGTGTCCGTTGCTTCCCGAGTACGTCCGTGGGGCGACTGTTCGATTCGGTCGCGGCGCTGCTCGGCTTCACGCGCTCGATCACCTTCGAGGGACAGGCCGCGATTTGGCTGGAACAGCTCGCGCGCACCGCCGCGCCGGTGCCGCCGCTCGCGTTCCCGTTCGCCGATGCGGAGCTCGACTTCCGGCCTGCCCTCCGCGCCGTGATCGCCGACCGCGCGCGAGGCCGATCGCGGGCCGAGATCGCTCGCGCCTTCCATGCGGGGCTGGCCGAGGGCCTCGCCGGTGGCATTCTCACCCTGTGCGAGACACACAGCCTCTCGACGGCGGTGCTGTCCGGCGGGGTGTTCCAGAACGACCTTCTCCTCCAAGAGCTTCTCGCTGCACTCGCGCCGAGCCGGCTCACCGTCTGGACGAATCAGGCCGTTCCGCCGAACGACGGTGGTATCAGCCTCGGTCAGGCCGCACTCGCCGTGGGAGCGATGGACCGGTGACGCTCGTTCTTGCAACGCGCTGATGTACAAGGTCGGGGTAAAGGACGGCCTGTTCGGACTGCATCCACAGTGGACGCCGGAATAGCACTCGCAGCGATCTTGGTAGCAGAGCGGGCGAACGATACCGATCTGCTGCCGATGCGATGCTGCAGCTACCCCGTGGGGGCGGCGTCACGTGTGAGACCTCCTCACCGGCGGGGCAGGCGAGACATCACGTATTGCACGGCGAGGTCGGCCGTGCTCCAGAGCTGCAGGTCGGAGCTGATTCCATATCGTACCGGCCGTAGCCGTCCCCCCTCGATCCGGTAGCTCCACAGCTCACTGTGCGCAAAGCCGGATTGCTCGACTGTGCGCCGCGTCCGGCGCAGCGCCGCGTCGAGGGCGGCTGCTTCGGCGCCCGGCGTCGCCGCGGATGCGATCCGGCCGCCGAGCCCGAGCAGCAGCAAGTTCACCTCGCGTCCCCACACCACGCGGGGCGAATGGTAAGTGTCGGCGCGAAAGCTCTCCCACACGGTCGGCGACGCGAAAGCGTCGTTCGATACGGCGGGCCCGACCCTGTCGATGAGCAGCCCGACCGGGTACGGGCGCACGAACGACGCGACGATCGCTGCGACATCGAGCGAGGAGTCGGTCGCCGCCCGCCCGCTCTGAAGAAAAAGCCCCGTCGCGGGATCGGTGTTCACGACCGGAATCGGCCGGCCACCGTCATCGAGTGACAACGCCAGAAAGGCGAGCGAGTCACGCGCCGCTCCTGTGGCGGCGATGGCGCGCCGCCAGTAAGCTTGCTCGCCGCGCGGCATCCACGCCAGCTTCGATTCGACGCGGGCGCGTACTTCCGCGGGCGACAGGCGCACCATGAAGTGCCGCCACGCCCCCGTCCAGACATCGCCGGCCCGATGGAGCGCCGATGCATCCCGCGCATAGCTTCCGAGCGCGCCGGTTGTGCTGTCGAGACCGGGCGCGCCCAGCGCGCGCAGCGCCCCCAGAATCTCGGCCATCGAGCGCAGCGCCTCCGGGACCCAGATGGCGTTGATATCCATCGCGAAGCAGCCGCCCCCGTAGCCGGCGTTGCTGTCGCGCCAGCTCGCCGATCGGCAGGTCGACCCCTCCTTCTCGCCCTTGGGAAAGGATACCAGGTTCGCCGCGATCGGCGACTGCGCGTACGGCGACGTGAGCTCGGCGACATAGCCCAGCTCGCGCAGCAGGAGCGCCACTCGCGGCGGCTTGTCGGTGCCGCGCTCGAGCAGAAACGCGCGCTTGCGCTCGGCCGTCACGCTCGTGTCGGCCAGATAGCGCGCGACAAGGACGGGAAGCTGAAACTCGCCGTCCATCATGTGATAGTTCTCGCGCGTCTGCCCGAGCGCGGCCAGGCGGTCGTGCGCCAGCGAGAGCACGCTGTCGGCCAGTCGCGGGTCGCTCGTCTTGAGGCGCAGATACTGGGCGACGAGTGCCCCGTACGCGGCACCGTTTTCCCGGATTGCCTGCCCGCCCAGCGCCTCTTCGTGGCTCACGTGACCAGTAGGTGACAACTTGCGCAACACGCTGGCGATGACATGCTCCGACATCGACGCGGTCCAGATGGGCCGCATCATGAGCGCCGTCATCATCATGTCGCGCCCGAAATACGTCGCGTAGTTGGGCATGCCGGCGAGCAGCTTCTCGGAGCTGCTCAGGAGCTCGACGCTCCGCGCCTCGCGCTCCATGCGGCGATACCGTGCGTCGGATCCGGAGCCACGCGCGCCTTCGAGAAACGCCAAAAACTCGGGCGTGAAGATCGCGTTCCGTGCGAGCGGGGTGAGCGCCGCTGCGTCGGTCGTCGCGCGCACGGCGAAGCGCAGGGCCTGACCCGGTCGGGCGTCGAGCTCGATGGCGCGCCCGGCGGAGCGCATGGCGACACGCCGCGGATCGCCGGTCAGCTCGAGATCCAGATGGGTCTGGCCGTCGAGCGCGGTGTGCGCGATGCGAACTCGCCAGGACGTGTCCGTTCTGGAGACCGTGATGCTCGGATCCAGTCGCGCACGGAGCTCGGTCAGATCCCGGGCTCCCAGGATCATGAGGTGACGCGCCTGCTCGTCTGGCGGCAGCTGCTCGACGCCCGCGACAAGCGCCGACTCCTCGGCGACCCGAAACGGTGGTGCGCTGAAGGGGCGCAAGTGGGCTCGCGCGTACTGGAAGTCGCGCTCCACACGCATCGAGCCGATGATGAACCAACCGAGCGCGAGGTGCGGCGTGGCCGAGGCAAGGTGATACTCGATTGTGCGCGCGCGCCCCGAGTCGCTCACCTGCGCATCGTCAGCGGCCCACGACAGCCGTGCCGGATGGTCGCTCGCGGCCCGCGCGGTGAAGCCGATGCTCTCGTTCGCGGCGTCGGCCCAGACCTGCACGACACGTCCGCTGCGTGCATCGAGATAGACCTGGACCGCATTGCTCTTCGCGTCGCGGTAGAAGCGCGTCTGGTATCCCTGATACGCCGCCGCATCGTCCAGGCCGCTCTCGGGAAAGGCGAGCACGGGAGGCGTGGAGCGTGGCGGCGACGGTGATTGCGTGAGGAGCGCCAGAGCGAGGATGCCGGGCAGCGTCATCGGGCTTGCTCCTCCAGGTGGAGAGTCATGCGGCGACCGCCGGGTTCATGAGAGCCGCGCCGCAGGTAGACGGAGCAATCGGATCGCCCACACGCACAGAGCCGCAGCAATCACGGTAATGAGAAGAAACCAGGGATCTCTGGCAAGAGCGGATGATTCCGCGATAACGCGCCAGATGTGCACCAGCGCAAGCAATCCGAAGACGGTGCCGGTGGTCAGCAGATATGCTTTCATCGCAGCGCTCCTGGGGGAGGGGGGGATGGTCACAATCTCCAAGCAAAGTGGGCCTCGGCGCCCCTACCGTGGCAACGGATCCGCTCTGACGCCAGCTGTCGTGATGACCACGGGCTTGATGAAACCGCGCTCGTCGAACCGCATTTCATCAATGCTCACGACGCGATGATTGCGGTCGGTCTCACCCAGAGGCCGGCGATGATACACGATGTACCACTTGGGTGAGCCCGGTGGGTGTAGCACCGAGTGATGACCGGCTCCGGTGGCGACCGACGAATCCTGCTCCAGAACCTTGCCAACGCGCTCGAACGGGCCAAAAGGTGTTGAGCCGACCGCATACGCCACCGCGTAATCCGGACCGGTCCATCCACCCTCCGACCACATGAAGTAGTACTTGTTGTCCTTGATGAACATGAAAGCTCCTTCCACGTACCCGGTTGGCGTGATCTCCTTGAACGTGGTGCCGTCGGCGAACGGAACCAGCCCGGTCAAGCTGGCATTGAGCCGCGCGATGTTGCAGTGACGCCACCCGCCGTAGATGATGAAATAGGTGCCATCCTTGTCTCTGAACACGAACTGGTCGATCGGCTGAGCGCCATTGTGAAAGCCGCCGATGAGCGGCTTGCCCAGATAGTCCTTGAAAGGCCCGTTGGGCGTACGCGAGCGCGCGACTCCAATGCCGCCAACTTCCTTATCGCTCTGGATGTCGTTCGCGCCAAAGAAGAGGTAGTACCAACCATTCTTGTTGATGATGGACGGCGCCCACAGCGCGCGACGGGCCCACGACACGTTGGCAACGTCCAGCACGCGCGGATGTTTCACCCAG
>JBBSGP010000038.1:0-29531 GCA_038253885.1 Gemmatimonadales bacterium | reverse complement strand
GTCAGCGGTGTGGTGTGCTCGAATCGGATCTTGTCGTTCTCGCCGCGCCAGACAACCGACTTTCGTTCGAGGTCCAGGTCGGACCATCGGAGCTGCCTAATCGATGCGGCTCGGTGCCCGGTCTCATGCGCTAGCGACAACAGGCATTCGAGACGCGGAGAGATCGCCCGCGCTGCCTCCCGAAGCTTCTGGTACTGCTCCTCGGTCACCACCGGCCGCTTCGGGCTTTCCTCTTTCGGAACCGGCAGCCCCTTGAGCGGGTTGCGCTCGAGGAAGGGCTGTCCGCTCCCATCGCCGGCGAGCGTCGCCCAATTGAGTGTTGCGAGTAACAGCCGGAGATTCTGCTGGACCGTGCGGTCGCGGACGCGCTGCCGATGTCGCGGACCTTTCGGCGCAATCGCACCGGCTCGCCGAGCCCCCACGAACCGGTCCCACTCGATCCGCGAGAGCGTGCAGGCCTTCCGGTTGGACCCGAAGAAGCGCAAGAACATCTCGAAGCAGCGGCGATCGTGCGCCTGCTGGGCCGCGCATTTCGAGGGTGTTACTTCCCGTGCATACATGTCAAACAGCATCGCGAGCGTCAGCGAGGCGGAGGATCGCAGCTCCCCGCGCCGAAAAGCGAGCGCCACTTCATCGGCCTTCGCTTTCGCCTGCTCACGATCGGCGTGTCCCAACGCCATGCGGACTCGCCGGCGCCCACCGGGCGCCTCCGGTGCGAGCTCGAAGAAGTCGAGATAGATGCCCTTCGACCCCCACTCGTAGACTCGTATCCGGTTCCGACCGCGCTCGCCGGTCGCGTAGGACCACGCGCGGGAGCGCTTTTGTTTTCTCGCACTAGCCATCGAGAGCCTCCTCAGTACTGGAGTTCACGACAGCACGCGCGACCCGCCGTTTCGGGCGCCTGCAACATGGACGGGTGCTTGCCGGCTGACAAGGCGTCGCTGCGGGCACTCGACGATGTGTGGTGTGCGGACATGGACGCGGAACAGGAACAGGGAATAGGGATCGGGGCCAGGGACAGCTGCGATGTAACTCTTCTCCAAGTACCTCGCCGACCGCCTTATCGTTCTGCGGTGCCCTTGAGCGCCCGCCAGGGCGCGAATGGGGGAAGTGAGGAGCAGATATCTGGTGCCCAAGCGCACCGCGCGGGCACCGATATCGCTCCTCTTGCTTGCACGATAATGAGGAGTTTGTTGGCAGATATGCCGCGCACGACGCGCGCGTCTCATCGCTCCAGCGTCGCGCTCTTCCCGACAAAGAGGATGGTGTTCGAGAGCCGCTCGCGAATCGCGCAGACGATCGGGCGCTCCAAGCGCACGCTCAGGGGCCCGCGCCGACCGAACTGAGCTCCATGCCGGTCAGTCACAGCCGCCGCTTCCGTGCCCTCCTTGTACACACCCTCCTACGTCTTCGGCTTCACGACGGCGTGAAGAGCTTGTGACCCGGCGGGCGGCGTGAAGAGCTTGTAACCCGGCGGGCGACGTGCGATCCGCTACGAGCGATGTGCCTCGAAGGCCACAACCTTTCCACCTCCGCTGGCCAGCTCCGGGTTCACTTCGGCCGCTGGTGCAAAATTGTCCTGATTTGACCGGTCGCTGTCTCAATAATGTCTAGCCCAATCATGGCGTCAGCAGTACCATCTGTTTACGGCGTAGTCCAGCCATTTCGCTGACTCGCGGACTGTCACCTTTCCGAACAAAGTGGGATATCGCTCACTTCACGACCTGGCTCAGCATCTCGGAACGGCTGCACTCGTGGCAAGCGCAGCCATGGTCGTCGTGTTGGCGATTCAGAGTCACAACCTCAAGCTGCGCAACCAGGATCTCATCCGGCGATTTACTGAGCCTCATCCCGGGTTATTGGTCCCGAGCTTCCAGGCTCACACGCTCGACGGGGACACGGTGACCGTCGGAGAGAGCAGCACCGATGATCGGCAGGTCTTGTTCTTCTTCTCGTCGACCTGTGCGTATTGCGTCAAGTCGCTCGGCGCCGTGGCCGCCCTCGACTCGACGCTCGCCACGCAGACGAATCCCCGCGCCCGGGTCTATGCTATCGCCGTGGATTCCGCGGCATCGGCGCGACGGCTGGTTGACCGAATCGGGCTGCGGGTTCCCGTGATCCCTCTTCCTGTGCACCGGCTCGCTTTGCTCTATCGGGTTCGTATCGTACCCCAGCTGTTCGTGTTGGACTCGGGCGGACGCACGGTGTACGCACGGGGTGGTGAGCTTGATGGGGGACCGGGGCTCGACTAGGTCATCGCTGCCGTGCGACTGAGGGCCCCCGCTCGTCAGACAGAGCTACAAGCAGCAGCACGTCCGTAGGCAGATAGTCCCCTTTTCACCGCTACACCGGAGGAAATCATGCGCACTCACCGAATCGCTCGGATCTTCATGGCCCTGGTTCTCGTTCCATCGCTCGGATTCGGGGCGCTCGAGGCCGCAACAATCTGCCCCGACGAACGCCGCCACAAAGGCAAACTATTGCATGATTCCGATGCCGGGAGGATGTGGAACCGTCAGCTGTCAGGATAATTGCACCTATTATTATGGGGGCCAGTACACAGGCGTTTGCACCTCGTCGACCTGTTGCACGTGCTACATCTAGAGAATAGTTGTATCTGATGCCCAGACCGGAGCGGTCATGCCACCCAACGAAGCAGGGATCGCTGGCATGACCGCCCGCACGGTTGATCCCCGAGCCGTGAAGAGATTGGTTGGTTTACTCTTTTGCCTGCCGATGAGTGCTCCAAGCTTGACATATGCAGCGTCGGCCCACAACAATTGTTTAGAGCCGTGCGATCATCCTATTCGTGGTATTCGCAGCCGTGGCCGTAACCTCCGTCTCCCTTTCTCCGCGACGACATAGGCCGGGGCGCTCAGCGCCCCGCGTTTTTTCGGGCGCCGCGTTGCGATTCGGCATGGTGCTCCTCGCGGCCTGCTCGGGAAGCCGAGACGTCTCCGGCCCCCCGACCCAATTTGATTTTACCGTGCAGACCCGTCCAGCCTTCGCAAACGGCCCTGCGGCCCGCGCCCTCGGCTGGCCGGCGGGTGTGCCCGGTGCGGCTGTCATAGCCCAGCTTATTAACGCCGCCGGCCAGCCACTCGCGTCTGCCGATACAGTAATCGCCGACGCAGCCGGCCGCGCAAAGTTTGTGGGGCTGGCTCAGGGCACCTACCGGTTGCTTGGCCTCCGCGCACTGTCGGCAAGTGAGCGCACCACGGTGCGAGCAGCTGGCCAGGATCTGGTCGCCTTTGTGGGACGGGGCACGGTCACGGTGGACTCGACTGCCCGGCAGCCCGAGCTCGAGTTGGGCGGCACAGAAAGCGGGTCGCTGCTGATCAGCGAGATTTACCGGGACGATCCCCCGATGCCAAGCGGCATCTTTTACGTTTTCGACCACTACCTCAAGGTCTACAACAACTCTGACACGACGATTGCGCTCGCGGGAAAGATTTTCTTCAGTGGTTTTCAAAGCTACTATGATTATCGGCCCGGCAACGACTGCGCGTTTTACGCGCCCTACATGGACGATCCGGCCGGCGTGTGGGCCGACTACATCTACCGCTTTCCGCCGAACTCGCCTCCGCTCCAAGCAGGGCAGGCCGTTGTGCTCGCCAGCGACGCGATTGATCATCGGCAAGTGAACACCGGGCCAGGGTACTTCGACCTCTCGCGGGCGCAGTATGAGTTCGTGGGAGGCGCGGATGTGAGAAATCCCCTCGCGCTTCAGATGATCTCGGTCGGCCCTCGCGACGGCGGTCAACCCCTGGGACACGGATGGACGTCGTACTTAGTACGCGAAGTCATCGGGCTGGCCGAGCCGCTCAATGTAGACACACTACCTAAGAAGAATGACCCACCTTTTGGCGCTGGGTTGGCCCGCATTCCGATTGGAGCGCTGCTGGATGTCGTCACGTACAAGACCGACTATGTAGCTCGTGCCCCAGAGTGCCCATTATCAGTCGTTCCGGCGATCGATGCCGCGGAGGCAGTTATCGGTGAGGTGGACGTGCGGTCGCTGCACCGGCGTGTGCTGTTCACGACTCCCTTGGGCCACGCGCTCCTGCTGCGCTCGCACAATTCGGCCGCCGACTTCGAGGTCGCGCCGGCTTCGCCGTTTAGCGTTCCGTAAGAGGCTTTCTTTGCGACGCTATCACGGCCGCCTGCGACGCCGGATGCCGTGAGGGCCAGGGCATCGTCAAGAGCCGCGAGCGACCAACGCTAGTACTTATGGACCTACCAGACTCGCTCCTTTTTTCACGAGAATTCCGGACTCGGTGTGCGACAAGCCGCCGAGCTCTTCTGGGCCGCGCGTTCTTGTTCGGGATGGTGCTCCTAGCGGGCTGCTCGGGGAGGCGCGATGTGTCCGGTCCCCCGACGCAATTTGACTTTACCGTGCAAACCCGCTCAGCGTTCGCGGATGGCCCTGCGGCGCGCGCCCTTGGCTGGCCGGCAGGCGTGCCCGGTGCGACTGTCATTGCGCAGCTCATCAACGCCGCTGGCCAGCCGCTCGCGTCTGCAGATACGGTGGTTGCTGACCCGGCCGGCCGCGCAAAATTCGTAGGGGTCGCTACGGGCACCTATCGGCTGCTTGGTCTTCGCCCGCTCTCTAATAGCGAGCGCACCGCGGTGCGGACAGCGGGCGAGGATCTGGTCGCCGGCGCGTCACCGTAACGGTGGACTCCACCGCCCGGCAGCCCGCGCTGGAGCTGGTAGGCACGGGAAGTGGCTCCCTTCTGGTTAGTGAGGTCTACCGGGACGACCCCCCGTTGCCGAGCGGCATTTTCTACATGTTCGGCCACTACCTCAAAGTGTACAACCACTCGGATGCCACCATTGCCCTCGCCGGTAAGATCTTTTTCGATGGCTTTCCGGGCTGGGCAGATTACAGGCCTGGGAACAACTGTGCGACCTGGGCGCCCTTCATGGACGATCCGGAGGGTGTGTGGGCCCAGTACATCTATCGTTTTCCGCCGAACTCGCCACCCCTCCAAGCGGGGCAGGCGGTGGTGCTCGCGACCGACGCGATCGACCACCGACAGGTCGCGCAGAGCCGGGCTATCTCGACCTGTCTCGAGCGCAGTTCGAGGTCGTCGGGGGCGCGGACGTGAAAAATCCTCTCGCGCTCCCGATGATTTCCATCGGCCCCCGCGATGGCGGTCAACCGCAGGGACAGGGATGGACCTCCTATGAGTTACGCGAAGTGATCGGCCTGGCCGAGCCGCTGAACGTAGACACGCTTCCTCGGAGGAACGACCCGCCTTTTGGCAATGCGGGTCACGTCCGCATTCCGGTGGGTGCCTGGCTGGATGTCGTCACGCACAGGACCGACTACCGAAACACCTCTCCCGACTGCTCGATCTCGGTGGTTCCTGCCCTCGATGCCGCCGAGGCCGTCATTGGTGAGGTAGACGTGCGGTCGTTGCACCGGCGCGTGCTATTCAGGACTGCCGAGGGGCACGCGCTCCTGCAGCGCTCGCACAATTCGGCCGCCGACTTCGAGGTCGCGCCGGCATCGCCCTTCAGCGTCCCGTAGTGGAGGACTTGGCATTGGGCGACCCCCGGCGTGATCGGCTCGCCCTTACGAGGAGGGCTCGCCGCGCACAGAGGATTGCTTTCTGCTTCGTTGCATGGATGTGCGCCAGCGCCACGCTGTCATCCGCACAGCAGCCGGCAAGCCGGCCAGGCACCCGCATCAGCGGCCGCGTCGTGGCCGCCGAAAGCAGGCAACCGGTCGTGTCGGCTACCGTTGCTGTCGAGAGCGCTCCCCTTGTCGCGATCACCGACAGCATGGGAGCCTACCAACTTACCGGAGTGCCATCCGGGCCCCAGGTGCTGCTCGTGCGCCGACTCGGCTATGCAGCCACGCGCGTGCAGCTCACCGTGCCGGCGTCGGGCTCCCTGACGCGCGACATCGAGATGGCGCGCGCGTCGCTGCGGCTCCCGAGCGTCCAGGTCACCGCCGACGCCGCCGGTCGGGCGCGCGGCGAGCTGGGTACGGCGAGCGTGATCACGCGCGAGGCCATTGCGAACCAGAACGCGGTAAGTCTCGCGGGCGTGCTCGAGCTCCTGCCCGGCATCCCGCTCTCACCTCCCGGATTGGACAACGTGCAGCAGATCTCGCTGCGCACGGTTCCGACAACGTCGGGAACGGCCGAGCAGCTCGGCGCCTTCGGCACCCTCATCATTCTCGATGGCGTGCCGCTGTCGAACAACGTCAATCTCCAGTCGACCGGCACACGCGGCGAGATCATCGCCCCGACATCGGCGGGCGGCGGAGTGGACCTGAGGCGGATTCCGGCCGCCGCGCTCGAGCGTGTGGAGGTGATCCGTGGCGTTCCGTCGGCCCGCTACGGCGACCTCACGCAGGGTGCGATCATCGTCGACACGCGGGCCGGCATCGTCGAGCCGGATCTTCTCGCTCGTTATGACCCGCGTACGACCGAGGCCAGCTTCACAGGAGGCTGGGCCGCTCGCGCGGGCAAGACCGCCGCCGCCTCGCTCGACGCCGCGACGACAAAGCTCCAGCCCGGGCTCAACGATGCGAATGTGTGGCGCATCACCGCCACCGGCTCGCACCGCGCCGTCTTCGGCTCGGACGGGGAGGCGGGAGCGGGCGACGGACGGCTCACCTTTGACACGCGCGCCTCGCTCGACCAGCTGTACCTCCAGCAGCCCGAGGAGCCCGACGTCCGTCCCGGCTCCTATCAGAGCGACCGGAGTGGCGGAATGCGGCTCAGTGAGCGGGCTCGCTCCGGATCGCTCACAGGGACGCATGTGGAGTTGACGCTGTCGCTCGAGCGGGAGTGGCAGCGCACGGTGAGCCAGGAACTTCTCCTTCGCGGCGCGAGCCCCTTCACCGATCGGCTCACCGAGGGGCGGACCGTCGGACACTTCGTACTCGGCGAGTACCCAGCTGCCGTCCGACTCAGTGGCGATCCGTGGCACGTCTACTCCCGGCTCGAGGCCGTTGCCGCTCCGGAGTGGCTCGGAGGGACCCACGCTCTCCGAGTGGGCTCCGAGCTCCGGCGCGAATGGAACGGTGGTCCCGGCTACCAATTCGCGATCGAGTTCCCGCCCCAGGTGACGTTCAACGGGGTGAACGGATTCGATCGACCCCGACGCTTCGACGCCATCCCGCCGCTTGCGACGACTGGTCTGTACCTCGACGATCGATTCAGGCGATCGCTGCCGGCCGGTATGGCTCTGGAGCTGCAGGCCGGAGCGCGTGTCGACGTTCTGCATGCGGGCACCTGGTGGACGTCGGGCGCGCGGAGCACGGTGATCGAGCCGCGGCTCAACGCGCAGCTCTCGCCACGGCCTTGGGTGAGACTCCGTGCCGGGTGGGGGACGACCGCCAAGACCCCATCGCTCGACGCTCTCTATCCGGCGCCGCAGTACTACGATGTTGTGAACGTGAACTGGTTTCCACCCGACCCGGCCGAACGTCTCGCCGTGCTCACGACATTCATCCGCGATCCCACGAACCCCAAGCTGGGCTTTTCCGTCGGACACAAGTCAGAGGCCGGGTTCGAGGTCGACCTCGGCCAGAGCGGTGCGGCGATGTCGGTCACCGGGTTCCACGATGTGATCACCGGTGGAGTGGGCTTCGCGCAGGGGACCGGCTTCATCCTGCGTGAGCACTTTGCGCTGACGGACTCCTCGGTCGGCACCGGACGCCGGCCCGACTACATCGTTCCCGCGCAAGCCGTGGACACGGTGCCTATCTTCATCGACCGTCCGTCAAACCTGGATCGCCTCGACAGCCGCGGTGTCGAGTGGACGCTCGCGTTACCGCCCCTCCGGCGCATCGATACACGGGTCGAGCTCCAGGGCGCGTGGGTCAGAAGTGCCTTCTCGAACAACGCGCTCGATCTGGGCGCGCGCTCCGCCCTCTTCCTCTTCCAGCAGGACTCCCTCATCCGGCGGCGTCCGTACTGGCTGGGGAGCCTCGAGCGAGGGGAGCGCGCGCTGGCTACCGGACGCGTCATCCACCACGAGCCGGCGCTCGGCCTCATCATCACGGGTACGGTCCAGTATTTCATCCGGGAGAACAGCATCCAGGAAGGGGCCACGGATACGCTCGCGTTCGCGGGTTACGTGACACGTAACGGACAACTCTTTCCCGTGCCGCCGGAGCAACGGGGTGCTGCCCAGTTTGCCGATCTTCGTCAGCGGCGCTCCGGTCTGTTCAACATCCAACAATCCCCGCTTCCCGATTGGCTTTTCAGCCTCCAGGTCGCCAAGGCCGTTGCGGGCACGGGCCGCGTTTCCTTTTACGCGTTCAATGCTCTGGACCGTCTGGGTAGGCCAGCGACTCTGGGGCGCGCTTCGCGCATCTTCCCTCGCGTCCGCTTCGGCGTCGAGCTCACGCTGCCGACGAGCGCCCTGACGGGACTTCGATGACCGCATCGCGGAGCGCGAAAAGGCCGAGACGCTACGTCGCGCCGGGATTCTGGTCCGCGCCGTTCGTGTTGGTTGCCGGGATTCTCTCGGCAGCAGCTGCCCTCGCGCAAACCGCGGGCGCAACAGCGGGGCGACCAGGGCCTGAAGGATCTCCGTGGCTCTGGAGCTGGACTCCGATCGGTCCGATGAACGGGCTCGGTGCTGTTGCCCCGGCTACGGTCGAGTTGCACTCGCTCTTGTCGCTTCCGCAGCCGCGCGTCGGACTCTTCTGGACGGCCGGCAATCCGGCGGCGCTCCCAGATGAGGTGGATCGCGGGTGGGGACAGCTCTCAGTGACGTCGGCCTCGACGTCCGGCAGCTACCGCCGCCCCCTCGACCCGCAAGACGAGTCAATCGCTAACGTGTCCGTCGCCGGCTGGCGACCTGTTGGCGATCACTCCGCCGCCATCGGCCGACTGACCGTCGGGCGTACGACTCTCGCCAACGGGACGACCGCGGCCTTTCTCCAACCGTACGGACCAAATCCTTTTTTCCCTGCCGATACGAGCACACCCCGCCTGGAGCGGCCGACCGTGACGTTAGAGGGGGCGGAGGGATGGGCACTCGGCCGCTGGCGGATCGGCCTTGCGCTCGGCTATTCGGTGTTGGAGGACCAGTCAGTTCGAACCCCTCGACCCTTGATCGGTCGGGATGCGAGAAGTGGCGTTACCGTGGGTGTGGCTCGGGCGCTCGCGTCGGGACGCGCACGATTCGGTTTCTACGGACGGCGGCTCGGCGAGGCTGAGAACGTGTCGCTGATACCGAACCCGCGAACAATTAGGGTTTATCAGCTCGCGGGCTACGCCGACGTCCCGTACTCCGATTTCACGAGGGGCGGCTACTTTCGCCGCGCCGATCGGAGCGGATGGGCCTGGGGAGTTGGGGGCGCAGGGCGGGTCGGGGCGGGAGCGCAGTCCTGGGCTGTGTACGCTGAGGAGTCCCGGACAGATGACCGCCAGATTTCGACCGTGGTGCCAAACCCGCCGACAGACCGATGGCACGCATCGGCGTACAGGGTCGGCGCTGCGCTGCAACGATCGCTCCGGCGCGACGTGGCACTCGCCAGCGCGCGAGCAGAATTTACCGCGCAGCGCGGCAGCGCCGACGGCCCCGAATTGCAGGGGAAGGGAATCGATGACCGGGCGAGCCGCTTGCTGCTCACGGCTGACGTGCGTACTCCCGCCGCAGCGGCGCCGTGGGCTGGCTCGGTGCTGCTTCTCGTCCGGCGCGATGCGCAGGATGTGGATGACGCGGCCACGAGTCTCAAGTCGGTCGTGAGCGGATGGACGACCGGCGGCGGAGCAGAGCTCGACCGGCGCGTTGCAGAGTCAGCCCGGGTCGCGCTGTCGTACACCATCGCGCGTTACGTGCCGACCGCCACGATCCCGTCGGCGCAAGGTCGCGGTGTGGCCTATGAGACCTACATCGCCCCGGCGCTGGAAGTCGCGGCAGCGGGCGCGCTGACCCAGAGCGCCGCCTTCGCGGTCGGGTTCCCCCTGTGGAGTCAGCGCGAGTTGACGGTTCGGCTGTGGGGCTCCGCGCTCGCGCCCACGAGCCAGTCGAAGCTGCCCGTCTTCTTGCCTCGCGGAAATCGGCGCGCGTGGGGAGTGAGCGCGGCCATCGCATCACGGCGCTGATTGTCCGCGCGCACGCCGGCCTCGCGCTTGGTGACAAGTATGGTGACAAGAAATGCAGGAAAGGCCCTACAATCAGCGGCCCGGATGACGGCGGATCGCGCGCGCTGCAGAGGGAATTGCGGGATGGTGCCGGACTTCACGTTCTATTGTTCTCGCGAACAAGGCGTTCGCGCATTATCGCTGGTAGGTCTGTAGCTCTTCACTGTAAATCTTGACCCCGTCGAGTGATACAACGCTGGACGGGGTTTTACTTTGTCGAATGCGATCGCCTTGGTGTCCGTTCGTGGTGTCCATCGGGTCAGGAATTGATTGCCCGTTTTGCGTTTGCACGCTCGCTGAACGCGTCCCGTTGCGCCTCCTCGTCAGGTCGCACATAACAAGTTAGAACAGTTTGGATGCTCTTCCACCTTGCGAAAAAGAAGCCCGACACGATCACGCGTGCCACCAATGAGATACGGTAGGTTGCCGGACTTCCGCTGATTGGGAATCAGCCTGATAAGCGCGAGGTCGGTAGTTCAACTCTACCCAGGCCCATGAACTTCAGATCACCCCGCAAGCGTTTAGGCGCTGGCGGGGTTTTTCTCTTTTGTGTCTGAAGGAGTCGTCGCGGGCACGAGCTGGCTCGGTGGGACGAAGCCGTTCAAGGCGCAGTCCTCCGCTCTACTCATACCTGCGAAATGTTAGAGCGCTCTGGAGCGTAGAGCCAGCTCGGAGCCACGCTGCCTGCAGCCGTCGTCCTACTCGATTAAGAACTCACCGTCAAAGGGATCGGGCTCATCGGTCCTCGAGGTGCCAAGAACGAAACAAGGAGACAGAGCCTTGCATCCAATCAAGAAGAATGCACGACTCGCAGGATTCCTGTACCTGCTAGTCGTGCTCACTGGTCCGTTCGTCCTCATCTATGTGCCCGGCAAGCTGTTCGTGCCCGGGGACGCTACCGCTACCGCCAGTAACATCTTGGCTCATGAGTCATTGTTCCGGGCCCACATCGTAGTCGGGCTCGTTGCTGAGCTGATCTTCATCGCAGTCGTGTTGGCTCTCGACCGCTTGCTCAGGGGGGTAAACCTCCAGCTTGCCACCCTCATGGTGATACTGATTCTGCTCGATGCGCCGCTGGCATTCTTGAGCGTAGCGAACGAAGTCGCCACCCTCACGTTCCTGCGCGGCGCCGATTTCCTGGCTGCATTCGACAAACCGCAACGCGACGCCCTGGCAACTCTGCTGATCAACTTCGACAGGCAGGGAGTTCTCGTTTCCGAGATGTTTTGGGGGCTTTGGCTCCTTCCTCTCGGGTTGCTTGTGTATCGATCCGGCTTTATTCCTCGCTTCCTGGGCGTTTGGCTGTTCATCAACGGCTTGGCCTACGTAACGATCAGCTTGATGGGATTGCTGTGGGGGCAACACGTCAAAGTGGTCTCCTCGATTGCCACCCCAGTCCTCTTCGGAGAGGCGGCATTCATGCTATGGCTGCTGATCGTAGGTGCACGGGCGCAACCCGCGGCCGTCGCCGCGCCGCGCTCGAGCTGGGCCTGACCCGGTGACGTGGTCTGGTTCGCGCCCGGCGAAAGGCCTGGCACGGCGCGACCGGCACGACGGCAATGAGTCATATCGCCATTCAGGAGTCGCTCGACGGCAAGGCTGTCGACTGGATGGAGAAAGTCAGCGACGAACTCCGGTAATCACATACCGAGCGGGGTTTGTCTTTGCTGCTTCTCCGGCGCCGACGACCATTCTCGCGCCTAGTCACGCTCCCATGAAGTAGCGCCGGCGCAGGTCTTTCCGTCCTGCCACGAAATGCTGTGGCACCCAGTCTTTGGCGTCCTCCTTCAGAAAACCAGCGTCGGGGTTCTGCGTGCCCTCCTTCTTCATCTTGTCAACGATGTAGCGCGAATACAGGTGGTCGAACACGCGCATGAACTCGCCGAAAAGATATCCGCGATACGTGTGTTGTTGCGGATGACAAGCATGTTCTCGTCGTTCGCGAACTGCGATGGCTTACTGAAGTTGGCGGTCCCGGTGACGACGATCGGGTCGTCACCCAACGGATCGACAAGCAGGAACTTGTCATGGATGTACTGATTGCGATTGAAGCCCGTCAGCGTTTCCCCGACGAAATTCTCCATGTCGCCGTCGGCGAGCTTGGCTCCCGCGGCGATTACCGTGTTCTTCACGAGGTTGATCTGGCTCTCGACATCGACCGCGACATTCTTGTCGAAGACCGCATACCGCAGGGTGTTGTCGGCGCGCAGGAGAACCTTCTGGAAGATCTCGTCGAGGTTGAACGCGAACGTCATGCAGATGATGCGCGTCGCGGCGCCCATCCGGTCCGCGTACCAGAGGAGGGTATCGTCGGCGCCTTTGTCGTCTCGCGGGCTGAAGAGAGCGAGGTTACGACCCTTCGGCGGCGAGACGCCGAGGGCGGGCGTGGCTTCCGCCGCCACGTTGGCATCCTTGAGTGGGCCGCGAGTCACGTCGGGGGCGCTGAGCCGCTCCCAGAAGTCCAGGTATCGCTGCGCTACAGGCTCGTCCCAGACGACGTGCCCGACGTTCGAGTGCCCGAAGATCCCGCCGGCTGAGATGTTGGTGGAACCGGTCCACACGGCGATTGGCTGTCCCTTGTGCAGCAGCACGATGAACTTGTTGTGCCTGATACCGGCACGCGATTTTTGCGGCTTGCTCACGGACTTGATGCCGGCCTGACTTATCATCGCCTCATTGTCGTCCTTGTACGACTGAGCCTCATAACGGATCGCCACGTCCGCTCCGGCTTTCCGTGCGTCGCGAAACGCGCGGCCGACGGGCAGATAGCGAAACTCATAGAGCATGGCGCGAAGACCGTAGTCGTGCGCATCCGTTCCGGCCGCCAGCCCGATGAACGACGTGAGCGCCTCGAACAATCCGCGGGACAGCCACACCATCTGCTCGGAATCCGGCTTGGTCTCGTCGGGTTTCGTCTTGCCGAACTTGCGCGCGTATGCCTGCGAGCCCGCGACGCCGCGGTTGAAGTACACGTCATGACGCGGCTGGCCGTTGGACCCTGAGCCGCCTTCCTCGGCCTCGGTCGTCACTTCGACGGTCGTGGCGGATGGTTCATCGAGCTGGAGCAGCTTGGGCTGACCATAGGCGGGAATCACCCTGTAGCGATAGGTCGTGCCCGGCTTGGCCGTGTAATCTCCCCATTGAAACGACTGGATGGGATGCTCTGAAGTCGGCATCGGCGTGCCAGGCGCCACGCCCTCGTCTTTCAGCTTGAATCGTTTGATGCCGCGCAGGAAATAGCGCTCGATGATCTGCCCATTCTTCAGCTCGGACCGCTCGATCGCAAAGCCGAGCAGTCCGTCACGTTTTGCTTGCTGCCCGGCCACCAGGTCCCAGGCGACGGTGACCACATGCAGTCCAGCGATCGCGCGAACGACCAGGACGGGCCCTGATTGCAGCTGCCTCATAGAAGAGCCTCCGGCGTTTCGCCCCGTTGTGCAACGTGCGGAGGCCTCGCGATCGGTGCGTCACGATGCCTCGCTGACGCGCTGAAGATTCTTCCGCTCCCCCGCATGAGCAAACTCTAAGCGTTCGGTGGAGAGGCTGAGAGTAGTCGTTGCACCGCCGGACAACGTGCAGTGTCTACTTGATCCCAAGCAGAGCGCCGAAGGTAGCGACGATGACACTGGCATCGAGAGTCACCGACGTCGCGGTGCCATGCTTCCACATCTTGCGTGTCGCAGTCTGTCAGGCCGGCACTCGCGTGTCGACCGGCGCGTTTGGGATGTCGATGTGTCCGAAGTGGCGCTTGACGCCGACGGTGACGCCGGGAAGCGGGTCGGTCGCGAGGCCGGCGAATACCTGCTTCGTCGGGTCGTTGAGCGACAGCCCGAGCTGTCCCCAGAGTCCCATCCGACTTAGGATATTCTGGACCGACTTCCGCTTCCAACCAACCCAGCCGTGCCAGGCGGTCGCCTGAGTGGCGAGGAACTGCCCATTGAGAGGCAGAATAGCATAGGAGAGGGCGGCCGTTGGAAACAACTTGGTCGGCGCATCACCGCTCACCCCAAGCGTGCTGTCCTTGACCTCGCAGGTCTTCGCCTCCAGCCGCCCGGC
Source organism: Gemmatimonadales bacterium (assembly GCA_038253885.1). Lineage (GTDB taxonomy): Bacteria > Gemmatimonadota > Gemmatimonadetes > Gemmatimonadales > Gemmatimonadaceae > JALZAQ01. Next base: position 15,354 of record JBBSGP010000038.1, on the reverse strand, counting down.
TGGCGAAACGAAGGATCGGAGAGAACATGAAGCCGACAAGTCCGGATGGCGAGGCCGCTTCAGCGAACATCACCAAGCGGATTCAAGAGCTGGGGGATTGGAGAGGTGAGACCCTCGCCCATGTCCGTCAGCTCATCCACGATGCCGACCCCGACATCCAGGAGGAGTGGAAATGGGAGAAGCCAACATCCCCCGGAATCCCCGTCTGGTCCCATGACGGCGGCGTCTGCACAGGGGAATCGTACAAGCAGGTCGTGAAGCTCACTTTCTTTCGCGGAGCCTCCATCAAGGACCCGAAGAAGCTCTTCAATTCCAGCCTGGAAGGGAACACGCGGCGTGCGATCGACCTCCGCGAAGAGGACAAGATCAACGCAGCTGCCTTCAAGCAACTCATCCGCGCCGCGGTGGCGGCCAACTCGGCGGTGCGCGCTCAACGGGCAGCCAAGAAAAAGTAATCCCTCCGGTGCTCCTTGATTCGCATGTTGCCGACCGGGAACATAAGGGTGATAGCCGGACGTTACGGATCGGTGACCATGCGACAGCGAGGAGTCGTGCAAACATGAATTCGATCCTGTGTCGAGCCACATCCCTCTCTCCCGGAGCTCGTGCCGGCGGTTGGGCTGCCGCCGCGGTCTTCGTCCTGGCCGGATGCCAGACGCAGGCACCTCCCATGCAGCCGCCACAGGTGACCGTGGCACCGGCGATCCAGCGCCTCGTCGCCGACTGGGACGATTTCACCGGCCACTTCGAGCCCGTCAACTCGGTCGAGGTGCGCCCGCGCGTCGGCGGCTTCATTCGCAGCGTCGCGTTCGTCGAAGGAGCGATGGTGCGCCAGGGCGACGTCCTGTTCGTGATCGATTCCCGTCCCTTCGAGGCGGAGGTCGCCAGAGCCGAGGCGGCGCTCGCGCAGGCGCGCACCCGCCATCAGCTCGCCGACATGGAGGTCGAGCGAGCGCAGAAGCTCGTGAGCACGCAGGCGATTTCTCGCGAGGAGCTGGATGCCCGCACCAGTGGTCGCGCCGAGGGTACTGCGGCCGTCAGCGCCGCCGAAGCGTCCCTACGGGTCGCGCGGCTGAATCTCGATTGGACCGTTGTGCGCGCACCGATCTCGGGCCGTGTTGGTCGCGCCGAGATCACGACCGGCAATGTGGTGCAGGCGGGGCCGCCGTCGCCCACGCTCCTCACCACGATCGTGTCGCTCGATCCCATCTACGTGTATTTCGACGCCGACGAGCAGGCATACCTCAGGTACATGGCGGCACCGTCCACCGGTCCGAAGGGCCGCACGGTGCTGATCGGTCTGGCGAACGAGACCGGATTCCCGCACGAGGGACGACTCAACTTCGTCGACAACCGCGTCGATGGCAGAGCCGGCACGATTCGCGCGCGCGCCCTTCTGCCCAACCCGGACCGAGCGTTCACGCCGGGATTGTTCGCGCGAGTCCGACTCCTCGGCAGCCAGCAGCACCCGGCGACTCTGGTGCAGGATCAGGCGATCGGCACCGACCAGGACCGGAAGTTCGTGCTCGTGCTCAAGAGCGACAACACCGTCGAGTATCGACCGGTCACGCTCGGCCGGCTCGTCGACGGCCTTCACACCGTCCTGTCCGGGCTCCAACCGGGGGAGCGCGTCGTCATCAACGGCCTGATGCGGGTGCGTCCCGGGATGAAGGTCGCTGCCACAAATGCCTCGATGGTTGCCGAGCTCCCCCCCCCCGCCGGGCCCGCGCCGGCGGCTCGGTAGCGCGCCCCTCCGGAGTCTCCACTCGTGAGATTTTCACGCTTCTTCATCGATCGCCCGATCTTCGCGGTCGTGCTCTCCTTCATCATTCTCGTCGCCGGCTTGATCGCGATCCGCTCGCTGCCGATCAGCGAGTATCCCGAGGTCACGCCGCCCACGATCACCGTCCGCGCGATCTATCCCGGCGCGAATCCGACGGTGCTCGCGCAGACCGTCGGTACTCCGCTCGAGGATGCGATCAACGGCGTCGAGCGGATGCTCTACATGACATCCTCGGCGACGGCTGACGGGTCACTCAATCTCACCGTCACCTTCGAGATCGGTTCCAACGTCGACCTGGCGCAGGTCCAGGTCCAGAACCGCGTGTCGCAGGCGCTGGCCCGGTTGCCGGAAGAAGTGCGCGCGATCGGCGTGGTGACCGAGAAACGGTCGCCGGATATCACAATGGTCGTGCACCTCTTCTCCCCGGATGGACGGTACGACCCGGTCTACCTCCGCAACTACGCGTTGCTGAACGTGCGGAACGAGCTCTCGCGGATACCCGGTGCCGGCCAGGTGATCGTCTTCGGCGCCGGTGACTACGCGATGCGCGTGTGGCTCGACCCGAACCGCGTCGCGTCTCACGGGCTCTCGGCAGGCGACGTCGTCCAGGCCATCCGGGAGCAGAATCTGCAGGTCGCAGCCGGAACCGTGGGCGCGCCGCCGATGAATGATCCGGTCGCGTATCAACTGACCGTCAACGCGCGCGGACGACTCGCCAACGAGACGGAGTTCGGCAACATCATCGTGAAGACCGGCAACGGCGGGGAGGTCACCCGGCTGCGGGATGTGGCGCGAATCGAGCTCGGCGCCGGGACCTTCGGACTTCGGGCCCTGCTCGACAACAAGCCGGCCGTTGCGATCGTCGTGTTCCAGGCGCCGGGATCCAATGCGCTCGCCCTCTCGAGCGGCGTGCGCGCGACGATGGCCGATCTCAAGTCGCGCTTTCCGGAGGGCGTCGACTGGTCGTCCGTGTACGATCCGACGCTGTTCGTGCGCGATTCGATCCGCGAGGTCATCAACACGCTGCTCGCGGCCACGCTCATGGTGGTCATCGTCGTCGTGCTCTTCCTGCAGACGTGGCGGGCATCGATCATCCCGCTGGCGGCCGTGCCGATCTCGATCGTCGGCACCTTCGCCGTCATGCTCGCGTCAGGGTTTTCGATCAACACGCTGTCGCTCTTCGGAATGGTGCTCGCCATCGGCATCGTCGTCGACGACGCCATCGTGGTCGTGGAGAACGTGGAGCGGCACATCGAGGAGGGGCTCTCACCGCTCGACGCGAGCCATCGCGCCATGGAAGAGGTGAGCGGGCCGATCATCGCCATCGCGCTGGTCCTGGGCGCGGTGTTCGTGCCGGTCGCGTTCATCAGCGGACTGACCGGGCAATTCTACCGGCAGTTCGCGCTGACAATTGCTTTCTCGACCTTGATCTCCGCGTTCAATTCCCTGACGCTGTCACCGGCGCTCGCCGCTCTGCTTCTTCGCCCCCGCGGAGCGCCGGCCGACGGTCCCACTCGCGTTCTCAATCGCCTGCTCGGATGGCTGTTTGGTCCCTTCAACCGGCTCTTCGCCCGGGGCTCGGCGCGGTACGGCAGCGTGGTGCAGCGCGTGACGCGCCGGTGGGCGGTCGCACTCGCGGCGTATGGCGCTCTCGTGCTGATCGGACTGATCGGATTTGCGCGAGTGCCAAAGGGATTCGTGCCCAGCCAGGACAAGCGATACCTGGTCGCGATCGCGCAGCTTCCCGATGCGGCATCGCTCGATCGGACGGAGGCAGTGATCAGGCGCATGTCCGCGTTGGCGCTCCAGCAGGAGGGCGTCGAGCACGCGGTGGAATTCCCGGGACTGTCGATCAACGGATTCGCCCCGAAGCCGAACGCGGGGGTCATCTTCTTCGGGCTCAAGCCATTCGAGGAGCGCAAGGCGAAGAACCTCAAGAGCGGCGCGATTCTGATGGCGCTCAATCAGAAGTTCTCCACCATCCAGGAGGGCTTCGTCGCCGTCTTTCCTCCCCCCGCCGTGAACGGGCTGGGTGCCATTGGCGGTTTCAAGATGATGCTCGAGGACAAAGCTGGCCTGGGCGATTCGACGCTCTACGCAACCGCACAGTCCCTCCTCGGTCGTGCCTACCAGACGCCCGGCCTAGCCGGGCAGTTCTCGAGCTTCCAGATCAACGTCCCGCAGCTCTTCGCCGACGTCGATCGCGACAAGGTGAAGCAGCTCGACATCCGGCTCAACGATCTCTTCCAGACGCTCCAGATCTACCTCGGATCACAGTACGTGAACGACTTCAACAAATTCGGACGCACGTACCAGGTGATCGCGCAGGCCGACGCTCCCTATCGGGCGGGCGCCGAGAACATCACGCAGCTGAAAGTGAGGAACGGGCGAGGCGAGATGGTTCCGCTCGGCTCGGTCCTGACGATGAAGCAATCCTACGGACCCGATCAGGTCACACACTACAACGGCTACCCGGCGGCGGACATCAGCGGCAGCGCCGCGCCGGGAGTGAGCGCGGGCGCAGCGGTGCAGACGATGGAACAGCTCGCCAACGCGACGCTTCCCAACGGCGTCGGGTTCGAGTGGACGGAGCTCACCTACCAGCAGAAGCTGGCGGGCAACACCGCCGTGCTGGTTTTTCCTCTCTGCATCCTGCTCGTGTTTCTCGTTCTCGCCGCCCAGTACGAGAGCTGGTCGCTGCCGCTGGTCATCGTTCTGATCGTACCGATGTGCCTGGTGTCGGCGATCGGCGGTGTGTGGCTCACGCGCGGGGACAACAACGTCTTCACCCAGATCGGCCTTCTGGTGTTGGTTGGCCTCGCGTGCAAGAACGCGATTCTGATCGTCGAATTTGCGCGCGACCTGGAGCGGCAAGGTCATGACCGGTTCAGTGCGGCTCTGGAGGCAGCGCGCATCAGACTGCGGCCCATTCTGATGACATCTTTCGCGTTCATCATGGGTGTCGTCCCGCTCATCATTGCGAGTGGCGCCGGCGCGGAGATGCGCCGCGTCATGGGCATCGCGGTGTTCTCGGGCATGCTGGGAGTCACCTTCCTCGGATTGCTCTTCACGCCGCTGTTCTACGTCTTGGTTCGCGGGCTGGCGACACGCGGCGAACAACGGCCGGCGCGGCTGCCTGACGAGGTCCAACCGCTGCATTCGTGGCGCCCATCCCTGGCGGTCGGCGGCGAGGGTGGCCCCAATGCGTAGAGGTTTGCCGGTCATGGCCGTGCTTCTGGCGGGTTGCGCCAGGCCAGCCTATCGCGAGTCTCAGATACCCGTTCCGTCGTCCTACGGCACCGCGACCCCGGTCGCGACAACGACACCGGCGCTGCGCACGGCGGACTCGTCGGCGACGCCCGTATATATCAGCTCGACGCTCGCTCCCACGCCGTTCTGGAGTGATCTCGGCGACAGCACCCTCACGATGCTCGTTCGCGAAGCCGAGCGAGCCAACATGGATCTCCGCATCGCCGAATCGCGTCTCGCCGGCGCGCGCGCATCGCGGCGCCTGAGCTCGTTCGATCTCGTCCCGACGATAACGGGGACCGCCTCGTCGTCGCGCCTGCAGCAGTCGGTCGCGCAGATCCCCGGGCTCACGCGTCAACTCCCAGCGCGGCAATTCTGGGACGTGGGCTTCGACGCGTCGTGGGAGCTGGATCTCTTCGGACGGGTCGGACGCAACGTCAGAGGACAGTCCGCGCTCGTCGAGTCCTCGGTGCACGACCTGGCGGACGTGCAGGTCACCGTCGCGGCCGAGGTGGCGCGCACCTACTTCGAGTTGCGCGGCGCTCAGAGGCAGCTCGCGGTCTCGGAGCGCAATGCCACAAATCAGCGGGAAATCCTCCAGATCACCGAGAATCGTCTGGCCGCCGGTCGCGGGACGGCGTTCGACACCGAGCGCGCGAAATCGGTCCTCTACCTCACTCTCGCTACTACGCCCCTGCTCGAATCCCAGATCGCGTTGAATCGCAATCGGCTCGCCGTGCTACTTGGGCGCACACCGGATGCACTTCCCGCGGCGCTGCTCGCCTCGGGTGCGCTTCCCCGCCTGCCGGATACGTTGTACGTCGGCTCGCCCGATCAGCTCGTTCGCCGCCGTCCGGATGTTCTCCGCGCGGAGCGACTTCTCGCGGCGCGAACGCTCTTCGTGGGATCCACGCGAGCGGAATACCTGCCCCGCGTTGCCCTTGCCGCTCGCGCCGGCTACGTCGCGACGACGGCTGATTCGCTGTTCAGACAGGGCAACTCGCGACTGCTCATCGGACCGGTGATGACCTTTCCGCTGTTTGACATCGGTCGCGTGCGAGAGCGAGTCGGGATCGCGGAAGCCGGGCAGGAAGAAGCGCAGGCCGAGTACAACGCCACCGTCCTCCGAGCGCTCGAGGAGAGTGAGGGATCCCTCGTCACGTATGACCGCGCTCACGCACGTCTGGCAATCCTCACCGATGCGGTGCGATCGAGCGAGCGAGCGGCGGATCTGGCGAAGCAACGATTCGAGGCCGGACTGACCGACCTTTTGCAGGTGCTGGATGCGGAGCGCACGTTGCTCGACGCCCAGAACCAGTTTGCGGCCGGCCACACCGCTGCGGCGACCGCGGCGGTGGCGGTTTACAAAGCCGTGGGAGGAACGTGGCCAATCCGATGAACGGAGGCGAGATGGACATAGAGACCTTTGGCGCACAAACCGATCGGCGCACCTTCCTCACGCGAGCGTCCGGTGCTGATGCACATCGGCTCCAGCATGAGAACCTCCTATGAGTTGTCGTGTTTCTCCTCTGAGGGCATCGCGGGAGCGCCGCCGCTACGTCGGTCCGCTCCCCGGTCGACCAGATCGCGCACCGCTGTCGCCGGCACGGCTCCTTCGGCCAACCACAACGTGAACACGGCTCCTGTGCCGCTGCTCGCGGCGGTCAGCTCCCCACCCATGAGCAGCGCCAGCTGTCGGCTCACCGTGAGCCCGAGGCCGCTGCCCTTTCGCGACGCTTGACCTTCCGACGAGATCTGAACGAAAGGCTCGAACACATGGGCGAGCTTGTCGCTCGGGATTCCGGGACCCGTGTCCTCGACCCGGATGATGCACCACGGTCCTCCGGTCAATGCACTGCCGGGCGGCGGCTCGGTGGCGCGCGCCGCGACGACATCGACGCTGCCGCCCGGCGGCGTGAAGCTCACGGCGTTTCCAAGCACATTGACGAGCACCTGCCGTACGCGGTCGACATCCCCGAGATACATGATGTGCTCGGTCGTCTCGGTCAGGTGCAGGGTGACGTTCCGCTGCGCGGCCTGGGGCGCAACCAGCGCCGACGCTTCACTCATGACGTGCCGGGCGGCGCCGGCGTGGCGCGTCACGTTGAGGCGGCCGGCGTCACCCTGCGCCATGTCGAGAAAATCATTCGTGACGCCGAGGAGATGCTTGCACGCGCTCTGCACCCGCGCGAAATAGCCTTTCTGCTTCTCCGTGAGCGACGCCGCTACCTGCATGTCGAGAAGCTCCAGGTAGCCCAGGATGGCGTTGAGCGGCGTCCTGAACTCGTGCGTCGTCAGAGCCAGAAATCTCTCGCGGACGGCGAGCGACCGTTCGGCCACCTGGCGCGCCGCATCGGCAAGGTCGCGCGCCTCACGAGCAGTCACCTCCAGTCGTTCGATCTCGGCTTGGCGGCGTGTCAGCTCCTCGAGCGTGCTCAGGAGGGCCTGGTTCTGCACCTGGAGCTCACCCAACGGTGTGGCCTCACTCGCCTTGGCGAGCTCGTCGGTGAGTCGTCCGACGTCGGCAGCCCCAAACTTGGACGCCGACCAGGGAAGGGTCTTGGCCATCACCACCGTCGTGCCACGACCCCGGACCGACGTGATCTCGAAGCGATCCATCAGAGCTCGTGAGCCCTTGATCCCGATTCCCAACCCGGTGCGCGATTTGAATTCCGGCGACAGCACTTCCGACACGTCCGTGATGCCCGAGCCCTTATCCACCACCCGAATGACGAGCTCCTGCCGGTCGAGCGCCTGACCCTCGATCGAGAACGCTGCGCTACCGCCTCCGCCGTACTCGAACGCGTTGCGAGCCACCTCCGACAGCGCGGTCGTGATCCGCGTCGTCTCTCCAGTCGAGAATCCGAGGAACAGGCTGATCTGGCGCGCGCGCTGACGGGCCAGGAGGATGTCGTGCTCGCGTCGTATCGCGACGGTTACCAGCGGGATGGCCAACGCCATCTAGTGGAGCTCCTGGGCCGTCACACCGTCGAGCACCAGTACCGTGACGTCATCCTGCTTGCGGCCGAAGTCACGGTAGAGCACGCCGGCGAGCAGCGCCGGATGCTTGGGTCTGAGCCCGGGATACGCATCCATGCGCCACCGCGACAGAATGCCGTCGGAGTGCAGCACGAGACGAGCCCCGGCGGGCCACGTACCGCCGATCGATCGCAGGGTCGGCATCCCGTGCCCAACGATTCCATTCTGCGGAACGAGATATTGCGTCGCACCATCGGTGAGGATTCGGCCGTCCACGTTTCCCACGCCGCTGAACCGTACCGCTCCGGTCTCTTCATCGATCGTGACCAGAGAGAGAGCGGCCCCGCGCGTTTCCCGCAGCGACGGGTCGAGCGCCACGAGCGCGATGTCCGGGGGCGAGCTCGCAAGCTGCGGAAATGCGGTCATCGCAGCATCAGCCGCTTCGGCGGCCTCCGGCCCGTGGCCCAGACCGTCGACGAGCATCACCGAGATGCGCTGTCGATCGACGACGACGTGCCACGCGTCGCCGCACGCGCGTTCGCCCCGCAACGGCACGCAGACGACGCCAACGCGATCGTCGAGTGAGGCCGCGCACTCCGCCCCGGTCGGCTGACCCTGCCGCTCCCCCACGCGCGCCAGAAGAGCGGTTCCCATGCCGCGCTGCGAATGAATCTCGAAGACATCGGCGAGACGCTGAATGGCGCCCAGGCCGTCGCCAGCCGTCCCGGCGGTCGAGTAGCCGTCGCGCATCGCCCGCGCGACGTCGTGAATGCCCGGTCCCTTGTCGAGCGCCAGGATCTCGATCGCAGAGGAAGGTCCCGCGACGAGGCTTCGCAGCACGATCACTCCGCTGCCGGCGTGCCGCACGATGTTCGTCGCCGCTTCGGTGACCACGATCGCCAACCGTGCGAGCGCGTCCGAGCCGAGATTGTGCGCTCCGCCAAGCGCCACGGCGGACCGGCGCGCCGCGCCGATCTGGGTCTGCTCGTCCACGTCCAGGCATATCGATGAGCCACCCACGGTCGCGACCCGCTCGATCACACCTTCCATCGTACGATGGTGACGCAGGTGCCGTCGGATGGCGTCGACGAGAGGGCGAACTCGTTCACCAGCCGCTTGGCGCCGGGCAGTCCGATTCCCATTCCGCCGCCGGTCGTGTACCCGTCTTCCATCGCCCGATCGATTTCCGGGATGCCGGGCCCCTGATCCTTGAATGTCACACGGAGACCCTGGCGATCGGCCTGTCGCACCACCTGGATGCACATCACGCCGCCGCCGCCGTGCACGATCGCGTTGCGCGCCAGCTCGCTGGCCGCGGTCACGACCTTCGTGAGGTCGATCACCGACAGGCCGATCTCGCGAGCCCAGTCAGCCACACCTCGCCGCGCGGCGACCACATCGACGTCCGAGTGGAGTGGATAGCACGCCTCTTTGGCGACAACCGGCGCGGCGGTCATGCTCGCGCCGCCGCCGCTCGCTCGACCAGCGCCATCCCCCGCTCGACGTCGAGGGCCGTGTGAATGCCCGGCAGCGAGAGCCCCAGCTCGACCAGCGTGATGGCCACGGCCGGCTGCATCCCGACGACCACCGTCTCCGCGCCGAGGATACGCGCCATCGCCGCGGTGTTCGCCACCATTCGACCGATGAAGGAATCCACCATCTCCAGCGCCGAGATGTCGAGCAGGAGACAGATCGTCTCCTCTCCCGCGATCGCGAGCGCCAGATCGTTCTGCAACGTCATCGCCAGCTGGTCGTGCATGTCCACCTGGATCGTGACGAGCAGACACTTGCCCATCCGGAGGATCGGGATCCGCTCCATCGCCAGGCTATTCGGCGTTCGTCGCGGCTGGCCCGACCATCCGTCCCGTCCGCGCCAGCGCCACGCGGAACGCGTCGGCCAGCGTCGCCTTGGTCGTCACATCGCCCAGGTCGACGCCCAGATGCACGATCGTCTGTGCGATCTGGGGTCTGATACCGCTGATGATGCACTCCGCGCCCATGAGGCGGGTCGCGGTGACCGTCTTGAGCAGGTGCTGCGCCGTCATCGTATCCACGGTCGGGACGCCGGTGATATCGATGATCGCGATCGCCGCGCCGGTCTCGACGATCCGCTGCAGCAACGTCTCCATCACGATCTGCGTGCGCGCGCTGTCGAGCGTCCCGATCATGGGCAGGGCCAGCACGCCGTCCCACAGCGTCACGACCGGCGTCGACAGCTCGAGCATCTCCTGCTGCTGCCGGTGAATCACCTCTTCGCGGCCACGCTGATATTCTTCCATCGTGAGCAGGCCGAGCTGGTCCAGGAGCTCGGTCGCGTGCCAGATCTCCTCGCCCAGCTGAGCGGCATCGTCGGCGAACTCGGCCCGCAACATGGCGAACAGCGGCCGCTTCAACGCGAAAACGAAGCTGGCCGTCTCCGACGGCGAGAAGCCCTGCCGAGCGCGAGTGCGCGAGAGGTCGGCCAGAAACGCACGGGCGGGGGCCCACGCTTCGGCCTCGGCATCGAGGATCGAGTCGGAATCGGTGGGATCGGCGATGAGCGTCAGGAACTCATCGCATTGCGTGCGGAGCTCCGCCGCGGGCAAGCTCTCGGCGCGTCCTTCTTTGAGCTGCTGCTTGACCCACGCGGTAAGGACCTCTTCGCGACGTTCAACGATGAGGCGACGGAAATCGGAGCGGACGACAAGGCGAGGATCGGGCACGGGGCCTCCGGCGGCATGGCTTGCATGGCGAGAGACGGACGACTCTCGCATTCGCTCGGAGGGCGCCGGCGCAAGGCCGCCGCGAGTATGCGTTGTGTACAACTGCAAGAAAGCGCCCAGCCAAAACTGGTCTGGAGGCCCTGATACGGGGCCCAACGCGGTGTCTGGCCGATCGCTGACATGAGAATCTCTTGATGTTCCGTGCCCGCGAACGCATGTTCAGTCGTGTCGCGGCTGGAGCAGGGACGCTCGTCACGACCGGAATGCTCGCACACAACGGATCCGGTTGCCCCGCGCCGCCCATACCGGCGCCACTCCCTCGTCGCCCGGTGTCATGGCCTCATTCGATCGGAAGGCAACCGGCTGGATCGTCGCGGGCGCTCTGGTCGCTACCGGCGTGGGGACACTGGTCGCGTGCTCCGAGACTGCCGCCCCTCCGACGGTCGCATCCGTACGGGTGCTGCCTCTCCTGGATACGCTGCCCATCGGAAAGAGTTACCAGCTATCGGCTTCGGCTCTCGATGGCAACGGTCGTCCCCTTCCTGATGTGGCGATCCGGTGGGTGACCGACAACGGCTACATCGCCGCGATTTCGACGAGCGGGATGGTCACAGGGCGTGGTCTGGGAATCACTCGCGTCGAGGCGGTCGCGGACGGAATGATTGGCGGCGCGACCGTCGTCGTGGTCCCGCCGCCGGTCGCATCGGTGGAGGTGAGCGGAGACACGAACGTGATGCTGGTCGGTCAGACCCGCCGGCTCATCGCCACGCTGCGCGATGCGGAAGGCAACGTGTTGCGCGGGCGAGAGGTGAACTGGGACAGCTCCGACAGCTCGGTGGCGATCGCCACCGACTCCGGGGACGTGCACGTCTTCGAGGCCGGAGACGCGGTGATCACGGCCACCAGCGAAGGCCAGAGCGGCTCGGTGGGCATTCACTTCGAGCTTCCGGTGATCGTGCAAGGCAAGATCTACCCGCTCAAGTTCAAAACATATGAGCGCTCCCGGCAGGTCGTCCACCCCGATCTCGTATACTTTCCAGGCGGCTGGAACGGCCGCGCATACTGGGCGGCCGTCACCCCTTATCCCGGCGGCAACAGCGCGTTCGAGAATCCGTCGGTGTATTCCAGTCGCAACGGCGTGTCCTGGCGCCCACCCAAGGGACTCACGAATCCTGTAGTCAGGCCCACCGGGGGTTACCTCTCCGATCCCGACCTCCTCTTCCACGCCGAGACCAACGAGCTCTGGTTGTACTATCGGCAGACGTCGGGCGGGCGGGACGATATTCTGCTGACGCGGAGCGCCGATGGTGTGACCTGGAGCTCGGCGGTGGGGGTGTTCGGAAGCGCAGGCTACTCGCACATCTCGCCGGCTTTCGTGCGCACTCCGACGGGAGGCTGGCGCGTCTGGTATGTCAACGCGGGTCTGGTGGGCTGCAGTGCACCAGCGACGGCGGTGATGACTCGGGAATCGGCCGATGGAATCACGTGGAGCGAGGGGAGGGCGGTCGATTTCCAGCAGCCAGGGTCGGTGATCTGGCACATCGACATCCAGCACGTCCCATCGAAGGACGAGTACTGGGCGGTCTATGCCGCTTATCCTCAGGGGTCGACCTGCGGCCGCAGCGAGCTCTTCTTCGCCCGGAGCATCGATGGGCTGTCGTGGCGCACGTACACATCCCCGATGCTTCGGCGCGAGCAGATTCCCCAGTTCAACGACGTCGTATACCGTTCGACGTTCGTGTACGACGACGTGTCCGACCTGCTCACGGTCTGGTACTCGGGGAGTCGCTACGCGGCCAGCGGCCAGCAGTGGAGCGCGGCCATCGGCAAGCGGCAGTACGCGGAGCTGTTGCAGACCGTGACGGCACCGGCCCCTCTGCGCGTTGGTGCGGATCGCCTTCGCGTTCAGGCTCCGATGGCACCATTCCAGGCGCCCTGAATCGCCCGTTGCGGCTGTCGCGGCATTGACAGTCACTCCCGATCCAATACATTTAACGGGCTACGGGACATCGCCTTTGGCGGTGTGATCGAGGCGGCGGCGGCCGGGTATCTGCGACCCGCGCCCACCCCGACAGTCGTCGGACCGCTGGACGCGCAGGACAATACATCGTCGAGGGCTCTTCACTCGGCGCGCCTTTGGGTCCCCACCCGCGCAGCAGTGGCGAGTGCACCCGGCGGCAGCGGATGGATACCGCTCCCTGAATGAGGGAGGACCGGTCCACCCGCGTTTTCGTTGACGCTCGCACCACCATACGACCGACTCGACCTCGAGACGCGCTGGAATATGTCACGCATCACACCGCTCGATCGCTATCGCAACATCGGCATCATGGCGCACATCGATGCCGGGAAGACGACGACCACCGAGCGCATCCTCTACTATACGGGGAAGAGCTACAAGATCGGCGAGGTCCACGATGGCGCCGCCACGATGGACTGGATGGAGCAGGAACAGGAGCGCGGCATCACCATCACCTCGGCCGCCACGACCTGCTTCTGGGAGCGCAACGGCACCGAGTATCGCATCAACATCATCGATACGCCGGGTCACGTCGACTTCACGGTCGAGGTCGAGCGATCGCTCCGCGTGCTCGACGGAGCGGTGACGCTCCTCGATTCGGTGGCCGGCGTCGAGCCGCAGACCGAGACCGTCTGGCGCCAGGCCGACCGCTACGGTGTGCCGCGCCTCATCTTCTCCAACAAGATGGACCGGGTGGGCGCGGACTTCGATCGCTGCCTCAGCATGATTCGCGATCGGTTGACGAAGAACGCCTATCCGCTGCAGCTCCCCGTCGGGTCGGGCGAGCTCTTCACCGGCCACATCGACGTCATCGAGCGAAAGCAGTACATCTTCGACGAGGAGTCGCTCGGCAAGACGTTCAGCATCCTCGAGGTGCCGACCGAGTTCAAGGACGCCGTCGAGAAGGTGCGCCACGACGTGATCGAGGCCGCGGTCACCCACGATGAAGCGCTGATCGAGAAGTATCTCAACGGAGCGGAGCTGTCGGTCGAGGAGATCCGATCGGCGATCCGCAAGGCGACCATCGGCGGCTTCATCACCCCGGTTCTCTGTGGCGCGTCATTCAAGAACAAGGGCGTTCAGGCACTCCTGGACGCGGTCATCGACTACCTGCCGGCGCCGGTCGACGTCCCCGCGATCAAGGGTCACGTTCCCCACCACGACGAGACGTTCGAGGAGCGCGAGGTGAAGGACGACGCTCCGTTCGCGGCCCTCGCGTTCAAGATCGCCACCGATCCATTCGTCGGAAAGCTCACCTACATCCGCATCTACTCCGGTGTGCTGAAGGCCGGCTCGTACGTGTACAACTCGACCAAGGACAAGCGCGAACGCGTGGGCCGGCTCCTGCAGATGCACGCCAACAAGCGGGAAGAGATCCACGAAGTGCGCGCCGGCGACATCGCGGCCGCGATCGGCCTCCGCGATACGCGCACCGGCGACACGCTCTGCGACGAGGACAGCGCCGTCATCCTCGAGGCGATGAAGTTCCCGGCGCCGGTGATCGACGTGGCGATCGAGCCGAAGACCAAGGCCGATCAGGACAAGCTCGCGATCGCGCTGGCCAAGCTCGCCGAGGAGGATCCGACGTTCCGCGTGCACACCGACGCCGAGACGTCGCAGACGATCATCTCCGGCATGGGTGAGCTGCACCTCGAGATCATCGTCGACCGCATGCAGCGTGAGTTCAAGGTCGACGCGAACGTCGGCCGGCCCCAGGTCGCCTACCGCGAGACAATCCGCCGCCGGGTCGAGAAGGTCGAAGGCAAGTTCGTGCGGCAGTCGGGCGGCAAGGGACAGTACGGCCACGTCGTGATCAACATGGAGCCGAGCGAGCAGGGACAGGGCTTCGTGTTCGAGGACAAGATCGTGGGCGGCGTGATCCCGCGAGAGTACATCGGCCCGGTGGAGCAGGGCATCAAGGAGGCGCTCGAGAATGGCGTGCTGGCCGGATATCCGGTGGTCGACATCAAGGTCGAGCTGATCTACGGCTCGTACCACGACGTCGACTCGAGCGAGATGGCGTTCAAGATCGCCGGCTCCATGGCGTTCAAGGAGGCGGCGAAGCGCGCCAGCCCGGTGATCCTCGAGCCGATGATGAACGTCGAGGTCGTCTGTCCCGATGCCTACATGGGCGACATCCTCGGTGACCTCTCGGCCCGACGCGGCAAGATCGGGGGCATGACCCAGCGGGGCGAGGCGCAGGTGATCGCGGCCAGCGTGCCGCTGTCGGAGATGTTCGGTTATTCCACCAAGCTACGCTCGCAGTCCCAGGGACGGGCGGTGTACTCGATGGAGTTCAGCCACTACGAGGAAGTACCGAAGAGCAAGGCCGAAGAGATCATCAACAAGGTGAAGCCGAACGGCAGATAGAGCGCCGTCGAGATCACGGTTCCTTTCATTTCAGACCTGGAAGCAGAGACATGGCCAAGGCAAAGTTTGAGCGGACGAAGCCGCATGTGAACGTGGGGACGATTGGGCATGTGGATCATGGGAAGACGACGTTGACGGCGGCGATCACGGCGATCCAGGCGAAGAAGGGGATGGCGCAGTTCACGGCGTACGATCAGATCGACAAGGCGCCGGAGGAGCGGGAGCGGGGGATCACGATTGCGACGGCGCAT
>JBBSGP010000037.1:0-30201 GCA_038253885.1 Gemmatimonadales bacterium | reverse complement strand
GAGACATAGCTGAACATCGCCGACTGCTGGGGCTCGATCCCACGCATGGCCGCAACTCCCGGGCTCAAGATGCATCATGATATCCATCACGCATCCCCAGCACCATCCCCCAATCCACCTTTTTTCAGCAGCCTGCTAGGTGCGTGCGACGGCAAATCCGGCGTTCCACCGAAGACGTCCGAGTCGCAGGACGCTATCGTCGCTCGCCACCTGGCTACTTTCGATACGATGGATCTCGGCGTGTTCAACCGCCGCGAGTGGACGCGCCTTAGCGACAGCCACTCAGAAGACATTGTTGTCACATTCGATGACGGTACTGAGACCCGCGGTCTCGCGCGGCATCTCGAGGATCTCAAAGGTCTCGTCGCCTTTGCGCCAGATGTTCAGGTTCTCGAGCACTCTGTGCGGTTCGGTAATGGTCCATGGACAACAGTTATGGGCGAGCTGGGGGGCACCTTCACCAAGCCGCTCCGGAGCCCTGGCGGGCAGACCATCGCGCCGACAGGGAAGCATTTCCATGTCCCGATGGTGACGGTCGCTCATTGGAACCCTGCCGGGCGAATGGATCACGAGTGGGTTTTCTCGGACGACCTGTTGTTCCGCCAGCAACTCGGTCTATCGAAATAATGCAGTCTGGTGGCAGCGAGTTCTGAGCAGCCGGTGAGATAGGTAACACGAGTGTCCGACAGCATGGATAACACTTGGGGTTACCCACGAATGATGTAGTCGCGCTCATTCAGTGTCGCAATGAGCACGGTGTTGAAGTAGATCGACCAGACCCCGTCGTCCGTTTCTTCCAGGCCGATGGTCTGAGCAACGAGCGAGTTGGCGATGTAGAGGAGCTTGTGCGCGAAGCGGAAGGTGCCGCGCGCGATTAGGCGGCGTGATGCGACGCGGGCGTGTCCTTTCCCGCGACCTAACACTCGGCGAAGCTGCCAAGCGATCTAATGATGCTCGCCACGCTCGCAATTGTTCATGTTCGCTTGCAGCTTGGCTTGAGGCGTTAGCGCAGGCTCAGCGCAGATCCCGGATACGGACGTTGCGCAGCGACAATGTGCCGTCGTGATCCCCCTGGATCGCGATGTACCCCGACTTGGCGCGTCCGTAGTTCGGCCATTCGCTGAACTTGCTTGCCTTTACGCGCGTCTCCCAGTCCGGACTCCATAACTCGTACTCGAGCAGCTTTCGGCCGTTGAGCCAGTGCTCGACGTGCGCCCCACGCACGATGAGCCGCGCCGAGTTCCACTCGCCCGCGGCCTTCACCACGCCAGCGGGCGGGGGATAGAGCCCGTAGGCGGCGCCGGCGGACGTGAGGCGATTCGCTCCGTCTGGCGCGTTCGCGTCATCGAGCAGCTGATACTCCGGGGCGCTCCAGTAGATGTGATCGTATTCCTCGGTGCCTCGATAAAAGATCCCCGCATTCCCGCCCGACCCGAGCTTCCAGTCAAACTGCAGCTCGAAGTCGCCGAAGCGATCAACGGTGACGATGTCCTCGGTGCTCGTCTCCTTGACGATCACTCCGTCCGTCACCTTCCACCCCGGGGGAACGTCTTTCGCACGATATCCACGCCACCCACTGAGGCTTCCACCGTCGAAGAGCGACCTCCATCCCGCGCTGTCCGGGACGGTCGCCGCCGCCGCGGTGGTGGACGGACCTGGAACGGTCGCCGCACCGGAGGGCGGCTCCGAGCGGGGCGCGCACCCGATCAGGAGCGCCGCCGCGGCGCATGCCAGACGCTTGCCCGCGCCCCTCCCCGGCGCGACGAACAACGTCAGTCGAGTATCACCCATCAGATGGCCCACCCGGCGCGGTACTCGCGCGTGAGAAACTGATTGGCCTCCGGAATGTTGGTGACGAGCCCCTTTTCGCCGTCGTAAACGAGCTTCCGTCCCTGACCGGTGCGCAGAGCGACGATGCCGAGAAGCATCGTCTCTGTGAGCTGAGCCGCGTACTCGATCGGTGAGCTCGCCTTCGCCTGCCCCCGACACGCCTTCGCCCAGTTGAGCTCATGGCTCCACTCGATGCGAGGATAGGTCTTCGGCACCTTTGCGGCCTGCTCCATCAAGGTTACGGGAAAGAGCCGCGGATTGGATCCGTAGGTGTCGTTCATGAGAATCCCTTTCTCTCCGACGAAGATCACGCCGCCCTCGCTCTTGAGCACGACATCGTCCGGGAGCACGTCGGGTCGAGGAGGATACAGCCCGCCGTCGTACCAGTAGAGCTTGACCGGAGGCTGTGGACCGCGCGCGGGAAACTGATAGTGCACGGCGGTCGCGACGGGGTAGGACACGGGAATGTTGCGCGCGCGCGCTCCCGGTGTGTCGGGCGCGGCCGCCGGATCGGGCGGGATTCTCATCACGCCCCAGGAGGTCGAAGTCGCCTCGATGCTCGTGGGATAGGTGAGGCCGAGCGCCCAGAAGGGTTGATCGATGAGGTGCGCCCCCATATCCCCGAGCGCGCTCGCGCCGAAGGCCAGCCAGCCACGCCAGTTGAAAGGATGGTAGATCGGGTGGTAGGGAATGTTCTCGGCGACCGGTCCCAGATACAGATCCCAGTTCAGGCCGGGAGGAACCGGGTACGAGCCCATCGCGGCGGCGAGCACCTCGTTGACGAGGCGCATGCTCCACGGATTGCCTGATGGCCTCGGAGCCCCGGGCGGCACGGCACCGCCCGTCGGGCGCGGCACCCCTTGCGGCCAGTAGACCACGGGACGGTTCGTCCAGACGTGCACCTCGTGGACGGGGCCGATGATACCGGCCTGGATCCATTCGTTGATGAGTCGAGCGCCTTCGCTCGAGTGTCCCTGGTTGCCCATCTGCGTCACGAGTCGCGGGTTCTTGAGCGCGGTCTCGCGCAGCACGCGCGCTTCGTGCACCGAGTAGGTGAGGGGCTTCTGCACATAGACATGCTTTCCGCGATCCATGGCCGCCTTGGCCACCACGGCATGCAGATGGTCCGGCGTCGCGATCACCACTCCCTCGATGTCCCTCTGCTTGTCGAGCATCTCCCGGAAGTCGGCGTAGCGCTTGGCCTTTGCGAACTGGTCGCGGAGCCTCAGGCCTTCGGGTCGGTCGTTCCCCTTCTCGTCCTTGAGCTTCTCCATCACGTTGGCTTCGGAGAAGCCGAAGTCCACGTCGCAGACGGCGACGATGTTCTCCGTGGCCGCGAGAACCTGCGCGTTCTCGGAGCCCATGCCCCCGAATCCGACGATGGCGACGTTGAGGCGATCGCTCGGGGCCAGGTGCCCCACGCCGCCGAGGACGTGCCGGGGTACGATCATCGGTGCGACGATCGCGCCCGCCGCGATCCTGCTCGTGTCCGCGATGAAATCGCGTCGACTGACCTGCTTTGCCATGGCGGCCGTCTCTCCGCTCGGGGTGTCTCGCCAGGAACGCACGTGGCGCGCGCCGATACAACAATCGCACGCCGATACGGCTGGCGCCAGCCACGCGGTGGCGCGCCGCGCATCGAGTCCCGTATCTTGTGGCCCCATGGAGTTCCACGAGCGGCCCATCTTTCCGCGGGGCTTCCGCGCTGCGAGTCGGAACTGTGGCCTCAAGCCGCTGGCCAAGGATCTCGCCCTGTTCGTGAGCGACGTGGATGCCTCCGCCGCCGCGGTCTTCACGCGTAACCATTTTCCCGGCGCGCCGGTGATCCTCGGGCGCGAGACGATCCGAGGTGGACGACTGCGCGCCATCGTCGCGAACAGCAAGGTCAGCAATGTCGCCACCGGCTCGCGCGGTCTGCTCGACGCGAGGCGCATGGCGGCCGCCGCCGCCGCCGAGGTCGGTACGTCCCCCGACCTGGTGCTCGTGAGCTCTACCGGGGTGATCGGGGTCCCTCTCCCGATCGAGGCGATCGAGCGCGGTCTCCGCGGGATGGCGGCCGAGCTCCGGGACGACCCGCTCCTGGGCGCGGAAGGAATCATGACCACGGATACTCACCCCAAGGCACTCTCAACGAGCGCGGTTCACGGGAGGGGGGGCCGGACGGCGACGATCACGTGGGTCGCGAAGGGATCTGGTATGATCGAGCCGAACATGGCGACGATGCTGGTCTACATCTTCACCGATGCCCAGATCGAGGCGGCCGCGCTCGCCCAAGTGCTTCGCGACTCGGTGGACGGGTCTTTCAACATGCTCTCCGTGGATGGCGACACGAGCACGTCGGACACCTGCGCCATTCTCGCCAACGGTCTGGCCGGCCGCATCGACGCCGGGGCGTTCCACGATGCGCTCGCGGAAGGCTGCACCCGCATGACGGAGATGCTCGCGCGTGACGGCGAAGGAGCCACCCACCTGCTTCGTGCGAGCGTGCGCGGCGCCCGGAGCCCGACCGACGCACGACGGGTCGCCAAGGCGCTCGTCAACTCCCCGCTCGTCAAGACGATGGTGCACGGCGCCGACCCGAATGTCGGTCGCGTCCTCATGGCCATCGGAAAGTGCTTCGAGTGCACAATCCATCCCGACTCCACATCGGTCTGGATCAACGGCGCGCGGGTCGTGCGCGACGGCCAGCGGCTGGACTTCGACGAAGATGGCGTTCGAGCGGCACTGGCAACGGATACCGTGGACATCGAGGTGGAGCTCGGCGTCGGCGACGCTGGCGCCACGGCGTACGGCTGCGACCTCACGAGTGGCTACATCTCCGAGAACGCCTCGTACTATTCCAGCTGACGCGTCGCGGCGCGATTCACTCGTGTCCACTCCTTCGATCGTCCGACCGGCCCGCGCCTCCGACGCGGCGACTATCGCCTCCCTGATCCAGCAGTACGTGCCCGCTGGCACACTGCTTCCCCGCTCCACGGAGTTCATTGCCGAGCGGGCGCTCGATTTCCTCGTGGCAGCCATCGGGGAGCGAGTCGTGGGCTGCGTCCATCTGGATGAGCATTCGCCGAGCCTGGCCGAGGTTCGCTCTCTGGCGGTCGAGCCGGCGTCGCAGCGGCGCGGCGCGGGAGCGGCGCTGATCAGCGCGGTAGAAGAGCTGGCGCGACGGCGCGAGTACGCGACGCTCTTCGCGGTCAGCAACAACGACGCTTTTTTCCGGAGTCGTGGCTACGCGCCGCGCGTCATCCCGGAGCTCGACCGGGAGCGCAGCGAAGTCAGCCGCTTCAAGGGAGTGTACGCGAAGGAGCTGCGCGACCCCGGGTGAGTCGAGGTCGCCTCAGGGCAGCTGTGGCGGATACTCGAGCGGCGGCAATCCGCTCACGATCTGCTGCCGGCGAGGCTCCAGCCAGGGTGGAAGCACGAGTCGCTCACCGAGGTGATCCATCTCCTCGTCCGCGGTGAAGCCCGGTCCGTCGGTCGCGAGCTCGAACAACACCCCGCCGGGCTCGAGAAAGTAGACGGACTTGAACCAGAAGCGGTCGATGACTTCCGTGGGGCGCCGGTGTGCGGCAGCGATCCGCTCGCGTGCCGCCAGCTCGGACGGGTCATCGGGTACACGCCAGGCGACGTGGTGCGTCACGCCCGTTCCCCAGGATCCGCGCGCCATCTGCGGAAGCTCCCGGATCTCGAGCTGACGGCCGGAGCCGCCGTCGCCGAGCGTGTAGCGGTGCCAGCCGTCCTCTTCCCCGGCGCTGGTGAAATCGAGCGTCGCCGTCAGGAAGCGAGCCGACAGCGCGATGTCCCGCTCCCAGAGGCGGACCGCGTGCAGGCCGCGAATCTGGCGCGCTGCCGGTACGGCGCTCGCGGCCCACGGGCTGAACTCCCGCTCATCGGCTGTCTCGACAAGCGCCAGATCGAGACCATGCGGATCGACGAGGGGAAGCGCCCTGGCCCCGCGGCGTGTCTCCGGCTTGCCCACCTGCGCGCCCGAGCGAGCGAGGCGCTCGATCCAGTAATCGATGCTGTCAACGGGCACGGCGAGCGCGATCTCGCTCGCCAGTCCCGTTCCCCTGCGCGCCGGCGGCTGGTCAGGCCAGGGGAAGAAAGTCAGGTCAGCTCCGGGATGCGCCTCGCCGTCGGCATAGAACAGGTGATAGCTGTTCGGTACATCCTGGTTGACTGTCCGCTTCACCAGCCTCAGGCCCAGCGCGCCGCTGTAGAAATTCAGATTCTCCTGCGGGTCACCGGCGATGGCCGTGACGTGATGAAGGCCGGTGATCGTGCTTGGCTCCGTCATGACGCCTCACATCGGCGCTTTCAGCTGATGCAGCGCGAACGCGCCTCCCTGCGGATCCATCCCCTGCAGGATCGAGCCTCCCGGCACATCCATCGGACCGTTCATCACCTGTCCGCCCTGCTTCTTGATGATGTCGACAGCGGCGTTGACGTCGTCGACGCTGATGTACGGCAGCCAGTTGGGCGGGAACGCCATCTCCTTCGACTTGTTGAACATCCCACCCAGCGGGATTCCCCCGGGGCGCCCGTACATCTGATACAACCCCATGGCACCCATGTCCATCGCAGTCGTCTTCAGCCAGCCAAAGAGCTCCGCGTAGAAGTCGAAAGCCTGGACATGATCGGTCGTGATCAGCTCGTGCCAGCTGACATCACCGCGCTGGGGCTGAGGATCGAGACCAGGCGGCTCCTTTTCTGGCGTGTAGATCGCGAACACCGCCCCCTGTGGATCGCCGAGCACGGCGAAACGGCCGACTGTCGGGATGTCTTTGGGGGGAACCATCGTGACAGCCCCGAGCTTCGCCGCCTTCGCGAGCGTGTCATCGACGTCGGGTGTGCCGATATAGCTCAGCCAGTTCGGCGGAACTTTCTTGTCGCGCAGGTGCGGCGGAAGATCCATGACTCCACCGAGTGGAACGCCGTTGTTCATCCACATCATGTACGGCGTGGGTGAGTCCTCCCACGCCTCTGTGGACCAGCCGGCGACCGCGCGGTAGAAGGTCTGCGCGGCTTTCGTGTCGGTGGTCAGCAGCTCGTGCCAGAGGAAGCGGCCACGATAATCGGTTGGCATGGGGACTCCTCGAGAAGTGGTATGGGGTACTTCGCCATCTCTGCTCTCTCAACGCTTCAGTGTTTTCTCCAGAAAGGCCAGGATCGTACATGTCGAGCTGCGGAAGATTCGCTCCGTGCTCACGTACGGGAAGCCGTGCGCACCTTCCGGCACGACAACAAGAGTCGCCGGTACGCCCGCTCGCTGGAGTGTATCGCGCATCCGACTCGACTGAGCGAGCGGAACGAGCGCATCCAGCGCGCCGTGCACGAGAAGGAAGGGCGGATTCCCCGCTTTCACGTGGGTAACCGGCGACGCCAGCGCAGCCGTCGCCGGCACGGCTTCCGGTTCAGCACCGAGAAAGTTGGAGATCGTCGGCTCGATGAACGCGTTGTAGTCGCTTCCTCGCCGGATATCCTCGGGCGCGTAGAGCGACACGACTCCAGAGAGGGAGAGCGCCTGCGCTTTGACCGGACACGTCGCCTCGTCGAGTGAGGCCAGCTCGGGAGTGGTGGCCAGCAACGAGACGAGATGCCCGCCAGCGGACTCCCCCGCCGCCACGACGCGTGTCGGGTCGATGGAGTAGCGAATCGCGTTCTCCCGGAGCCACCGGAGGGCGCAGCGCACGTCCTGGATCGCGGCGGGAAAGAGGTTGTCCGGCGCGCTCGCCACCCGGTAGTTGACCGCCGCCACGCTGTAACCCTGGCGAGCCAGGTAGAGCAGATACGGCCGCTCACTGGACTTGTCACCCTCCCGCCATCCGCCGCCGTGCACGAAGAACACCAGCGGATGTGATCGCCCGTCGCTGGACCAGGCGACGTCGAGCTGCTGAGGCTGGCCACCGGGACGATAGTAGACGACGTCGAGCGCCAGATTCACCGCGCTCGCGTCGCCAGCGACGGGGATCGTGCAATCGGCGAGGACGGCAATGGACTCGGGCCCACCCCGCGCGGCGGCCGTCGAGCTGCTGCACGCGGACGCCAGCGCGATCAGGACGAGGGTTGAAGGGAGCAGGCCGCGAGGCCGCTTCGAGGTCTCGCGAGAAACCGGCATACTCGAATGCTCGTGCATGGCTTACGGACGCAGCCGGTTCATCATGCGCGGAAAGGCGATGACTTCACGGATGTGGGGCGTGCCGCAGATCCACGCGACCGTCCGCTCGAGCCCCAGGCCAAAGCCGGAGTGAACGAAGGTGCCGTACCGGCGCAGCTCCAGATACCACCCGTAGGCATCCAGCGGCAAGCCTTCCTCCTCGATGCGACGGCGCAGCTTGTCGTGGTCGTCCTCACGCTGGCTCCCGCCGATGATCTCGCCGAATCCCTCCGGTGCCAGACAATCGTTGCAGAGTACCGTGCGAGGATCGGCGGGATTCTCCTTCATGTAGAACGCCTTCGCTTCGCGGGGATAATTGAAGACGAAGACGGGCTTCACGTACTCGTTCACGATCAGCGTCTCGTCCTCGGCTCCCAGGTCATCGCCCCACTGTGTCGTGCTCCCTTTCTTCTGAATGAGAGTCACGGCGTCGGAGTAGTCGAGTCGCACGAACGGCGGTGTGACGGCTTCGAGCATGTTCGTGTCGCGCTCCAGCTCCTTGAGCTCCTCGTGCCGGCGGTCCAGGCACCGCTTCACGAGGTAGGACACGAACTCTTCCTGGAGTATCATGTTGTCGTCCGAGTCGTTGAATGCCACCTCCGGCTCAATCATCCAGAATTCGGTGAGGTGGCGTCTGGTCTTCGACTTCTCAGCGCGGAAGGTCGGTCCGAAGGTGTAGATTCTTCCGAAGGCGGCGGCCGCTGCTTCGCCGTAGAGTTGGCCCGTCTGCGCCAGGTAGGCGCTGCCTTCCTCGAAATACTCGGTGGAGAAGAGCCCGGATCGTTCGCCGATCGCGGCGGTGAGGATGGGTGTGTCGACGCGGATGAAGCCGCGCTCGTAGAAAAAATCGGCGATCGCTTGCTCGACCTCGTTCCGGATCCGCGCGATCGCGCGTTGCCTCCGACTTCGCAGCCAGAGATGCCGGTGGTCGAGCAGGAAATCTACGCCATGCTCCTTGGGCTGGATGGGATAGTCGAGTGGGCTGGCGCCGAGGATGTCGAGGTTGCTCACGGCGAGCTCGTACCCGCCGGGGGCACGCGAATCGATACGGACGTCGCCGCTGATGGCGACCGACGTCTCGATGGTGAGCTGGCCGAAGCGCTCCCAGATCTCGGGAGAGAGGGTGTTCTTGACGAGCACGGCCTGCACGATGCCACTTCCGTCGCGCAGGACAACGAACGCAACTTTGCCGGACGAGCGCAGATGGGTGACCCAGCCGCGAATCGTCGCACGCTGGTCGACGAAATCGTTCAGCTCGATGATGCGCGCAACCGGGAATGTCATTGATTTCACGAAGCTTACGTCATTTTGCGGGGTGGCCGCGGAAGCTAGGGCTGGCCATCCTGACTGTCAACGCCGCGTGCGCGAGCACCGCGCGTCCGGTGCCGCGTGAAGGAGCGAACGCGGTGGGCGAGTACCTGGGATCAGCGTCCCGCGCGCCGTCGGCCGACGAGCAGCTGGCAGCCGATCCCGAAGTGGTCTGGCGCGCCGATGTAGGGCGAGGCACGCTCGGCGAGCCGGCGGTGGGCGAGCGGGTGACGGTGGTGGCGGGCGCGGATCGGTTCGTGTACGCGATCGACACGCGGACCGGCGCGCTGTTCTGGCGCTACCACTCCGACGCCTCCTTCGGCGCCGGCCCCCTCATCGGGGAGGATCTCGTCTTCGTCGCCACCGAGGGCGCCGCTGGCAAGATCGAGGCGCTGGCGCTGCGAAACGGCAAGCGCGTGTGGCAGGTCACGGTCGGTGACGTGGGCTCTCCGATGGTGCTACGGGACACCATGCTCTACGTCGCCACCCAGGACGGCCGTGCCCTCGCTCTCACGACTCACGGAAAAATCCTCTGGCACCGCCGCACCGGCGGGACGCGCTCCGGGCCGCTGGTCAGCCGCGATCTGGTGGTGATCGCGACGCTCGGCGACAGCCTGATCGTCCTCGATCGGGGAAGCGGAGCCGTGCGCTCGCTGGGTGTGCTCCCGGTCACCACGGCGGCGCCGCTGGCGCTCGCGGACGATTCGACCGCGATCCTCGCGTCGCCATCGGGTGCGCTGCTCGCTCTGGCCCTTCCGTCTGGGATCGTGCGCTGGCGCATCAACACCAGCGAGCCGATCCCGGGAGTGCCGGTGGTCGCGCGCGACACGCTGTTCGCGCTCGGCAGCAGCTGTACGCTCTGGTTGGTTCCGCTCGCGCGTCCAGCGGCGGCTGACTCGGTTGGCATCCCGGGCTGCGGGACGAGCGCCGGTCCGGCGGTCCTCCGCGACGGCGTGCTCGTTGCAACGGTCCGGGGCGAGGTGACCTTCTTCGACCGCACGACGAGGACACGACTCTGGACGCGAGCGCTGGGCAGCGAGCTGCGCCACCCCCCGGTGGTGCACAACCGACAGATCGTGGCCGCACCCATCATCGGCCGGCTGGTGAGCTTCCGATGAGTTGCTGGCCCGCAGTCGCGGCCCGGCGTCTTTCATGGGTAGCGCTGTTGGCGCTCGCCATCGCGCCCGGATCGCTGAGCGCTCAACGGGCACCCGCGCCGGCTGCCACCCGCTGGACCCACGTGAAGCTCGCGAAATGGAGTCTCCTCGCGGTCGCGGCGGGATTCGGAGTATATGCGCTCGACCAGACCCATCGGGCGGACCGCGCGTACCGGGCCCTGGATGATCTCTGCCACCGCAGCGGCCCGAGCTGCGCGGTGACGAACGGTCGCTATTCGGACGACGAGGCCGAGCGGCTGTACTCGGAGTCGCGCGCCGGAGACCGCCGGGCGCAGCTCGGTATCATCGGCGGCCAGGTCACCCTGCTCGGAAGCGCCTCGCTCTTCCTGTACGATCTGCGCAACGGTCGCGGCCCTCGGGACATTCCTTACCCGTCGGCGCGCGCCCGGTCGGGTGTGGTCGTCGGGCTCCGGGTCGGCTTCTGACGTGACAATTCGCGCGCGACTGGCGCTCGGCCTGGCGGCGATCGCGATCATCTTCGCTGCGCCACTCCTCTTCGCGCTTCACTCGCTCGGACATCTGCACCGCACGACTCGCGAGCTGAGGCAGCGGGATTTCGCGGCCTCGCTCCTGTTGAACCGGATGCGCGGAGCGCTCGACGCCGCCCGGCAGGGAGAGCTGGCCCTCCTGTTCGTGCCAGCCGACAGCACGAGCGACGGCATGTTGCGGAAGCTGACGCGGGTCAGGACGATGGCGGATACGCTCGACCTCTTCGGGCTGGCGCCGGAGGCCGCGCAGATCAGGGTGGCGATCGCCGACGCCGGCATCGGAATCCCGTCAGAGTTCCGCTTCGCCGTCGTATCCGACACCGCGCGTGCCGATTCGGTGTCGCGCACGGTCGTCGCGCCGGCACTGCGACGAGCCGAGAGCGTGATCGCTACGGCGGAGCAAGCGCTGCGGGTGCGGACGAGCGAGCGCGTTCGCGTGGCGGACGAGGAGACGATCCGGGGACGAAACGCGGCTCAGGCGGCGCTTCTTCTCGCGAGCGCCCTCGCCATCGTCGTGGGTGTGCTGCTCTGGCGCGCCATCAGCCAGCCGGTCGGCGCGCTGGAAGAGGGGATGGCAGCCGTCGCTGATGGAAACTTTCATCACGCGCTCCGCATCTCGCCCGATCGCCGTGACGAGTTCGGCCGCCTCGCGGGGAGCTTCCAGTCGATGACGCAACAGCTCGCGGCGCTCGACAAGTTGCAGGCCGAGTTCATCTCGGTGGCATCGCACGAGCTCAAGACGCCGATCAACGTCGTGCTGGGATATCTGCAGTTACTGGACGAGCATATCTACGGACCCCTCACCCCCGAGCAGCACGAAATCGTGAGGACGATCACATCTCAGTCCCAATCACTCGCACGACTTGTGCATCAGCTTCTCGATGTCAGCCGCTTCGAGGCCGGAGGCGGGCGGATCGATCCCCGTCCAGTGGATCTGATGGAATTTCTGGGGGAGCTCGAGCAAGCATTCCGGGTGCTCGCTCTGCAGCGGGGGGTGGAGTTCCGAGTCGATCGGCGCGGCACGCTCCCGCAGCTGGTGCAGTGGGATCCTGACCGGGTAAACGAGGTGCTCGGCAACCTTCTCTCGAACGCGTTCAAATTCACTGACCGGGGAGGCTGCGTGTCGCTGGCGATCGAATCGAGCGAGGACGAGGCCCGCTTGTCGGTCAAGGACAGCGGGGCGGGGATTCCGGAGGCGCAGCTCCCGCACGTCTTCGAGAAATTCTATCAGGCGGACAACCAGAGCTCGGCGGCGCAGCCCGGCACGGGCCTCGGGCTCGCGATCGCGAAGCAGATCGTGGACGAGCATCGGGGTACTATCAGCGTGGAGAGCACCGTGGGACGAGGCACGACCTTCACGCTCACGCTTCCGTTGCGGGTGAAGCGCGCATCGCTTGGCGCCCGACGCCCGACCGCCGACACAGCTGGATGAGACGCTCGCTGGCGGGCGCCATACTCTTCCTGCTCGGCGCGCTGTCGTGCGTTCGCCAGCCCGAGCCGCAGCCACGTCTCGCTCCGCGAAGCGTCGCGCAGGAGTGGCTGGCGGCGCTCACGGCAGCACAACGCTCGGCGCTCGACGGCCACTACGATGACGCCGACCGGACGCTGGCGACGTTCGCGTTGACGCACCCGGCGTCGCCCGAAACGCGCGAATGCTCGTACTGGCGGGGCGTCTTCCTGCTGGATCCGGCGAACCACGGAATGAATCTTCCCGCAGCCACGACGCAGCTCGCCTTCTATCTCTCCGATAGCACTCGTGCGCTCCATATCGGCGAGGCGCGCATCCTGCGACGACTCGCCACGTCGCTGGACTCCGTTCAGCAGTCGGCCGCTGCCCTGCGCAGAGCCACCAGCCCCGATGCGGAGCTGACCAAGGAGAACCAGCGCCTCAAGGAGCAGCTCGAAAAGACGACGGCGGAGCTGGAGCGCATCAAGCGCCGCCTCGCCTCACCCCGGCCGTAGCCGCGACTTCCCGCGACGGCGATTCGAGGCGCTTCCACCGCTCGCTGACAGTCAGCCGACGCGAAAGAGCTCCAGCGCCCGTGAGTACCTCTCCGATAGCGCCTTTCGCATGCCGGCATTCTCTCCCCGGGCGAGCTCCGGATCAGCCGCCAACAGCTCCTGAGCCACGTCGGCAGCGAGAAGGTTGAGCTGTTCGTCGCGCAAGGGATCGGCGACGCGAAACGTGGGCATCCCGCTCTGGCGCTCCCCGAACAGATCCCCCATGCCGCGCCATCTCAGATCCGCGCGCGCGATCGCGAATCCGTCGTCGGTCTCCACGAAGATGCGCAGCCGCTCCGCCACATCGGGGCTCACATCGCCGAGCAGGATGCAGTATGAGGCCTCCGCGCCTCGCCCCACGCGGCCGCGAAGCTGATGGAGCTGGGACAGGCCGAAGCGCTCGGGATGCTCGATCAGCATCACGCTGGCATTCGCGACATCGATGCCGACCTCGATCACCGTTGTCGCGACCAGCAGGTCGAGCTCGCGATCGCGAAAGCGGCGCATGATGTCGTCGCGCTCGCCGGCATCGAGGCGGCCGTGAAGGAGCGCCGCTCTCCGATGCGCGAACGGCCCCGCCGCGAGCTCCGCGAACATCGTCGTCGCCGCTCTGAGGTCGGTCTTCTCCGATTCATCGATCACGGGATAGACGATGTACGCCTGACGCCCGCGCTCGATCTCGCGATCCACGAATTCGAGAACCCGTGCCCGCGCCGATTCGGGACGCATCGCCGTCTTCACCGGCCACCGCCCTGGCGGACGCTCATCGAGAACGCTCAGGTCGAGGTCCCCATACAATGTGAGGGCGAGCGACCGCGGGATCGGTGTCGCGCTGAGGAGCAACACATCGGCGGCGTCCCCGCCACCCTTGGCGCCGAGCGCCGCTCGTTGCTCGACGCCAAACCGGTGCTGCTCATCGATGGCCGCCAGCCCGAGCTTGCCGAAGACCGTCGCTTGCTGCACCAGAGCGTGCGTCCCGATGGCGATCAGGGGCGCGCCGCTCCGGAGCTTGTCGGACGCCACCTTTCGCTCCCGAGCCGGCATGCTTCCGGTGAGGAGCACCGGTTGCATCGCAAGGGGCGCGAGCAGCCGCTCGATCGTGCGGGCGTGCTGCTCGGCCAGGAGCTCCGTCGGGGCCATGATCGCGGCCTGGTAACCGTTCTCGACGGCGACCAGCGCCGCGAATAGCGCGACGATCGTCTTACCGCTTCCGACGTCGCCCTGGAGAAGGCGGTGCATGCGCCGGTCGCTGCACATGTCCGAGACGATCTCGCGCGTGGCCTGCACCTGCGCCGCCGTCAGCGCGAACGGGAGCGCCGCCCGGAGCGCGGTGGTGAGCTCTCTCCTGTTGACGAACGTGATCCCGCGGCGGCGTTGGCGAGCCAGCTCCCGTGCACGACGCTGCAGGATCTGAACAAACAGCAGCTCCTCGAAGGCGAGACGCGCCCGACCTCGCATCGCGTCGGCGATCGTCGGAGGGCGATGGACCATCCGCAGCGCGTCGGGAAGGGGCGGCAGCGCCGCGCGCGCGAGCAGCGCCGGCGGCAGATATTCCCGCACCAGGCCGAGCAGCGAATCGAGATGCGACTCGATCAGTCCGCGCAGCACCTTCACCGACAGCCCTTCGGTCGCCGGATAGACGGCAAGCACACGCCCTCCGGCCGTTCCGGAGCGTGCGCCTCCGTCGTTGCCGAGGTTCGCGTACTCACGCGGGACGAGTTGCCGCCCATGGAAGAAGCGCACCGGCCCGGTGAGCAGCAGGACGTCCTCTTTTCGGATTGTGCGATCGAGAAAAGGCTGCCCGGGCCACGAGGCCTCGATCATCCCGCTATCGTCGCGGATCACCGCCTGAAAGATCCGCAAGCCTTTCCGTGTCGGGATGACTCCTTTCGAGATGACGGTGCCAAGCACCGTCACCTCCATCCCCGGCTCGAGCGAGACGATCGGAGACACGGTGCTCGCGTCCACGTACCGATGTGGCAGATGGTACAGAAGGTCGCCAGCGGTGACGATGTTCAGCCGGCGCAGCGCCTCGGCACGGTGCGGGCCGACCCCTTTGAGGTACGTGACGGCGGTACCGAGCTGGACTGTCGCCATGCGAAGCCGGGGCAGCGAGTCAGGCGCTCAGAAGCTCTCGCGAATACGACGCCGCGTCGAAGGCGCGCAGATCCTCCGCTTTCTCGCCGACGCCGACGAACTTCACCGGCACGTCGAGCGCCTCGTGCACGGCCAGCACGATGCCGCCACGCGCCGTGCCATCGATCTTGGTGACGACGAGACCGGTCAGCGGTACCGACTCCGCAAATGCCTTTGCCTGAGCGACCGCGTTCTGGCCAATCGTTCCGTCCAGCACCAGCAGTGTCTCATGCGGGGCGCCCGGGATGCGCTTGGCGATGACGCGGCCAACCTTCTGCAGCTCCGTCATCAGGTTTTCCTGCGTGTGCAGGCGTCCCGCCGTGTCGACGATCACGACGTCGATCCCCCGGGCCACGGCGGCGTCGAGCGCATCGAAGGCGACGGCGGCGGGATCACTCCCCGCCTGGTTGCCGATGAACTGCGCTCCCGTGCGTGAGCCCCAGATGCGGAGTTGGTCGATGGCACCAGCGCGATAGGTATCCCCGGCCGCCAGAAGAACCGTCTTCCCCTGAGCCCGAAGTCGAGCGGAGAGCTTTCCGATGAACGTGGTCTTCCCCGCTCCGTTCACGCCAACGACGAGAACGACCGTCGGCCGCGCCGCCGAGAGGACGAGAGATGGATCACTCCGTCCCGCGCGGAGCGCCGCTTCGACGCCGCTCCGCAGCGCCTCGAGAAACTGCTCCTGCGTCCTCACCAGCCCCTTCCGGGCCACCGTCTCGACATCGGACACGAGTCGCAGCGCGATCGGCACCCCGAAATCCGCCTCGAGGAGAATCTCCTCCAGCCGCTCGAGCGAGCCGGCCGTGACGCCGCCGGTGACCAGCACTCCCACGTCGAGGAGGGCAACGTCCTTGATCTGCTGCCAGAGCGACTTGCGCGGGACGTCGTCGGCGCGCCGGAGAATCCTTTCCATGCCGAGAATCTAATCGGTGTCCGATGCCGGGCTCACCGCAGCCCCACCCGCCTCCGCAGCAGCCACTCGGCACACAGCGCGACCAGAACCACCAGGTACGCCCAGCCCTGCTCGCGAAGTCGCGGCTGATCGGCGAGCCCTGCTGGTGCGGCGATCGGACCAGCCTTCGCCGTGGGAGCGCGCGGCAGCATCTCCGACGCCGTGTTCACGACCAGCAACGCCGACCCGCCCGGCACCCGGATATCGTAAGTGCCAGGCGAGAGAGGCGCGCTCTCGGCGACATTCCCGGCGCTGCCGAAGCGCAGGCGCACGGAGTCCTGGCGGGGGGCACCGCGCTTCCGCACAAATGCGACGACGACGCTATCCTGTCCCGATCCGCGACGCCATCTGACGACGTCGCCGGCGCGCACGACGCCCGCCGCCGGGAGTGCAGCACGCGTATCAGGCCGCTCGGCGGCCAGCCAATCAAAGATGCTCCCCCAGAGCGCCGCGTACGCATCTGCGCTCGCGCCGCCGCGAAATCGCCACCGCCAGAACCCGGAGGCGCCGACCACCACTGAGCGCCGGCCGGCGGCGCGCCCGACGATGACCCCTCGTCGATCGAAGCGGCGCGCACGCGCCACGTCGAGGCCTATCCACTCCCCCGCCGAGGAGAGCGGACCGACGTCGAGAGGCGGCAGGCTGTCCCAGCCAACGCCCGAGAGCGCCGGCGCGATCGGCGAGACCGGTGCGCCAACGGGATACCATTCCTCCGCCGTGTCGCGTGGAGGTGAGAGAAGAGCGAGAGCCCCAGTCGTCACCGTTCGGGGGGAGCCAAAGAACGCCGTGTCACCATGGAGGATGGCGAGCGGTGCGTCGCGCAGAGCCCGGCGCACATCGCTTTCGGCCACCGGGGCGAGCGTTCCTTCCTGTCGCCAGCTCCCGGGCGCGACCCGGTAGTACGCGCGTGTCGGGAGAGCGACAGCGCCGCGCAGCACTGGCACCAGAAAACGCGCATCGAGATCGGGAGAAGTGGAGACCAGAACGGCTCCCGCCGCGCGCGCGATCTCGAGAGAGACTCCGAGACTGTCGTTCCGCGGCTCGACATCACCAGGAACCATGATCGCGAGCGCGAGCAGGGACGACGATGCGGCGACCGGAAGAGGCAGGCGAACCGGGAGCGTCCTCTCGGCGCGCGGCTCGAGCGCGTCGAGGGGGACCGACAGGGCCGGTGCGTCGCCGATCCGGATGGAGAGCGTGCCGGCGCTCGTCGCGATCGGGCCATTCCGCAGGGTCACTCGCAGATCGATCGTGTCACCGGCCACCGCCGCGGCCGGAGCATCGAGCGACACCAGCGCGGCGTCCAATCGAGCACTGTCCCGGAAGAGCTCGACGCGAGATCCGGCGGGCAGCGCCCGAAGCGATGCGGGATCGTCGATCTCCCCGTCGGTGAGAACGATCACCGGGCGACCGCTCCCGAGCGCGCGCTCGGCCAGCGGCTGGGCGCGGGAGGCCGCATCGTCTGGACGTGGCACCGGCCCGCCCACCCGAGCGGAGTCACCGAACAGGAGGAGGGAATCGGGAGCAAGGGAGCGCACCCGTGACATCGCTCGACGCCAGCCGCTGCTGTCACGGCCGCGCAACCAGCTTTGCGAGACATCGAGCGCGACGATCGCGGGGGGAAGCCGGGCGCGGCCGGCGGGCGCGTCGAGGAACAGCGCGGCGGTGCCAGCCAACGCAATGGCGCGAAGCGCGATCAGCGGGATCACGCGACCGGCCGAGCGTGGCTCCCGCCATCCGTACAGGAGCACCGCGAGGAGCGTTCCCGCCACCAGCGCCACCGACCAGGTCGCCATGGCCGGGAAAGCTAAGCCGGCGGACGTCCCGGGCAAAAAAAGAGCGGGCTCCCGGCGCCCGCTCTTCCAGCTCGATCATCAGGCGACTGTCAGCGCAGCGCGCGCTCCGGATGCGGGAAGCCGCGATCGAGTGCTTCGATCATCACGGAGCGAACTCCGTCGAAGGATGCGCGCTCACTGGCCGCGATCGGAGCGCCGCCGGTCTGTTTGAGCGCGACGCGAGGGTCGCGCTGAGCGCCCTGCACCAGGATCTCGAAGTGGAGATGCGGCGCCGTCGCCAGACCCGTCATGCCGACATATGCGACGGTCTGCGCGATCGCCACGTGACGGCCCGGCCGCACTCCGGAGGCGAACGCGCGCAGATGGCCATAGCGGCTGACGAAGCCGTTCCGATGACGGATCTCGAGGACGTTTCCGTATCCGCCCTTGTGACCCGCGAAGATCACCGTACCGTCCCCGATGGAGCGCACCGGCGTGCCGGCGTTGGCGGCGTAGTCGGTTCCCTTGTGCGCACGCCAGATGCCCAAGATCGGATGCTTGCGCATACCGAAGCCACTCGAGATCCGGCGGAATGAGAGAGGTGCGCGAAGGAACGCCGCCCTCATGGATTTCCCCGTCTGATCGAAGTACTCGGCTCGCTGGCCATGATCGATGAAGCGCACGGCTTCGATCGCGCTACCGGAGAGTGCGAAGCGGGCCGCCAGAATGTCGCCGACCCGCACCGATCCATCCGGTCCGCGCCCGCGAACGAACAGCACGCGAAATCTGTCGTCCGGCTGAAGGTCACGGCTCATGTCGACGCGATATTCATAGATATCGGCCAGCGCCCATGCGAGCTCCGCGCGCTGCGGCGCTGGAAGGAGGGCTGCCGCGGCTGAATCGAGCGCCTCGTAGAGATTCGCGCGGATCACTCCCGCTACGGCGATGGTATCCGACACCCAGGCCAGCCGTCTGTCCTCACTCACCCACTGCGCGCCCCCCCCCACCCACCGGACATAGAGCCGATGATCCACCGCGAGCCGGAACACGATCTCCGACGGAAGCGAATCGGCGTCGCTGCGACGTGTCGTCACCGCCATCCCCACCGGCATGCGACGGGGATCCAGTGCCGTTGCCGTTCGCAGGAGTTGCGTGGTAGCGGCCGGTGTCATCCCGCCGCGTGCGAGCAGAGCGCTGAGCGTCTCGCCGTGGTGCAGTGTGTCGACGCGCTCGCGCCAGGCAATCACGGTCAGGGGCGGCATGACCAGCGCGGGGACCGACGTCTTCGGGGGGGGCGCGGAGCGCCTGTGGGCCAGCGCGACGAGGACGAGGAGAGCGCCGCCCAGGACGATGCCTTTGGCCGCGCCCCTCAATCCATCTGCCTGCGGATGAACGTCGGGATCTCCATGTCGCTCAGATCCTGATCGCGCTTCTCACTCTTGCCGTCCGGCGGCGGCGGCGGGACCGCGCTGCGGCGTGTGGGCTCGCTCGGATTCATCGGCGTGCGTGCGGTCACGGTGGATCCGCGACCCGGCCTTTGTCCCGGGAAGGGGATCACCGGGGTCACCGGAATTCCGCGCGTACCGGGTGTCTCCGGCGTCGCCACGCCGGGCTGCAGCGCCCGATCGAAGCCGGTGGCGATGACAGTGACCCGGATCTCGCCCTGCATCGCCGGCTCGTTCACCGCACCGAAGATGATCTCGGCTTCATCGCCCACGGCGTCGTGAACGATCTCGTTGATCTGATGGACCTCGCCGAGAGTGAGGTCGTTGCCACCGGTGATGTTCACCAGCACTCCGGTGGCGCCCGAGATCGAGACGTTGTCCAGCAGCGGGCTCGAGATGGCCTGCTGCGCCGCCTCCATCGCCCGGTTCTCGCCACGCCCGATGCCCGTGCCCATGAGCGCCGAGCCACCGCTCTGCATCACGGTGCGAACATCCGCGAAGTCGACGTTCACGAGCCCGGTCACGCTGATCAGGCCGGAGATACCCTGCGTCGCGTGGAGAAGAACCTCGTCGGCCTTCTTGAGAGCGTCACCGAAAGGAATTCCCTTGCCCACCACCGCCAGTAGCCGCTCGTTGGGCACGACGATCATCGTATCCACGTACTTGCGCATCTCGCTGATCCCCATCTCAGCCTGGCGCATGCGCTTACGTCCTTCGAACAGGAACGGCTTCGTGACGATCCCCACCGTCAACGCGCCCGCCTGTTTCGCCATCTCGCAGACGATCGGGGCGGCGCCCGTGCCCGTGCCGCCTCCCATGCCGCAGGTGACGAAGACGAGGTCGGAGTTCCTGAGCGCCGCGGCCACCTCATCGCGACTCTCCTCGATTGCCTGGCGCCCGATCTCCGGACGCGCGCCGGCGCCGAGCCCTCGCGTGAGCTTCTTCCCGATCTGGATCTTGATGTCTGATTTCGAGTTGAGGAGCGTCTGCGCGTCGGTGTTCACCGAGATGAACTCGACGCCCTCCAGGTGCTCCTCGATCATTCGATTGACGGCGTTGCCACCGCCGCCGCCAACGCCCACCACCTTCATGCGGGCGTTCTGGGTCGTGTTCTCTTCGAACTCGAAGATCATGGGAGGAAGGACTCCTCGATGTGTATGAGCGACATGCGGTGCGGAGGGAGCTGCAACGGCGAGGCGGGCACACCCGCGCCACGAGCGCGGCGGGGCGAGGCGGGACCAATATAATGCGTTCGGCCGAACGGACCAGCACGAAATGCGGTAAACGTCCGGACCCGGCGTTCGGGCCCACCCTCCCTTCGACTCAGAAGAAATCCTGCAGCCAGCTCTTGACTCGCTGGGCCAGCCTGTCCATCCCCGGCGTGCTCGCGGATAGCCGGCGGCCACCGGCCGCGGCGCCGCCGAGCGCCATACGGTGCGCCCCATACAATGCGAGCCCCGCCACGGTAGCGAACCGCGGCGCCTCGACCGAATCGTTGAGTCCACCCACCGAGTCGGCCGGCGTTCCCACCCTCACTCCCGTCCCAAAGGCCTCGCTCGCCAACTCGGCCGAGCCGGCGATCGCCGCCGCCCCTCCGGTCAGCACCAGTCCGGCACTCAGCCGGCCCTCGAAGCCGCTGTTGCTGATCTCGCGGCGCACGAGGTCGAAGATCTCGTCCATCCGCTGGTGGATGATGTGGCTGAGCAGCTCGCGCGGTATCTGGCGGTCGCCCTGCGCCACCGTGCTCGGGAGCGCGATGACGTCCGCCGGATCGACCATCGGCTCATAGGCGCATCCGTACCGCTCCTTGAGCCGCTCCGCATCCGACTGAGTGACGCCCAGCCCATGGACGATGTCACTGGTGACGTTGTTGCCACCAAAGGCGATAGTCCCCAGATGCCGAATCTTTCCCTCGTGGAAGATGGCGAGGTCGGTCGTCCCAGCCCCCATCTCCACCAGAGCGACTCCCAGCTCCTTTTCATCCTCGGTGAGAACGCTGAGCGCGCTCGCCAACGGCTCGAGCACCAGCTCGCGTGTCCGGTACCCTGCCCGCTCCACCGACTTCCGCAGATTGGTGGCCGGCGATGCGCCGATCGTCACGAGGTACATTTCCGTCTCGAGCCGCATGCCCACCATTCCGATCGGGTCACGAATGCCCTGGTTCCGGTCGACGCGGTACTCCTGCGGGATGGCATGAAGCAGCTCGCGGTCCGGCGAGATCTGCTGGGTGCGCGCCACCTCGTTGGCCCGCTCCACGTCGGCGCGAGTGATCTCATCCCCGTTGACGGCCACCACGCCATGGCTGGTCATCGCCTCGACGTGGGCTCCAGCGATGCCGGCGAATACCTCGGCGACCGCGGCCCCGGCCATCCGCTCCGCGTCCTCCATCGCCTTCTTGATGGAGCGCGTGGTCTCCTCGATGTCCGAGACGACGCCGCGGCGCATGCCCGCCGTACGCTCCTGTCCCACGCCGAGGACCTTCACCTTCGGATGCTTGGGCAACTCCCCCACGACCTCGGCCACGATAGCCGTCGTCTTGGAGGAGCCGATATCGAGACCGGCTACCAGGCGTTCTGGGTTCATTGCACCCTCGCGATCACTTGATCTCGGAAACGGAGGTCGAGCTCGACGGCACGGCGATGCCGCCGCGCCAGATCGCCCTCGACAGGAATGATGTCCGCGAGGCGGTCCGCGGACAGGTCCGGACTGCCGCGCACGACGAATGAGTCCATCTGAAGAAGCAGCTCATCGCGATCGACGCGCCGCACATCGCTGATGCGGCCGAACAGGGCGGGATGACCCCCGCGCACATCGGACAGCAGCTGCAGCGCCGCGCGGTCGGTGCGCAGCAGCAGCGGGAGATCGATCATCACCCGGCTCGGGTCGATCGGGAGCGGTCGTCCGCCGACATCGACCGGCCGATACCCTTCCCGCGTGGGGATCAGCGCGACCGGAAGGTTCTCCTGCACCCGTACCAGCAAGGTGCCGGGGAGTCTCCGCTCGATACTCACCTCCTTCACCTGCGGATGTCCCGCCACGCGCTGCTCGAGGGGCGCGAGATCGGTCCAGACGGACATCGTCGTGTCCACATCGAGCTTCGAGAGCACATCGGTTGGCGACAGGAAGTGCAATCCCTCCACCTCCACCCTCCGGATCCGGAAGAAAGCCAGATGTCGCAGGACGCGCGGCCCCCAGAGCGGAACGAGAGCGAGAGCGATCGCGCCGAGGGCCACCATCGCCCCGCGCCGTCCGATCGAGCGCGCCGCATCCAGGACGCGTGTCATGCCGCCGCCGTCAAACGCGCGAGCAGCTCGCGTCCCGTTCCGGTGATGTCGCCGGCACCGATCGTGAGCACGATGTCCCCGGCCTTCACACCAGCCGCGAGCGCCGAGGCAAGCGCGGATCGCTCACCGCGCCAGCTGATCGTCGCCCCAGCGTCGAGCGCGGCTCGCTCGATCAGAGATGCGGAGATGCCGGGGATGGGCTGCTCTCGCGCGGGATAGATCTCGGTGAGGTAGATGGCGTCGGCGGCCGCGAGCGCCGTGCCGAAGTCGGCGGCGAAGTCCCGGGTGCGCGTGTAGAGGTGCGGTTGAAAAGCGGCGACGATGCGGCGGCCGGGAAAGGCGGCGCGCGCCGCCGCGAGTGTCGCACGAATCTCGGTCGGGTGGTGCGCGTAGTCGTCGATGACCGTCACCCCGAGCGCATCGCCAACCCTCTCGAAGCGCCGCTCCACACCGGTGAACCGCTCCAGACCGGAGAGCATCTTTCGCGCATCGGCACCCAACGCCAGGCCACTCGCCAGCGCGGCGAGGGCGTTGAGCACGTTGTGTTGACCGGGAACGCGAAGGACCGCTTCTCCCAGCGGCTTGCCATCGTATCGCACCGTGAAGCGCGATCCCCCCTGCTCGGCGCGCAGATCCGATGCCACGAGTCTGGCGTCGC
Organism: Gemmatimonadales bacterium; assembly: GCA_038253885.1. Taxonomy (GTDB): domain Bacteria; phylum Gemmatimonadota; class Gemmatimonadetes; order Gemmatimonadales; family Gemmatimonadaceae; genus JALZAQ01. The sequence continues at coordinate 6,992 of JBBSGP010000037.1, read as the reverse complement.
GCGAGACGAGGCCATAGCGGATCACCTCGGCGGTGGCCGGTGTCGGGAGCGACGTCGCGCCCGGATCGTCGCCGCAGAGCACGATGGCGCGTGCACCGCACACGAACTGGGCGAAGGCGGCACGGATGTCGGCGAGATCGGCGTAGATGTCGAGGTGGTCCGCCTCGACGTTGGTGACCACCGCGACCGCGGGGGTGAGGGCGAGAAAGGATCGATCATATTCATCGGCCTCGACGACGAACAGCCCGTCGCCGCCGGCGCTCAGGTTTCCTGCCCAGCTGCCAACCCGTCCCCCGGCGATTCCCGTCGGGGCCAACCCGGCCGCCGCCAGCGCCTCGGTCGTCATCACGGTCGTGGTTGTCTTGCCGTGCGTGCCGGCGACCCCGATCACATTCCCCATCGACACTGCTTGAGCGAGCGCCTCGGCGCGCCGCACCACGGGGATGCCGAGCGAGCGAGCACGCGCCAGCTCGGGATGATCCTTGGGTATTGCCGACGTGACAACCAGCGAGCTCGCCGCATCGACGTGCGACGGATCGTGGCCGGACGCGATGGCCACCCCGAGACGCTCCAGATCGTGCGCGGCTGACGGATTCATGTCGCAGCCGGTGAGCGGCGTTCCGCGGCGAGCGAGAAGCTCGGCCAGGGCGCTCATCCCCGCACCGGCGATCCCGACAAGATGGATCGGACGGGTGTCGGAGACCGCGGGAGCAGCAGCGCGAAAGGAGGGCATGACGACGGCGGAATATAGCCGACGCCCGGGCGGCCGCTCAAGTGCCAACTTGCTTGAATTGGGCGAGGGTAAGTATGCGTCTGGCAATGGTCTCCGCTGCCCGAGGACGCGCCCGGGCAGACGCCGCTCGCGACAACTCGGTGAGACGGCCGGTGTTTCCCAGCAGGCTGCCCAGCGTCCGGTCCAGATGCTCGACGGTGAGATCGGCCTGGGACAACATGACGGCGCCTCCAGAGGCAGCCAGCGCTCGCGCGTTCGCGGTCTGATGATCGGCGGCGGCTGTCGGCAGCGGCACCAGGACAGCGGGGATTCCCCAGGCACAGAGCTCGGCGAGCGTGAGGGCGCCGGCGCGGGTCAGAGCGAGGTCGGCGATCGCGTACGCATCGGCGATCGGGGAGAGATAGGGCAATACCCGGACGCGATCCGTCTCATGGTGCCGGAGTCGCTCGTACTCGCTGCGCCCCGTCCCCCAGATCACGAAGAGCCGCTCCGGGAAGGCGCTCATCAGCCAGCGCGACACGGCATCGTTGAGCGAGCGCGCACCCTGGCTTCCGCCGAATATCAGGACAACGCGTCCCTCCTCCGGGCTCGGCGGAAAGCCCCACCGGATACGGGTCTGGGCGACATCGGGCCGCACGTCGGGAGGCGGCTCGATCGGGTTGCCGGTCTCCTCCATCCAGGTGGCGGCGCGTGAGCGCAGATGGCCTGCCGCTTCCGCGTAGCCGAGATAGATCTCGCGGGCGAAGCGGGCGAGCGCGCGCGTGGTGAGGCCGGGATAGCTGTTCTGCTCCTGCAGAACGAACGGAATGCGATGGGCGAGCGCGTATGCGAGCGGCGGTCCTGACGCATACCCGCCAGTGCCGACGGCGACAGCCGGGCGCTCACTCTGCACCGCGCGACCGATCGTGCTCCACGAGCGGGCGAGGCCGGCGAGAGTGGTCCAGTTCTGCCAGGGAGACGCGCGGTAGAATGGGTGAAGATCCAGCAGGACATGCTCGAAGCCGCTGTGCGGCAAGACTTCCCTCTCGATGCCGCGTCGCGCCCCTACGAAGAACGGATGCACTGCCGGGTCGAGCTGCACCAGCGCGCGCGCGATCGCCAGGCCGGGATAGAGATGACCGCCCGTGCCGCCGCCCGCGAAGAGAATCCTCACCGCCGCATCACGCCGGGACCACCGAGAGAGGATCCGTGGCCCGCGCACCGACCACGCGCTCGCGCGTGCTTCCGATGTTCACCAGGATCCCCGTCATGAGGAGGGACAATACGAGGTTCGAGCGACCAAACGAGAAGAACGGGAGGGTCAAGCCGGTGGTGGGCAGCAATCCGATCACGACGCCGATGTGCAGGTACGCCGTGAGCACCGTCGTGACTGTGATCCCCACTGCCACCAGCTGCTGAAACGGTGTTCGGGCCTGCCGGGCGATCCGGAAACCGAGCCACCCGTAAAGCGCGAAGCCGAGCACAACTACCAGGAGCCCGACGAATCCCCATTCCTCGCCGATGTTCCCGCCGATGAAGTCGCTGTAGGGAAAAGGCAGAAATCCCGTCTGCTGTCGCCCCTGTCCAAAGCCGACGCCGAACCAGCCACCGGAGCCAACCGCCACGAGCGATTGCTTGAGCTGATAGCTTGCCTCGGCCGGCGCGCCACCGGGATCGAAGAAGCTCACCATCCGCAGCAATGCGTACTGCACTCTCTCGATCTCGTGCCAGAGGATCGGGATGGACAGGGCACCGAGCACGACGAAGTGGCCGATGCGTACGCCCCCGGCGAACAGAATGATCCCCAGCATGAGGGTGAACATCATCGCCTGCGACAGGTCTGGCTCGAGGATCACGAGCAGATCGAGAAGCCCGATGACGAGAAGAAACGGGGGAAGCCCTTTGGTGAGACGGCGCATGGCATCGCCCTTCTTGACCAGCAGCATGGCGCACCAGATGACCAGCGAGAGCTTCGCGAACTCGGAGGGTTGGAGAGTCGTTCCGACGTTGATCCACCGGCGCGAGCCGTTGATCCGCGGAGCGAAGTGCTGGGTGCCCGGGAGCACCACGAAGAGGAGGAGGGCGATCGTGGCGATCATGATGGGCCAGGCCCAGTCCCGCCATTTCTCGGCGTCGACCTTCGCCGCGAAAGCGAAGAAGACGATCCCGATCCCGATACCCCCGAGCTGCTTGAGCAGGTAGTACATGCTGCCGTGCCCATCGCGCATCGCCTCGATCGCGCTGGCGCTGTAGAGCACTGCGAGCCCGACGGCGAGCATGGCGGCGTTGAGGATGATGATCGCGCGCGACTCGAGCCCCATGCGCCAGCGCTCGCGGATGTCCATCACCGATGCGGTCATGCTTCACCCTTCGCGAGACGCCTGAAGGTGGCGCCCCGTTCCACGTAGTTGGCGAACATGTCGTAGCTGGAGCAGGCTGGAGAGAGCAGAACGGCGTCGCCTGGCCGCGCCAGCGCGCGCGCCCGCGCGATCACCTGTTCGAAGGACGAGCCCAGTCGCTCCAGGGGCACGAGCGCGCCCAGGTCCTGCTCGATGACAGGTGCGGACTCGCCATAGGCGATCACCATGCGCGCCACCTTCTGGAGTGCCGGCGCGAGCGACGTGTACGGCTCCCCCTTGTGGCGACCGCCGAGGAGGACGATGGCGGGCCGTGTCATCCCCTGCACCGCGACCAGAGTGGAGCTGACGTTGGTGGCCTTGGAGTCGTTGATCCATTGAACACTGGCGTACTCCCCCACCAGCTCGAGCCGGTGCTCGAGCGCGCGAAAAGACCGAAGCGCTTCGCCGATGCGCTGGCGGGAGCGGGGCGTCGCGTGATCCTCGTCCGCCACCATCACGGCCAAGGACGCCGCCAGGGCGTTGGCGACGTTGTGGTCGCCGAGGAGCTGAAGCTCCCGTCGCGCGAGCAGCGGCTGGCCGAGGACCACCAGCATCTGCGTATCGCGGTCGTAGGTCGCCTCGGCGTGGGCTGACCGCAGGCTGAACTGCCACCGCCGCCCCGCCAGCAGCGCCGGGCGCTCCCCATCCCGCTCGGGGAGCTCGAGCACGCGGACCTCGGGGTCATCGGCGTTGAGAACCCATCGCGATGTCACGGAAGCATTGGCGAAGAGCAGCGCTTTGTCGTCGTAGTACTCTTTCACGCTGCTGTAGCGGTCGAGATGATCGGGCGACAGGTTGGTCAGCACGCCGACCGCGGGGTCGATGCTCGGAGTATCGTGAAGCTGAAAGGAGGACAGCTCCAGCGAGAGCCACGCGGGAGGAGGAGAGGTGAGCGCCACCTCGGCGAGAGGCGTACCGATGTTGCCCGCGTCGGGGGCATCGTGCCCCAGCCCCCGCAACAGATGGCCGACGAGCGCCGTCGTCGTTGTCTTGCCGTTGGTACCGGTGATGGCGATGTAGCGCGTCGTCGCTGGCAGGAACCACAGAGCCACCTCGATCTCGCTCACGATCGAGATTCCGGCGTCGCGGGCGCGCTCGAGGGGAGGCGCATCGGGAGGCACTCCCGGACTCGCGACGACGAGCGACGCCCGCGCGATCCGATCGAGGTCGTGAGTCGGGCCCTTGGCGTTGTCGGAGCCGTACACCGATGCCCCGGCGCTGGCCAGCAGCTTCGTCACCGCCATGCCGCTCTTGCCAAGCCCCACGACCGCGATCTCGCCCTGCCTGTACCTCTCTGGGATCATCGCAGCTTGAGAGTGCTGAGAGCGAGGAACGCGCAGAAGATGCCCAGAATCCAGAACCGCACCACCACCTGGGTCTCGGTCCAGCCAGTGAGCTCGAAGTGGTGGTGCACCGGCGCTCGCCTGAAGACACGGTGCGTCTGCGCATACTCCAGACCGAAGCGCTTCTTCCGGTACTTGAACACGCTGCGCTGCACGATCACCGACATCGTCTCGGCCACGAAGACGCCCCCGATCAGCAGAAGGAGGAATTCCGACTTGAGAAGGATCGCGATCGCCCCGAGCGCGCCGCCGAGCGAGAGCGAGCCGGTGTCGCCCATGATCACCTGCGCCGGGTGCGCGTTGTACCAGAGAAAGCCGATCAGGGCGCCGAAGAGCGCCATGCAGTAGACCGTCAGCTCTCCGGCTCCGCGCAGGTAATAGATCTGGAGGTACTGGCTCGTGTCCACGCGACCCATGACGTAGGCGAAAAGGCCGAAGGTCGCGATCGCGATCGCGCTCAGGCCGGTGGCCAGTCCGTCCAGTCCATCGGTGAGATTCACGGCGTTGCTCACGCCGGTGAGGATGAAAGACGTCCACGGGACGTACAGCCACGCGAATACCGGTATGACCAGCACATACTTGTAGAACGGCAGCGTTGTCGATGCACCGGGCAGCGTGTTGATCGGAAAGCGCCAGAGGTAGAGCCCGAGCAGAACACCGAGGGTGAGTTGGCCCGCGAGCTTGTAGTTCTCGACCAGACCCTCGTTCTTCTTCCCTTCCCTCTTCTGCTTGAGCTTGAGGTAGTCGTCGAGGAAGCCGATCATTCCCATCCACGCTGTCACGAAGAGGGCGATCCAGATGTACCGGCTGCTGAGCCGCGCCCAGAGCAGGGTAGGCACGATGGAGGAGACGAGGATGATGATCCCGCCCATCGTCGGCGTGTACTTCTTTTCCTGGTGCGAGTCGGGTGTTCCGGCGCGCACCACCTGGCGCACGCGAAGAGCGCGGAGCCGTTTCACGATCCCCGGTCCCACGACGAACGCGATCAGAATGGCCGTGACTGCGGCGCCGGCGCTCCGAAAGGAGATGTAGCTGAAGAGACGAAAGGCGCCGATGCGCCCGTTGAGCGGAAAGAGCAGGTAGTAGAGCACTAGCGAGTGGCCCAGGCTGTGAGGAGGGGGACGAGACGCTCCAGCCGGAATCCCCGTGACGCCTTGAGAAGGATGACGGCATCTTGCTCGAGCCGGGGACGCAGCTGCTCCCAGAGCTCGGTGATGTCGGGCGCGGTCACGATGCGCGCGTCTCGGCCGCCGGTTCGCCGCAGCGCATCGGCCATGTCGCCGGCGCCGGCCACGATCTCGACCGCCGACGCCATCGCGTGCCGCGCGACGTCGTCGTGGAGTCGCTCGGCTTGCGTCCCGAGCTCGCGCATGCTTCCGAGGATGGCCACCCGTTGCCGTCCCTGCCCCATGGCCGCCAGCAGATCGAGGGCGGCGCGCATCGAGGGCGGGTTGGCGTTGTACGCGTCGTTGATGAGGGTCGCCGAGCCGAGCGACTCCACGGCGCTTCGCATCGGGGGCGCGGGCATGCGGGCAATGCCCATCGCCGCATCGTCGATGGTGATGCCGCATTCCACCGCCACGGCGAGGGCGAGCATTGTGTTCGCGAGATTGTGCGCCCCCCGGAGCGGCGGGCGAACCACCGTGCCGTCGAGCTCGATCCAGCCGCGTCCATCACTGTCGAGAGCCCAGCCGGCCGCCCGAACGTCGCCGGCATCGAGGCCCGCCGTGACAACCCGCTTAGCGAGTCGCCGCGCGGCGACCGCGATCTCGGGCTGGGCGGCGGGCACCACGGCCACGCTCACCCCGTCGCACGCCGAGCTCTCTTCGCGCAGCACTCCCTCGAGACTCTGAAGTCCCTCCAAGTGCTCCTCGCCAATGGACGTGACAACGCTCACGTCCGGGCGGGCGATGTCACGCAGCAGCGCCACTTCACCGGGAAGGTTCGTGCCGAGCTCCACAACGGCGATGTCGGCGGAGTCGGCCAGGGCGAGAAGGGTGAGCGGGACACCGATCCGATTGTTGAAATTCCCGGATGACGCGTGCACTTCCAGCCGAGAGGTCAGCGCGGCGCGAAGGAGCTCCTTGGTGGTTGTCTTGCCGTTGGAGCCCGCCACCGCCACCACCGTCTTCCCCCACGCCGCCCGCCGATACCGTGCCAGCTCGCCCAGCGCCACCAGCGTGTCGGGCACTTCATAGACCGGCACCCCGAGGGAGCGAGCCGGGCGAACGGTCGAGACCACGAGCGCTCTGGCGCCCTTGCGAACAGCATCCGCGAGAAAATCGTGGGCATCGAAGCGCTCGCCAACGAGCGCGACGAAGCAGTCGCCGTCGCGCACGGTGCGGGTGTCGGTGGAGATGCCGCGCACCGGAAGCGGGCCACGGGGGGCGCGAGCCGCTGGCCCGCCGCGCTCGGACTCGGGCTCCAGCGCATCGGCCAGTCGATCCCGTGTCCAGAAGGGTGGCGTCACCAGGCGTCCCCAGCGCCCGCATCTCCTCGGGTGCCGGGCTCCTTTCTCGTGAGCTCGTCCACGATCTG